>CAUZEA010000045.1:0-43787 GCA_963578605.1 Planctomycetota bacterium
CACGACTGGATTCACGTTGACCGGTTTCGCGTCGAATCCAGAATCAGACTGCCAACTCCGTAGTCATTGCGATATGATTTCGGTGTGTCGCTTGCGACGAAGGGGGTGTGTCGCTTGCGACGAAGGGACGGTGTGTCGCTTGCGACGAAGGGAAGGGACGAAGGAAAGTAAAATGCCGCAGGCCCTCAGCTCCTGATACCCGTGCCGACGCAACCCATTTTCTTGCCTGTGGAGGGTTCCTGTTTCCATGTCACTTGTCATTCCTGCAGATTGCCTGCAACTGTTGCAGCGGATGGTCAGCTTTAACACGATCAACCGTGTTGCCGAAGGCATCCTCTTCGTCGAGGGCCAGCTTGCCCAATACCTGGAACAGGTCGCGCAAGCATGGGGCTTCAAAACAGATCGCCTGGCGGTGACCGGTGACGCCTACAATCTGCTCGTCTCCCACGAGGTCAACAGCCAGGCCCCGTGGCTCCTGTTCGACAGCCATATGGATACCGTGGGTGTTGATGGAATGACGGTTCCCCCTTTTGAAGGTCTTGTCAAAGACGGGAAAATCTGGGGCAGGGGGTCGTGCGACACCAAGGGAACCGGGGCGGCGATGCTGTGGGCCCTGCGAAACGCAGTGCAAAGCGGACAACTTTCCACAAACATTGCGATCCTGTTCAGCATCGAGGAAGAGGTTTCCAAGACCGGTGCAACAGTATTTGTCGAAAAGCAACTGAGCCAGCTCCCCTGGTACCCGGTCGGCGTGGTGGTTGGCGAGCCGACTCAATTGCAACTCATTGTTGCACACAATGGGTATGTCCGCTGGACGATTCGCACCAACGGCCAGGCTGCGCACTCTTCCGATCCCAGCCAGGGCCGCTCGGCGATCAGTGCAATGGCTCGTGTCATCACCACCATCGAACGCGACTACATCCCCACGGTCACAACAACCCATCCGCTGGTTGGCAAAGCGCAGTGCAGCATCAATGTCATTCGGGGAGGTTCCCAAATCAACGTAATTCCAAAATCTTGCGAGGTCTTGATCGACCGTAGACTGGTGCCGGAGGAGGATGCCACCCCCGTCCTGCCGGCAGTCAAAGCCGTGCTGCAACCGCTCTGTGAAAGTGATCCCCAACTTGATGTGGAACACCTCGAGATCAGGGTCGATCCGTCGTTATCCTTCGATATGAATCGTCCTTTGGCTGATCGTGTGGGGCAGGTCCTGGCCAACCTGGGATTCCCAGTCGAACCGGCCGGCGTCAAGTATGGCACCAACGCCAGCAATCTTGCCGCCGGCGGCTTACCTGCCGTCGTGTTGGGACCGGGAGACATAGCCCAGGCGCATCGCGCGGACGAATATCTTGAACTGGACCAGTTCGAACAAGGGATCAAGGTGTATCAAGAGCTGATGAGCCAACCAGCCAGTTTCTGGGGCCATTGAGCACCGATTGCGGTGTGGGCGTGGGATCCCACGTGTCCCCGAAAACAAGCAGCTTGCTTTCTGTGACAATGTGGGTGACGTTCTGCCCCGGGTGGGCGATCGTCGAAACGCCCCGGCATTTTTGCTTACCTCACAGCGAACACATGTGGTAAACTGGCGGCCAACAGGAGGGAAAAATTAGCCGGGCAAAAAGACCGAGTCCCTTGAGACGAACACGTGCAACAATACCGAATTGTCGAAATGGGAGAAACCAAATGCCCAAGCCATGCTTGTTAATCCTGCTGGCCACATTATTTTCTCAACTCGCCGTCAGTGAAGAAGTGATGAAAAAAGAGTTTGGTAAAACAAGATCTGGAGAAACGGTTGACGTTTACACCGTCAAAAACCCTGCGGGAATGATCATGCAAGTCATGACGCGCGGAGCGACATTGATTGGCGTTGAGGTACCCGATCGAGACGGTCAATTGGCGGATGTCGCGTTTGGTTTCGACAGGGTGGCTGACTACGAGTCGGACAAGCACCAGTATTTTGGGACCACAACTGGCCGCTGTGCCAACCGTATCGCCAAAGGCAAGTTCTCCCTGGACGGGAAAGAGTACCAGCTTGCGATTAACAACGGTCCTAATCACCTCCACGGTGGAATCACGCGCAGCCTCGACAAAGTCATTTGGAATGCCGATCCGTTTGAAAATGCCCGCGGGCGGGGTGTGAAGTTCACGTACCATAGCCCCGCTGGCGAAGAGAATTATCCCGGCAATCTCGATATTACCGTGACTTACACGCTCACCGATGAAAATGAAATTCGGATCGATTATAAAGCAACCACCGACGAAAATTCACCGGTTAACCTGACAAACCATGCGTACTTCAATCTCGCCGGTGCCGGAGCACTAACCATTCACGACCACATTCTTATCATCAACGCAAATAACTACACACCGGTTGACGACACGCTTATTCCCACGGGGGAGATTGTATCGGTCGAAGGAACCCCGCTCGATTTTCGCCAGCCCACGCCGATCGGCCTGCGTGTTGCAGAACTGGACAACACATCAACTACCGGCTATGACCACAACTATGTACTCAACAAATCCAGGCTGGGTGAACTGAGTTTGGCAGCCGTGTTAAAAGATCCGTCGTCGGGGAGAACCCTGACCGTCTGGACGACCGAACCTGGAGTCCAGTTCTACGGTGGCAACTTCCTGTTCGGGCAGGAAGGAAAACAGGGTAAGACCTATGCCCGGCGCAGCGGATGTTGCCTCGAAACCCAGCATTTTCCCGATTCGGTGAATCAGCCCGATTTTCCCAGTGTTATTCTGAAGCCAAGCGATACGTACCAACAGACGTGTATTTACGCATTTTCTGCTGACTGACAGACCCCGCACTCCACACTGGGAAGGAGACCCCTTGCGGGGGGACCGGCAAGTGTCTGGTAAAAAATACCTGCCAAAAAACGCCGCATGGTTTATGTGTTGTCGATCTCGTGTCAGGTCCGCACAAGAAGAAACCCCCAGGCATTTTGTCGATATATCCCCATCCAACCTGCCTCCCATGGTCAGCGCAATGGGGTTCATGGCTGGGGCACAAATGTTACCGCCCCGCTTTTCCCACCCTAGCCATTTGGCCGTGATCTGTTGTATCCTGTCGACACAACGACTGCTTTCATGGAAAGGAAATCTTTATGGGTCTCAAGCAAGCCACCCGTGTCCTCGTGACAGCCGGGGCATCGGGAATTGGCCGAACCACCGCAAAGCTCTTTAAGGACGACGGTGCAAATGTACAGATTTGCGACATTTCAGAGGCGCATCTCAAAACTGCTCTGAGTGAAATTCCGGGCCTGCACGGATGTCTCGCCGACGTGGCCGACCTGGCCCAAGTCGATAAACTCTTCGGCGAAGTTCGTAAAAACCTGGGCGGACTCGACGTCCTGATCAACAACGCCGGGATTGCGGGTCCAACCCTCGCCGTCGAAGAGATTGACCCGGAAGACTGGAATCAGACGATGGCCGTCAACATTACGGGACAATTCCTGTGCACTCGTCGGGCCGTGCCACTCCTGAAAGAAAGTGGTGGTGGCTCGATCATCAACCTGTCGTCGGTAGCAGGCCGCTTTGGTTATCCCCTCCGGACTCCCTATGCGGCTTCAAAATGGGCAGTCGTCGGATTCACCAAAAGTCTCGCCATCGAATTAGGCCCGCATAAAATTCGTGTCAATGCGATCCAGCCCGGGCTTGTTTCCAATCAGCGCGCCCAGGATGTCATCCGCAATAAAGCCCAGGCCCGCAATCTCTCCAACGAAGAAATGGAGCAGATCTATCTGAACCAGATTTCACTCCGGGAATTTGTGACCGAAGCAGACATTGCCCAGATGATGTTCTTCCTTGCCTCGGACGCGGGGAGCAAAATCTCCGGCCAGGCAATCAGCATCTGTGGTAACACCGAGTATCTGGCTTAGTTCAATCACGGGGTCGTAAACCCTTGATGTTCTCGTCAGCAGCGTTTATTTGCGCCCGCTCGCGAAACCACAAGTGACCTGCCGTCACGATCGACCACCCCCGTTTGCCCCCCGGTTTGGTGTCATTGACTCCGCCAATTTTGACTGGCCTATGAATTGCCAGTGTGCTACTTTTTCGATGGGTGGATACCACCGGTGCTCGAATGTGTTGTGGCCAACAAAATCGATGAAATCTGGGTTTTTTTAGCAAAACGTTATTGTTGGTACCAGTTGAGGTCGGTCTCACCAAGGTCGCCAGTACTTGTTTAGCGACCATAAATTGGTAAGATCTGCGAACAGTCTCGTGGTCGATTTTACTACGTCTCGTGCTTCGAAATGGAGGGTTTCGTCGTGTGTTTTTTACGCCACATCCCAGGTTTTTCAGCGCTGATCGTGTTTGGAGTACTATTGATTCCCAGCCATCAGCTCCTGTCGCAAGAGGCGGTCGGGCCGGTCGATCAGAACGATCTGCTCCAAGCGCAACAGAACGATGCCAGTTGGCTTATGTATGGTCGTACCTACGATAGCAAGCGCTATTCGGCACTCACCCAAATTAACCGCCAGAACGTCGATAAGCTGATCCCGGTGTGGACATTTCAAACGGGTGTCCTCGATGGTTTTGAGTGCTCGCCGCTGGTGATCGATGGCATCATGTACATCACCACGCCTTGGAACCATGCCTACGCAATTGACTGTCGCACGGGTTCGCATCTGTGGCATTATCAAAAGTCGTTACCCGATAATCTGGCATTGTGCTGCGACGCCGTGAACCGCGGCTTTGGAGCTTGGGGAAATCGCCTCTACATGTCGACTCTCGACGCACATCTGGTTTGTCTTGATCGGTATACGGGTGAAGAGCTGTGGGATGAACCGATCACCGCTTACGGCGAAAACGGTCAAGAAGAAAAAGATATCTACAAGCTCGCCTACAGCGCAACGGTCGCTCCCCTGGTTATTGACGACAAAGTGATAATCGGTATTAGCGGCGCAGAATATGGCATTCGTGGGTTCATCGACGCGTACCACGTCGAAACCGGCAAGCGGCTGTGGAGGTTCTACACCGTTCCCAACGCAAAAGATAAAGAACCGCATGCCCGGCAAGCACTCAAATCGTGGGAAGGCCAGTCGTGGCTAACGGGTGGCGGCTCGGCGTGGGTTACCGGCACCTACGATCCTGAACTCAACACGCTCTATTGGGGGATCGGGAACCCCTCACCCGATTTCAACGGCGAAGTTCGTAAGGGCGACAACCTTTACACATGTTCGATTGTTGCACTGAATCCCGACGACGGCAGCTACAAATGGCACTTTCAAAACAGCCCGCACGACGTTTGGGACTATGACGGTGTCAATACGCCAGTGCTGGTCGACGTTGAGCACCAGGGAAAAAAGGTCAAAGCCCTGGTCCAAGCCCACCGCAATGGCTATTTCTATTGCCTGAATCGCGAGAACGGAAAGTTTCTGTACGGCAAACCGTTCTGTGAAGTCAACTGGACCGACCGATCGAAAGGTGTCGAGGGACTGGATCCCAAGACGGGGCGTCCGTTTGTCAGTGAGGCGGCGCTGCCAACCGAAGAAGGTGTGCGGGTTTGCCCAGGGGCGGCGGGTGGAAAAGAGTGGAATCCGATGGCTTATCATCCCGGTACGAACTGTGCCTACGTGCCAGTCATCAACAATTGTGCAAACTTCACGTCTGGCAAAGCCTTCTTCATTAAAGGTCAACCCTATTGGGGAAGTTCCTTAACGCTCATCGACAATGAGGCCTCCGGCTCGTTCAAGGCCATCGATGTCAACACGGGGGAGACCAAATGGAGTGTAGATACACGTTCGCCCATGGTGGCAGGTGTGCTGGCAACGGCCGGCGGGCTGGTATTCACCGGCGACGCCGAGGGATACATCTCGGCCTATGATGCAAAAACAGGCGATGTACTCTGGTATTTCCAATGCGGATCGGGGCATCACGCATCACCCATTACCTATAAACTTGACGGCAAACAATACATTGCGGTGTGCGCCGGATGGGGCGGTTGGACTGCCGGCTTTGCCGGCGATGGTGCACCATGGTTGCGCGACGGACGACGCGGAAATACACTCTTTGTGTTTGCCTTGCCCGATTAATGGCACGCTCCTGGACGCATCTTGGAAACGGCCAGATCACCCAGCAGGACGACCACCGCTCCCCATGCAACCACCGATTACCGACTGTAGATGTTTGATTTGAAGACCCTAAAAACTGATTATCGGCTTGTTGTCGCTGGAGTGGTTTGGACTCTCCTGATTTGTGCTGCTCCAATCCAGCTTTGGGGAGCGGGGATGCCGTTGCGGTTCTGCGTCGACACCACCGCCATGCCCCGTTCAGGCCAACGTCCCGATGGAAGCTGGAAAGGTGTCGATGTCGAGGTTGCCAGGTTGATCGCTGCAAAACTGGACCGCCCGCTGCAACTTAACGGCTGTACAGCCGACACGTGCCGTTGGAAAAAACTTAAGAACGGGCTATGCGATGTGGTGATCGGCGTACCAGAGGGTATGCCCAACAGCCCGGTTGCGACCTGGATCGCGCCCTACGCGGCTGGGCAGTTTGGGCTAGTCATTCAGCGCGGCAATCGCACCGTGCAATCGCTTGGCGACCTGCGTGGTCGTCGCGTTGGCCTTGTCACGGGAACGGTCCCTCTTTCCAGCAGGGACCAAACCCTGGTGCGGTTCGCATCCCGGAAATCCCTGCTCGACGGCTTTCACGCGGCAAAACTCGACGGCGCGCTGGCCGATACCGACTTTACTGCCTGGTATCTTCGCAAGCATCCCCAGAAACCACTCCAGATTGTGGCAGAATTTGTTCCTCAGCATCGCTGGAATATCGGACTGGCCGTCCGGGCCGATGACCAGCAGCTGAGGCTTCAAATTGAACGCGCGGTCACCAATCTTTTGCGGCGCGCTGAATTCACGGCAATCTTCGCCAAGTATGGTCTCGTGCATCGGGCACCGCTGGTTGAGCCATCTCAGCCGGTCGTCGTTACTGATACCTGGCAACAAATTCAAAGCGAAGGCAAACTGAGCGTGAGCATGGATCCGGCGAATCTGCCCTATTCCAGCGCCGATCCCGAAAAACCTGGTTTCGACCTCGAACTTGCACAGGCCCTGGCAATCGAGCTGGGAGTTGAATTGGAGTTGAATTGGATCGACGTCCTCCGCGAAACCGCTATTGGGGCATTGCTTCAGTTCGAATGTGACGTGGCGTTGGGTGCGGCTGTTGATCCGCAAGCAATGGACGATGAGGAAGAACTTGCCGGCAAAGTTATTTACTCCCGACCCTACTACGGAACGGGCTACCTGCTCGTCAAACGCGAGGACAGCCCCACGGTGAAGTCGCTGACTGAGCTGCACGGGGAACGCTCGCGCCGAATCGGAACTCAAGCCGGTACGGTCGCTGATTACAATCTGCGGCAAAATGGATATCTGCGTCGGCTGTTTGGCACACAATTGGCAGTTCTCACCGCATTGGATCAAGGTGATATCGACTACGCTTACCTCTGGTCGAATATTGGTTGGATCCTCAAAACCTCCCCAGAATTAAACGCTGTTCTGATCGAGGACCAGGTTCCAGAAGAGCGCTGGAACATAGCGATCGCCATGCGGAACGGCGACACGGAGTTGAAAACACATGTCGATGTCGCCATCAAAAGATTGATCGAAAAAGGGATCGTCTCCCAAACACTTGCCAAATACCACATCCCCTACTTCCCCGCTTTTCAAGAGGCCAATCACGCTGAGGCAAAGCCAGCCGGGAACGGGCAGACTCCGCTGGGCCAACAGCAGCGCACGCCGGTCGTACACCAACGCGTCGATCGTGGCCTCGAACCGAAAATGGACCGTCGCCAACACTCCCAGAAACGATATGGCGGACTGGCGAAAATTCGCTCGCGCGGCACCCTGGTCGTCGCCCTCGATCAGCATAATCTGCCGTTCTCGACAGCGCATCCCAAGCCGGCCGGGCTTGACTACGAGATTGCCCAACAGATTGCCACGGCCCTGGGTGTGTCGCTCGATATTTACTGGGCCTATTCATCGCACGACTCTTATCCGGGTAAATTGGCCAGTAAAAAATTGTGCGACGTCATTCTCGGCATCACGCCCGATGATCGGTTTGCGGGCCGAGTCATCTATACCAACCCCTACTACCATGCCGGCTATCAATGGGCCGTGCGGGCAGGGACGAACTCGAAATCGTCGGGAGACGGCCCTGTCGCGGTTGAGTCAGGCGTTGCCGTCCGCGGACTTCAGGGCCGCGTCGTCCGCTCCTACCCTGACCTTCCCGCCCTGTTTGTCGCAGTAACCTCTGCAGAAGTTGACGCCGCCTATGTGGTCTCGACGCGCGGTAACTGGCTGGCCGCCCAACACTGGCCCGGCCGCCTGGAAATGTTGCCCGCCAGCGACACCGTCGATCGCTTTCCCATCTGTGCTGCTGTGCGCCGCACCGAACCCGATCTCAAAGAGGCCATCGACGAAGTTTTTGTTGAGCTGCAAGAATCCGCGACCCTGAAAAAACTGTTTGCCCGATGGCACATACCGATCGACGTGGTCAGTTCACGCAGCGAGGTGGTGCAATGAGGCAACGTCAAGTGACACGATCGCAGCACCGCATCCTCGGTACGAGGCCAGGCCTTGAGGTTTCAGTCGTCATGGCAGCGTGGCTTCTGGTCGCGTGGTGGTCTCTGCTGGTACCCCGGCCCACAAGTTTGGCCCATGCCGAAACCAACACCCCCACGGAGTTGGTCGCCCCCCAGATCCCGGCTGGCGAATCACGCGAACCATCAACACCAGAGACTGCAGCCCCCATGGATCCACAGGCGCTCGACGAGGGCAAGGCCATGTTTCGCGGCCTTTGTAGTGGTTGTCATGGTGGGGCAGGTCGTGGTGGCAAAGGCCCCAACCTGACAGACGATCGCTGGCTGCATGGCAATACCGACGCCGACATCACCCGTGTTATCCAAAAGGGTGTCTCCGGCACAACCATGAAAAAACTTGGCGAGGCGCTCAAAGAGGAACAGATCGCCCGAATCATCGCCTACATCCGAAGTTTGGCTCTTGCTCCAGGTGAGAGTGACTGGGAACCCTATTTTTCCGGTGATCCCAAGGCAGGCGAACAGCTCTTCTTCGATGTGGAAAACAAGGCTGCCTGCAACAAGTGCCATGCACTCAATCGTCGCAGCGGGGGGATTGGTCCGGCCCTCGATCGGATCGCCAGCCGCAGGTCCCCCCAGTACATCATGGAATCGATGGTACAACCATCCAAAGACATTGATCCCCGTTACGAGCAGGTGATGGTCATTACCGACGATGGAAAAACAATCAAAGGCCTCCGTGTCAACGAATCGAACTTCAACATTCAGCTTCGCGAAGAAAACGGGCAGTTCCATTCATACCACAAACGCGACCTGGAAGAAGTACAAAAACTTGATATCTCTCTGATGCCGGGTAATCTTGTCGAAAACCTGAACGTCAAACAACTTCATGATCTGTTTGCATTCCTGATGACTCTTGAATAAAAGGAGCCTTTCATGCAGTGGACTAAACCCGACTTTGAAGAAATTTCGCTGAGCATGGAGGTAACAGCCTACGCGAACACCGACGGCGAGTTGCCACTACCAATCGACAGTACTGGCCAGGTCGCCGGAAGGGACAACGTAGCGGTGCCGGACAATCCAGCAACCGAACGCAACGACTAATGCGGGTCCGCATCCTTGGTTCGGCCGCTGGTGGTGGGCTTCCCCAGTGGAATTGCGGCTGCCCAAACTGCCAGCGGGTGCGCGCCGGGTCGGAGTGCGTACAGCGGCGCACCCAATCTTCTGTTGCCATCTCTGCCAACGGGGATTCGTGGTTCCTGCTCAACGTCTCGGCCGACGTGCGTCATCAAATCATGGACTTCCCCCAACTTGGCCCCTCCGCAACGTGCTCACGGGGAACTTCGATTGCCGGTTGCGTGCTCACCGATGCTGAGTTGGATCACACCTCTGGGCTGCTTCAACTTCGTGAGGGGGGTGTGATCGCCATCCACAGCACGGCCATCGTACGACGCTGGCTCAGCGGGCACTTTCCGATCGCTCCGCTACTTGCCCATTTCGCCGACCGCCCCTGGAACGAAATCCAACTCAACGAGCCGTTTCGACTTTCCCCTCCCAACGACCCCGATGGGGGTCTGGAAGTTCGTGCTTTCGAAACAGGCCGCGACGCACCCCGTTATGTCTCCCCCGAACCCACCACGACGGCAGGAGCTGTGATTGGGCTTTCGATCCGCGATCCACAAACCGGGGGTAAGCTCGTTTACACCCCGGGAGTTCTCGAGGTCGACGAGTCGCTCCGCAACGCGGTAGACGGTGCCGACTGCCTCCTGATCGATGGATCATTCTGGTCGAATGACGAACCAAGTCAGTACGGAATCACGGACCGAACCGCCGCCCAGATGGGCCATCTTTGCGTTGGCGGCCCGCAGGGCAGCCTCGCATGGCTAACGGAATTGCCCGTACGTTACCGCGTTTATGTGCACATCAACAATACGAATCCAATGCTCGACACCAGCTCACCTGAACACGCTGAGGTCCGAAAACAGGGCATTGACATTGGTACGGACGGAGACGAATTTGTTTTCTGAACATAGTCACTACTCACCACCTGGCTTTGACTCCCATGCAACGCTGGTCTCCCGATGAATTCATCGAACGGCTCCGTGAGGTTGGACAGTCGCGGTATCACGACAAGCATCCATTTCATCAACGCATGCACGAGGGAACACTGACTCAAGAAAATATTCAATGTTGGGTAGCCAACCGTTTCTACTATCAGAAGAACATTCCGGTCAAAGATGCCGTGTTGCTCTCGCGCTGCCCGGTTCGGAAAATTCGTCGGCAGTGGATCCAGCGGATCATTGATCACGATGGGACCGAAACGGAACCGGGGGGGATTGAAAAATGGCTCCGGCTGGGGGAGGGGGTTGGCTTGTCCCGCGACGAACTCGAACAAGATCGCCACTTGTTGCCAGGCGTACGATTTTCGGTAGATGCTTATGTTCAGTTTGTTGCCACCCGATCCTGGGTAGAAGGAGTTGCCTCGTCACTTACCGAATTGTTTGCTCCCAAGCTGATGACACAACGACTTGCTGCTCTAGAAGAACATTACGACTGGATCGATCCCGCCGCGTTTGCCTACTTTCGAGCGCGTCCTCCTCTGGCAACACGCGACAGCGAGCATGGTTTGGAAGTCATGCTCGAGTACTGTCAGGATCTCGAGTCGCAACAACAAGCGGTTGCAGCTTTGCAATTCAAGTGTGATGTCCTGTGGGCCCAACTCGACGCTATTCACGTGCATTGCCAGGATGAATGAAAAACGTAAACTCTGCTGTCCAGTTCTTGCACGAGGCGTCCGTTACCGCTGGGACGACCTCCGCCAGCAACACCAACTCCTGTTTCCCGAAGGAATGCTCATTCTCAACGATACCGCCGCTGCGATTGTTAAACTGTGCGATGGGCGGTCGCTGAAAAATCTGGAGGATGAGCTTTCGCAGTCATTTCCCCACAATCCCATCCAAACTGACCTGTTGGAACTACTGGACCGCCTCGCGGGTCGAGGTTTGATCGACGATGCCAACAACGCCTCCTAGGCCGTTTGCACTCCTGGCTGAGCTGACCTATCGGTGTCCGCTCAAGTGCCCCTATTGCAGCAATCCCCTCCAACTTGCCCGGTACAAGAAAGAACTCGATGCCGAAACCTGGCAGCGGGTGCTCACCGAGGCAGCTGCGCTGGGCGTGGTCCAGGTCCATTTCTCGGGTGGTGAACCGCTCGTTCGGCGCGACCTCGCCACCCTCGTCGCAACAGCTCGCCAACTCGAGCTCTATTCCAACCTGAGCACCGGCGCAACTTTGGCGGACGGCCCCAGGCTCGACGAGCTGAAATCGGCCGGCCTCGACTCGTTGCAGATCAGTTTGCTCGATATCAATGCCAGATCGAACGACTGGCTGGCCGGCACCCCCTCATTTGAGAAGAAACGCCTGGCAGTCGAACTTGCCCGCGAACGTGATTTCCCCATCACCCTCAACGTCGTATTGCACCGCCATAATCTCGACCACCTCGAAACTATCATTACCCTGGCGACCGACTGGAAAGTCGACAAATTGGAACTGGCTCATGTGCAATACACCGGTTGGGCATTCCGTAATCGTGCAGCCCTGCTACCGCACCGTTCACAAGTCGAGCATGCCGCAAAGGTAGTTGCCACAGCACGGGAAGAACTTGGTGGCCAGCTTGAGATCCTCCATGTCCTGCCCGATTATTTCCAGGAGTTTCCCAAGGCGTGCATGCAAGGGTGGGGCCGCGTTTTTTTGACTGTCGCACCCGACGGGGCGGTACTGCCGTGCCAAACCGCACGGGAAATTACCGGCCTTGAATTCCCCAATGTCCAGAATGAATCGCTGAACGAGATTTGGTTTAGCGATCCTGTCTTCCAGCGTTTTCGTGGAACGGACTGGCTGCCAGAACCGTGTCAAAGTTGCGATCGGCGAGAAATTGACTTTGGTGGCTGCCGTTGTCAGGCCTTTTTAGTCACGGGCGACGCGGCGGCGACGGATCCTGTGTGTAAACTGTCGCCTCGTCATGAGTTGATCGAAACGGCCATGGCTCAAGCCGGGCACGAGCCGACACCACTGGAATACCGAGTTTTCGGCACTGCTCCCGAAACCACAAGCGGGGGTCGCTAAACAGGGCTGCCATCGCAGCCGGCCAACTCCCTACCCCAGCACCAGCCTGCAAAGCATGTGAACCAGCAGAAGTACCTGGCCTGGCAAGACAAACCTGGTTTCCAAATAACAACTCGATTCTTGTGGCAAAGTCTTGGAGAAAGTCGCTGATTGCAACTCCTAAGGTACAAGTCGATAAGCCATGATTTCCTTGCGGTTGCGCAGATAAAGGACGCCATCAACCAAGCTTGGTGGTGCCCAGTATTGTCCCTCTGGGAGTTGCATCGAGTGGTGTATCTCAGGGGTCTCTCGATTTAACGAAACGACCATGAGCTTTCCTTCTTCGTCCAACACGAGATGACGTCCATCGACCAGCAATTGGCTTGCCCGGCCAATTTCTCTCGTTTGCCAAAGCACCTCACCGGTAACCAAATCGACACAGCTAAAAACGATGGCGCCAAAATCACCATGAGGGGCAAATATCAAACCATCTTGTACAATGATGTTCGAGTGGTGCACCCGCAGACGCTGGTGGTGCCAAAGTGGCTGGACCTCTGTCGAGTCGCTGTCACCTGTCAATTGCAATACCCAGCTCCCCCTGCCATACGCCGCAGAAAAGAAGAGGTGTTCTTTGCCATCCCAGGCAGGCGTACTGCAAATGTGGCCTCCATCGATGCCATGTTCGAATTGCCACAACAAATCGCCATCGTCTGGATCGAGGGCAAAAACAAAACCATCCGCGATGCTGACAAGTTGTCGCTGCCCGGCGACGTCGATCATGCGAGGCGAGACATGGGAAATCCGGTAATCCTGACTTTTCCAACATACTTTTCCTGTCTTCTGATCAAAGGCCATCACCGCCTGGCCTGCACCACCAACGTTCATAAGAACTTTGTCTTTGTATGGCAGCGGGCTTTGTGAATATCCGCGGAAGTTGAGCGTCCCGCCCAAATCATCAATCACCCGATGCCTCCAAATAACCTCGCCACTTGTGCGATCCAGCGCATGCAAAATACCGGTTACACCGGCGGTAAAAACCCGGCTGCCGACAACTGCCGGAGTCGCGTGAGGCCCAGGACCAGGGGACAAATCAGTACCATCATGCGGTGGCGCCGGATAAGAGTGCGTCCATATGACCTCTCCCGTTTGAGAATTGATCGCGGTAACCTGTTCCAAATCGTCACGGCGAAACATCGCGTAGAGTATTTGCTCAGCGATTGCGATACCTGCGTAGCCATCACCCAAATCGCGCCGCCAAAGTTGGCGCGGTTGTCCTGAATCCCAGTTCCAGTCGACCGGCCCCCGTGCGACGTGAAAATCGCGACTCGGCCCTCCCCATTGTGGCCAGCCATCAAGGGCCCACCCATCCGCGGGTCGAGCCGCCAGCAAAAACAGGCACCCTAGAAAAACTGGCCATCGACAGTACAATCGGAGCAGGTTACATGGCATAAAATCTGTTTTAGACATTAAACCTGCTTTGGTCCAGCAACTATTCGTCAACGGGTCTTATTGGGGATCAAGCAGGGACTTGCGATCGAGTCACAATCTCATCACCATTGCTAGAGGTCGCCAACAAGCAATTTCCAGGTCACTCCCTTCCATGTTAGAGCGACCTCTACCAAGGAGTAACAGATGGCCCCATCAACGGCGGCAACCCTGCAGGAAAAAATCATCGACGTACCTGATTTTCCCAAACCTGGGATTGTCTTTAAAGATATCACACCCATCCTGCTCGATCCCGAGTCTATGCGGATCATGGTCGATCAATTTGCAGAAAGCATTGATCTTCCAATCGACAAGATAGCAGCAGTCGAGAGTCGCGGGTTTTTAATCGCTGCCCCCCTGGCTCACCAATTAGAAACCGGGCTCGTGTTGATTCGAAAAAAAGGGAAACTGCCCCGTCAAACCATTCAGCAAAGCTACGGCCTGGAATACGGGGAAGATATCATCGAAGTCCAGGAGGGAGATTTAGAAAGTGGTGATCGTGTCATGATTGTCGATGACGTTCTGGCCACGGGTGGTACCGCACATGCTGCCGAACTCGTGTGCAAGACTGCCGGCGCCGAAGTGGTCGGGTTTCGTTTCCTGATGAACCTGAAATTCCTGAACGGGGAGCAGAAGTTAACCGCCCCGATCCAGGCGCTTATTGACTACTACGACTGATCCAATCACCCAGGCAGCAGGAACATGGGAAAACATCAACACAAAAAACACGATTTCCCGTGTAAGCCCTATGAAGGGAACCCAGGAGTGAAATTTTTCTCAACACGTTATCCAGCTTCGTGCTTTTTGCAAAAGCAAGTCAAAATCTGACCTCCGGCACCAAACTGTTTAAGAAACTGCCTGGACGGACAACAACCGATGGGCTCCAATCCCTTCTTTTTTCCAGGAATTTAACGACTCTTGTCAGAAATCAAAACTTTCAAGGCCATGAAACTTTGGGAACCATCTGCCGACCAGATCAAGAATGCGCAAATCACTGCGCTCATGGAGCGTATCGGGCAACAGTTTGCACTTGAATTCGCTGACTTTCAGTCCTTTTACGATTGGACGATTCGCGAGCCGGAACATTTCTGGGAAGCTGTCTGGGAATTTTTCGGCATCATCAGTTCGCAACCATACTCACGCGTCCTTGAAAAAGGGCGCGAGATGCATGAGGCAAAGTGGTTTCCTGGAGCACGACTGAACTTTGCCGAGAACCTGCTCCGTTACCGCGACGAACAAACTGCAATCGTATTCTGGGGTGAAGACAAGGTACGCCGGAGTTTGAGCTACACCGAGCTGCACCAGCAGGTTGCCTGGCTTGCCGCAGCGCTGAAAAACATGGGCGTAGGCGTCGGTGATCGCGTCGTTGGAATGCTACCCAACATGCCCGAAGCGGTCATCGCGATGCTGGCAACCAGTTCCCTCGGCGCCGTCTGGTCATCTTGTTCGCCCGATTTCGGTACCGACGGCGTGGTTGACCGCTTTGGTCAAATTGAACCTAAAGTATTTCTGGCCACAGACGGTTACTACTACAAAGGGCAATTCATTGAAACTTCGGCAACAGCCGGCAAAGTCGTCCAGCAGATACCATCTATCGAACACTTCATCCTGTGCCCCTATGTCAATCCCGCGAAACAAGCCATGCCAGCCCTCCGGGGCAAAGTTTCCCGGCAAGTGTTCAATGCCTTGATCGAATCGGGTTCTCCTCCCCCACTCCGTTTCACACAAGTACCCTTTGATCACCCGTTGTACGTGATGTTTTCTTCCGGTACGACGGGGAAACCCAAATGCATTGTTCACGGAGTCGGAGGAACGCTCATCGAGCATCTCAAGGAACACATCCTGCACACCGACCTGCGTCGCGAAGACAACATTCTCTACGCTACCACCTGCGGCTGGATGATGTGGAACTGGTTGGTAAGTGGTCTTGCCGTGGGTGCTACCATCTTGCTCTACGACGGTGCGCCCACCATGAAAAAAACCAGGATCTTGTTCGACATGGCCGATGCCGAAGAGATTACTGTATTTGGTACCAGTGCCGCATACATTTCTGCGATCAATAAAGTCCGGCTCTGTCCTGCCCAAACCCATCAACTGAAGAAACTACGGACAATCCTCTCGACCGGTTCTCCCCTGGTACCGGAAAACTTTGACTACGTTTACGAACATGTCAAGAAAGATCTGCTGTTGGCCTCCATCTCCGGTGGGACTGACATTATTGGCTGCTTTGTGTTGGGTTGCCCGATACTCCCCGTTTATCGTGGTGAACTGCAAACACGGTCGCTTGGCCACGCCGTTGAAGTCTTTGATGCTGAGGGAAAATCGCTGGTGGGTGACAAGGGGGAGCTTGTTTGCACACAGCCGTTCCCATCAATGCCCGTCTGCTTTTGGAATGACCCGGACGGAGTAAAATATCGTGCTGCCTACTTTTCCAGATATGACAATGTCTGGCATCATGGTGATTACGTGATGGTTAACGAAAGAGGTGGCATGATTTTTTTCGGGCGATCCGATGCGGTGCTCAATCCCGGAGGAATACGTATTGGCACCGCTGAAATATATCGCCAACTTGAACTTGTCGAAGAAGTCATCGGTAGTGTTGTCGTCGGTCAAGAGTGGAAAGGAGATACGCGGGTTGTACTCTTTGTAAAGCTGGCCGAAGGGTGTGAACTGAACCATGAACTGCACTCCAGGATTTGTACCACGATCGGTACCAATGCAACCCCACGCCACGTCCCCAAGAGAATAGTGCAGGTCGCTGACATTCCTGTCACACGAAGTGGCAAGATCAGCGAGTTGGCCGTGAAAGATATCATTCACGGGAGGCTAGTTCAGCAGACCGAAGCTCTTGCCAATCCGGAGTCGCTGGACGAATTTCGTGACCGCCCAGAGGTGCAATCGTAGGGACGATCCCGCCAACACGTGGCCACACCCCTGCTTCCGAGCAGACTCACCAGACCCGTTATTGTTTGCCACCCTGCTTGTCAATGACGATCGGTGCGTCATCGACCGCCAGGTCCCCCAGTGCGTACTGAATGCCAGCCAGGTAGTGTCGGAGTACCGCTGGGTTCGAATAAGTTTCATCGCGGTGCCCCAGGGCACAATAAAAAGTTCGCCCATTGCCGTATTGGGCAATCCAACTGAGCGGATAAAAACCATCCTCCCGGGTTCCCTTTGAAATTGGTTCCCAGTCAGGATTTAAACTCAACAACATTCGCCGATCTTGGGGCCGCGCAGTCCCGTCGCGAAACTGGTAGATTTCGTCCTTGATCATAAATCCCCGCCCACCAAATACCGCGTTTAGCGGATGGGAGGCGTCAAGCAGGCGAATGGGAACCTCGGTGTGCCACGGGTGACCGACGCAAACGCCCCCCATCATCTCGTTGTAGGCCTTCCAATTCTTGTAAGTATCGGTAGCCGAGTGCACACCCACGAGCCCTTTCCCGCTCTTGACATAGTCGACAAGGCTCTTCTTTAAACGGTTTTCCCGCTGGAGTGCCGCGTCACGCTCTTGCGGATCATCTGGCAGTGACTTCGGCCGGAAAACTTCGCCCGTCGTATTTAGCATGATCACAGCGTCGAACGTGTTCAGGTTCTCGGGTTCGAACATCACATCATCTTCGCTATGTACAATCTCATAAATACCCGTAGTCGAGCCAAGCCTGGTCAAGGCCACAACACCCACGGGAATCGAATCATGTCGAAATCCGTTGGTCTTCGTGAAAATCAGTACTCGGTGCGGGTCACTGGGTGCCTCAAAACCCGAAGCAGGTAACGCTCGCTTAATGCGATTCATCACTTCTGGATCGATATCGGCTACGCAAGCAGTAACCACTCTGAGCACCTGGACAATCGCCAAGGCAAAAGAAATTGCAATCGATACTCGCTTCATAACTCACACACTCTTTCCGCTGGAAAATCGTTCCGGAAGCCACCCAACCCGTATCGTAGCAAGTCACATCGTGGCTTGCTTGGGTCAGGTCACGTAATCGCCAGGCTTACGAAAAGGTCAATCGCCATGGCCTGCGGAACGCAGGACACGACACGTACCAGGACTGTTGCCTGCAAACACCGCGGCGCCTTTCCCCAAATGACAGGCTAAACTGGCAGAAACTGTGAGCCTGCCGACATGGAAAACAAATCCCGCCGGTTCTTGTCATCCGGCCCGGCAGGTGTCATCTTAGGTGGGGCAGGATTAGCCTGCAATCCGCAGGTGTTACCAAGCCATAATCCAAACAGAGCCTACGTACCCTAACAATCGCCGAGAACCAACAGTCACTGAACACGAAAGGAAATGGCCTCGATGAAATATGGAATGAACCTGCTGTTATGGTCTGGCGACGTCAGCGACGAACACTTGCCGATGATTGAGCGCCTCAAAGCGATGGGCTTTGATGGAGTGGAAGTGCCCCTGTTTAATCTCGACGTTGACAAGTGGACACGCTATGGCCAGAAACTCGAAGCCATAGGACTTGAGCGTACGGCGGTGACGATCCGTAACGAACCCGACAACCCCATTAGTTCCGACCCGGCCATTCGCCAGCACGCAATAGAACTCAACAAGCGAACCCTTGATTGCTGCCAGGCCATGGGGGCAGAAAGCCTGGTTGGTCCTTTTCACTCGGCCATCGGTATTTTCAGTGGTGCAGGCCCCACCGAAGACGAGTGGAAGTGGGGCGTCGACGTGATGCGACAGACAGCCGAATATGCAGAAACCTGCAATGTGCTATTGGGTGTCGAGATGCTCAACCGTTTTGAGACCTATTTGCTCAACACGCATGCAGATGCCGCGCGCTTCGTGCGTGACGTCGATCATCCACATTGCAAAGTGCTGTACGATACGTTTCACGCAAATATCGAAGAAAAATGTGTGGCCCAGGCCATTCGCGACTGTGCCAATGTGATTTGTCACGTGCACATTTCGGAGAATGACCGCAGCACCCCAGGTCAAGGCCATGTGCACTGGGATACGAACTTCGACACCTTGCACGAAGTCGGTTACGACGGCTGGATGGTGATCGAGGCGTTTGGCGTGGCACTACCTGAAATTGCGGCTGCAACCAAGATCTGGCGACGGATGTATGAAAGCGAAGAACAGCTGGCCCGGGATGGACTCGCCTTCATGCGGGAAGAAGTTTCCAAACGCTGGAACTAAGACCCCTCCCCTGCGTCCGTTCAAACTCCAGGAAGGGGTTGGACAAACCGTTTTTGCACTGCCAGAACCGTGTTGCCAAACCCATGGGTTCTTTAACCACCCAGGCTTACCAGGAACACGAGCAACCCGACTATCACAAAACAGATCATCACACAAACGATAAATCCGATCACATCGAAATAGCTCGGTTTGGTGAATTCCCATTCAGAATTTGGGAAAATCTTGAGCTGGTCAAAACGGTCCGGTGTGTCATAGGAGGCCTCCATCTCACGTTGGTCCTCTTCTGGTTCGGGCTTAACCTCCGTTTTCATCTTCACATAAAACCGATCAAGCGCCGCCTTGCTGTTTCTTGGCGTTAACCAGGACAACACGAAAAGCACCACGAACGGGGCAATCAGGCGGGGAGGTAAACGCATGGTTTTAAGCATTGCCGGTGACAACCCGGAAAAATCGACCCCCATCCATTGATAGAGCAAAAAATCAACCTTGAACGATCCTTGCCCTACCGATTTGCCCGACCGCCGCTCGACAACCGTTTTGCCATTGTCCTCGCTGGAATCGCTGACTGTTTCATAAGTTGGTTTCTCACCCTCCGCCGGTTTCAAACCACCACTCCAAAACACGGCCGTTCCGCCCAGCGGGGGCAGTTTTTCCTGGAATGACTCGCCAACGACCGCCTGGGGCGGAGCAGGACCCAGCTTGGCCAGGAGCGACTTCCGTTCTGCTTCATCAGGATTCTTCAAAGCCTCCTGGTGGGCTGCCTCCCAACCCGTGCGCCGGCCAGCATCGACCGCAGTCGCCTTGCGGGAAATCGTTCGACTGACACGATCGGTGGCGATGGTAAATTGGGGATCTTCCCGCAATGCGGGCCAGAGCCTCGGCAGCATGACCGGTGCCACAAAGAAGGCGACAAAGGCAAACAAAATTGTCCCCCAGGCAGCCAGCTTACCGGACCTTCGCCAATACATTCCGATCCAGAAAGGCGCAGCAAACACGATGGGTAATTCCAACGCCATTGTGTACTGCTTCAAGACATCACTAATCGCTAATGCCGCAAATGCCGATCCAGCAACAACAATCAGTCCGACAATTCTTCCCGTATTCACATAAGTCCGCTCTGTCGCATCGGGATTGAAGAAAGGGGCATAAACGTTGTGAACAACCAATGCCGAACAAACAAGCATCATTGTATCGGCGGTGCTCATCAGCGCTGCAATCAAGCACGCCAGCATCAGTCCGACTAAGCCTAGTTTTGCAGTACCCAACAATTCACGGCTGGCAACGCCCCAGGCTCGATCTTTCACCTCGGCAATTTCGACGTTGTCGGCTAAAAGTGCCAGGATGATCAGGCCGGTCAAGGCCCAACCCACGGTGCAAAGTCGTTTGAGAAAATTGCCGGTTACAAGACCGATTCGAGCGTTGCTCTCGGTTTTTGCGGACCCTCCACCCGTAACGATAAAGTGAGGCTGGACGACAATGCCCACCACTGCCAGTAGCGAAAGCGAAATGATGTAATGCAGCGGGAATTCTCCCGCCCGCGGCCCGCCAAGCACTTCAAAATAACTTGCGGGAAGGCGTTCGTGCAAAATCCGGAAACCGTCGAACATGGTCTGTGACTCTGGATTCCCAAATTTTTCGACCAGGGCATTGAGCCCAAAGGGAATCAACAACACCGACAACACAATAATGCAAAGGCCCTGGATCAAGTCGGTCCAATAAGCAGCAGTTAAACCGCCAAGCGCACCGTAAATCACCACAAAAAGTGCAATCGTCGGTACGAAAACCATTTGTAGTTGGACTTGTGCTCCAAATAGTTCCACGGTCGTGACACCGAACATCGCACCCGCTACCGCACTGATCCCTGTGAACATGGTGGAAAGGTACATACAACAGAATGCAAGTGCGAAGCCTGTATACGCAACGCCCATCGCCGGTGATTCATACCGTTCGACAAAAAAATCTCCAAGTGTCAGACTGCGCATGCGGCGGTACCAAACACCCGTGATCCAGTAGACGGGTGTCACAAACAGCCACATCAGCACGCTCCAGATGCCGGTGAGCCCACTGGTCCAGGTGGTTCGACCCACGAGAATTGGGTCTTGAGCCCCGGTTCCCGCCCCAAAGGCCGCAAAGGTCTGGAGGAGTTTTCCAAACCTGCGACCTCCCATGAAATAATCTTCCTGGTGTTTGGTGCGGCGAAGCGCCCAGGCACCAATGGCAGCCATGATGCAGAAGTAGCCAATCAATACGGCGTAATCGATGGCAATCACGTACGAACCTCGATGCAGTTGAAAAAAGAAACCGGCAGCAACCCCAATCCAGCTGAATTGTCACCGCCAGCGCGAGTCTCCCCGCATGTTACTCGATCGAAGTGTTTGGCGTACAGAGGGTGTCGCGGCAGGGAATACGGCCCGCAAGGTTGATTTCTTGAACCATTTTTCACATAATGCTAACTACATGTTTGTAAGCCATACCGTGAGCACTTTCTGGAGAGCCTGAGCCATGTCAATACTATCTCGCCGGACTTTTTTGAAAAACAGTGCAGCCGGAGGTGCTGCGATTCCGCTCGTCACGATCGCTGGGACAAAATCTTCGGGAAAGGTCGTCGGCGCAAACGACAAAATTCGGATTGCCGTGGTCGGACTCCGTGGACGAGGGAAAGCTCATTACTCCAACTACGCGAACATCGACGGCGTTGAGGTGTCCCACCTGGTCGATATTGACTCCAGCCAATTCGGCCCTGCGAAAGAAAGTCTGGCAGTCGATGGGGCACCAGAGCCACAATGTGTCGAAGACATTCGGCGTGTCCTCGATGATCGGAATGTCGATGCCATATCGATCGCGACCTGTAACCACACACACTCGCTCTACACGATCTGGGGATGCCAGGCTGGCAAGGATGTTTACGTCGAAAAACCAATCTCGCACAACATGTTCGAGGGACGCCAATGTGTCGAAGCAGCCCGCAAATACAACGTGGTTGTCCAACACGGCACCCAACAACGGTCGAGCCAGGAACGGGCTAACGAAATCGCTGCCCTTCAGTCAGGCAACTACGGAAAATTACTGGTTTCGAAAGGTTATTGTTGCAAACCACGCTGGTCAATTGGTAACAAGCCGGTAGAAGTGCCGCCTGACCATATCGATTTTAATCTCTGGCTGGGGCCAGCTCCCAACCAGCCCTATCATGCCAACCTGGTCCATTACAACTGGCACTGGTTCTGGGACTTTGGTAATGGCGATACCGGGAATCAAGGGGTCCATGAAATGGATGTTGCCCGCTGGGCAATTCCCGGCGCTACCCTGCCCACGCGAGTTTGGAGCCTGGGAGGTCGATTTGGCTATGAAGATCAAGGCCAGACCCCCAACACGCAACTCTCCGTTTACGAGTATGGCGATGTGTTACTTGTCTTCGAAACCCGCGGCTTGGTCGGTAAACATGATGGTTTTTCCAACGTGATTCAGAACGAGTACTACACCACCGAGGGCATGATTCAAAAGGGACTCTTTCATCCAGCAGGCGGCACAGAGGCGATCCCCGTAGAAGGTGGCAACCCACGACAGGTAACACCCGGCAAGGAATTCGGCAGTTTCATTGCCGCGATGCGCAGCCGTCGCCCTGAGGACTGCAATGCCGATGCAGAAACGGCGCACTACTCGGCAGCCCTGTGCCATCTGGGAAATATTTCCTACCGCCTGGGAGAACAGGTACCCTTCAATGTGCAAAGCCAGGCGCTGGGAGACAACAAGCAAGTTGTCGAGTCGTTGCAAACCATTCAGGAAAACTGCAAAGCCGTTGGAATGGATCTCGCCGACGCAACGTATCAGCTCGGCAGGCCGCTGGAAATCGACCCACAGACCGAAACCATCGTGGGTGACGATGAAGCTAATTTGATGATGACACGAAAATATCGCAAGCCGTTTGAAGTACCCCAGGATGTATGAGCCACATCGACTGATGGGTTCCCATTCGCAACACTCCCGAAAACGGTAAACGTGTAACCACGGATGAGGATTTCGCTCAAAGAAACACGCCTGGGACTCCGCAACTCGACAACGCGGTTACCTTTTCGCTATGGAACTGCCTGCCTGACAACCTGCCCACAAGCGGTATTGCAGGCCCAAATTGAAATCAACGGCTCGGTGGCAGTTGGTTACAGCGGTGACTGTTTACCCCCCGGCTGGTTCGATAAGACTCCGACCAAGGACTACCGACAGCAAATCGAAGATATGCTCTCGGCTATTCACCTCGCCGAGCGCGTCATGGCTGATCAACTGCGGAAGCCCGACGATTTTTTTCACGCCTGGTTGGCACTCGACAATCGTGTTCACGACGAAGCGCTCCAGCGAAACTGGCCAGAGTTGCTGGCAGGGTTTGGCGTAAGTTTAGTCGAGCGGGCGGTGATTGATGCCGTCGGTCGAGCGACCAATTCGACCTTGAACCAGTTGGTCCGGAAAAATGTGCTCGGCATTACAGCTGGTGATATTCATCCTGAACTCGCCGGTATTGAACCGGCGGCGTGGTTACCTGACCAACCTCGCCAGCAACTTTATGTCCGCCATACCATTGGCCTGGCCGACCCACTGGCCAGCAGCGACATCCCTGCTGACGAACGCCTCAACGACGGATTTCCCCAATCGGTCGACCAGTACATCGATGAAACGGGGATCCAATATTTCAAGATCAAGCTTGCCAACCAACTCGATCATGATGTCGCTCGACTGGAACAATTCGTCTCGGTGGTAGAACCAAGGCTGGGCAATCGTTATCGCCTCACGCTTGACGGAAATGAGCAGTACAAGCAAGCCGATGACTTCAGTGAACTTATTGAGCAACTCCGTTGCAATGCGAAGCTCGTAACACTGCTTGCCAATACGCTTGCGATTGAACAACCTCTTGAACGTTCAATCGCTCTCGACCCACAGCATACGTCGGGTGTCCGCGAATTGGGAGAAACCATCCCCGTGATCATCGATGAGTCGGATGGTACCCGAGACTCGTATCGGCAGGCGATCGACTGTGGATATCGCGGTGTGAGCAGCAAGAGTTGCAAGGGTGTTATGCGTAGTCTGCTCAATGCTGGACTCACCTGGCATGCCAATCGGGCGACCGGGTCTTCCCCATTTGTAATGACGGGCGAAGATCTCTGCTCGGTTGGAGTCATTCCGGTGCAAAGCGATCTCTGCCTGGTCGCAACCCTGGGGCTTGAACACATCGAACGTAACGGTCATCATTACCACCCAGGGATTTCGTATCTTCCTCTTCAAGAACAAGAAGCGGCACTGAAGGCTCATCCCGATTTCCTTGGTCGCCGGCAGGGAGTGATCGGTCCCAACGTGGTGGGCGGTCTTTTTGAAATCGCTTCGCTCCAATGCCCGGGCACTGGGTTTGCAGCATTACCCGACATGGCAACTATGCAAACGGCTGAGGACTGGTCATTCGCATCACTAGGACTGAAACCGTGATTAAAACAACAGTGGTAGGCAGCTATCCTGTTCCTGCCTGGCTGCGGATTGTGAGTAATACCGAGTCATTGCGGGACGCAATGCTCGCGGTGCTCAAAATCCAGGAGTTGGCCGGCATTGAGGTCGTAGCCGACGGAGAACTCTACCGTTGGGATCTTAACCATGCCGAAACCAACGGCATGATTGACTATTTTGTGCGCCCCATGTCGGGAATCGAAACCGAACTGGATCACGACCAACTGGTTCGTTGGCGCCAGCAGCAGGGGATGGGCTTTCGCACCAAACCACCGGGAATCGTGACCGGTCCGATCGGTTCAGGGCAACTCGACCTGGCAAGTGACTATGCCCTGTTTCGCGATTTGACCGACCGCCCCAAGAAATTCACCGTAACCAGCCCCTACATGCTGGCCAAAACCCTGGCCGACAACCATTACCAGGATCTCTCGGCACTTGTCATGGCCCTGGGCGATGTTTTGAAACAGCAGGTCGCTGAGGTTGATGCCGGGATCATTCAGGTCGACGAGGCGAATATCACAGGACACGCCGAAGATGCTGCCATTGCCGCCGCTGGAATTAATTGCGTATTGGCTGGTACCCAACACGAAAAGGCGGTGCACCTCTGCTTTGGGAACTACGGGGGGCAGACCATCCAAAAAGGAACCTATGACCAGCTGGTCGAATTTCTCAACGCGCTGGAAGCAGACCATGTTGTGCTGGAACTGGCCCGGCGCCCCGAGTCCGAACTTGCCATGCTGCGTGATGTGAAAAAGTCTCTGGGGCTTGGTATCGGTGTCATCGATATCAAAGACAACGAAGTCGAAACACCCGAAACGGTCGCGCGACGCATCTCTCGCGTCGCCGATGAAGTCGGCGCCGAACGCATCCAGTACGTCCACCCCGATTGTGGCTTTTGGATGCTCCCGCGCGCCGTTGCCGATGCCAAGATGCGGGCCTTAGTAGCTGGACGGGACTTGTTCACCGGCTAACCACCGGTTGGTCCAATTGCGACCGGTTCGCAGCCAGGGTGCAGAGCAGAAACACCCTCTCGCAATAAACTCCGCCCTGGTCACACACTCGTTTTGAGAGGAAATTCTCGAGATGCAAAACCGATGGTTAAAAACAGCAACCTGCTTGTTATGGGCCCCATTGCTGGTGGCCAACCTTGCCACCAGGCTCCACGCCGAATTACGACTCGGAACCCCCTTCACCGATCACATGGTCCTGCAGCGGGACCATGAAATCCCGGTTTGGGGTTGGGATGTGCCCGAGGCATCTATAACGGTCACCCTTGGTGACCGGTCGACTTCGACCAAGGCAGGTGCCCATGGCAAATGGCTGGTCCAATTCCCGCCCTGTGCTCCTGGAAAACCGCTGTCGCTGACCGTCAAGGGAAGCTCCCAGGTCACGCTCACGGATATCCTAATCGGCGAGGTGTGGCTCTGCAGTGGACAATCCAACATGGAGTGGACAGTGCGAAACTCGAACAACGCCGATTCAGAAATAGCTTCAGGCCATCACCCTCAAATTCGGCATATCAAAGTCTCACGCGGCCCCGCCGCAACACCGCAGGACAACGTCAAAACAACGGGCTGGAAGATTTCCAGTCCCGAGACAGTCGGGAATTTCACGGCCGTGGGTTACTTCTTTGCACGTAACCTGCAGGACCATTTGGATATCCCCATCGGGCTGATTGGCAGCAACTGGGGGGGCACACGCATCGAACCATGGATCCCGCCAGCCGGATTCAAAGAAGTACCTGCACTCCGGAAAATCGCAGACCATCTTTCCGAGTATCCGAAACATAACGAAGACGGGGCCGTCAATCATCAATCGGCCTTGGCGCTCTACAATGGCATGATTCACCCGTTGGTTCCCTACCCAATCCGCGGAGCCATTTGGTACCAGGGTGAGTCAAACAATGGCGAAGGAATGCTCTATCACGAAAAAATGAAAGCGCTGATCGGCGGTTGGCGAACCGTTTGGCAAGAACCGAAAATGCCTTTTTATTTTGTGCAACTGGCTCCGTGCCGCTACAAAGGTGATCCCACGCGGCTGCCGGGTATCTGGGACGCGCAGCGACGTACGCTCACCGTTGCCCACACAGGCATGGCTGTTACCACTGATATTGGTAATGTTGACGATATTCATCCCACCAACAAACAAGATGTTGGCAAGCGGCTGGCCCTGTGGGCGCTGGCCAGGACCTATCAGAAAGAGGTCGGCAGTTACTCGGGTCCCCTGTACAAAACCATGAAAGTCGAAGGAAACCACGTTCGTATTTTCTTCGATCACACCGACGGCGGCCTGCTTTCTCGAGATGGCAAACCACTCACGTGGTTCACCATTGCCGGCCCCGATCAGCAATTCGTCGAGGCCACGGCAACGATCGATGGCGATACGGTCGTGGTTCAAGCCGACGAGGTGAGCGAGCCCCAGACCGTACGGTTTGGCTGGCACCAGGAGGCCGAACCCAACCTGGCCAACAAGGCGGGACTGCCAGCCTCGCCGTTTCACAGCGATGACTGGTAACAGGGTTCCGCTCAGGAAACCTTGCGGAGCTTGGTCACGCGGCCCGTATCGACCCACTCGGTCACAAAAATGTTGCCGTCGGCGTCAAAACAGGCATCATGCGGGTGAATGAATTTCCCGGGCAGCCACTCTTGGCGCTGATTGCGCATTTTGAATCCTTCCAGGGCCTTTTCCCGCCATACCGGATCTTCGCCGAGCTGAACGATCACGTTGTCGTCACGGTCCAGCAAGGTGATGCGGCAGTGCAGGTCGGGGACCACTAGAAGATCACCCTGAATGTCGATGTCCGCCGGAAATAAAAACCCATCGAGTGTCTTCAGGTGCTCCCCCTCCATGTCAAACCACTGCAATCGTTTGTTGGCCCGGTCGGCAACCACCAGCTTCGCCTGGCCATCGCGCTGGTCGAGCCATTGACCATGCGGTGTTTGAAATTCGCCGTCGCCCGTACCAATACTGCCAATGGTCCGCACGTAGTTGTCATCGCGGTCGTAATGGTGAATGAGATTGCTCCCATAGCCGTCGCCGAGAAAATAACCTCCATCGGGTGAAAAGCTCACGTTGGTGGGTCGGTAGGCAACCTTGAAGTCGTATCGCCCCGTATCTTCGTGAAGTTCCTTGCGACCCTTGCGCCAGACAATTTCCCCGTTGAGATCCGTCTTGGCGAAATCCATATTCTTGTCGCTGCTGGCCAGGTAAATAAACTCCTGGCCACCTTCTTGGCGGATATCGATACCATGACCACGCGCTTCCTTGCCATGACCATCAGACCCGGGCACCTGGTGAAATTCGCCCATCGATTTCACAAAACTGCCGTCGGGATCAAACACAAAAATAGAACCTGGATCTCCGTAATGGGTAATGTAGATCAATCCTGATTTGTCGATCGCAACCCCATGGGAGGCATTGCCGTAGTGGGCTGCTCGCGGCAGCTGGTTGTTACCCCAATCATGGATACACTCGTACGTGTGCTCGCCCGAGCCGATCACCGCTGGCCGGGAACCGGCCTTGTCGGCCGCATGAATGACAGGGGCAATCCCCGGCACCGCAAGGGTCGCTGCCGCGGCCTGTTGCACAAACGCGCGACGCGTCAACGAATGGGAGGTGCGTTTTGTGATCGTTCGTTGGTTCATGATGAGCCCCTTATCTTCAATTGATGGATGATGGAGATCTTGCACTGCCCGCCACAGCCGAACCGTCGCACAGGCCAGCCAACTTGTGACGTTACCCTTCAACTGGCATTCAGCTGCTGCCAGATTTTTCGGTTTTCGTGCATTGCCTGCACAATGTCTTCGGGGGATTTTCCTTCTTCAAGCAGAGCCCAACCTGTAAAGTGTGACGCCTTGAGTTTCTTGACCAGTTCTGCCCAGGGATAAGCATCGGACCTTAAATCGTGGATGTGAACGGTCCCAATCTGGTCGGCCACGAGATCAAAATTGGTGTCGAAGCCCTCCCCTTTCAGGTCCTGCGGATTGCAGTTCCAACAGACGAAAAGGTTGGGATGGTCTGCCACGTCCATAATCGTTTTTATGTGGGGCAATTCCTGGGTTCCGTGCCCGTGCACCTCGAGTCGGATTGCCACACCATATCCATCGCCATAAGCTGCAACTTTACGCAGTGCCTGGCCGATCTGCTCCAAGGTCTTTTCAACCGGCACATCTTTTAACAACCTGTTGGGGCGAACCTTGATTCCACCACCACCCAAATCGTGACAAAGCCGAACGAATGCCTTCGACTCTTCGATATTCTTCTCGACGACAGCAGGATCGGCTGCGTGATACTCGCAGGCAGTTCCCAATCCGACCAATGCCACATTGGTATCCGCAAACCGCTGGGCAACCTCGCGCCGCTGGTCTGTCGAAAGGTGAGGTTCCACACCATGCTTATGGGTGGATCGCAACTCCACACCTCCAAAGCCAGTTTTTTCGCAATTGGCGATCAACGTCGGCAAGTCCCAATCGCGCCCCCAGTTATAGGTGACAAGCCCAAGCGGAATCGTGCCACGCTGGTCGCGACTTTCGTTCGCCAGCAGATGGTCGACCCAAGCGGTCGATCCAAGCAAAGTGATCCCTGGGACAGTGGCAGTCACAGCACCCGCTCGTCTCATGAAACTCCGACGCGAACAACGCATAATTCACTTTCCTCTCTACCTTAACGTGCATGAACCGACAACTGTGCATGAACTGGCAACATTGCTCACCAGCGCTGGTCACGGTCAGTCACAAAACGGCAAGCCGCTTAACCTTGACAATCGATACCTTGACAATCGACAGGCGGTCAGCGGGAAAAACTTCAACTCCCAATGCCGTGAACAGCAACTCCAGGAACTTGATCTATTGATACCATAACTTTTTAAAGTCTTTATTTCAAGGATTATTGGCCGTCGAAACTCTATGGAAGCAACCGCGGCCGCACAGGCCGGAGGAAGTACCAGGCATCATACCGCGGCGACAACGATTGCCTGATGACACAACCTTGTTGTAGAACAGGACAATGGCTTGTTGTAGAATAGGACAATGGGTTAGCTGATTTACGCATTTGGCCACTTTGCGAATGTCGCAGGCTGAGCTGGCATGAACGTTCGGTTAAAGTGTTGGAATCTGGTGTCTGGACCAACCTGGGGACAACCCGCTATGGCACCGCAACAACCATTGTCGTGGATCAGGCTCACCGAAACGAAAACTTCAGCCGCCGCTTCTGGGCAAGCTTCACCTGGCCTCCTGCGCCCCATGTCACGGCAGGTGACCACCTTTTGGGGACTCTTGACCCTGTTTGCAATCGCCGCCAGCTCGGTCCATGCCGAAACGCGTCAGGAGGGTTCGCCAACGGAACCTGATGCGGCTGCCGTCGTCGCCAGCCGGGACCACGAGTCTGTTGCATCGGCTCAAGCGACGTTGGCATCTGAACACTGGGTCTGGCAACCCGTTCAGCAATTCGACGTGCCGTCGGTAAGCAAATCAGCATGGGCCCAGGATTCGATCGACGCATTCATTCTTGCCCGCCTGGATGCCGAAGGTTTGACACCTGCGGAAGAAGTAGATGCACTGATCTGGCTGCGCCGGGTAACGTTCCACCTCACGGGACTTCCCCCCACACCCCGGGCGATTGAAAACTTCCTGGCAGACAACTCCCCTGCCGGGCGGGCCAAAGTCGTATCGCGACTATTGGAAAGTCCTGCCTTTGGTGAATGCTGGGCCCAACATTGGCTCGATTTAGTCCGCTTTGCCGAGACGAAAGGCCACGAGCAGGACTCCGACATTCCATATGCCTGGCGATATCGTGATTATGTCATTCGCGCATTCAGGGCCAACGTGCCTTACGACCAGTTCGTGCGCGAGCACATCGCCGGGGACCTGCTACCCGAGCCACGTATCGACCCAACCACGAAAACCAACCAATCGATTCAAGGCACTGGCTTCTGGCATCTTGGCGAGGCAACCCACAGTCCCGTTGATATTCGCGGGGAAGAGGCCGACCGCGTTGCCAACCAAATCGATGTCTTCGGAAAGACTTTTCTCGGGCTGACGATTGCGTGTGCTCGCTGCCACGATCATAAATTCGACGCCATCACCACGGCAGACTACTACGCGCTCTGCGGATTCCTGCAAAGCAGTGGATACCATCTGGCCAACGTCGCTGACCCCGAAGCAGTTAACCGGGTCCGCGACGAATTAGTCACCTTGAATCAAGAGATGGGACCCCGGATTTTTGCGAGCTATGAGCGGCTCGTACAGCCGCGGCTCTCCCGGTTGCCCGATCAATTGCTTACCTCTGCAAGCCAGGCCCGGCACAACTTGCAAAAAAAAGAGCCTGTGGCCGAAAAGACCGAGTCGCCAGAATCCGATAATGACCTGGCCCAAGAGTTGGTGGAGGCAAAAGGTGACCCAACACATCCACTGCATACCTTTGCCACTGCTGCCTTGAATGTTGATGAAAAGAGCAGCGTCGAAGCAACAACCAAGGCAATCAAGCAGGCACTGGCCCAAACCGAATCGTACCAACGTGATCAACAAGAACACACCCGCAAACGGTTCTCACATCTGGAAGTTATCGCAACCCAAAAGGAGGGAGAGCTCAACCCGGTAGCTGAGCGCCATCCGTATGATCCAGCGAAACATCGTATCGTTTGTTTTTCTGAAGGTTGGGACGCATCCAATCCCGCGGCTTGGCTGACTGCCGAAACCTGTTTTGGCGACGGACCTGTGGATGTTGGTGCGTGGATACTCACGACCTGTCGGGATCAGCCACTGCGACGCATCGTTCAACACCGGAGTGCTTGTTCCAGCTACATCAGCCCTCACCTTACAGGACTGTTCCGCACACGGACTTTTGAGGTAGTTGGGGACAAGCTTTGGTATCGCTACCGCGGCACTGCCGATGTCTTCATGGCCGTTGACTCCCATAGAACGGTGAGTGGACCTTTGCACGCCAGCGTCAAATTGAAGCTCGAATCACCGGGCGCATATACGTGGACTGCGCATCAAGTTGATGACTACCTCGGACACCGGGTGCATGTCGAATTTTCACCCACTGGCGACTTTGAACTTTGCGAGGTTCGCTTCTCAAGCAAGCAGCCGCCAAACCCTCTTGAACCGCAAAGTAACTGGAAAACGGCACTGAGCAAGGAACCGCCAGCAACCCTTCACGAACTGGCAACAGCAACGACAAACCAGTTCGGCGCAGCGATTGTTGCCGTCGGGCAGAAGCGGGGAGACAGCAATGCGGCGAGTTGGGTCAACTGGCTGCTGGCACACGATGATTTACTCCCCGCGGCAGATCCGCAGCTATTGGCTACCTATCACGAAGAAGCCAGGCTTTACGTAGACAGGCGGCAGGCGATCGAAAAACGTATTCCCAAACCGGTCCTGGCTATTGCCATGCTCGATGGCAATAGCGAAAACGAAACTATTCATATACGTGGCAACCACTTGGACCTCGCCAGTGAACCTACACCACGTCGATTTCTCTCGGCGCTCGATAGGGAAATAAAGATTGCTTCTGGTAGTGGTCGATTGCAATTGGCCGAGCGCCTGGTTGATCCCGAAAACCCGCTCACGGCTCGTGTCTTTGTCAATCGCGTTTGGCAACACTTGTTTGGGCAAGGCCTGGTGACGTCGGTCGACAACTTTGGTGAACTTGGAACGGCTCCTACCCATCCTGAATTGCTTGATTACCTGGCGACCGAATTTGTGGAAAGTGACTGGAATATCCAGCAACTCATTAGCCGACTTGTGCTATCTGCCACGTACCGCATGTCGTCGTCACCTGTCGCAGCATCACGGCAACGAGATCCCACCAATCGATGGTTACACGCGGCACAGGTTCGCCGGTTAAATGCCGAAAATATTCGTGATGCAATTCTTGCCGTAGCGGGTGAACTGAACGATGCACAATACGGTCCCAGCGTCCACATTCATATCACCGATTTTATGCGACATAATCGTAGCGCTGGGGGTGGTCCTGTGGATGGGGACCGGCGTCGCAGCATTTATGTTGAGGTTCGGCGCAACGCGCCGGGCCACATTTTTGCCGCTTTTGACAAACCAACACCCTTCACAACCACCGGGCGTAGGTTCCAAAGCAACTCGGCTGCCCAACCGCTGATTTTGCTCAACGATCCTTTTGTTCACCAGCAGGCCCGCTCCTGGGCCACACATCTGGTCAATCGTTATGAACAAGATGAAGCGGCCTTGACGAACGCCTATTTGACGGCGCTGGCTCGCCCACCCGACAACGCAGAGCGACTGCGGATTGAACAGTATTTGAAAAAACGTCTGGGCAATCATCCCACCCAAGACCACCGCATCGAAACGTGGACCGAGATTTGCTTGACACTTTATAACGTAAAAGAGTTCGTGTTCCTCCTGTAGAATACCGGCCCCCAAAGAGGCCTGGCGAGGCGTGCCTCCCTCGACCAGTAAGGTCCACACCTATTTCCAGAACCTATGCACTGCGGAAAATTCCTGCCACAGCCCTGTTCACGTCGTGAATTCCTGTCGCGATCTGCCGGCGGCGTCGGCGCCATCGCGCTGGAGTCGTTGTGGGCAGCAGAAGGCTGGGCTAAAAACCAGCTCAGTGGTCTGGGGCAATTTCACCACGCTCCGCGGGCCAAGAATATCATCTTCCTGTACATGGATGGTGGTGTTTCACAGGTCGACAGTTTTGATCCAAAGCCGCGGTTAACGCAGGAGCATGGCAAGCCCTTCCCCGCCAGGATCGAACCGACTCAGTTTGATAGTATCGGCACCACCATGGCCTGCCCCTGGAAATTTTCCCAGCACGGCGAATCTGGCATATGGGTCAGCGAACTTTTTCCACACGTTGCCACCTGTGCCGATAAGCTGGCAGTTGTGCGGAACATGGTAAGTCAATTCTCCGAGCACAATTCGGCGAATTACTTTCTGCACACCGGGTTTGGTCAAGCAGGCCTGCCCAGCATGGGAGCCTGGATCAGCTACGGTTTGGGCAGTGCATCGGCTAACCTGCCGGCATTCATCGTCATCAATGGCGGTTTAATTCCAAGCGGCGGCATGGACAATTTTTCGGCTGGTTTTCTCCCTGCCCTCCACCAGGGAACCATTTTCAAACCCCAGGAAATACCAATCGCAAATCTCAAGCCACCGGCACCGATATCTGACGAGCAGCGCGCACTGCTGCGTGACCTTGATATTTTGGTGGCTGAGCGGTTTCACCACGATGATGCCGTGGAGAGCACCATCAGTAACTACGAGCTGGCATTCCGCATGCAAACCACCGTGCCGGAACTGGCCGACCTTTCCGACGAATCGGCGCATACTCATCGCCTTTATGGACTTGACGCAGATTTCGAACCCACGCAGATATTTGGCCGGGAATGTCTGCTCGCCCGCAGGATGATCGAGCGCGGTGTTCGCTTTATCGAGCTAACCTGTCCGCAAACACCGGGGAATGACCGTTGGGACGCTCACAGCGACCTGAAGAAAAACCACAGCGAAAATGCCCTGGCCACCGACCAGCCGATTGCCGGGTTGCTCAAGGACCTCGACCAGCGTGGGCTACTGGAAGAAACGCTCGTGGTGTGGTCCGGAGAATTTGGCCGGACACCGTTTGCTCAAGGTAGTAATGGTCGTGATCACAATCCGTTCGGCTTTACCATCTGGCTGGCTGGTGCTGGAATCGCAGCCGGGACCGTTTACGGAGAGACCGATGAATTCGGTTATCGGGCGGTTGGGAGCGAGACCACCATTCACGATCTCCATGCCACGATGCTCCATTTACTAGGTGTCGACCACACGCGTTTGACGTTCCGATTCGGCGGCCGCGACATGCGACTGACCGACGTGCACGGCAAAATTGTCGAGCCTATTCTCGCCTGAGGGCTGTCGCCCGTTGTTGGGTAAAGGATCAAACCTTACAGGCCCTTTTTTCGAACCGGGGTTTCAAGGGAATCTTTGGTCCAACGATTAAAATCGGCTGGATCGGCCGGAAGGTCACCCACCAGACTTTATCTTTTCGCCCATTTTTTTGACAGATTCTCCCTTCCGAAGGAAAATGGAACTTAAAGGCAGGGTCGCCCCGCTGCAGAAATCTGCAGTCACGATTGCCAGACCACACAAGCCATCTCCTCCTGGTTCAGATCTAATCCGGTTAACCTCCATTCAAATCAACCAAGCCATTTCACCTGAATGGTTTCCCAAGATCGTACGGCTTGGTCTGGGCATGGACTTTGATCCTTAATGCCAATGCTCTATTGCACCTGTCTTTTAAAAATCGATGTGCAGGCCGGTGGCGACGTTGACACATCTACGTCGGCATCACACAAACCGCACGAGTTGACAGACATGCTTTGCCAATCCCCTGCTCTCCCCAGAAGACAAGGTATGGATTTGTACCGACTCGATCGATTACGAACCCGATCGCGGAGCGTACCTCGCTTTGCACTCTTGGTGATCGGAATCGTCACCGGTTTGATGGTTGCATCCCCGACCTTTGGCCAGCACTCCGTTTCCCGGCAATGGAACCAGGCCCTGTTGGACTCCATTCGCATTGATTTTCCCTCACCCACCGTACACTCGCGAAACTTGTACCACACATCGGCCGCAATGTACGACACGTGGGCTGCGTTTGATTCAAGAGCACAAGGCCATTTCTACACAACAAAGCATTCGGCAGCCGATATCCCGGCAGCCCGCAACGAAGCGATCAGCTACGCAGCCTACCGGGTTCTTTCCCACCGCTATGGACTGGCAACAGATCCGATCACGTCACAACAGATGTTCGACGACCTGATGGATAGCCTGAACTACGACAAAACGATCACCACAACGGTGGGCAATTCGCCAGCTGCCATTGGTAATCGGATCGCTCAAACTATCATCGACGCCACGCTCAACGACGGGTCGAACGAAGGGGACCCACTCAAAGCTTACAAGGACAATACAGGTTATAACCCCATCAACCCGCCCATGACGGTTGACTTCGCGTCCGTAACCGACACGTTCAATACAGCACTGACCGATCCCAATCGCTGGCAGCCCCTCTTTATCGAGTCGTTCACAGCGCAGAATGGAATTGTCCTCGGCTCGAACTTGCAGGAATATGTCGGGCCACACTGGGGAAACGTCACCCCGTTTGCGATGGGAAGAAACCCGAACCCCGGACCCTACAGTTGGTCGAGTCTTGACCCGGGACCTGCTCCCCAATTGGGAGGTCCAGACTCGGCTGAGTACACCGAAAACACAATGCAGGTCCTGCGCTTGAGCAATTCCCTCGACCCCACCAAGGGACCAGGTCTTGAATCGATCAACATCTCGCCCAACACATCGGGTAATCGGACCCTGGGAACCCACACCAACCAGGGATATCCAGTCAATCCCATCACAGGACAACCGTATGCCGACAATTTCGTGAAGGTTGGCGATTACGGCCGCGTGCTGGCGGAGTTCTGGGCTGATGGACCAGCATCGGAAACTCCACCCGGGCACTGGAATGTTATCGCCAACGAGGTTTCTGAGCATCCGCTGCTGGAAAAGCGGATTGGCGGCACCGGGCCCGTCGTCGACAACTTGGAGTGGGACACGAAGCTCTACTTCGCCCTGAATGGAGCGGTTCACGATGCGGCTATCGCGGCGTGGGGGAGCAAACGTGTCTACGACTACGTACGGCCTATCACCATGATCCGCTACCAAGGGGGCCTGGGCCAGTCTTCGGACGATCAACTGCCGTCATACCACCCGGATGGACTGCCGCTCGGAGCGGAACTTGTCGAGTTGATTACCGCCGAATCGATCGCCGAAGGTGGTAAGCACCGCAACGCGTACGTGAAGGCCAACCGTGATCACAGAGGTGACTTTTTCCCACACTTCACCGAGGCCGACCTGGTTGACAAGGTTGCGGTGCTCGCCTGGAACCGCGAACCCGAAGATCCAGAGACACAATTCAGCGGCACCGATTGGATCCTGGCGGAGCACTGGGTCCCTTACCAGCAAAACAACTTTATCACGCCCGCCTTTGCCTCCTATGTTTCTGGCCACAGTACCTTTAGCCGGGCTGCTGCAGAGGTCATGACCCAGTTCACCGGGAGCCAATACTTCCCGGAAGGGTTAGGCGAAATGACATTCACACCCGATTTTCTTGACTTCGAGATTGGCCCCAGCGAAGCGGTCACGCTGCAGTGGGCATCGTACTACGATGCCGCCGACGAAGCTGGAATTTCGCGACTCTGGGGCGGCATTCATGTTGCGCCCGACGACTTTAGAGGACGGGTCATGGGCTCGGTACTTGGAACTTTAGCCTATGATTACGCCGTCCAGCATTTTGGCGTTCCCGAACCGTCAACCTGTTTTATGGTGCTCACCGGTTGCGTGACACTCGGCATCGGCCTGCCTCGTCGTCGCTGCTGAGATACCCGTTGCCTCTCTAACTCAAGCGACACCGGCAAAAGATGGTTGTGAGGTACTGGCAGGGCCACCTCGAGTTGCCGGGAAGATGCACCGGAATGGACGCGATCTGAATCCAAGCAGAACTTAACGCTGGTGTTCCGCAGGTCTCATCTGACGCTGCTTCCAGTACTCGTCAGGGTGAGACCCATACTTGGTGGGTTCGTAAGTTCCTACCAATGCGACCTCGGTCCCTTGTTCGGGGATTTGTTCTTCCATCCCCAGGCACCAGTAAACCCCATTGACCAACACCCGCCGCGTTCCTTCAGCGACCAGGTCTACCGAAGCTCCGATGGTTGATGCCAAGGCACGGCCTGGCTGGCCACCGGGAACTTGATAAGTTTTGGTCCACACAATCGGCATCATAGGATCGTTCTTCTCTCCCTCGACCGGAGGGCCGTCGTCAGGACACATCCCATAAAATGGATCGTTGGCATCGAAGTCACCTTTGCGGGTCATCACTTGCCCGGCGATGATCGGTTGGCTATCTCCTGGCAGTGGCAACCGCACGCCATACACATCCGTCGGACCCCAAATATCGCCGGCGCGGATCCCGCGCGTGATGGGATGCCGCGCGGCCCCCGCCGCCACAACTCCGCGCGTACTTTCCTGCTTGTGTGCACCGTGATGGCTAATCCATTTTTCACCTAGCACAAGCCGGCCGAATCCACCTTGCCAGGCCTTTTGCTCTCCAGCATAGCCATTGCCATAGTGGGCCCAGGGATTTTCCTCTCCAAACATAAAGGCATGGGTCGCCGTCCGCAGTCCAAGCACAGGCCGACCACTCTTGAGATAGTCGTCGAACTGTTGCATCTGGTCGTCGGGTAACCCACGGAAGCGCGTGAAAATAATCGCCAAATCTGCCGTCTCAAGTACTTCTAACCCTGGAATATTGTTCTGGTTCACTGGATTAATAATGCCGGAATCGGGATCGACCGCAAACAAAACCGTACAGGTGAAACTGTGATGGGTTGCCAGGATTTTCGCGAGTTGCGGCAGCGCTTCCTCCGAACGATACTCTTCGTCCCCCGAGATCAGCACCACCTGTTTTCCACTTCCCGGCCCCGAACCTCCTTCATAAACGATCCATTGGTCGTCAGAAAAACCGCAAGGAACAAGCGCACTTGAAAACAACACCGACGCAATCCAAATCGACATGTGACAAGGTTCGGGAATGAGATTCATACGACAAAACCTCGTGGTTTTCTGCCCGTTCACGCCAGAATTGCCGGCACAACCTTACCATGAACATCCGTCAGTCGATAACGCCGTCCCTGGTGTTTGTAAGTCAGCTGTTCGTGGTCAATTCCCAAGAGGTGTAAAAGGGTCGCCTGAAAATCATGGATGTGAACTCCATCTTGCTCGACGTTGTAACTGAACGGGTCCGTTTCTCCGTAGGTGATCCCCGGCTTGATACCGCCGCCAGCCGCCCAGATCGAAAAACAGCGGGGGTGATGATCGCGTCCAAAGCTATTTGGCGTCAACTTCCCCTGGCAGTAATTCGTGCGGCCAAACTCCCCGCCCCAAATGACCAGGGTCTCTGCCAGCAAGCCACGTTGATAAAGATCAGTAATCAGGGCAGCCGAAGCCTGGTCGGTTTGCTGGCATTTACCAGGCAAACTGCCTGGCAAGTTACTATGGTGATCCCAGCCTCTATGGTAGAGCTGAATAAAGCGGACATCTTGTTCTGCAAGTCGCCGCGCGAGCAGGCAGTTTGCCGCATAGGTGCCTGGTTCACGTGAATCTTCGCCGTAGAGCTTGAAAATATGCTCGGGCTCATTCGCCACGTTGGTGACCTCGGGAATCGACATTTGCATCTTGTAGGCCAACTCATACTGACCGATGCGGGCTTCAATCTCCGTATCACCAGTTCGCTCAAGCTGCAGTTCGTGCAATTCTCGCAATCGATGGAGCATAGCGCGACGACTGTTGGCATCAATGCCTGCCGGGTTACCGAGATAGAGAACGGGATCTTCGCCCGAGCGAAACCGAACGCCTTGATGTTCAGCAGGGAGAAACCCACTTCCCCACAAGCGGGAAAGGAGCGGCTGCCCTCCTTCATCCTTCGAAATCAGTACGACAAACGAGGGCAAATTTGCGTTGGAAGCCCCCAAACCATAATTGAGCCATGCGCCAATACTTGGCCGGCCGGGAAATTGCGAACCCGTTTGGAAGAACGTCACGGCCGGTCCATGATTGATGGCTTCGGTATACATGGAGGAAATCACACAGAGCTGATCAGCGACTGCCGCGGTATGCGGAAGCAATTCACTGAACCAGGTACCGCTTTCTCCATGTGGGGCGAACTTGTAGGGAGAACCTACCAGCGGAAGGCTCGCCTGGTTTCCCGACATGCTGGTCAACCGTTGGCCTCGTCGAACTTCCTCGGGAAGTTCCGTCCCGTGCAATTCGTTGAGCAAAGGCTTGTGGTCAAAAAGATCGATTTGTGAGGGTGCACCACTTTGGAAGAGATAGATCACGCGTTTGGCCTTGGGAGCCAAGTGAAGCCCCGGCAGCGCCGGGCCGGTCGAAGCGGCGCCGAGGGGCGATTCCAACTCTCCCAAAGCGATCGCCCCCAGCCCCATTCCAAAACGACTCAACATCTGACGGCGGCTCATCCCATTCGCCGAATCGCACCCTGTACATTGGCCACTCATTTGTTGAATTTCCTCCAATTTATGGGGTCTCAACCAGGGACAACCTAACGCTTCATAATACACGCATCGTAATTCAATAACATTTCTGCGAGCACCCCCGCCGCTGCCAGTTGCACGACGTCTAAATCTTCACGAAAAGGGGCTTCTCCGGTTTTCAGGAATAACTTGGCCCGGTCGGGAAACTCCTGGAAGTAAGCGAGTTGCTCCTGATAGGTCCGAAAAAGAATCTCGCGTTCCCGCGGTTCTGGCTGCCGGCTGGTCAACAACAGGAACATCTCTTCGCCCAATCGGCTGGCATCGCCACCAGATTGCCCAACCATGCGCTGGCCAAGAATTCGGGCTGCTTCAACCAGCTGAGGATCGTTGAGCAAGACCAGGGCCTGCAGTGGGGTCGACGTCTTTTCTCGTTTGACGACACACACATCTCGTTTGGATGCATCGAGCGTCATCATCACCGGGGCGGGGCCAGTACGTTTCCAATAAGTATACATGCTGCGCCGATACAAGGCATCGCCCTTCTCCCGGTCAACCGGCTTGAACGAAACTGCCACTTCATAAGGGCGGACCGGAGGACCGCCAATGCGGTTAACCAACAGCCCGCTCACGGCAAGGTAATTGTCTCGAATCATTTCAGCCGGTAATCGATAACTGGGGCCACGGGCCAGCATGCGATTCTCCGGATCAGCCACCATTTGCTCGTTGGTGACACGAGAACTCTGCCGATACGTTGACGACATCACGATCTGTTTGAGTAAATGCTTCACATCCCAGCCGCTATCCATGAAATCCTTGGCTAACCAATCCAACAACTTCGGATGGCTGGGTAATTCACCCTGACTGCCAAAATCTTCGGTTGTCCGGACAAGTCCCGTGCCGAAGAACAATTGCCAGAACTGGTTCACGGCCACGCGCGCGGTCAGTGGATTTTTCGGATCGGTAAGCCAGCGGGCAAGCCCCAAGCGGTTGCGCGGCTCACCCGTTGGAAATCGATTGAGCACAGCCGGGGTCCCAGGATCCACGGGATCGGTCGGTGCATCGTACATTCCACGCTTCAAGACATAGGTTTGGCGCCGCTTGTTGAGTTCCCGCATCACCATGATTTCTTCGGTCGAATTGTCAATCTCATTCTTTTGTTGACGGTTGGTTTTTAATTCCGCCAACTGATGGCGATAGTCGGGATCGACCGTCGAGAGGTAGTATTGAAACAGCGACTCCCGCTCTGGTACCGAAAGCTGATTGGTAGAACGCCCAAGCAATAGTCGCAGACTTTGGCCATCGAACAGCTGGGCAATCTCCAACGGGGTAAGTTGCCGGGTAAAAACCTGCAGTTCGTCGACCAACCCACCCGCAAAGCCTCGATCACGATTACGTTGTCCCAGTACCAGGTGATCGCCTCCCTCTCCCTGAATAGACTTGGTTAGATTGTCGCGGACCACTTCCACCGGTTGCCGAACGCCATCCACAAAAATAGTTAACCCCCCCGCTGAACTCGACCCATCGTAAGTGATCGCAACATGATGCCACTCTTCGACTGGCAGCGGCACACGGGTCTTGACCCGGATCGCGTTGCCTGGCCAGAAATTAATCAGCGAGGCACTCAGGCATCCCTCTTCCAACAACAACTGGTAACCGCGACTGCCCCCATCGGTCCAAGACCTACCACGGCGCCAAACAACCGCCCTCTCCTTCCGGTCAGGTGTTTGGATCCAGAGCGCCACCGTAAAGGGCTCTTGACGTGTAAAATCGCTGATTTTGGTCACGATGCCATCATCGCCAGTCAAGCGGACAGCGCGGCCGAGCTTTCCCGCAACAAGCTGGTTGGCTGCCGAACTTGTCGCTGGTGTCTCCGGAACATCCAGATTCTTGAACTTACCTTCCGCCACTTCGTCAAACGGAAAGTACGCAATCCGACCCGGACTCAACGGTTCGGTCGGACGCTCCGCCAGCCACGCATCGAACGCGGTGCGTGGTTGGGTGCGGACGGACTCAAGCTGTGCCACAGACGCTTCGACGCGATGATCTAAATCGGTAATTTTTGCCTTGGTTTCTTCGTCGGCAAGTACAAGCGTGGGCGTGGGTGTTGAATTGGTGTGATACGAATAGAGCCCTGCCTCATCAATGTTATTGAAGAAGGCAAAAAGGCCGTAATACTCCCGCTGCGTAATAGGATCGTATTTGTGGTCATGGCAACGGGAACATTCCATCGTTAACCCCAGCAAACCAGTCGCAAGGGTGTGGAGCCGGTCCGCCACATACTCCACGCGAAACTCTTCAGGTGTGCTGCCACCCTCAGTTTTTTGAGAATGCAAACGGTTAAAGGTCGTGGCAAGAACTTGCTCATCCGAACTTTCTGCCAGGAGATCTCCGGCTATCTGCCAGGTGATGAACTGGTCGTATGGAAAATCTTGATTAAAGGCTCTAATGACCCAGTCGCGCCAAGGCCACACACGTCGATCACGATCGACCTGGTAACCGAAGGTGTCTGAGTAACGGGCCAAATCAAGCCAATGGGTGGCCATTCTTTCGCCAAACGATGGGCTCTCAAGCAGTCGCTCAACGGCCCGCTTATAGGCATCGCCTGGAGGATCGCTGAGATACTGCTCGATCTGGTCCAACGTTGGGGGAAGACCTGTTAAATCAAACGTGACCCGCCGCAAAAGAGTCTCCCGTGCAGCCGGGGGAGCGGGTTCTGTGGATTCATGCTTGAGTTTGGCCAATACAAAATGGTCGACGGGAGTCGTCGCCCAGGTTGATTGCCCAACGTCTGGAAGCGGAGTTTCCTCGAGCGGGTTGAATGACCAATGCTCCTTCCAGGTAGCACCCTGCTCAATCCAGCGCCGGATGAGCGCGATTTCGTATTCCGAAAGTGGTGGGAGTTTTGAATCGACCGGCGGCATCTGTACCGCCTCGTCGACAGAGGAAATCCGCCGGTAAAGCTTGCTCTGGTCAGGGTCACCCGGAGCAATGATGGCCAGTCCGGTGGCGGGCTCTCCCAGGCGGGCATCGTGACGATCGAGTCTTAGATCGGCCTGACGTGCACTGGCATCCGGACCGTGGCACTTGTAACATCGGTCCGAGAGAATTGGCTTGATGTGAAAGTTGTAGTCGACTTCTACCGGCAACTCACCACTGGCCGCAAGCGCTAAACTACAGCTCAGCAAACTTAACGACCAGCCAGCCAACTTGATGTCGGCCAGCAGCATAGACTTGCCAGTACTGCAGGAGAAGACTAAGCGAAGTGGGATCATGGATTTTAGAGAGCGCCTGCGTCGCAGGAAAAAATTTATTCAATGGGCATTATACCATAATAAAAGAATCCGTCGCAACTTGTCGCGTCAAAGTCTTTTCCGCAAAAAATGGCACTTCGCGACCGTCAGGCAACTCGCTGTTGCCTGGCACACCCAGGTTTTTTTCCGGCGAATTGCACACCATCGCACGTCGAGCCCGTTTAACAGTTGGCATAAATTCCAGCCACTGCTACTCCAAACAACCCCGTTCTGCGGTGCAGCGGCCGGCGCTGAACGTTGTCGAAAAGGCCCCGAGATAAGGCTGACCAATCGTATGTTAAAAGTGCGTGAATCTTCGTGGATCGTGCGGCACTGTCGGCTGCCCGACCTGGTTCCGCCCGATCCGTTACAGCGGAGCCGGCTCAAAACTTCTTGTACGGCAGGAATTTTCCGTTGTAGATAATTTTGACGCGGTCACCATTGGGATTTGGTTCTCGCTCAACATCAATCGAGAAGTCGATCGCACTCATGATGCCGTCGCCGAATTCTTCCTGGGCGACTTCTTTCATTGCGATGCCATATGACCTTACCCCGCTTTTAGTACCAGCCTAAGTGAGAGAATCGGGGTTAAGTAACTCGGCTGTGTTCTGGAGGCTGAGGCGTAGCCGAAGCTGGAAGAACACAGCCAACCGCATACGTGGCGGGGGT
>CAUZEA010000046.1:0-42743 GCA_963578605.1 Planctomycetota bacterium
ACGAAGCTTCTCAATAATCTGCTTGGTCGTGTGTCGGTTCTTCTTCATCTGAGGAAATCCTTTCCGGGCTACGCCCGGATGCGATTCTCTCATAGACCTGGATCAGTTAAAGGGGGGAAGCCCAGGTGGTGCGTGAAAAAATCGTACCGTATCGGCAAGCTATTGGCCACCAAGTGAAAATCAACCGGTGCCCGCAATCTGGAGTGTCGTTTTGCCGCCCCCCTGCCGGGCCAGCCCTCCCCACTGCGGGACAAGCGGAGGTGGCAAGCCTCGCGGTGTGTTAGGATTGGGAAGGCTAAAATTCCATGTTGACAAGGGGAATGGCGCATGAAGCGAAGTGGTCGCATGGCAGGGATCATGGTAGTAATGGTCTCAATGATGACTCCCACAAAACAGGCAGCTGCTGAACACCCGGTTCCTGGCCAACCGTTGACCGACGAACAGGTTACTGCATTTGCCCGGCTCGCTCTGGAGGGCATCCAGTGCGAGTATCCCAACAAACCATCGGACGTCGTGACGGACGCTACCGACGCGGCTCGTTCCCCGCGCGACATGCACCCCACATTCTATGGTTGTTTCGACTGGCATTCGTCAGTGCATGGGCATTGGATGCTGATTCGGCTGGCGAAATGTTACCCCCAAACCAGCGTTGTACCGCAGATTCGAGATTTACTCGGTCGGCAACTTACCGCCGAGAAAATCGCGACGGAAGTCGCCTATTTTCAACTGCCGCACAACCATAGTTTCGAACGCATGTATGGTTGGGCTTGGGCGTTGCGGTTAGCGGCGGAGTTGCACACGTGGGATGACCCACAGGCATTGCAGTGGGCTGGGAATTTTCGCCCTCTCGAAACGAGAATTGTGGAGCTCACCAGGGGCTATTTGCCGCGGCTGACCTATCCGGTTCGGACAGGGGTTCATCCCGATACGGCATTTGCGATTGCGCAAATCCTCGACTATGCCCGCACCGTTCGTGACGAAGAACTCGAGCAGCAGGTCGTCACGTTCTGTTGCCAGAAATATGGCTCTGATCACAATTATCCTGCAGCGTTCGAGCCATCGGGTGAGGACTTCTTTTCGGCTTCGCTGAACGAAGCCGACTTGATGCGGCGCGTGCTCGGAGAAACTCAATACGCCCAGTGGCTGGCGGCGTTTCTGCCAGATTTGGGTAGGTCCGAGGGCAGAACGTCCAATCTTCTGCAGCCATTGGAGGTGTCGGATGTTACCGACGGGAAGCTGGTTCATTTGGCTGGCCTCAACCTTTCCAGGGCATGGACGCAACAGGGGATCCTGGCTGCGCTACCTGCCGACGATCGGCGGCGCGAAGTGCTCGCTGCGTCAATTCGTGGCCACGCCAATGCTGGACTCGCTTATGTCTTTAGTGGGCACTACGAGGGCGAACATTGGCTGGCCACCTTTGCCGTTTATCTGCTCTCCGGGTCAGGACTGGTAGCACCTTAATCGAGTCCGGAGACGGCCAGCGTGTGGTGAAGGTTTCGGTATCCCTCGGCAAGGCTTGGAGGAGCGTTGCACTCATCGACCAATCGGTCTTGTGGGCATTGCGTTGCGCTGTTGGAATGTAACTGAACGTGAATATGGCAGCCACAATTGTCCCCCGAGGTGCCGAGTTGAGTGGATACTCGGCTGGTGCACGTCGGGCTTGTACTTCTGGCTGACCAACGACAGCGAGGAATTTGGAGGCCGATTCGTTTTGGCCTACTGGGTTTATGAACAGCTGCCGAATAGACTATGTTTGAGGTCCTGGTAACCGCGGAAAAATACCGGGAGTGGTTTCTCTGCTTCTTAGAAACGGTCAGGCATCGATGAATCAAGAGTTTGATGAAAAACAAGAGTTTGACGGAAAAACAGTGGCCATAACCGGTGCCGCCGGTGACATTGGTCGGCCATTAGGGGACGAGTTTCGTCGGCTTGGTGGCGAAGTCTTTTCCACCGACCTGCGCGATACGGATCTGCCAAAGTTCACGCCGGGAGATATCTCGGATCCCAGCTTTGTGGCCGGTTGGATTGACCAAATTGTCAGCCAAACCCAACGGATTGACGTGTTGGTGAATGTCGCCGGAATTTGCCCCCGCACACCACTGGCTGACATCACGGCAGAGGAATGGGATCGAGTGCTCACGATCAACGTACGCTCTGTGTTCCTGGTCAGCCAGGCTGCCCTGAAAATCATGATCCCCCAAAAGGGAGGCGCAATTGTCAACCTGGCTTCGCTTGCCGGTAAGGTGGGTGGAATCGCAGTCGGAGCCCACTACAGCTCCAGCAAGGCAGCTATTGTGGGATTGACCAAATCTTTAGCACGCAACGGCGCCGCGCACGAAGTTCGTGCAAACGCGGTCGCACCAGGACTTATTGATACTTCCATGACGGCCGCTGCAGGCCCGGAAGGCGTTAAGCAACTCAAGCAGTCGGTTCCCATGGGACGCCTCGGGAGTGTTGATGAGGTGATCGGGCCAATCGTGTTTCTTGCCTCCAGCAAAGCAGCCTATATCACCGGGGCAACACTCGATATCAACGGTGGCTTGTTGATGGACTGACCGTCGGAACCGGCGAACCTCGTAGCAGACAACCCGGCAGGAAACATCGATGATTACGAAACTGGAACATATGGCATTAAGCGTGGCCGACGTGCAGCGGTCACTTGAGTTCTATCGCGACTTGTTGGGATTTGAACTGATCCGCGAACTCGATTGTGGCCCCGACTCACTGCTAGGAAAAGTGGTAGGGATGCCAGGTTGTTCGGCAAAAATCGCGCACCTCACGTGTGGCGAAACCATGCTGGAACTGTTCGAATATACTCAACCAAGAGGCGCCCCGCTGGCCTCGGAAATGCGCCAGGCCGATCAGGCGTTTGTCCATATCGGCTTGCAGTCAAACGATGTCCGAGGTGACTACCAGAAATTCAAGGCCAAGGGCGTTCGCTTCATTAGTGAGCCGGTAGAATTCCGGCCGGGTGTTTGGATCGTCTATTTCTACGGTCCCGATGGCGAGGTGCTCGAGTTGCGTGAAACGCCGGGTGGCGACACGAGTTCGTGATGCATCGCGTCGGGCTGGGAACGCAGGCCACTACCCTAAACCCCGTCGAACGCCGAAAAACCACCGTCGATGGGAACGATTGCCCCGTTCACAAACGTTGCCTGATCTGAAAGTAGCCAGAGAACTCCGCCCACGATTTCGTCCGGTTCTGCAAAACGTGCCGCAGGAACATTCCTGAGGATTGTTTCTCCCCGCTCGGTCAGGTTTCCCGTTTTCTTATCGACCAACAAGAAACGATTCTGGTCGGTGATGATAAATCCAGGGGCGACGGCATTCACACGGATTCTCGCTGAGTAGGTAGTGGCCATGTGGACCGCAAGCCAGCGGGTAAAACTATCGGCAGCCGCTTTGCCGTTGGAGTAGGCCAGGGCGCGTGACAGTGGCAACCCGCCCCCAACCGACGTAATGTTGACGATCGCACCTGCTTCTTTTTTGGCGAAAAGTCGACCGACCGCCTGCGATGGAATTACCGCGCTCAAGTAATTCAGGTCGATACCCTCGCGAGTTGCCTGCGGATCAATGTCGAAGAACTCAAGTTCCTCGCTGGTGGTGGTACTTTTCTGTCCCCCCCCTGCCCCGTTCACCAGCATGTCGATGGTGCCAAAGTGTGCGACGGTTTTGTCAAGTGCTGCTTCGACGCTTGATTTCAACACCGCATCGCACTCGACGGCCAGGACCTGGCCACCGGTAGCCGTGCTAATTTCGTCGGCTTTGCGGCGAGCTGCGTCGGGGTCAATATCCCAGATGGCCACGCCCGCCCCGGCTTGCGTAAGGCCACGCGCAATTTCACCACCAATGGCACCTCCCGCGCCGGTGATGACGGCCGTTTTTCCACTGAAATCAAACATCAGAGCCTGCTCGGTGCAAATAGCCGCCAGTGAATGAACTCATTGCAGTACAGGATTCAGTTGACCCGATATTGTTTGGATCAATCCGTTGCGGATTGTATCGTCGCTGATCATGACGGCTGTTTCCTGGGCTTTGGAAACTGGCATCGGTACCGCGGCGCTGGAGAGTTGACGAATCGGTTGACGCAACGTTGCGTGGCAATTCTGGTGAAGCCGAGTCGCGACGTAGGATCCCAGGCACTGGGTCGCCATCGCCTGCTCGACGATGATCCCCTGCCCTGTTTTCTCGAGACTTGTCGTGAGTGTTTCAAAATCGATGTGTGCGTAGTCGAGCGTGCGAAGGTCGATGACTTCGATATCGAGCCCTTCATTGCTGGCAAGTTCTTCGGCAATTCGAAGGACTCGAGGGACGAGACTTAAATAGGTAATCACCGTAAGGTCACTGCCAGTTCGCCGGATTCTGGCCTGTCCCATCTGAATCAGGTAGTCCAAATCTCCTTCCGGGACGGGACCTTCGAGCGGGTCAATTTCGTGATGCTCCAGGACCATCACGGGATCGAGACTCCGCATGGCGCTGTTGAACAGGCCGATGTAGTCAAAGGGTGTCGCCGGGGCCACAATGCGCCAGCCAGGGTAGAGCGCAAACAATCCGGCCGTATCACCACTGTGTTGGGCTCCGTACCCTCGGCCAGCCGAGCAGCGAGACCTTACCACCAGGGGTACATCGACCCGCCCGTTATACATGTAGCGGCACGTTGCACACTGGTTGAAAAGTTCATCGGCGGCGACCAGGGCAAAGTCGCAGAACATAATTTCAACAATCGGCCGCATTCCCATGACGGCGGCCCCTTGCCCCAGGCCCACAATGCCACCTTCGGCAATCGGTGCATTGAGCACACGCTCGTCGTAGCGCGCCAACGCATCGCGGGTCGCTCCATAGGCACCGCCTTTCATATTTGCGACATCTTCGCCCACCACAAAAGTCTCTGGCTCGAGTTCCATCCAGCGGGCAATAACGGCTGATTTGGCTTGATTTACTTTGATGTTGCGCGTGGGGGTGTCGTTAGAAACCTCGCGATAGATGACGCCAGTGAATTCCTGCCCGTCGCTGTGAAGGTGTACCAGGGCATCTTCTGGCTGGGGAATAAGCTCGGGACGAATCGAGCGGGTTCCTTCGGCGTCGGCCTCGCTGCAGTAATCGACGGCGTCCTGAATGAGTTGCTGCGCCAGTTCTTTGACCGCAGCCACTCCATCCTCATCCAGCAGACCTCGACGTACGAGTGCGCGGGGAGCTGTGGCAAGTGGGTCACGATCAGCCCATTGGGCTTCCTCTTCCTTGGAACGATACCCGAAGGCGCTACCGGGCATGCCGCCAGCTTGATGGTAATAGCGGTAAGTCTTGGCCTCGATCAGGACCGGGCCACCACAATCGACTGCGTGCTGCTTGGCCAGCTGTACTGCCCGCTTCATCGAGAGCGGATTCATTCCATCGACGATCAACCCGGGGATGTTGTAACCCCCAGCACGAATAACCAGATCGTCCATGCCTGTTGCCTGACGTGCCGGTGTGGCGACTCCGTAGAGATTGTTTTCGATCACAAAAATAGCAGGAAGATCATAGACTTTTGCCAGGCAGATTCCTTCGTGAAAGGGCCCAATCGAAATCGCACCGTCACCAAGGTAAGCTAGCGCCACGTTACCTGTACCACGAAATTTTTCGGCAAAGGCAATTCCCGAGGTATAGGGAATATTGCCTGCCACGATCGCCTGAGTCCCGATGTTACCCGACTCATCATCGAACAGGTGCATCGATCCCCCGCGGCCACCAACCCAACCCTGGTTGAGTCCCATAATTTCGGCGAGAGTCCTTCGAATGCAATTACGCAGCACGTCACTCTCGCCATACGACCAGATGGTCTGACAAGGCGGCGCGTAGTGAGCGATTGCCTTGGCAAGAAAATGGTGATGTGCTCGGTGCGTTGACGTAATCTTGTCGTTCGTTTCAAGCGCCATGGCCGCCCCGACGGCCACTGCCTCCTGACCGATGCTGCTGTGAATCGGACCGTGGACCATCGGTTGAACTTCGTCGAGCAGAGTCTGTTCGAACTGGCGAATGATCTCCAGACAAAAATATCCCCAGATGAGCTGGTCGGGCGTTTGGTCCTGCCAGTACTGCTGGTCCACGGCAACCGTAACGACGTTGGGGTAGTCGGCACCGCAAAGCTGCGCTACATCGGACATTTGGTTTAGTGGATTCATATTTGTGCACCCATCAATCAAACAACGCATCCTGGAAGTAATCGGTGAGACCCAGTTCGTGGCAGCCAACGGTCACCACCGATGGGGGACAAAAAGAGCCGTTTTTCCCGAGTAGAAAAAATCCCGCTCCAGCAAACGACAGTTCCTAATATACCTGACAGGCGCCAACGCAACCACAGTCAAGCCGGTGAAATTGAAATAGCACCACCGACCCATTGCCAGGAATCGGCCCGTCCCACTTGTCTCCTACCGGCCTCTACCGCCCTGGAAATCGGGCACCGCGTTTGGTTGCTGCGCGACAAGTCAAGGGTGAAAAATGACCAGGAAACTCTCTCTGATGATCCTTGCGGCCGGAAGAGCCGTTTATTGGGCGACGAACTGGTGATCGCGCTACAGGATGACGCCCTTGGGTCGTTTTCCCGGCGCAACCAACCGCTAAACTTTCCCAAAAGCGAAATAATGGAACCAGCAACATCCCTGCGACTTGTGAATCATCGCTCAGGAGGAAAATGCGTCCCGCAGCTGCTCGACGTAAATGGGACAGGCTTCCCGTGGATCTGCAGGCTCTTCGTACTCCAGCGCAATATATCCGCGATAGTTGGCCTCACGCAGGATACGAGCCAGCCTCCGGAAGTCGGTAGGTCGTTTTTGGCCGTCGGGTCCACTCACGACAACCTTCACCTGAACATTGATCGCCAGCGGGGCAACTCGGGCCAGATCGCCGTAGATGTCAGCGGAGTGAAAATTGCCCGTATCGAGATTGACCCCAAACCAGGGGCTGTTGACATCACGCACCAGTGCGAGCAGTCCGTCGGCCGTACTGGTGGGCCCACCGTGGTTTTCAAGGGCCAAAAAAATGCCATGTTGGCCGGCATATTCGCAGCATTCTTCCAATCCAGAAACGATCAATTGGTGGGTTTCTTGCGGAGTTGAGTTTCCCTTCACATGGCCGGCAAAGACGCGAATCACAGGAGCTCCAAGAATCTCAGCATATTCGATCCAGCGTTTAAGATGTGCGATTTGCTGGTCACGTTTGTCGCCGGGTGGAAACCCAAAATCGTTACCAACAGCCGTTCCAGAAACGTCAAGACCCAGGCGAAAACATTGTTGTTTAAGAGTTCGCAGGGTATCGTGTGTCACAGGCTCAAGAAAGTAATAGGAGGTGAGTTCGGTTCCCTCAAGTTGCATTCGGGCACAGTCATCGATGAAGTCGGTCAAGCTGAAATCACTGTTCCCGTCTTGTAGCAAGTTGCGGTAGCTGTATGCCGCCAGGCTGAACTTGAATTTGGACTCCCCATTTCGTTGGATTGGATCTAATGCCGGGGCGGAAGTCGTGCTCACACCTCCCACCGTCGCAGCAGTACAAAACAGAGACACTTGCCGCAGAAATTCTCGTCGGGCAACGGGTATCATGATCACCAGTTCCTCTCTAGAGGGGCTGCTGGTTCGCTTGCGTTTGGGGCAAGCACAGAGCAGCAAGTCGGTTCTTCGGTTGAATTCTACGATATCGTGCGTAATCGTCTAAAGGATCATGATGCAGGAGGGACTAGGGATCGAAAGTGGATCCCCGACAGGGGTCAGTTTGCCTGTTTCAGGATTGATCTTAAACACGGCAACATTATTGCCAGGCATGTTCGCACATAGGAGCATTTTTCCGTCCGGGGTGATGGCAAGGTTTTGAGGCCCCTTGCCAAGGCTTGGTTCAATCGCCAGGAGCGTGAGCTGGCCATCTGCACCGATTCGGTAGGCAGCAATACTGTCATGGCCCCGGTTCGTGCCATAGAGAAAACGCCCGTCTGGCGTGATTTTCAGGTCGGCACAGTAGCTGACCCCGTCAAAGTCAGCTGGCAATGTCGAGATGGTTTCCCGTTCAATGAGTGTTCCGGCGTCGGTTTCCAAGTCGTATTGCGTGACTGAGTTTTCAAGTTCGTTGATGACGTAAAGGTGTTTGGCATTGGGATGAAATGTTAAATGACGTGGGCCGCCACCAGGCGGCGTTCGTACAAAAGCCTGCCGGTTCGGCGTGAGTCCTGCTGTGGCAGGGTCAAGTCGGTAGCTTAATATCTGATCGAGGCCCAGGTCGGCTGCGTAGGCGAATCGATTGTCAGGACTTACCACGATCGAGTGGGCATGCGGTCCTTTCTGTCGTGCTGGATCGACACTGGAACCAGCATGCTGGATGAATGATTCAGCCTCGCCCAGCGAGCCGTCTTCCGTGATCGGAAATGCTGCAACACTACCCGTTGAATAGTTGGCGACAAGCACGCTTTTGCCGGTGTGATCAACGTCCAGATAACAGGAAGCCGTACCCAGACTCGATTGCCTGTTGAGCAATTTCAATTTTCCCGTGCGCCCGACAATCTCATAGGCTGCAACTTGCTCAGGGTTAGTGCCGCCAAATTGTCCAGGTGCATGAATCGAGTAGAGATGTTTACGTGCCGGTGAGATTGCCAGGAAAAACGGATGCTCCACGTCGGTCGTGCGGTCGATCAACTGTAGTTGTCCCGTCGATAGATCAAGGTGGTAGGCATGAATGGCCCCCTCGTCTCCTGGTGCGAAGGCTGAGATGAACAGGAGTAGTTGGTTCTGAAGTGGCATGGGTGGCTCCTTATCAAGCGGTTACTTTCGTTGGCAACTGGCCAACCTCTTTGGAGGGGAGAAATCAGGGTTTCTTCCCTGTGCGAATACTTGGTTCTTCTGCAGAAATCCCTCCCACACAAAAGAGTTGTGAATCCGTGCGGAGGAACATTTTTCCGCCGGCAACCGCTGGTGTTGAGCGACTTGGCTCGCCGAGGTCGTTCTTGACGAGGATCTTCAGCTCTTTCTTGTCTGCCGCGATGACCCAAACCAGCCCATCCTCATCGATTGCATAAATCTTGTCGCGCACGCGGACGGGTGAGCCACTGAACTTGCCGCCTGTCCGCTGCATCCAGTGAATCTTGCCTGTGGGAGCATCGATGCAACTTGCAAAGCCACGATCATAAATCAAAAAAACCGTATCTCCCTTGGCGATGACCGATGGTATATAAGGGGCCTTCACACGAGAACTGTTCTTCATCGTGTAGACGACTTCCGGATGGTTCCCTGGGCGAATGGCCACAAGATAGTTTTCCGAATACGACCCAGACCCGTTACTACCAAAGATCAGGCCCCCGGCAAGAATTGGCGAGCTAATGGTCCGTTTATCGAACGTGTCGATGGACCAGTTTTTGTGTCCCGTCGTGGGATCGAGGCTAAAAACACCGTTGCCAGTACTCGTGCATACCAGTTCTGGCTTGCCCACAGGTGGCGTGTAAATAAAGGGTACCGAATACGATACCTGCCGACTCACCAACGGTGTTCGCCACAGTTCCCGGCCACTGGCACAATCCAAGGCAACCATGCAACTCTCGCCCGGCACTTCGCCCGGATCAAGTTTTTCTGCCTGTTGAGAAAGGTGCAGAACAACCTTGTTTTCGTAGACGATCGGTGAGTTGCAGAAGCCATGTCGGCCAACCCAAGATCCCAGGTTGACGTTCCATTTTTCGATCCCCTCGTGCGTGAATGCCTTGAAAGTGATTTCCGCAGGAGTCGACCAGGCGACATAAACTTGCCGGGCGTCGACGGCCGGTGTGGATGACGCGTAACTGCTACGGCCGTGGATCTGGTGCACCGCAGACTCAAAATTGCGCCGCCAGAGCAACGAACCGTTCTTCGCGCTGTAACAAAGCACATAGCGGGTTGCATCACTGGGATCGGCACTCAGAAGAAATACCTTCTCACCCCAAATGACCGGTGACGAATGTCCTACCCCGGGCAGTTGTACTTTCCAACAATAATCGGCGTCGGTCCACGTAGTGGGGATCGTCGTGGCATGGCTCACGCCAGACCCATTGGGCCCGCGAAAACGAGTCCATTCTTGCGCAAAGGATCCCTGGGAAGCCAAGAGTATGAGTAAGTAGCAGATGGCTTGAACACGGATGGACATAAAGCGTGATCCATTTCGCTTGGTACATTGTCAGCGGGTTAGGACGAAACCATTGAGCGACGCGACCATTCTACCTGTTTCGGCCAATGTGGTCATGCAGTCGTCTTGGAAGAATCACTCAATCGGTTGCGCCAAGTACCTAATCCCCCGCAGGTTGACTCTCTACTTGGAAAACCTCTTGTGCCTTCCTGTAGATGGCATCTTACCGCGCACAACGAACCTGAGTGCGACAATAGTCGCGCGTGACGCAGGAAAAAATTCTCTCCCGCTACTGCAGCGATACTTTCACCGACCGTCCGTCGTTAGCTGAAAAATCGAGCTTGTCTTCCCGCGCGAGCCACCCTACGGCAGCCACGACAAGGTCATCCGGGTCATTGGTTGATTTCTTCAGCGCTGCAAGACTTTGCGCTCCTTGACCGTCAAGCGTTTTCCATAACTTGCCGGCGACTTGTCCGATCTGGTGATTTGAATAGACCGAATGCCCGGCCGGTGCGATAACAACCGTGGGGGCCTTCTTGACGCGCGACCGGTTATTGGTCGTTTTTTTTGCCGTCGGCTTTTTCTTGTTGGCCGACTTTTTGGCAGGGACCTTTTTCTCCGCTTTTGGCCCCGAACTTGAGCGAGACTTGCGCCCAATCGACGAACTGATTTTTTTCTTGGCCACGATTTATTTCTCCCAAATACCGCGGTGATGAAGGTGGAAATCAGGACCAGCCTCGCCGAGAATCATAGCCGATTACCGGCAGTTCGCCAATAACCTGAAGGACGACAGTTTTGCCGCGGTCCTTGCGGGGCTTCGATGGGCCGTGATCACCAGCCCAGTGACAACAGGAAGACTCGTGGAATCCCCCAGGAAATTCGGGGACTTTACCAGCTTTGGTGAGAATTCCCAGGCTGGCCAACGGCCGGTACCCACCTGTCGTCTAAGGAGCTAATAATTTCGCGATGAGGAAATCCATCGGGGTTGCGTACTCTTCTGGTTGAGAAATCCCCGGGATTAGTAGATGACATTCATGACCCGCCTGGTCGGCCTTCTCCTTCAGCCGGATGCCAAATACCGGATGGTGAATCCCGTGACCTGGATTTTCAGAAGGCAGCGTCATGTTATTGCCGTACGACATAAAAAGGGGAGGGTCTTGTCCATCAAGGTGATTGTAAGGAGAGAACTCAACGTAGGTTACACGGTGTTGTGCATAGTTCTTTAATGCATCAGTTATCGTTTTTTCGCCAACCCCGAGAGCAATCATGCGGTGCTGTAACACATTGGGTCCTAACCATCTTTCAATCACTTTAGGGTCAATCGAGGTTTGCCCTGCTCGAACTGCCGCTGCAGCCACACGGGTCGATTCACGTAGTACCGGGTCGCCGGATTCCGGATCTGCCAAATCGTCGTGCAGGAGGATCCACATGGATGTACAGGCCCCTGCACTACCCCCCGTCAGTCCGATCCGGCTTGTGTTCACACTCCAATCTTTTGCCTTAGAGCGGATGAATTGAATGGCTCGTGCCGCATCGTGTACGGGTGCTGGAAGAGGGGCCTGGGTGGAAAAGCGGTATTGGATGGCGGCATAGGAGATGCCTTGATCCAGAAAGGGCTTTACGTCAGCAGCGGTTCGCTTTTTGCTACCACTGGTCCAACCGCCACCGTGGATGTGGACCACCAGCGGATGAGGACCGTTACCCGGGGCCTTCCAAAAATCGAGCACGTTCCGCTGGTGAGGACCATATCGCACATTCGCAGCCGTTGCTGGTAATGTGTCGTGGCCGTCTGTGGCTATCACCTGCGTGACACAACCACCCAATACAAGTAAAGCAAAGACAGGTGTTCGCATAAGAAAATCCCCTGGAATCAATTGAGGTCCTACCAGGTTAACCTCTGGCGGTTGGCAACGCACACAACCATGTTGCCGCACGTTACAGCAAAATTACTTCACGCACACCAAAACATACGGTCCGTGGTGCTAGTTGACCAGGCCTTGAACTTCCTGAGGAGTCAGCGCGCGATCGAATACCGCAATTTCGTCCAAGCGACCTTCCCAGGTTGAATCGCCATCACTTCGGCCACCAAAGAACAACAGGTCCAAATCGCTGTGAGCGTCGGTGGGGGATACCGTTTCGATTTCCGGTTGAGGGTTACCATTCAAGTAAACCCGCACGTCGGTCCCGTCGCGTACGAACACGATGTGGTTCCAAGTCCATCGCTCGACTTCAGTTTGCCCCCCAAGGAGGGTCGCGTGCTCACTGCCCGAATCCTCCGGCCGGCTCCCGCCAGGCAGCACCAGTTTTCCCGCGTGCCCCAGGGTACCGCCCAAACCAAGATGATCACCATGAGCATGAAAACCATGGTCCGATCCGCGTGAAAATAACCAACCGGTGATGGGGCGACCGTCGACAGGCATACCATTGTAAAACCAGATTGCCACGGAATATTGGTCCTTGAGGTCGGGGACGCGTGCCCTCAGGCGACCACCCGCGAAATGGGCTGATCGGTTGACTTCACTACCGGCGCAAAACTTTTCCGAGCCCGGGCCTTCCAGGAAGAAAGCGACCGGTGGTTCATAGATTGCGTCACAGTTTTTCCCGGAAAGGTCTATTGCGCGGGGACCGGCGAACTCATCGAGTCGCCAGTAGGCTACCGGACTGGCAGCCAGGAGAGCCTTGACAGCAGTTCCCTGGGTTTGACGAAAACGGCGCCGCCGCTGCCCCGCCACTTTTTCAAGTAATCTCAACCCTGTTTCGACAATGATCGGCTCTGCCTGAATTTCCAAGCCGGCCGAACGTGCAGGCCACGTGTTGTAGCCACCCAGCAAATGTTGCTCGGGTGGGGGGATGTAGCCATCACCGCCGTTGGCCAACTCGATCACCATCGTCTTTTCCAGTGGGCTCTGGAGCTTGATTTTCAACCCGGTCAGCGCGTACGTTTCACAAGGGGTTGTGGCGATGCCCATGTCACCAATTCGCGCCGCCTGGACTACAATTTCTGTCGACTGCCGTTCGTGCAAGAAAAGTTGTTCACGGGCATAGACTTCGGTGGTCGTCTCGGGAAGTCGATTTCCCAGGGATTCGACAATTCGTCGAGCCCACTCTAAACGCTGTTGATCTGGTACCCGGTAATTGAGTTGCAGCCGAGCCTCCGACATCGCTACATCCAGGTTGGTTTTGTACTCGATGCCGCTGCACGCCCCGGCGGCAATCTCAGCAAGTCCACGGGCATAACTGGCAATGTCCGACTCGACCTTGCTGCCCAACCTGTAATCTCGCCGCCAAATATCGCCGCTACAGCCGTGTGACATGGCGACCACAAAAGGCGGATCGACATCACCGTGAGTACCGCTCAACCGAGCTTGGACTTCGTGACAAAAGAGCCCGAAGTAATCGGAACTCAACCCGCCACCATCGCCATAATAGTGCATCGAAAAATTGACAAGAAGCGCCAGCGGGTGTCCATCCGTCGATTGAATCGAGATGAGCGACAAGCTGGGATCCTCCGGACCCGACTCACCCGTAACGTCATTCCAATTAGCCCCCGCGTGCATGTTTGCGCGAACGGTCAGGTTACCGAAAGGATCTTTTCCAATCCGATCAGGCCGTCGAATCCAGCGCCGCAGAGCGGTGAACTGGGCCGCATCGCCTACAGCCCAACCCGCCTGGGCTGGTTTTAAATTTGCCTCCGCCCGGACAATCGCCTGCACAAGACTCCGCCGCAAGAGAGGAATGTAGGTCAGGTCGGGATCGGTCCCCAGTGCGCCCATCGAAGCGGGAGCCGTGTGGGTATGTGTGGCGGAGATGAGCATACGGTCGGCAGGAATCTTTGTCTGTGCCGCGGCGCGTTGCTTGGTGTCATCGAGAAGTGGCCGCGGCATCATGCAACTGTCAACCACAACGATTGCAATGCGATCGTGCCCGTCATCCAGCACAATCGCCCGTGCGAACAGGCGGCTCTTTACATTGTCGACGCTGCGGTTGAGCATTCCGCCGTTGACAAGTACGGGAAATTGCTGCGGCGTAATGTCAACGGCAGCGGCCCCGGCTTTAAACTGCCCGTAGGCTGACTGCAACGCACAGAGGGTCAGAATGACCGTACTCACCCAGGCCAGCATTTTCACCACATTACTCCAGTGCCAAGTTAGCTTCGTATTGAAGGACCTCGTCGAACCGGGTCGTGCCGCGTACGAGCCGACCGAGGCGGGGCTGCCGATCGTTGTACACTTCCACGGCATCGGCATCGGCATAGCGCATGAAGAGAATCCGCCGGTCCCGGTCTTGTGAGTGGTTGCCCTCCGATTTGTGGAGCATGTGGCAGTGGAAGAAGAGGCACTCACCTGCCCGCAGCGGCATTGGCCGGGCTAGCGCATCGTCGACTTCCAACTCAACCGGCTTGCGCTGTTTGATGTCATCAGGGGTGTACCCCTCGCGAACCTGCCCCTGCTTGTGACTGCCAGGAACGAGCCACAGGCAGCCATTCTCCTGGTCAGCATCGTCGAGGGCGGTCAGACAGGAGATCGCGTTATACGGATCCAACTCGCCGTAAGAGTTGTCCTGATGCCAGGCAAATGACTGGTTGTTACCACGCATCTTGAAGGTGAGCTGACTTGTCGCTGCCTTGATGTTAGGGCCAATAACCTGGGTGGCAACGTCGACCAGCGGGCCTGAAAAATAATACTGCCGGACCAGGGATGCATGGTGATGAATATTGCCGAGCAGCGCGTTCTGAAGCCACGTCCCGTTGGCATCGAAAGCGCCTTTTTCTGCATTCCATGCCACCATGCATTCGTCACGTATTGCCTGCAAACCGCGGTCGGTCAGAATCGAGCCATACAAAAGGTAGCCGTCGTTAGCGAACCTGGTGAGTTCGTCCTCGGTGAACTGGCGATAAATAAAACGTTCAGACAAAAGAGATTGTATTTGGTCGGACATGGATCGCAATGGGACTGATTCGTCTCGTAAGATTCCCCAAAAGTATAGAAACCCGATTATAGCCGAAACGTTGTGCTTTTGGCCACTGACTTTGCGTCCGCCAGGTCACCGCTTCCCGTGTTACAAAAAGCTGCCTTGGCGCGTAAGCACGTCTTCGTATGGCTATCGGTGGTTTACCACCGGGCTGCTGGGCGTGCAAACCATTTTCAGCCGAACAATGCGGCCTGGTACCGTGGCCTGGTGACGATCGCCTTCTCTAGACGTGCCTCCGTTTACCACCGGATAGGCACACGGTATGATCGCGTGCCGATGCCCGGCAACGTCACAAGTTCACACAGAAATTTTTTCGGTGCCGGCAAAAGTCTCCTGAAAACCCGAGAAAGGCTCCCCATGAAATTAGCAGGCAAAGTGGCCGTCATCACAGGTGGTTCCAAGGGGATTGGCTTCGGATGTGCCAAGATTTTTGGCAAATATGGTGCCCGGGTTATCATTGCCGCCCGTGGCGAAGAGGATGGCAAGCGGGCAGAGCAGGAACTGGTTGCGGCTGGCACCGAAGCCGCATTTGTTTCCTGCGACGTGACGCGTGAAACAGACATGAAAGCAGTCATTGGCAGCGCCATCGACCGCTGGGGACAACTCGACTGTATTGTCAACAACGCGGGCTGGCATCCGCCCACCATTTCTATCGACGAAATCTCGGTGGCCGACTTTGAAAGCTTGTTGCGATTGAACCTGACGAGCACATTTATGGGCTGCAAGTTTGCCATCGAGCATTTGCGCAAGACCAGGGGCAACATTATTAATATGTCCAGTGAAGTCGCGCTCATTGGGCAATCGTCTGCCGCCAGTTACGCGACCACAAAAGCAGGTCAGCTTGGCCTCACACGGGCTCTTGCGATCGACCTGGCTTCCGAAGGTGTACGCGTCAATGCGGTTTGCCCGGCCGGGGTAATGACGCCCCTAATGCGAGAGTGGGCCAGCACTGAATTCGACCCCGACACGGCACTGCAAAGCGTGGATCATATTCACGCCATGGGACGGATGGCTACGATCGAGGAAATGGGAGAAGTTTGTGCCTTCCTTGCTTCTGACGAGGCTTCGTTTATGACTGGGCAGACGATTTGTCCCGACGGCGGCGCGGCCCTCGGTTACGGGAAAAAATGGAACCCGTAACGAGAGAATCTACTAATGTTGGAATCCAGTCTCAAAATTGGCGCGCTCGATGCAACGATCATTGTCGCCTACATGATTGGTATTATCTTCGTGGGGGTCTGGTCCTCACGTCGGCAGGGAACAACCACCGCTGGTTATTTCCTGGCCGGTCGCAAACTGCATTGGCCCATGATTGGCATGGCCTTGTTTGCCACGAACATCTCAACAGTGCATCTGCTCGGTCTGGCGGCCGACAGTTATCGGGTAGGGTTAGTCGTTGGCAACTTTGAGTGGATGGCTATATTTTTTCTGATTCTGTTGGGGTTGGTTTTTGCCCCCTTCTATTTTCGTAACAAGATATCCACCTTGCCGGAATACCTGGAACGACGCTTCGGACTCGGTTCACGAATGTTTCTTGCCTTTATGGCCGTCGTCGGCGCGCTGTTCATTCATATCGGAATGAGCCTCTTTGCCGGTGCCAAGCTGATGGAACAGTTCTTCGATATGCCAATCCAATCCTCGATCATCGTCATCGCTGCGGCGACAGCCCTTTACACCGTGCTGGGGGGACTAAAGGCAGTGGTCGTGACCGAGTCGATTCAAACCATCTTGCTGTTGGTCGGTTCTCTGGCAATCACGTGGTTTGGCCTCGTGGCGTTGCGGGACCGCGGGATCGACTCTTATAGCGAATTCCTTGCCGCAGCCCAACCGAACCAAATGAGTATGGTCCGTAGCGAAGGTGCTTTTCCCTGGTACCACATGCTGGCCGGCTATCCGGTGTTGGCAATCTGGTATTGGTGTGCCGACCAAACGATCGTGCAACGTGTCTTGGGTGCCGAAACGCAGCGTGATGCCCAATTAGGACCGCTCTTTGCCGGTTTTTTAAAGGTTTTACCTGTCTTCTGCATGTGTCTACCGGGAGTCATGGCCTATGTACTTTTCCAGGATTTGATCGGCGATGATCCTAATCAGGCTCTCCCCGTATTGATTGACCAGTTAATTCCCAGCGGCCTCAAAGGACTGATTGCTGCTGCCATGTTAGCCGCAGTGATGAGTACGGTTGCCGGAGCACTCAATAGTGCAGCCACCCTGGTGAGTATCGACCTGATCAAGAACCTGCATCCGGCGGCAGGAGATCGCACGCTTGTATTGAGTGGTCGCGTGACTGCCTGTGTGGTAATGCTATTGGCCATCATGTGGTCCACCCAAGGTGATCGCTTTGAGAGTGTCTTCACCGGGATCAATGCCATGATTGCCTGTCTCGCACCTCCTATCTCCGTGGTCTTCCTGTGGGGGGTCTTCTGGCCACGCGGTACACGACAGGGGTCCCTGGCGACGTTGATTACAGGTTTTGTGTTGGGTGCACTTGTCTTCACCTTCGATTTCCCATTGGTCGGCGAGGAAAAAGTGTTTACCGATGCCTTGGGAATCCCCTTCATGCTGCAAGCCTGGTGGCTTTTTGTGATTTGTACCGTGGTCTTTTTCACAGTCAGTCTTCTTACCCCGGCCCCCAGTTCAGAGCAAACCAAGGAGCTCTGCTGGCCCAACCCGTTTGCCGTGATCACGTCGGGCCAAATTACGGGCCTCACCGATCCGCGAATTGTTGCAGCCGTTTTACTGGCAGTCACCATCACACTCTACTGGGTTTTCGCCTGAGTGACACTTTGTGCCAGATGATGAATCCGTTTTGCCGCTGACTCAACCTTCCGGTATACTGACCAGCACGGAGACCCGGTCCGGTTAACCGTGCTGCTTGAGATGCCACTGCTTCCTACTCACGATTTGCAATCGATTCACCTGATGCAACCAGTTCTTGCCATTCATTTTTCGACTGTGTTGGCGTTGCTCCTGCTTTCAGTGATGCAGTCACTGGCAGCTGATGAGAGTGTGCAGCCAGTCCCCCTGGCCGGAACCAAACTGCTGACGCGCGAGGGGGATATTGCATCTCAGCTTGTTTCCGCTGCCGATCTTTTTTTGCTCCGGCAAATCGAACAGTCCAAGTCGCTACGGGCGGGGCACTGGCACCGCGACCTGTCCGGCTCTGCCGCGTACCAGGACTCTATTGAACCGAACCGCCATAAACTTCAACAAATGCTTGGCCTGGCCGACAGGCGCAACCAGTTCTCTGCGCCAAGCCTGCAAGCCACAACCGAACGATCTGCCCTGGTCGGTCAAGGCCCTGGTTACGAAATCTTTGCCGTCCGCTGGCCAGCCTTTGGCAATGTGCACGGCGAGGGCCTGCTGCTTGCGCCCACTGGCCGCAAGCCGATCGCTGGCGTCATCGCCCTGCCCCACTGTGACGTTACGCCCGAGCAACTTTGTGGCTTGACAGAAGGCCTGGCAAAACGCGAACAGTTTGCCCGCCGACTGGCCGAAAACGGCTGCCTGGTTGTCGTGCCAACACTCATTGACCGTGCCGTCAAACAAAACGGCATTTCGAACCGTGAGTGGATTCAGCGTGCCGCTTACGAAATGGGGCGGACGATGACTGGTTACGAAGTCAACAAGGTATTGGCCCTGGTCGACTGGTTGGCCGAATCGAGAGAACCGTTGCCGATCGGTGCGATCGGTTGGGGAGATGGTGGTTTGATTGCTTGTTATGCAACCGCCGTTGATCCACGGATTGATGCCGTCTGCGTCAGTGGTGCCCTGGGGAACATGGACCAGTTGTGGGATCAACCGGTCGACCGGATGGTTTTTTCCCTGCTAACCCGGTTTGGGGACGCCGAGTTGGCGGCGATGATAGCGCCAAGAAGCCTGGTGGTCGAAGTCGGCACGGCCCCGCGGTCAAGCCATCCTCCCGCCGAAAGCGGAAAGGGGGCGCCGCATGAAATCCGGCTGGCAACCATGCCGGCAGTGCACGATTTTACCGCGACAGCCCGACAAGTCGTGCGACCACTCAGCAAGGCCCCATGGCTCACAGTTGTCCAGAGCGAGTTCCCCGGTTCCAGCCCGGCCCTGAAATCTTTCCTCAATTCACTCTCCGGCGAGGGGAACCTGGTCACAGTTCAAGCTCCTCCGAACCCGCCTGGCCGACAATTTGGTGAGAAGGCCCGGCACAACCGCCAGCTCGACGAACTGGAACGTCACACGCAGGCCCTGTTGCGCAAAAGTCACCAGGTGCGCAAGGAGCGGTTTTGGGATAAGCTCGATACCTCGTCGATCGAAGCGTACGAAAAATCGATCGAACCGTTTCGCCAGGAATTCCGCGAGGAGGTAATCGGTCACTTTGATCTCGATTTGCTCCCACCCAATGCCCACACCCGGCTCATTGCTGAGTCCGATAAATGGAAACGGTATGAAGTGGTGGTCGACGTGTTTGATGACTTATTCGCCTACGGCATTCTGACCGTCCCGACCGATATCCAGCCTCAAGAACCGCGGCCCGTTGTGGTATGCCAGCATGGCCTGGAAGGACGTCCCCAAAGCGTCATTGGAGAAAAAGGGCATCGCTATTACAAGGCCTTCGCGACCACATTGGCCGAGCGGGGTTTCGTGACGTTTGCCCCGCAAAATCTTTATATTTTCGGACATCGCTTCCGGACCCTGCAGCGCAAGGCCAACTCACTGGGGAAGACGCTTTTTTCGATCATCACCCCGCAACACCAGCAGATTGTCGATTGGCTGAAAACCCAATCGTTCGTCGATCCCGATCGAATCGCGTTCTATGGTTTGAGTTATGGAGGCAAAACGGCGATGCGGGTACCCCCCTTGGTGACCGACTACTGTTTGTCGATCTGCTCTGCCGATTTCAACGAATGGGTCGACAAGAACGCCTCGACCCAAAATCCACGAAGCTATATGGGTACAAGTGAATACGAGATTTTCGAATGGGACCTGGGACACACCTACAATTATGCAGAAATGGCAGCACTCATTGCCCCGCGGCCCTTTATGGTCGAACGGGGGCATTTTGACGGCGTTGCCGACGACTGGACCGTGGCCTGGGAATACGCGCGCGTTCGGTTTCTCTACGCAGCCCGGCTAAACCTTCCGGGCCATACAGAAATTGAATGGTTTGTTGGTCCCCACTCCATCAATGGCGTGGGAACTTTTGAATTTCTACAGCGGCACTTGAATTGGCCACCGAAGTAATTTTTTGGACTCGTGAAACTTTGAAACGATTGGAGCAAGACCTTCCCATGGAAAAACGCACATCTTCCCGAAGAGAATTCATGATCCACAGTGGTGAAACTGCTGCCGTTACGACTGCCCTGGCGACGCTCGGTGGTGTCCACACGTCGGCCGCCGAGAAGGCCGAAACAATTCGGCTCGGCATTATTGGTTGTGGCGGCATAATGAAGGTACACGTGCAAAGGCTTATTAACCGACGGCAGCCTGTTTCGTTTGGCTGGCTTTGCGATGTCGATCCGCAACAACTCGCCGCAACCGCAAAACTCATCGATGGTTTCCAGGCGGTTGCACCGCAGCAGACTTCTCGATACGAGGATGTGATCGCCGATAAGGGTATCGATGCCGTGATCATTGCCACCCCACACCACTGGCATGCCCCAATCTCCCTCCGGGCACTTGCCGAAGGGAAAGACGCGTACATTGAGAAGCCAATTTCTCATGTCTACGACGAAGGAAAACAGGTTGTCGCCGCAGCCGAAAAATATGGACGCGTGGTGCAACATGGCAGCCAGATGCGATCAAGCCCGGTAACGTACCAGGCTGCAAAATTACTGGCCGATGGGATCATCGGAGAAGTGAAAGTTGCCCGTGCCTGGACTGCTGAACTTCGCAATACCATTGCTCCTGCAGACAACAGCCAGACGCCCGAAGGCGTTGACTATGATCGATGGTTGGGACCGGCCCCCAAACGGCCCTTCAATCGCCAACGGTTCCACCAGTCGTGGCGCATGTTTCGCGACTATGGCAATGGTGAAATCGGGGATGACGGCATCCACGATATCGACATGGCTCGCTGGGGACTCGGCGACCCTGAATTGCCTGTCCGTGTGACTGCCCGAGGAAGCCGCATGATGTTACATGGACATTTTGGTGATTACCCCGACAACATGCATGTAACTTATGAATATCCCGACGGCCGCCTGCTGGTCTATGAAAACTATCCGTTTACCGAGTACGGCATGCATGGATTCGATAACGGCAATGTGTTCTACGGAACCGATGGCTACATGGTCTTCTCTCGCCGAGGTGCATTTAATGTCTATTTAGGCAGAAAACGTAAAAAAGGTCCCCGGGAGTTGCCAGAAACCCGTGGCCAGAGAGGATACCCCGAACACATGGATGACTTTCTCAACGCGGTTCGTAACCGCACACCAACCAGGGCGTCTGCAGAGATCGCCAATCGGTCCTGCGCCCTGGTGCACCTGGGCGACATTGCATTTCGGGTCAACCGCCAGTTGGACTTCAACCTGCAAAGCGAAAGGTTCGTCGACTGCGACGAGGCCAATCAGATGCTTACGAAAAATTATCGGGCACCCTACACACTGAACGACGTGTGATGAGTACCAGCGACCTGCTGGCAGGTTACCGGCCTGGCCAGTTTGTAAAAAATCCCCGAATCTTAGGCTGTACAAGGGATCGTTTGCTGGTTAATGTCGGGGGCTTCAGGGCGAGTTGGCCTCCTGGTCGGATTGAATTCCTGGGAAATCGGAACGGAGCCTTTCCCGGCAGGGCATCGCGAAAAGCCGCCAGGAATCCCTGGCTCGGCCGGCGTTACCATCGACCTCGCACATTTGCGGAAGGCTATCGAAAGAACCATGACCGATAAGAACGTTTGTATTGCCGTAGTGCGCGATCACGAGCAAGCCTTCGAGGTGGTCCGAATCTTCCAGGCTGGAGGCTTTGCTGCGGAAAGCATCTCGGTGATTGGCAAGGACCATGCCGACGACAAACACATTCATGGTTATGTGACCGCTGGCGAAGCGATGTCTTTTTGGGGCAAGCAAGGTGCCGTTTGGGGCAGCCTTTTTGGACTGTTGGCTGGGGCCGGCTTTTTGTTTGTGCCGGGAATCGGACCCCTGGTCGTGGGAGGGCCGCTTTTGAGCATGATGGTGGGTGCCGTCGAGGGAGGGGCTGTGCTGGGGGGGATCGAGGCGGTCTTTGCCGGCTTGCTGCACCTGGGGTTGTCCAAAGATCATCTCGTCCTTTATGAAAAACAACTCAAACAGGGTAACTGCCTGGTGGTTCTGCATGGGACCGCTGCGGAAGTTGTCCGCGCGAAAGATCTGCTGGCCAACGAGGATTTGGAGCACGTCGACGTGCATGCCACATGAGTTTCGCACACCGTTGGTGCCGGTGGTGGTTTTCTTTTTTTTCTCTTTGCTGAAAAGTTGAGGTTATGAGTCAACACAAGAACAAACACGCTCACCACAAGCACGGAAACCATCCGCAGAAACATAATCGCAAGCAGGGAGTTTCTATGCACAAAAAATGGACCACATGGGTTGCTGTCATACTGATGCTGGTCGCCATGGTGGCGTACTTCTCAACTATGGATGAAGAGCTGGGGCCCGAAAACGATGGCGAGCGGATGCCGGCCGCGGCCGAATAGCTGCCGTTGCCTGCAAGTGAAAAAATTATCGCTTGGGCACCAAACTAATGGTCGGAATTGCCCGTCTGGCGTTTGGCAAGTTGTGCCTGTACTAAAACCTCAATCTTGTCAGCCCTACGTTTGGCTTCGTCCCCAGGCAGGCCTGGCGGAATGTCAGGTTGCCCGTGCCCTATGCGGGGTAACCAGGCGTCGCGCAGCAGCTCTAACCGCTCGGCATCATGCGATTCCCCGGTCAAGCGACGATTTTGAGCTGCCAACTCGCGGTGCAGCCGCCCTCAGGATATCGTAAGCTGGGGTTTTGGAAAAAACCTCCTGGTACTGCCAACCGCGGGAGACCATTTTATCGCCAAACCAAAGTAAGCTATACCCTCCCCCCCTGCCCTGAACAAACATCCCAACAGGGGCTCTCTCATGCGAAAGCTTTCCAAAGCCGACGAAGCTGCGCTGATTCGTCTCACCACGGCGCTGATCGATCAGCGCCGTGCCCGCACGATCGTTGCGCCCCATGCCGACGCAGCGGGCTTCTGGTTTGGAGGAGGAAACATGATTCAGGCAGCTGATGGAACCTTGCTGCTTGTTGGCCGGTATCGAGATGCCGGAGATTCGCGACTGGGATTGGCCAGTGGCCGGCGGGGATGGAAGTTATCGGTAATGCGAGCGGGCAGTATCGAGGATCCCTTTGAAGAGGCCATCGCCTTCACCAAAGCAAATCTGGGGGTTGAGGGGCGCGACGTACTTTCAATCGAGGGAGCAGCCTTGCGGCTCACCACACACGGTACGGTCGAACTTTTTGTGTCGAGTGAAAAAACAGGAATCGCATACCCGGAAGGGCTTGAGGATTTCCTCAAACCAGGGGCCGGTGTCTGGACCATCGAGCAGCTCGAAGCACCTACCCTCGAAGGTTTGGCAAACGGGCCCGTACGAACCATTCTGCAATCCGCAGATCCACGCTTCCTTCACGTCAAGGACCCGTTTCTTTACGACCTGGATGGTGCAAATCTCAAGTTGTTGTTTTGCAGTCATCCCTACTGCTGGACCAGTTCCAACAGTGGGGTTGCAGGAATGCATGCCGGCGAAGTGGTGCCTGGTTCAGTGGTTTACGATTTCTTTCCCAGAGGGGTCACCTGGGACGTTGCCATGACACGGGCAACCTGTGTCGTCGATGTGCCACAGCTAGGGAGATTTCGCCATCACAAGGTGAGCCTGATATTCTACGATGGTGGCGAGGCGGTTCGCAATCTGCAAGAGCACACCAAAGCGGTTAAACGCCCGCGGGGTTATTCCTGCGAAGAGCTTGGCGGCGCGGGGTACATCGTTGACGGGGATTTTAGTTGTATCCACCGTCTCTCGGTGCTCAGGCCGTTGTTCGTAAGTCCCTGGGGCACCGGTTGTAGTCGGTATGTCGATGTCCTCTCCACCAACCAGGGTCTGATCGCCACGTGGCAACAATCTCAGGTGAACCATTCACAGCCTTTAGTCATGAATTTTCTCTATCGAGAAGAGCTCGACCGATTATTGCAATAGGCAACACCGATCTTCAGTCGGCTTCCTCAAAACAGAATTGGCCAAAATCGTGCGGTTTGAGCGATCGTCACGTAAATTACCCTTTCTACGGCAAGACGTCTGGCAGCTTCCTCTCCCAAAAACAGCGTAGTTTAAATTGTTTTTTACGCTTGATTTAATGGGACCAGAAATTACCATCCGGTCGTTCGATCAATAGTGTCTTGGCCACTTCCCGATCTCCAAAGAGGTTACTTGGCGGGCGGTTTCCAGGAGGTAAGATTTACCGATTACGAGGTAACGCTAGTTAACTGACATACGATCTCTCGATCCTTATTTTTTTCTTTTCGGTTGCAGCGGCCCCGCCCTCGCAGTAGACGTAACTTACACAGGTTCGAGTGCCCAACAGAAAGTGGGATCCATCTGGCAGGGGATGCTGATGATGAGACAGGTTCAAGCAGTTCGGCCGCTGAAGATTTCGGCCCTGGTTCTAACGAGTGCTTTTCTCCCTGCACCTCGGCACGCAGTCGGTATCTACGACCTTTCGGATGACTTTTCATCAAAACATGTTGGTAATCTAGAGGAAGTTTGTAAACCAACTGTATCATTTACCCGCACCCAACCTTGATTAAGAGTGACTCACCCATTTTCAACAACCCGAGGGAAACTTTATTAGGCTCGAAGGTTTTTGTTTGTTGTTATGTGGTGTATCTCAGCCCGGTGCCTGAGACACCTATCTATCCTTTAACACCTTTTTTGAGAGGAGACTGATCTCATGAACACGAAGCAATTCAAACAAAAGGAGGACAGCAAGATGAGAATGAAACTAACAGCAGTTGCCCTGCTTGCCGCCGTGGCGGTCATGGGGGTCTGTACGCAGCAAGTTGACGCCGCGTTGTGAGCGCAGTGATTGCTGGATGGCAATACCGCGGAGGAAATACAAGGGGGCGATGCCGTCGTGCAAGGTGGTAGTGGCGCCACCTATGTCGGCTCCCCGGGCGGCCAGGCGTTGCAGCTGGATGACGAGTACCTTCAACTAAGGTTCTCAGGCGGTTTGGGTAATGTTGCCAAAGGGTTCTGAGACGATTCGTCCGTCGCGTACTGGGTTAAGTACGACGGAACCGCCAGCAATACTTACAACTCGCTATTGACTAACAGCCACAACGAGTACGGCAATCGGTTAGTCAACCACATGAAAGGATCAGGCGAAAATCGTGTTTTCGCCAACCTATGTGGAACCGGCCCTGGCGAAAGTGGCTGCTCTGGCAGTCCTAACGACGTCCCCGCTGACACCTGAGCCCACCTGGTCTATACCAGCAAAATGGACGGTGCCACTCGGACGGACAAGTTTTATGTCGACGGGGCTTTGACCGTGACCAAAACCCACGGCGGTATATTGAACGCCCACCAGACCCTGAAATTCGGCCAGGCTCGTGGCAACCCCTACCTTTCGGGGCATCAACAGTTTCACGGTGAGCTCGACCAATTGGAGATTTGGAGCCACGCACTGAGCGACGGTGAGGTCAGCACGCTGCCGGCCCGGCAGACGCAATACCCGAACCATCCAGCCTGGTGCTGATGTTAATCATCGGCCATGCTGTGATTGTACTGCGGAAGCGAAGCATGTAGCGAGACGTGGCAGGTGGCAAGTGACACTTGCCACCTGCCACACTCCTCAATAATGCAGCCGCTGGAGCTGATCGCTCAATAATGCAGCCGCTGGAGCTGATCGCGTTCGTATTCGGATCAGTTCTTCTTGATGCAGGCCGCTTTGCTGACTTCGGCCCAGGCGACGTCCCATCGGGTGCCCGAGGGTTACGAGCCGCGGGGGGCATCTTGTACGTGTCCGCCATGGTGGTCGGCTGCCAGTGGTAAAGCCTGCCGACCCGCTGGACCATGTCCCGCCCACCGCCTGTTCTACCTGCAGCAGCAGTTTCCCATCGGCGCCTGACGCATAGATCCACTCCACCTTGATGTCGACACCCAGAGAATTGTGCAGCCGATTTTTCTGCCCGCGATGGCTGGCATCGTCCTGGTAATCTGCCGTAGGTATCGTCCTGGTAATCTGCCGTAGGTATTAGTACACTGTCTGTCTGTCTGTCTGTCTGTCTGTTCTGGTTGATTGCCTTTTGATGTATTGCAGCAGTTACGGTATGATGAGGGGGTGGTCCTGCCGTTTTGTCGCAGCTGGCCGACACATTTTTCCAACCCTTTCGCGTCACCAGGACTGGCACGATGCTGACTTTGCTCGATCGTGGTTCGGCTCACACATGTAGTCGAGTGAAACGACGCGACTTTCTCCAGGCAGGGGCCCTGGGAGCGTTGGGGTTGACCTTGCCTGGCTATCTCGCTGCCCGGCAGCACGGCGCCATCAAGCCAGAGCATGAGCGGCGGTCGGCGATCATGATTTTTAACCTTGGTGCTCCCAGTCAACTCGATACGTTTGACGTGAAGCCCGAAGCACCTCTTGAGGTCAGGGGGCCGTTTCAGGCCATCAGCACGAAAGGTGATTTCCAGCTATCAGAAATCCTACCTCGTCATGCAGAAGTGGCTGACAAGTTCTCGCTGGTGCGTTCCTGTTTTCACACCGGTGCCGCGGTCCACGATGCCGGTTGGCAAATGATGCAGACCGGTCGTTTCGGAAATGCGGGCGTAATTTCTCCCCACTATGGCGCAGCGGTCGAGTTCCTCCGCGGCCGTCGTACAGACCTGCCGGCACACATCATCTTGCCGGAGCTCATGGGACGAGGAGGTGGCAACCTTCCCAATGGCCAGGCGGGAGGTTTTTTAGGGAAGGCTTATGACCCGTTTGTCTTGAATGCCGACCCTTCGCAGGCAGATTTTCGTATTCCCGATATGCTGCCTCCCGATGAAATCGGGACGGCTCGCCTCGAGCGTCGGCGTCGACTTCGAGATATTGTCGACGGTACGCTGCGTCATTTTGAAGCCAGTGACGACGCACGGTTGCTCGACAGTAATTTCGAGTCCGCCTATCGATTGATGACCAGCGTCCAGGCACGGGAAGCCTTCGATCTGGGCAAAGAACCAGAATCGGTTCGCGAGCGATATGGCATGACACGCTTCGGCCAGTGTTGCCTCTTGGCGCGGCGACTCATTGAGTCGGGTGTCAGGTTTGTCACCATCAACGCCTTTCTCACGGTCTTTGACGAACAGACCTGGGACATTCATGGGACCAAACCTTTTACTTCGATTGAAGGGATGCGGGATAACGTCGCGCCGATGTACGACCAGGGATACAGCGCGCTGATTGATGATTTGAGCCAGCGTGGAATGCTCGATGATACCCTGGTCGCCTGCATCGCAGAGTTCGGCCGGACACCAAAGGTCAACCCGGCTGGCGGCAGAGATCACTGGCCACAATGCTTTACGACCTATTTCGCCGGCGGTGGGGTCCAGGGAGGCCGTGCTGTTGGTGCCAGTGATCCGATTGGGGCAGTTCCTGCCGAGAGGCCTGTACCGCCAGCCGACATTGCTGCCACGATTTTCCACAGCCTTGGTTTTGACCTCGAGACCGAGTTGCCGGGCCCGTCGGGGCGCCCATTCCCGCTGGTCGACTTTGGCAGTGAGCCGGTGAGAGAACTGTTCTAGGGCGATATCACCATGAGGTTGTCACACCAGTCCCTCTTCCCGTGCTTGAAATGGTTCGCTGTTCTGATCGCAACGGTTGGCATTCCGGCGGTTGCCACCGCAGAGCAGAATCAACCAACACTCCAGTTGGCCCCTGCAAACGTGACGTTGGTTGGATCCGCTGCTCGTCACCGACTGCTGCCGTTTTACCGATCGGGTGAGCACATTGTCGGCTTTGCTGCCGACGAGGTCGCCTGGGCCAGCAGTGACGAAAGCGTGGTGACTGTTGAGAACATGGCGTTGGTGCCTCGAGGTGATGGCCAGGCCGTGGTGACCACAACCTGGAATCAACAGTCGGTTCACTGTGACGTCACCGTGCAAGAATTCGAGTCGCCGCACGAGTGGAGCTTTCGCAACCACGTTCAGCCAATCCTGGCCAGGTACGGGTGCAGCACCGGTGCGTGTCACGGTGCACTGGCCGGCAAAGGGGGGTTCAAACTTTCGCTGCGCGGATACGACACGCTGAGGGATTACTACTGGATTACGCGCCAGGCACGCGGTCGGCGAATTGAGTTGGCCGATCCCGGGCGGAGTTTGTTGTTGGCCAAGCCCACGGTGGCGATTCCACACAAGGGGGGCCTTCGCTTTGACCTCGATTCGCGAGCCTACCAGGTGCTCTCGGAGTGGATTGCCGCCGGTGTACCAGCACCCGCAGAGCACGATCCGGTACTCCAGCGGATCGAAGTGTTGCCTGCCCAGGCATTGCTGAACCCAGGAGATACATGTTCGTTGTTGGTGCGGGCTCACTACAGCGATGGGCGACTCGAGGACGTGACCGACTGGGCCAAGTACAACACCACCAATGAAACAGTTGTAAAAGTCGATGACTCCGGAAGAGTCGAAGTCGTTGGATATGGCCAAGGTTCACTGACGATCTGGTTTTCCCAGCAGATTGTTGTTTCGACGATTACCGTGCCTTACCCGCATGAACCACAAGACGGACTGTTTGCGGAGAGTCCACGACGCAACTTCATCGATGAGTTGGTACTGGAAAAACTGGCTGAGCTGCGTCTTCCCTCATCACCTCGCGCAAGTGACGAAGAATTCGTTCGGCGGGTATTCATCGACACGATTGGTCTTTTGCCCACAGCGGATGAAGTGCGCCAATTTGTCAATGACGATGTGGTGGAAAAGCGGGATCGGCTGATTGATGACTTGCTTGCACGTGATGCGTTTGTCGACTACTGGACCTACAAATGTGCCGATCTCTTGCTGGTAACACAGCGCAAGTTGCAGCCCGAGGCAGTGAATGCCTATTACAAATGGATTCGCTCGCATGTGGAAAAAAATACGCCCTGGGACGAAATGGTGCGGGAACTCTTGACGGCTAAAGGAAACTCCTTCGAACAAGGGGAGGTCAACTTTTATTCGATCCACCAAAGTCCTGAACATCAAAGTGAGAATGCCAGCCAGGCCTTCATGGGACTTTCGATTGGCTGCGCCAAGTGTCACAACCATCCACTCGAAAAGTGGACCAATGATCAATATTACGCGATGGCAAACCTGTTTGCCCGCGTGCGGGCAAAAGGTTGGGCAGGTCCCTTCGAAGCCGGTGACGGAAAACGGTTTCTCGTAGTTTCAGACGTGGGAGAGTTAGTCCAGCCCAATTCCGGAAAACCGCAACCCCCTGCCCCACTGGACGCCGAGCCACTCGCTTTCAATTCCGAGAAGGACCGGCGGGAATATCTGGCAGACTGGATGACGTCGCCCGAAAATCCGTACTTCGCCCACGCTGCTGCGAATCGAATTTGGGCTAATTTTTTCCAGGTAGGGATTGTCAACCCGGTCGACGACATGCGACTTTCCAATCCCCCCAGCAATGCGCAATTGATGAATGCCATCGCCGAGTACCTGGTCGAACACAAATTTGACCTGAAGGCCCTCATGCAGGCAATTCTGCGGTCCGAAACCTACCAGCGGAGCAGCCTCCCGCTTGAAGAAAACAAGTCGGATCGACGATTCTTTTCCCGTTACTACCCACGCCGAATGATGGCTGAGGTCCTCTTGGACGCAATTGCCCAAACCACCGATGTACCAGCCAAATTTACCCATATCCTGAACTTCAACGGGACTCGCGTTGAAGTAAAAGACTACCCGGAAACAACCAGGGCAATCCAGCTGAAAGATTCGGCTATCGATTCATATTTTCTCGATACTTTTGGACGTAACGATCGAGAAATCACTTGTGAGTGCGAAAGGTTTTCCTCGCCCACGATGGTTCAGGTGCTCCATCTCAGCAATGGCGATACGATTAACGAGGCCCTCCGGGCGGAAAATAATCGAGTTGGACAACTTTTGAAAAAAGAGACCACCGATGCAGAACTCCTTGAGGAAATATACCTTGTGGCGTTGGCCCGCCAACCAACGGTGCGGGAGTCCACTGAATTGTTGTCCGAACTGGCCAAAGTAGAAGATGCCCAGCGCCGGGAACTGGTTGAAGATATTCTCTGGGGTGTGCTCACTAGCCGGGAATTTCTGTTTAACCATTAAGCCGATGCCAAACCAAAACGTAAAACTCGTAGGCGACTGGTCCTGGTCGAAATGGCCTTGTTCGAGAGGGGTCGTTCTAATTTTGCTGGGCGCGGCGCTGGCTGCCCCTGGTCGGATTGCCGCGAATGAGACAACCGACACAGCGCCTGACTACGTCGCCAACATAGCTCCGCTGCTCAAAACTTACTGTGTTGGTTGTCACAACGCCGACAGCCAGGAGGGAGGTTTATCACTGGAGTCCTACAGCGACCTGCAACAAGGCGGGGAGCACGGGCGGGTGATCGTGAACCAGCAACCAAAAGCGAGCCGCTTGCTCCGTGTACTGCTTGGCGATGTCGAGCCCCGCATGCCACCTGAAGGTGAATTGCAACCTGCACCTGAGGAAATCCAGCTGCTGCGTACCTGGATCGAAGCGGGTGCGAAAGGTCCCGAGGGAGTAGAGCCAGACCGTACGATTTTACTGGTACCGAAAATCAAGCCCGCCGCTGCTGAACTCCAACCAGTAACGGCGCTCGCCTATTCACCCGATGGCAAGATGCTTGCGGTCGGGCGATTTAGGGCTGTTGAACTACTGACCGTTGAACCGCGGAAAGTCGTTGCCCGGCTGACAGGACTTCCTGGCAAAGTGACCGACGTCTGCTTCACGCCCGATGGCCAACAACTGGTCGTCGCTTCGGGTATCACAGGACTGACCGGTGAGGTCGTGGTTTGGGACGTTCAAACGGCTGAAAAAATCCGTGCGTTTCGGGGACACCGTGATCTGATTCAGGCCGCCGACATCAGCCCGGACGGAGAGTTGCTCGCTACTGGTAGTTATGACCACACAACGATAATCTGGAAACTCGCCACCGGCGAAAACCTGCAGACATTGCAAGGCCACAACCAGGCGATCTACGACGTGGCCTTCAGTCCCGCAGGAGACGTTGTTGCGACCGCCAGCGGGGATGCCACCATCAAGCTCTGGAATGTTGCAACAGGCCAGCGGCTGGATACCCTCAGCCAACCACTAAAGGAACAATACACGGTCACTTTTACGCCCGATGGTCAGTCGATCCTGGGGGGTGGAGCCGACAACCGTTTGCGGATGTGGAAGTTTGTTTCCCGCAATGCTCCACAAATCAATCCTCTGGTCCATGCTCGTTTTGCGCATAATGCTGCGGTCGCTAAAATTGCCATGAGTCCCGACGGGCAGCGGGCGATTTCGGTGGGTGACGATCGTGTGTTGAAACTGTGGGCAATGGATGACTTTACGGAAATATTTGCCTACAACGTGCAACCCGATCGCATCGCCGCCATGGCCATTGCCCCCGATGGTCGTGAGTTCGTGATAGGCCGCTTTGATGGAACACTCGACTCATTGGACCTGGTTGAAAAACATGTTGAGAAAGATGCTGTAAATCCAACGTCGACAACCGCGATTAAAACGCAACCTGCCTCAACCGGGCCAATTGAAAATTTGACGGAGTTGGAACCCAATGATGAATCGACGACGGCTATGCCACTCGGCGGTGCGACAAAAATTACTGGCGTGATCGAACGTCCGGAAGGCCAGTCAACGCCCGATATCGATCTCTTCCGGTTTCACGCGTGTGCTGGAGACCAATGGATCGTGGAAACACGCGCACAGCAGTTGAAATCTCCCCTCGACACTCATGTTGAGATCCTCGACGCCCAGGGAAAACCAGTTGTGCAAACGGTGCTTCAGGCCGTGCGAGATTCGTACCTGGCGTTCCGCTCGGTCAATTCGAAGACCAACAGTACGATTCGCCTGCACAATTGGGAGGAGATGACGGTCAACCAGTATCTTTATATTGATGGTGAAGTGGTACGGTTACACACCTACCCTCGTGGACCTGATTCGGGATTTAATCTCTATGGGGATAAGAATAGACGGTACACCTATTTCAATACCACCCCGTTTTCCCATCCTTTGCACGCACCGTGTTTCATTGTTGAAGAGTTACCACCAGGAGCCACCATCATTCCCAGCGGGCTGCCGGTGTTCGAATTATACTGTGCGAATGATGATGATCCGCGCCGCAAAATTGGCACCGATTCGCGACTCGTTTTTACGGCCCCCTCCGAGGGTGAGTATTTGATCCGGTTGCGCGATGCCCGTCGTTGGGATGGTCCCGATTACAAGTACGAGTTGACGTTGCGGGCACCGAAGCCCGATTTTCACGTCAAGCTCGACGGGGCCGATCCGAAAATCCATCGTGGGAGTGGCAAAGCATTTCTATTCAAAGCTGACCGCATTGACGGGTTTGATGGTCCGATTCGGATCGATGTCGCCAACTTGCCACCTGGTTTTTCTGTTAATTCACCATTGGTTATCCAAGCCGGGCAAGAAGAAGCTCGTGCCGTCATCAACGCGGCATTTGATGCGCCCGACCCAACAGAAACCCAGGCAAAGGCCACCAAGGTGATCGCCACCGCCGAGGTAGACGGTCAGGACGTTATGAAAATTGTCAACAACCTGGGAGAAATCAAACTGGAATCCGAAGCTCCCAAGGTACTCGCCCGACTGCTGCCATTAGCTGCCGACTTAAAATCAGACGCCGACCAGGAACCAGCTGCCGACCAGGAACCAGCTGCCGACCAGGAACCAACTGCTGACCAGGAACCAACTGCTGACCAGGGGTCAGATGTCGAGAATGAAGACGTTACTCCTGCCGAGACACAGGCCAAAGTATCAGACTCCCGACAGGATCCTTTTGAAGGCATTCCTCAGCCTGTGGAATTTACAATCCATCCTGGGGAAACGATTGCCGTCAGGCTTTCTGTCAAGCGGGTCGACTACGACGGTGCGATTGAATTTGGTGAAGACGGTGCCGGACGCAATTTGCCGCACGGCGTGTACGTCGACAATATTGGACTGAATGGCGTCGTGGTCATGCCGGGCAGTTCTGAACGTACAGTTTTCATCACGGCCGACCACTGGGTGGCAGAACAATCACGTTCGTTTTTTCTCGTTGACAAGAACGTTGGCGAGTATGCGACCTGGCCAGCAATCCTACACGTCCGCCAAAGGTAAATGAGCGGTAGCGTGACGGCTAGCATCTACGTGTGGATCGCATGACTGCGTGCCGGGCACAAGTTGGGAATGAAGCAGCCGTTGTGGATCTAGACTTGTGTCGGTAATCTACCTGGATATAGTGAAGCGGGCGTTATAAATGTGCTTGTAACGACAAGATCAGAAACTGACTGAGATCGTACGTTATGACTACTTCGACACCAAATCAACCTGATTCAGCGACCAACGGCATTGACGACACAACCACTCTGGTTGACGTGTGTGCCGTCAACGAGGTCCAGGAGGGCTCCTACAAGCTGGTACGATATCGCGGTACGCCGGTCGCCGTGTTTGGTAATGCCGGACGTTTTTTCGCCATCGACAATCGCTGCCCACATATGGGCTTCCCATTATGCAAGGGGCAAGTTCATGAGGGCATTGTCGTCTGCCCGTGGCATCACTGGAAGTTTGATCTGGCTACCGGTGGCTGTTTTACGGTCAGCGAATACGATGCCACGTCGTACGACGTCATCGAGCGAGATGGCCGCCTTTATCTGGACCGACCCGCAGATGGCCGGGAGGCAAGATTATTTACTCGCTACGAGAATGAACTGCGGGAGGGGCTCAAGGCGGCAGACTCCTTCCAAATCGCCAAAGCCGTGACGCGTTACAGTCAATCTGGCGGCGATGAGAGCCGACTGGTCCGATTTGCAGCCGACATGGCCCTGCAACTGCAAACAGGTGGCGCCGGTGGTACCTGGGCCGGGCTGACTTCGCTGGCCAACGCCCATCACATGAGTCAATCCTTGCAGGGTGATGCGCACACGCTGGGCCTGGTACAGGCGATGCGCGAGGTGGCCCGCGTCATTTCCGGCGCTGCGCCCCGCCGACCAGTTCGTGTGCTGGAACCGCTTGAGAAGAACGATCCCGACCGGCTTCACCACCTGTTGCTTTACTTCGCGGACAAGCGCACCACCGTCGGTGTGGAACGTTGCCTGGCAACACTCGTATCCATGGATCTTCCACCAGCAACCGTGGCCCATTGGGCATTCGAAGCCATTGCCCAGCATCTCTACCCATCCACTGGTCATGCCCATGACTTTTTGTATCGGTGTTTTGATCTGCTGGATCAGATCGGTTGGGATATAGCGCCCACCGCCCTCGGTACACTCGCCGCCACGATCGCCGGTGCCAGTTGGGCAGAGGAATCCGAACCGTGGTCGCCGTACGTGGAACGGTTGTTCGATATTCGCGATCGGCTACGACGTGACGACCTTTGTGCCGGAGCGGGCGGGATTGACACCCATGAACTCGGCCACCGTCTGGCCGAAGATACTCAGCATGGGGTTATTGACGCGCTCGAAGAAGCGCTACAGGCCGGTGCTACCGCTGAAGAGATCAGCCGCGGGCTGAACATCGGCTGGATGTTGCGTCTGGCCAGGTTTGCACTCGTGAATGAGACCGATTGGGCGCAGGTCTTTCATGGTGTGATCGCCGCCGATTCGATTGACCAGGCAATCCGCAGGTTCGGCCCGTCACCAACACTGATCGCATCAGTCTTTGACAGCGCCGTGGCGCTTTACCTGACCCAGAGCCTCAATATCCCTCGTGTACGACTGCCCGACCCGCAAAATCCCGGCGATCTGCCCATCGATGACCCAACCGCCCTGTTAAGCTCTATGGCTGACTGCCTTGAGTTGCGCCAACCAGATCGCGCCGGCGCATGCGTGGCACACTATATCTACGCAGGGCATCCCGAAGACCAACTGGTGACAGCCCTGATTGGCGCGATGTTTCGCGAAGACGGCGATTTTCACACCTTCCAGACAATGCGTGCCACCCTCAACCAGTTTGAAGCGCTGCGATCGGACCCGCTGCGCCACCTCGCGTTGGTCGGTATCGCTCGTATGTTCGCGGCACAACGCATGAAACGAAACGTGCTCATGAGCACCCGGTTCGCCCTCAAACTTTCCAAGGGAGAATATCTGGCCGGTGGTGATGAGCACGAGGAATGACCGATGAAAGATCGCTGGTGTAGTGGTGCACTTAAATTTTTTGGTTCATTGAATTTGTTTCGCACATTCGAAAACTTTCAATATTTCCCGCCAGTAGTGAGGGCCAAGGAAATGTTGGAATCGGGCATCAGCAACTCCAGGTTCAACTTTCCCGTTCAAGCTTGATGGTACAAAATCGAATAACTCACAGTTGGGAAAATAGTATGGTTCACGGACTAATATGGATCGTTGTAGTTTCGGTCGCATTACCCGGGATTGCTGAGACCCCGCAAGTCGCTCCTGCAGAAGCGGCTGGTATGCAAAGTCTGTTCAACGGAAAGGATCTGACGGGTTGGGATGGAGACCCCAGGCTCTGGTCGGTGAAAAACGGGGCGATTCGTGGCGAAACAACTTCCGAAAACCGTGCCCACGGGAACACCTTCCTTATTTGGCAGGGGGGTAACACGAAAGACTTTGAATTGTGCGTCTCGTTTCGATGTAACGACACGAATAATTCGGGGATCCAGTATCGGTCGAAGCATATTAAAGACGGAAAGGTACGCAACGATTGGGTGGTACGCGGGTACCAGCACGAAATACGTAACGAACACAAATTGCCCAACGTGGCCGCATTCATCTACGACGAGGGAGGCCGACGGGGCCGGTTGTGTCTCGTGGGCGAGAAAGCAACCTGGGACAGCGACGGCAAGAAAGTCGGCCAAAGGATGATGGATGAATCAGAGTTTCAGAAACTATTCAAGCTCAATGATTGGAATGATGTTGTGATCATCGCCAAGCGTAATCGCATCCGGCATTATCTCAACGGTAAATTGGTCATTGACTTCACTGACAACCACCCCGAATTGGCTTTGCTGGATGGCCAGCTTGCTTTGCAGCTACACGCCGGTAAACCGATGTGGGTCGAGTTTAAAGATATTCGTTTCAAAGAGATCGATTAGTTGCCGCAACCCGGCCGATCTAATATGAACGAATTATTTACGTCGATTTATGACCTTGGCTGCCCCCGTAGGAAGTCGGTCGATCCTTTCACTTCAAGACCTCTTGGCAAATGTAAATTGCCGTGGTTTAGCAATCTTCTTCCAGTCTGTAGCCGACATGATGATTGAATTCGTCAGCGATCCGGCATTGAATGCTATTTTGTCATAGTGCTGCCCCACCGACTCGTCTGCAAACAACTCCAGTGGCAGGATAGGATGACCGAAGGGCGGAACCGATCCGGGAACCAATCCGGTCAAGTCCAACAGTTCTTCGGGGGTGGCGAAGCGGATTTTCTTGATGTTTAACGTCTTTTTGATGGCTGCCGAAACCAGCTTTTGATCAGCCGGTAACACAAACAGGCGAAAGAGGTCATCAGTCCGTGCGACAATCGCCTTTGCCCCCACACCAAGCGGTTCACCGCGGGCACGTGCCGACTCCTCGGAAGTCAAGGTGGGCTGATGCTCGACTTCTCGAAAGGCAATTCCGCTTTGCCGGAGAATTTCACAGATTTGCTGGCGGATATCAGGGCTCATGAAAACAGTTACCGGAGCGGAAACAAATTCGGTAAGTTGTAGCGTGATTATGGCCTCTGCGAGGTTTTTGTTCAAACAGGGTTTTTGTGCCCTGGTCTTGAGTAAGGCAGCGAACTTGTTGGCAAACAACCTAGACGTGGGCTCCCAGTCCCCGCAGTTGGTCACCCGGTGTGGTTACCGACACCCGGGAAGACTACTACCGAAGGGCGCGTTTTACCAGGAAGGAGTGCGTCGCTAAAATGACGTCGTGTCATCGTGTTGCATACCAAATGGAGTGGTTGATGCAGATTGGGCGAATGCTTGTTTTTGATTTCGGGAAGTCAACGCCAACAAAAGGAGTATTGCTTTGCTTTCTGATACCTCCTGTTGTCCTGCTCGCTGTACTCTCGTGGTAACGACACGACCACACGTGCTAAAATCTCCCGGATACATAACCGGGTTGGGCGGCTGCTATCGAACCTCATCTCAAGAGATTTGGGTTGCAGCTTCCCAAGAGTTCACCATCCCAGTTTTTACAGGGCGATACTCATGTCAACGGTCAGTTCGGAAGAGAAGATTTGCTTGATCACCGGTGGGGGATCGGGCGTCGGACGTGCCGTGGCCCTGGCACTGGTCAATGCAAATTGCAACGTTGTGGTCAGCGGGAGGCGGAAAGAAGCCCTTGCCGAAACCGTTGAATTGGCGGGAAGTCATAGCAACCGGGTCGTCCCTTTACCGGCCGATGTAGCCCAGGCAGATTCAGTACGGCAACTTTTTGCGAAAACGGTGGAAAGGTTTGGGCGGTTAGACATGCTCTTCAACAACGCTGGGATCCATCTGCCCTGGGCCCCACTCGAAGAAATTCCTCTCGACCAGTGGCAGCAGATCGTAGCCATCAACCTCACCGGCGTCTTTCTTTGCATGCAAGAAGCCTTTCGCATCATGCAACACCAGAATCCACAAGGAGGACGCATCATCAACAACGGTTCGATATCGGCTCACATTCCCCGCCCCCACGCCGCTGGATACAATGCCACGAAGCATGCGGTCACTGGTCTGACCCGATCGGGATCCTTGGAAGGACGGAAGTACAATATTGCCGTTGGACAAATTGATATTGGCAATGCAGAAACCCCCATGTCGGGACCAGGTCTCAAAAACGGCTTAATGCAAGCCGGTGGCGAAATCAAGGAAGAACCCAGTTTTGACGTTGCCCATGTGGCAGAGGCCGTGCGCTACATGGTCGAATTGCCGCTGGAGGCCAATGTCCAATTCATGACCGTCATGGCGACATCGATGCCTTACATCGGTCGGGGCTGAGCAAGTCATCGAACTGGCAGTCAGGCCAGGTTCCAGCCGGACCGGTACTGGCGACGAATCAATGAATCGGCTGCGGGTACATTACTGACCCGCAAATTCTTTGCATCCCAGACCAGCTTCTTACCGGTTCGAAACGCCACATTTCCGAGGTGGTTTGCTTCGGTGAGCTTGCCAGCATATTCAAAATTACAGGTTGTCGGGGCGCCCGTCTTGCAGGCATGAATCCACTCGGCGTGATGGCCAAGTGATTTCGGAATCGTCGGTTCAGGCGGCTCAAAATCAACCCAATCTTTTTCGGGTAGCAGCACATGTTTTCCATAATTAGACAGCAACATGCCTTTGTCCCCAACAAAGAGCATGCCACCGCCCCACTGGGGAATGGATCCGTCCTGCCAGAGGGTTGGTTTGTTCTTGCCTTGATACCAGGTCAGCTCCAGCGGTGGCATGTTGCCTCGTGGACCATATTCGTAGGTCACTTCCATTGAGGCCGGGGCAAGTTCCGGGTGTGACCTGGACCCGCGGGCCTTGACCGTGAGTGGCGCTTCCAGGTTCAGTGCCCAAAACGGGAGATCAATCATGTGACTCCCCATGTCGGACATCGTGCCACTACCAAAATCCCACCAGCGGTACCATTTTGGCCCCGGCACATAAACCTCGTGGAAGTTGCGGTGTGGTGCGGGCCCCAGCCAAAGGTCCCAGTTGAGATTCGACGGAACCGGATGGGATTCGGTCGGACGGTCTTGCAGGTGGACGATATCCTTGGCGGCCTGGGCCTCGGCCACACTGGGGTGCCAGCCCCACGCACGGGAGATCCAGACATGAACCTCGCGTACCGGTCCAATCGTATCCGCCTGAATCAGTTCCACCACCCTGCGGTAATTGTCTGATGCATGAATTTGGGTTCCCATCTGGGTAGCTACATTGGCTTTGGCCGTGGCCTTACGAATGATTCGTGCTTCATAAATGTTGTGGGTCAGCGGCTTTTCGCAATACACGTGTTTTCCCAATTGAAGTGCCGGGAGTGTGGCAAATGCGTGCGTGTGCTCACAGGTACTCACAACGACTGCGTCAAATTCCTGCGCGTGATCAAACAGCTTTCTGAAGTCGGTGACCTTGCGGGCCTGGGGATGTAGTTGGCTGGCCGCCCCCAAGCCGTTCTCGTTGACGTCACAAAGGGCAACGATGTTTTCCGACGCCACGCCAGCGAGGTTTGCGCCACCGCGACCGCCACTTCCGATGATGGCCACATTCAATTTTTCATTGAGGTTAGTTCCGCGCACAATGGCAGGTGCTGCAAATACAGCGGTGGCACCCATTGCAGTAGCGGTACGTAGGAAATTGCGCCGATTAGTTCGCGGAAGGGAATTATTGCTTTGTTGGGAAGATGACATTGACCGGTCCTGTAAAATTTCGAGATGAAATATTTATGCCAAGGCCTGAACGCTGTGCAACCACAAAATCTATGGTAATTCACGAATCCGAATTTGCCGGAATTCAACGGGGGACCCTTCCGATTCCAGGCAAAGATAACCACGGTGTGGTTCACATTGGTTTCCCCCAGAAACCTCGCCGCCGTTAACCCACAGGCGTACTTCACCGTTGATACAGCGAATGTAGTAATGATTCCAGTGGCCAAATCCTTTCGACCGATCCTCGGACGGAAAACTCCGCGAGCCATTCGCTGACAGAGGAGGAAAGGGTGTCATTTGGGTGCGGACGGGAAACACATCACCATTGGTCGTGAACCAGTCACTCTTTTTCCCATGGCGTTTTTTATAATTCTCGGCATAGCCGTGGTCGAGGATTTGAATTTCGATTCCGGAAGGAAGTTCGCCTGGCGCAAGCGATGTGAGGGACTCTGGGATTGTCCAAACAAAGATCCCCGAATTGCCGGCCGAACGAAGGTGCTTCCATTGGGCGACCAGCTCGAAATTGTCATATTGTTTCTGCGAACGAATGACCCCTACCGGTTTGCCCGTGCAATGCACAACGCCCCCCTCCCAAGTCCAGGTATCCTCTCCGCAATTTACATTCACAAAGTCTTTTCCCGTCAGCGTCACCCAGCCAGGTCCGCTGCCGTCGAGAAAAGCCCGTAGTGGGGGCTGGTCGGCAAATATGGAACTGATGCCACTTAGGGATGACCATGGACAGGTCGCGAGTAAAACGACGGTGCCGACAAAAATCAATGGGGATCGTACGATCATCGGAGACAGAATATCCATGGCGAAAGGTTTCCTGGGATCCCGGAAAAGTCATCCTTTAGTGGCCTTTAGCTTATCGTATCTCGTCGTGGCAGCCAAACCGGCCCCGGGGTTTTCTGGTGGGAAACGGTCTGTCGTCTGTTTGTGTAAAAATGGCGTGGTGTTTTTTGGGGCCGTTCCACTACCCAAGGTCCGTGAAGCGGTTGATAATGAAAGTGTAGATCTTTCCCTTTGGGCGATTTTCCCCAGTACTTTTGGATTTCCGACAATATTTCTGCCAACTCAAGTTCAGCGTACGACCACTTGTGCTTCTGCCCATCGGCGGCCCGTGGCTGCGCTTCGCGTACGAGGTTGAATTTTCGGGTATGACATACAGCCACGTTGCAGGTGGGCATACACGGCTGACTCGTGTTGGACCGACTGTCAGGGCTTCATGGGAATTGTGTTCGTGATGCAAAACTTGAAAATTCCGCTCTGTTTTTTACTGTTTGCGACCGGCGCTCTCCCACTCCTTGAATCTGGCGCGAAACCGCCCGGCTTGGAAATTCATCCCGCAGACCATATCTGCTACATCGGCAACACGATGGCCGATCGAATGCAGCACCACGCCTGGTTGGAAACGTATCTCCATGCGTTGTATCCCGATTACGAATTGACTTTTCGTAACCTCGGTTTTGCGGGCGACGAACTTAAAACCAGGCCGCGGTCCACGAACTTCGGCAGCCCCGACCAGTGGCTCTCCAAGTGCCAGGCCGACGTTATCTTTTGTTTCTTTGGGTACAACGAAGCGCTTCGTGGTGAGGCAGGAATTGCCAGTTTCGAAACCGATCTGGAAGAACTGATCGATCAAATGCGGTCTCAGCAATACAACGGCAAGTCGCCGCCCCGTTTAGTCGTTTTTTCACCAATTGCCCATGAAAACCTCCGTAGCCAACACCTGCCGGACGGCGTCGAGAATAACAAGAAGCTTGCCTTGTACCGGGATATCATGGAACAAGTATGTGACACCAAACAGGTACTGTTCGTCGACCTGTTTACAGCCACACAGCAGTTGTATCCAACGGCGCCAGAACCGCTAACGCTCAATGGCATCCATCTGCTGGACCACGGGAACCGGGCAGTCGCGGAGGTCATCCTGCGGGAACTGTTTCCCCAGGTTTCGCTTTCCGATTTTCAAAACACGCATAAACTGCGGAAGGTTGTCCAGGAAAAGAATGACTACTGGTTCAGTCGATATCGTGTGGTCGACGGCTACAACGTCTACGGCGGACGCTCCAAGTTGGCCTGGCATGGGCAGTCGAACGCTGACGTCATGCGTCGCGAGATGGAAATCTTTGACATCCTGACTGCCAATCGCGATCAAAGCGTGTGGAGAGTCGCCCAGAGGAGAGATCCAGAGGTCAACGATGACAACCTTCCCGCGTTACTCACGGTCAAGACAAACAAAGAGGGGCCGCTCGAGGGTGACAGCTTTCCTTACCTCGATGGTGAGCAGGCCATTGGAAAAATGAAGGTCGCCGAAGGAATGGAAGTTAATCTGTTTGCTTCCGAGGCTATGTTTCCGCGGTTGGTCAATCCGGTACAAATGGCTGTCGATACCAACAGCCGTTTGTGGGCATCTGTCTGGCCGTCGTATCCACACTGGAACCCGACCGAGCCCCGCAGGGATGCACTGGTGATCCTGCCCGACGAGGACGGCGATGGGGTTGCGGATGAATGCATTGTCTTTGCAGACCAGTTGAACAGTGTTACCGGCTTTGAATTCTGGGGAGGTGGTGTACTTGTTGCGGCTCCCCCCGAGATCTGGTTCTTGAAAGATACCGATGACGATGACCGGGCAGATCTCAAGATTCGTATGCTCCAGGGAATTTCCAGCGCCGACACACACCACTCCGCCAATGCCATGTTGATTGGTCCCGATGGCTGGCTCTATTGGTCGCGCGGGATTTTTAATATCGCCAACTTCGAAACGCCAACCCGTACTTACCGTTCAGGTCAGTCTGGCGTGCATCGGTTCAATCCGCGCACCTTTGAGGTCGAGTTCCACTTCCCAATAGGTCCCAACCCACATGGAGATATTTTCGATCGCTGGGGTTACCAGTTTGCATCTGACGGTACCAGTGGCACGGGAAGCTATGTCAACATTGGTCGAGGTGTTTCGAACAAACAGTGGTACGAAAAACGGGTCCGCCCTGTTTCGAGCATCGGGATTCTCTCCAGCAAGCACTTTCCTGCCGAGAACAATAACAACTTTCTCATTTGCAACACGATTGGATTTCTTGGTCTGTTACAACACCAGGTGAACTACAACGGAGCTGACGTTACCGCCACCGAAGTCGAGCCAAT
>CAUZEA010000047.1:0-40479 GCA_963578605.1 Planctomycetota bacterium
CCGACGGTCAGGGCAAGATGACGATCAATGGTTATGACTACGACGGTGAAAGTAGCAGTATCGGGGGACTTGAATTTGAGGATATCTCTGCCGAGTTGATTATCCAGAACTTCACCGCCAATAACGGCCTTGGCCCGGCTGCCTCCTTTACGCGGCTCTCCACCAACGGCATTGTCAATGTCGACAACATGACCTACGACGGTGGAACGGCAGGTGCAGGGGGCCTGCGGTTTGACGACGTCGACGCAGATAACGGTGCTGAAGCCGGCGTTACTGTCCGCAACAGCACCTTCACTAATGGAACCGGAGACGGCGTACAAATCCTCAACGACTCTTCCGGGATCTTTTCCTTCGACGACACCAACACATTTGACAGTGTCGATGGCATTACCTTCCTCATCGACGGTGATGAAGCAAGCGTTGGGAACTCCTTCACGGGTGTGGTCACGGTCGACGCTGAAATCACCAACGACGCTGGTCAATCTGTTTCGCTGCAGAGCATCACCGGCGGTACGACCTTCTCCACAACGTTTAATGGTGACATCACCGACAGCGGTAGTGGGATCCAAATCATTTCAAGCGAGGGAGACCAGATTGCCCTGTTTAGCGGCAACCTTGACCTCGACACCGGCAGTTCCGACGCGATCTCCATCACAGGCAATACCACATCAGCAGAAACAAGCTTCGGCGGTGACATCGACATCAACACGACCAGTGGGGCTGGATTTTTTGCAGCCGGCGGAGGTAAAGTTGCGGCTACCAGTTCGAACAACACGATCACCACAACCACCGGAGATGGGCTGACCTTCAACGACACCGACGTGGTCGGCCAACTCAATTTCGAGCAAGTGAGCGTCGACGGGGCGCAACGCGGCATTGACCTGAAGAACGTTTCGGGAGGCTCAATTCGTATTGGACCTACCAGTGCGAATACCGGCCAAGGCGGCACGCTGACTGCAACTACCGACGACTCGATCGACATCGCCAACGTTGACGACGTCACAATCAACGGTGTTACAATCAACAAGGATTCAACCAACAACAACGGGGTGAGCGTCGTTGACGACTCCGGCGGGAGCATGAACGTCACTCTGGATAACATCAACGTGACGAAAGGTGATCAAGGTTTGAACGTGGACGGTGGCGGCGGTTCGGGTAATTTCGCCCTGACAATCACTGACAGCTCGTTCGATGAGTCGGGCCTGATTGCGATGAATTTTACCGACGTTGACAACGGCACGATTGGAGTCTTTAACACCACGCTTGATGGTCAAGGGCAGGCCCTTACGGGTGGCATCCGCATTACCGATAGCAATGCGGCGTTCACCTTTGACACAAACAGCTCCGTCGAGGGTATCTCCGGACCTGCGTTTTCGCTCAACGGTGGCAACGTCTCCATCAATCACGACGGAGATATCGACAATTCGTCTGGTACCTCAGTCAGGATCCGGAACGTGACCGGTGGTAACCTTTCCCTGACAGGCGCAGTTACCGACACAGGTTCTGGCATCGTCATCGAGGACAATAGTGGTGGCAGCCTTCAACTCACCGGCAGCTATGATCTCGATACCACCACCAATGATGCTATTGCGATTACCGACAATACCGGAGCGAATGTCAGCATCGCGGACTTGGATATCGACACCACCACTGGAACCGGTTTTACAGCGACCGGTGGTGGCAATTTGACCGTCAGTGGAACCAATGATGTCAACACCACGACCGGGATAGGCATCGACATGCAGGCCATGGATATCTCGGCCCAGGCCACCTTCAACAGCGTCACTGTCACCAACGGATCCACTCAAGGAATCAAACTCGAAAACGTGACGGGTTCCCAAGTCACCGTTGGCAGCTCGGCAGGTGCAGCAGGCTCCGGCGGGTCGATAACAACAACTAGTGGTGACAACGCAATCGAACTGACCAACGTAACCAATGTCGATATCAACAACGTAAATGTCGTCGACGCTGGCGCGGTCGGAGTCGCCATTGCCCACGAAGCGGGTGATGTGAACAGCATGAATGTCACGCTCAATGGAGTCGAAGTCACATCTGCAGGGAACCAGGGAATCGAGGTCCAAGCCGACAATTCGAACGGGCTCACGTTAACCTCGATCGACACGACGATCTCTGCTGGCGTCAGCAGTCAAGGTGTCGATCTCAACGTGACCGACGGTAACGCCAATGTTGTGTTCACGAATCTCACGTCGACCAACGCATTTGAAGTTACTACGAGTACCAATGCTGGCCTGGACATGAATCTCAACACGAGTCAGATCAATTCCACCGCGACAATGATCATCGACGGCCCTGGATCATTTGACCTGTCTATGACCGATACCTCGGTGAACACTGGCAACGATGACGTCGCCTTCACGCTCAATCTCGGTACCCAAGTTTCAATAAATTCCGGAATCAGCATTCAAAGTTCTTCCGGAGGAAGTTCCTCCTTCCAGACTGGCGATGCTGTGGCGTTCGCATTTAACCCAAATACAAACAAAACCGTCAACTTCCTCATCGATGATGTAAACTTCAGCAACGCCAGTGGCAGCAACCCAGCCACTCAAGTCACCAGTCTAGGAAGTACCATCCTCAATGCAACGATCACCAACAATGTCTTCACCAACTCGGTCAGCACTCCAACCGAAATAATTGCCGACGACACTTCGACGCTGAATCTCAACTTGACTGCTAATACGGCAAATGGCGGAGACCTGACCCTGGAGGAGATCGTGGGCGCTGAATTCAAAATTCAAGATGTGGCAAACGTAGTGAGCGACAACCCAAACGCCACGATTGACTTCCAGCCGATTTTCGGAGACTTCGACAACTTCCCCGGCACGGTACCCACGCCGTAGTCTGTCGAACTGCACTGGCTGATCAAAACCGCACCGCTTCGCCGCCGAGGGTCATCACCTTCGGCGGTTTTTTACTTTTGCCCTGCCAATCCCACCTCTATCAACGGCGACCTTGTGTTCTCGTTTGAACTCGCCTGTCGAAAGTGCTCATGGCGGACCGTGAGCGGCCCGGCCGACGCCGCCGCACGGTTACGCCTGGTCGGACGGCTACGACGCGAAAAAGACCCTGATGAAGAAGTTTTAGCCCAACTGCTGGTCGAAACGGCGCCGCAGATGACCTGCCCGGGGTGCAAACAAAAAGGTTCACTGCAAGCCGTCCGCTCGGAGGACGTGCTCAACGAGTGGGAAGAGGATGACTGGCAGGCTGTTATCTTGTGTGACGTGTGTCGTGAACCGATCCCGCCAGAGCGACTGGAGGCTGTTCCCGAGTCAAAACGGTGTGTTGCATGCCAGGACAAAGCTGAAACGGGCACACTACCCGACGACGAACCTGAATTCTGTCCCAAATGCGGTGCGCTGGTCGAACTACGCGTGAGCCGTGGCAGCGGTCTCACCCGGTATAAACAGTTTTGTACCGGGATCCCCCCCTGCCGACTATGAAACTGCTGGGCCCCGCAAGCAATCGCCGGGAATCGGATTACTCCTCGCCAATATCTTCCTGCCAGAGCTCGGGGTGGCGTGCGATAAATCGCTGCATCAGATCGACGCATTCTTGGCTGTCGACAATCTCGAGTTCAACTCCGCGGGAGCGGAGGTAATCTTCCGGACCTTGAAAATTACGGTTTTCCCCAATCACAATTTTCGGGATTTCATAGAGCAACGCGGTACCACTGCACATATCGCAAGGAGAAAGCGTCGTGTACATCGTGGCCCGGCGATATTCCCGCGCGGGAAGTCGCCCCGCGTTTTCCAGACAATCCATTTCGGCGTGCAGGATTGCACTACCACGTTGGACGCGATGATTGTAACCTCGGCCTACAACCTGACCGTCAATGACCAAAACCGAGCCGATCGGTATCCCTCCTTCGGACAAACCCTGCTGAGCTTCTTGAATCGCAGCTTCCATAAATGGGCCCATGCGATCGGGCTCCTGTTTAAGGCGTGGTTTTCAGGCGTCGGTGGCAGACCGGAAATAACACCGACCACTCATCGACATGGTGCACACTTTTGAACTCCTACCCAACGTAGCCGCTGTTCTTCCGATCCGTCGGCAATCCTCCCTGGACCTTCAGTCGTTCCCTGCCGCGTGAGGGACTCACGAATCAACTCGCTTTGCAATATGTGCACGGAGTTCCTCAAGTTCTCGCTGGAACCCCCCACTCAGGATGGGAAAACGGCACCATGTCTTGGGATCGAGGTTTTCGTCATCCAAATGAAATGATGGTGCATACCGTTCACGTTTCCACTGATTGCGACACCAGAGTTGGTAGAACTGTTCCACCCAGGTCCCAATCTGCTCGATCTCGTAACCGGGGAACAGCTCGCAAATCGTTTCAAAAACTTCGACCGGCATTTGTTTATCGCGAATGGCGGCGCGCTCGATTCGATCGAGTACGCGATATGGCATGAGGTCAGCCTCGTCGGTCTGTCCGGTTGCAGGTGGACGAAGTTCAGCGGTTGGCGATTGGCAGTTGACGGCAGCAAGGGCTTCGATTGGCCCCAGACCACTCGGGCCGGTCGTTTCCATCCAGGCCAGCCAGTCTCTCAAAAAGGCTTTGTCAACTCCGGCAATGGGTGCCAGCCCGCCGCAAGTATCACCGTCCATGGTGGCGTAACCAACAGCCGCTTCACTCCGGTTGCTGGTTGTCAGCAGCAGTGCACCGCGCAAGTTCGCCAGCAGCCAGACCCCCGGACCCCGCACCCGAGCCTGGATGTTCTGCAGGGCGATATCGTTATCCTGCCAGGTGAGGGGGTGTCCCACTGCCCCCGAAACGGTTTTCACATATTTTTGCACCAGGGCATCGACATCCCAAAGAAAAAACTCGCCGCCGATTGCCCTCGTGACTTCTTGGGCAGCATGACGGGTGGTCACGCTGCTGTTGGAAGTTGCCTGGTAAACGCAAGCCAGCAGCGACGCCACCCAGGTTGCTGGATCGTCACCTTCACACCTATTCAAATGTGCAAGTTTTTGCCTGACGGCGCGAGCTCCAATCTCGGCAATCGCCAGGTGGGTCATCAGGTAGACCATCACGGCGGTCGTGGCGGAATCGGTCCCCCCGCTCAGCGAGACAACAAATCCCTGGGCCCGGCTCTTGCGGAGATAATCGAACAGCCCCAGGGGAACCGCCCGGGCAAACTCTTCATGCTTGACCAATGGCTGCTGTTCCCACTCGGGGTGTCCTGCAGGCTGAGATTGGGCAACGCGAACCGACTGCCCTTCGGTGACAATCAGCTCGGAAATCCTGGGGTTGGTTTCCTGCTTCGAGACCAAGGTGGGAAGGATGAAATCGCTCTGGACGATGCGGTCGTCTGGCCGCGGTAATTCGTGGTCATCGATCCTGGCCCGGATATCAAGGCCAACTGAGGTCAGAACCACATCGGCGAATGAGAATCGCGGCCCGCGGGCAACGATCTCCTGCTGATCGGCCAGTAGAGTCCCACCGTCGTAGATTGCCCGGCCCGCTTCATTGCCAAGCAAGTTGGCATACGCATAAGCAACACCGTAATCACGGATAGCATCCAGCACGTAGCCTTCGCGGATTTCTTTTTTTCCAAAGGCGAAGTGGCTGGCACTCGGGTTGAGCAAGATATCGGCGCCGAGTGCTGCCAAATCGTGTCCCGGCCGGCAGTCTCCGACCCAGGCGTCGCGACAAATTTCAAATCCGAATCCGATCCCGCTGCAACGAAACAGCAGATCGCCAATGGGAATCTCTACACTCCCAAGAACAATACGATCGACCTTGCCTGCTGGCCAGGGAGAAAACCAGCGCGGCTCGTAGTGAATGCCATCTCCAGCCAGATGTTGTTTGCAGACAACGCCAAGGACCTTGCCGTTGACCACGACCACAACCGCATTGTAGAGTTTGCCGCAATGCTCGATGGGCAAACCGAACGATGTGAAGAGACCGGTCGATTCAGGCACCAGTTCAGCCAGCAGCCTGAGCGCCGTTTGCCGTACACCTTCGGCAAGGAACATATCCTCGCAACCGTACCCGCTGAGGCAGAGCTCTGGCAGACAAAGAATTCCCACGCCGTCGGCGCGTGCGGTCTGGAGTACCTCCAGCACTTGCCGGCAATTGCCCTCCCAATCAAGCGGTGTGAGGTTCAGTGCAGCGGCACCAACGCGAAACAGGGGCATGGTCTGACTTCTTTCGGCGAACCCGATCGTGGTCCCGGCTTAATTCAGCCGCCAATTGGCCTGTAAATGTATCGGGAAAACGGCAGGACGATCACCCTTGTTTCAACATAGCAAGTCGCAGGAGGTTCAGGGCAACTTTGGCCGTCCGCAATCTGTCAAACTCAGGATCGCCAAACGTCGAAATTTTTTTTGTTTGAGTACCACGGGTTCCAGCCAAGGCAATTCCTACCGATTGCGTACTGTCATCAACCCGTGCGGCCCCGGAAACCGCGAGACTGAAATCAGTTACGGTCTGTCGGCGGACCGCTTCTGCCATCGCAGAGGCGACTTCCGTGACGGTCAAATCAGCGGAACCACCTATCGACAGCAACGATTCAAGACTGGCCGCATTCTGAACAACCGTTCCACCAACAAAACAGGTATGTGCTCCATCGGCTGCTGCCAGCAGTTCGGCTAGCCGCCCCGCAGTATACCACTCGGCAACTGCCAGAGTTGTCTGGTGCTGGTTCAGCAAGCGGATCACCGCGTGCTCAAGCTCATCGGCTTCTTCCCCAAAAACAAGCTCGCCGAGCAACTGGTAAATTTCGCGAACGGTTGGTTCCATCGCTTTGAAACACGCCGCTTCATCATGCCCACTGGCGGTGATCCGCAGTTTAATCGTTGCACCGCTGGCGGTAATTCCAACGAGTGGTTCACGTCCCCGCCGAATCACGTCGGGTAGCATTTCTTCGATATGGCTTTCCCCCGCACCAAAGCAATTGATGCGGCGATGCCGGATAACTTGCGATGCTGGTAGCATCTCGACCAACGCCGGCACAACCGACTGTTCCCACATCAGGAACATTTCTGCCGGTACACCGGGGAGGGCAAACAATTGACATGGTTGGCGGTTGGGCCGTTCGACCTGCATCCGAATTCCAGGGGCCGTTCCGATGGGATTGAATATTTGCTGGCTGCCTTCGGGAAACATTGCCTGCACGACATTCCTTTCGGGCATGGCTCGCCCGCGGCGTTCAAATAATCCGCGAATGTACTCCAATGTCGCATCATCGCAGGCCAATTGAACATCGACTGTGGCTGCAATCGCGTCGCGGGTGAGATCGTCGGCGGTGGGTCCCAGCCCGCCGGTCGCCACGACCACGTCGGCCCGCTCGATGGCAGTCTGCAAAACGGCGATGTTGGCCGCCAGATCGTCGGCTACGGTCGTATGGTACATCACACGATACCCCAGTTCGGTGAGGCGTTCACTCAGCCACCGGGTATTGGTATCGAGTCGTTGACCGGTGGTCAGTTCATCTCCGATTGCAACCACTTCGCCGGTCAGGGATTTTCGGAAATTCGACAACGGATCACTCGCCTGGTTTCAAGGGGTTCTGGCATTGTCCACCCTCCAGCTGCGGTGGTCCATAGGCAACACCTGCAACGAGTCAACCAGGGGCCTGCTGCCACACACCAAGAATGGGAGGGCAAGATGGGGAGAGCCAAAGTTCGCCTGGTGACTCGCCAGTCACTCAACCAGCGGTGACCTGCAAGCCTGTTTCAACCGTCACGACTGGCTGGGGCGAGGTCGCTTCCACATTTGGAGGTTTTTGCTGCTTGCGTGACAAGGCCTCCATCCAAACGGCAACTCTGGTCATCATCAGTTGGAGACAGAAACGCCAAAACCGACATGTGGGTGATGGTGAAACGTGGGGTGATGACGGTAGTAGATGTGCCGTTGGGGAGGACAGTAATAGGGTGCACCGTAGTGATGCTCCTGCACAACCACGGGCGGCGGTACGGTTGCGACCTGCACCGGTTGCCTTGGCTGTGGGCGCTGCATCGTATCGATGACCTGTGTGGCGACTCCCTGCTGATGCAAATAGATGACATCCTGGGCAGTTATGGGTCGGGCCACACCCGAAGAATTGACATAGTTGGTAATCAAATTCGAGTCGACCCCAGCGTGGCTCATGGCAACCACCTCTTGGACCGACGCCGCCCCTTGAGTTACGGGACGTCCCATCTGGGTGGCAATCTGGGCCCGATTCTGGGCCGCGACGTCATCGATTGCGCCCCCAATGGCACCACCGGTCAGCGCGCCCACACCTGCGCCAATCGCTGTTCCAGCGATCGGGCTTCCCACGGCATTCCCTACCAACGCGCCCACGCCAGCCCCGGCAAGGCCACCGGCAGCAGCGCCGCGGTCTGCGTAATACGGTGAGCGACAGCCCACCACCGCAATCAAAATGAACGAGGCAGTCGAAATCCAACGTGTGTGGTTCAAACGCGAACTCATTGTTTTCCTGTGCTCTCGGGGTGTTGGCAAGCGGGGCGAACTCAACCAGCCGTTGACCGACGGTTGTCAAGGTACCGCTTCCGGAAAGACGATTGCAGAAGCAGGCGGAGAATAGTCGCAACGAGCGGGCCTACGGTCAAGATGAAACTCCACAATCGCTAGCATTCGCACGTACCGCCGAATCGGCTGAGGCACTGCTCAGCGGCCAGATGCTTGCCTCGCCCCGCAGGAACCTTGCGGAGGTGCAAGCCAGATTCGCCGCAGGAGAGTCAAGCTAGCAGCACTCAGTTTGCGCCGCGCCACGAGGACCATTTTTCTAAAGCTAACGAGCGGTGTCTTTCGGTTTCAAAGCCGAGCGATCCTATTTTGAACAACCAGGGGCTGTCTGGGACCGGGCGCTGAAAACCATAATCGGCGAGTTTTTGTCCGGTGCCATGCACCAAAGCCGCCAGGGCGATGTCGCGCAGCTCTACGGTCGTCGGAGGAATCTGCTTGCCACCCACGTTTGTGCCGCCTCTCTGAAAACAGATAAGCCGCTCTGAGAGCAGCGGTTCAAGCTTCAGGACCTGCTGCCGATCAGCGAGTTTTGAGATGGCCAGCACAGCTTGGGCGCGATACTTGGCGTGCCATCGCGCCGAATCCGGCTTACCCTGGGCAACGCCCCAGGCAAACGGCAATGCCTCGCGAAGATCATGGGTAACCATCAAGAGAAGCTTGTACTCGATAAGCCCCGAAACGTTCCCGCGGCGCAACATAATCCACTCAACGAAGAGACGTCGAATCTGTATCTCGTACCCACCCGATGTAAGCGATGTGCTCAGCGGGGCGTATTTTACAAGATTGCCAACCCGCGCGATACCACCCTCGGACAACTCTTCTGAACACGCGACGGTGACGAACAGTGCGGCCGCACAACTCCCCAAGGGGGGACTCATTACAACAGTCCGGTCTTGAAAAACTGGCCGCGCACGCTGCCAGTTGATTAGCCTGACCGCGCGTTCGGTGAGTAACGTATCGAGATCAACGGCCTGATTGTTAAAGGCTGCCGCCATCAGCTCACGTTCATGATGTTGCATCTGTACGAACAATGCCCGCGTTGACGGCTTATCGCCAACCAATTGTCGAAACGTATCCCACCCTGGAAAAGTTAAATCATTTTTCCCCTCAACATCGGCAGCAAAAGACTCCAATCGCTTGTCGAATTCCCCCTGCTCGATTTGAATGAGTAGACGACGCGCGCGGGCCCGGACCTCAGGATTGGGGCTTTCGGCGACGTCAAGCAATTCGGGTCGAGTGGCAAAACCAGCCTTTAACAACGCAGCCGTAGCTGTCTCACGAACGAGATAATTGTCGTCATTGAGCTGGTGTATCCAATCCGAAACTTGAATGTGGGACGGGCCAGGATCGCCTGGGGCTACCTCCGACCAGGTCGCAACCACCATTGCCATCAGCCAGGCAGCCCCCTGCAGACCGAACCTGGTGTTTCGTACGTGCTGGCAGCGAATTCTCATTGCGTGTGCCCCCAACCACCTACTGCAAGACAGCATGCTGAAAGGACGTTCCCCGGTTGTTGAACCAACCGTAACCCCATGGCCAAAATCCCAGGCCCCATGGCCAAAAATGCCAGGATCCACGACACAAATGCCAGGATCCACGACACGCCCCCCTCATCGTACGCCGCGTGGACAACTCCGACCACACCATTCTCGCATCGCGTCGCAACTGTTTCGACCAGCCAAGATTGACAAATCCAACGCAAATCAGCACAAAAAGTGTGACACCAAGCGAAAAAATTGCTTGTGTTTGCACCACCGGGTGGTTAGAATTGGGAGGACTTGGGATTTGTGGCCGCTTGCAGCCGAAACTGCTAAAGTGCCTACGTCGCTAGTTGGACCACCCTTTTGTGGGTTGGTTACCCGCCCCTCTGGGGCACTGCTGGTACGTAACTCGCACAAATTGATCGTCCTTTCGCTGGGCCGCAGCTTCTGAGTGTTGGAGCTGCGGTTTTTTTATTGCCTTGTGAAACTGGCTACCTCGCCACAACACATGTCGCGGAGCGAAGTCTCAGGGCATCCAACCAGGCGCTGTAATGCAACCAGCGGAGACTCAAGCCATGAGTAGCATCGAAATCCCCCGGCCGTCTGAACAGCCAGCAAAGCCACTCGATCGGCCCGCGTCTGCAGATGGCCCCACGCTGCCAGCAGAGACCGTGCAACCTGCGGACCCGACCACTCCACGGCGTGCCCAAACTTCGACGACTTCGGTTCATGCAGGTGAGTCTCGCCGAAAGCCAGCCGACTCGATCACCGATCCCATTTTCTGTGCTTCAACGTACACGTTTCCCGACACCCAGTCGGTCATCGATTACATCGAACAAGACCAGGCACGGGAAGAATATGGCCGCTATGGGAATCCTGGTGAACGCGTTGCCGAGCGCAAGCTCGCCGCCCTGGAAGGAGGCGAAACCTCCGTACTGTTTTCCAGCGGGATGGCGGCAATCGTCGGCCTTCTCATGGCCAAACTGAATTCCGGGGACGAGATCATCTTTTTTGACGAATGTTATCACCGCAGTCGCGAATTCTGCAAGAAACATCTCTCTCGTTTTGGCGTTACGACATACCAAGTTCCCGTGTGTGATTACGACGCAATGGAAGCCGCAATCACGCCGCACACAAAAATGTTGGTGAGTGAATCGCCTACCAATCCCCATCTGAGTATTGTGGATCTCGATCGATTTGCTGAGCTTGGTCGCAAACATCATGTCGATACGTTGATCGACGCTACGTTGGCAACTCCATATAATCTCCGCCCAATCGAAGCAGGAATCGATTACGTCCTCCACTCGGCGACAAAATACCTGGGAGGACATAACGATCTTTTGGCCGGAACTGTTGTTGGTTCCAACGAAAAAATGGAAGGCGTGCGGGATCTCCGTGGCATCACGGGAGCTGTGAACAGCCCGCATAATTGCTATCTCCTGTTGCGGGGCCTCAAGACGTTTGAACTGCGCATGCTACGCCATAACGAAAACGGGCAGCGGGTAGCTGAGTTTTTGGCGGCTCACCCCCGGATCGAAAAAGTACTCTACCCAGGGCTCCCGTCGCACAAACACCACGAGTTAGCAAGAAAAACGATGCGCGGCTTTGGGGGCCTGGTTACTTTTTTTGTGAAAGACGCTGACTGGCGGCAAACAGGCGATATCGTGGACGCTGTGCAGATTCCTAGAATCGCTCCCAGCCTCGGAGGCGTGGAATCCCTCATCGAGCAACCACTCGTCATGAGCTACTACGAATGCACGCCTGACGAGCGGAAGGTGTTTGGGATTACCGACAATATGATTCGCCTCGCCTGTGGTATCGAAAACCCAGATGACCTGGTGACCGATCTGGCACAGGCGCTGGAAACAACCGGCTGAACCTGTGACAAGAGCTTGCCGTGCGTCTCGGACAACCTGGGCCGATTTCCGCGGCAAGCGACCTTCGTACCACAGTTCAAAGCCCTGGCAATTGGAATGGGCCAGGTCCACCGCACCGATCCGGTATGGCAGGAGATCTGTTGTCAATCGCAACCTGGATATTCCTCGGCCTCGTCACTGCAGTCCTCAGTGGTGCCGCCTCCGCAACTGTCCAACTTGCAGGCTTTGCCCCCCTTGGATTGACATCGATCGCCACAGGGTCCGCCCTGGGAGCTGCCTTGGCCGGGTTGGCCCGCCTGTGCAATACCTGGCCCAATCGAACCACGCTGCTGCTGACGTTACTCTTCGCAACCGCTGCTGTGGTCACGCAACACGTTTGGATGTATCGTGGGTATTGTGATCAGTGGCACCGCGTCCATGATGAGAATCCGGCAGTCGCCCTGTTTCGTAACGAATCGGGACCCAAGTCGGTGGGTGTCTATTTGCGGGAAGAGGCGACTCCTCTGCGGACCTTAATGTGGGGAGTTGATGCGATCTTGATCGCCACCACCACGGCAGGGATTTTTGCCACCTTGCGGGCGGGACCTGCCCAGTCACCATCCCGGGTAACCGGGAATCAGCACATTCCGCCTGCCTAACACGAAGTCCACGCAGTCCCATGCACATCACCGGAATCGGAACGCAAATTGTTGAGTGTTTGCGAATCGCTCAAGTCATCGAGCGACACGGTGAGCAATTCATCGCCCGCGTATTTACGACTCACGAGATTGATTACTGCAGTGGGCAAGCCGCAGCCACACAACACTATGCTGCGTGTTGGGCTGCCAAGGAAGCCATCCTCAAGGCACTCGGTACAAGGTGGAAGCCCGGCACTGCCTGGCAAGACATCGAAATTCACCACACAAAATCGGGACACGGGAAAGTCACACTCCGCGGCGCGGCTCGTGACTTGCTGGAACGGTCGGGTATTGTGAAAATACACATCAGTACTTCACATTGCCGCACCCACGCCATCGCCTACGTTATTGTCGAGGGCAACTGAAGCCTTGCTTCGCCCCCGATTCCACGACGGACTTGCCCGACTGTATGGTCTTGAGAGCGAGTTCTCTGCCCTCTTGCAGAAGAGGGAATTTCATTGCATCCTGGCGGTTCACGCTGAGTGACTTTTCGCCCCCGAATACCTGTTATCTCCCGCCCTGATCCCGCACGATTGCCCTGATCCTGCTTCACGTCCCACCCAACACGAATTTGTATGGCGATTATCACGACCCGTGGGCTTTCGATCGGTTTTCGCGGCCCTCCACTGCTGGAGAACGTTACCTGCCAGATTGAAGCGGGACAACGGATTGGCCTCTTGGGGCGCAATGGCTCTGGCAAGACGACATTCCTGCGGCTGTTGAGCGGTGTCGTCGAACCCGACACCGGCGAAGTGGTCGTCTCCCCCGGAACCACCGTTGCACTCCTCCCGCAGGATATTCCCGAGCAGATAGCGGGGCCGGTTGTGGAGGTGGTGGCCAATGCCCTGCCGCCCTGTCCACCTGAGGAAGAATGGAAGAACCAACACACGGTAGCACAGATTCTACAGCGCATGGATTTGGATGGTGACGACCAGTTTGCCATACTCTCCTCGGGAATGAAGCGACGAGTACTGCTGGCCCGCGCGCTTGTCGCCGCACCCAGCGTGGTCCTGCTCGATGAACCAACGAACCATCTCGACATTCAGGCTATCACCTGGCTCGAAAAGTTTTTGGATACCTTCAAGGGCACACTGATCTTTGTAACCCACGATCGAATGTTCCTCCGCAAATTAGCCCGGCGTATCCTCGAAATCGACCATGGGCACTTGTTTGATTGGGTGTGTGATTACGACACTTTTCTCCACCGCAAAGGAGCTGCCTTGCGGGCGGAGGAAAAACAGAGTGCGTTGTTTGACAAGAAACTGGCCCAGGAAGAAGTATGGATTCGCCAGGGAATTAAAGCACGGCGAACACGAAACGAAGGTCGTGTTCGCGCGCTCAAGGAAAAGCGGCAACTGCGAGCCGAGCGTCGCCCCGCCGCTGCGAACGTGAAACTCGAAATCGACTCGAGACAACGCAGCGGCAACCTCGTCGCCGAAGTGAAAGACCTCTCGTTCTCTTATGACCAACAAAAGATCATAGACGGCTTCTCGACCACGATTATGCGTGGCGACAAAATCGGTATTGTCGGGTCCAACGGTGCCGGGAAAACCACACTGCTTCGGCTCCTGCTAGGTCGATTGACACCGCAATCAGGAACCGTACGGCTGGGCACCCACCTGCAATTTGCCTACTTCGACCAACTCCGCAAGCAGCTCAACGAGGACCGAACCGTAGAAGAAAATGTCGGCGATGGCTACAAGAATGTGGGCAGTGAAGGCAAGTCCCGGCACATCATCGGGTATCTGCAGAACTTTCTCTTCAGCCCCGAACGAGCCCGGACTCCCGTGCGATTTCTGTCGGGCGGCGAACGAAATCGTGTTTTGCTCGCACGACTCTTTGCTAAACCAGCCAACGTGATTGTCCTGGACGAACCCACCAATGACCTGGATGCCGACACCCTGGAAGTGCTCGAAGCACGGCTTGTCGAGTTCGACGGCGCGGTCCTGTTGGTCAGTCACGATCGGGAATTCCTGAATCACGTCGTTACGAGCACGGTCGTTTTCGAACCAGAGGGAGTTCGCGAGTACGTGGGTGGCTATGACGACTGGCGACGACAGCGGGCGATCTCTCCCGCGCCACCCATAACAACTGGACCGAACGCCAGTGGCCCTTCTTCCAGCGCCGCGATCCCCCCGGTGCGCACGCCGCGCAGTCACGGCACGCGCTACCCCGGTGAAACCAACTCAGGACCTCGCCGCCTGAAATACAAGGAAAAGCAGGAGCTGACGGAGTTGCCAAGCCAGATCGAGCAACTCGAAGCTGAAACGAATCGACTCCATAAACGAATGGCCCTACCCGAGTTTTATCGACAACCTGCTGACACGATTGCCCAGGAAACTGCCCGCCTCCAGCATCTCGAAGAGGAACTTGCCAAACGGTACCAGCGCTGGGAAGAGCTTGAATAAATTGAAAATTAACCTAGAGTCAACCTGGGCGTTGGTAACCACAGCACCCAAAGTGGCCACCGGTGAAACAGGGCCAATCCGAGGACCAGAAACTTCCGATCGCAATGAATACGGTTCAACTCGCAATCGATGCCCTTGCTAAGTTCGGCGACCACGCCGCCGAACACTTCCAAGGTACAGAAGCTACCGCTGCGGAAATCCTGCACCGTTCCCGCCGGCTGGCAACGGTCCTCAAGGAATTTAACGTAAAAGTTGGTGATCGAGTCATCGTCATGATGCCAACCTGCCCCCGTGTTCCAGACTCTTTTTACGCTATCTGGAGAATCGGTGGCGTGGTGGTCCCAATCATGCCACAACTGACTCCTCCGGAAATCGGTTACATCGTGGAACACGCCGACGCCCAACTGGTCTTAACGTTCCCCCAGTGCATGGCTGCCGTCGCTGAAGCCACTCACCGATTTCCCAATTTTCGGAATGTCCTCGTGTTCGGTGAAACCAATGTGGCAGATTCCGTGAACCTCCTCCCGCGGCTCGACGGAGCCCCAGCGGAAGAAACGATTTGCAACCGGTCTCACGATGACCTGGCAGCTTTAGTTTATACATCAGGAACCACGGGGCACCCGAAAGGAGTCATGCTTTCGCACGGCAACTTGATTTCGAATATCAGGGCGGTGGCAAGCATTATCGACGCACCTCCGGGAACAGTTTCTCTAGTGGTTCTCCCCATGAGTCACGTCTACGGAATGTTACTCATGAACCTCGCCACCGTGATGGGGGGGCGTTCGATCCTGCACAGCAAATTCGAACCCGCTGAAATCCTCAAAACCATTGAGCAGCATCGAGTCGAACGTATCTCGCTGGTGCCAGCCATGATGCACGCCCTGATCCACTGCCCCCAACGTGATCAATATGACGTTTCGAGTCTCAAGTATGTCCGGGCCGGTGCTGCTCCCCTGAATGAAAAACTCCGCTCTGAATTCGACCGATTGTTTGACTGCCGGGTCAGCGATGGCTATGGCCAGTCCGAAGCGACTTGTGTCGTGGCCGCGTTACCCGACGGCAAACGGTTTGTAGCAGGCTCGGTCGGGCCTCCGGTTCCGGGTGTCGAAGTTTGTGTACAAGATGAACAGGGCAACCAACTTCCCGCAGGCAACGCGGGAGAAGTTTGTTTTCGCGGCCCCTCCATCATGAGGGGGTACTGGAAGAATCGTGAAGCAACCGAGCAGGTGATCGTCGATGGCTGGTTGCACTCGGGAGATATTGGGCACTTGGATGAAAACGGCTACTTGTTCATTACCGACCGCAAGAAAGACCTGATTATCAAGGGAGGCGAGAATATCTCGCCACGCCAAGTTGAAGAAGCAATTCACCACCATCCTGCCGTAATGGAGTGCTCGGTTTTTGGCGTTCCCGACGATACCTTTCAGGAAGAAATTGCTGCAGCGATCGTGCTCCAACCCAATGCCAAAACCAGTACAGACGAAATCGTGGCCACCGTAGTTCAACACGTCTCGAAGTTCAAGCAACCCAAGTACGTGTGGTTCCGCGACACCCTGCCCAAGACAGGCACCGGGAAAACGCAAAAGCATCGCTTGCAGGCTGAATGGATCGACGCCTTCGCAAACAGCAATTCCTGAACCAGCCAAATCCCCGCATTGGGACTACCCCCTTTGGTTCAACTCCCCAACGATATGGGCACGGTTACTCAGCCGAGACACGATTTTCCGGCTACCAATCCGAACCGGAAAGGGTTTCTTCACCGGCGATGGTACTCAACCCCCGATAGATCGTCGGCTCGATCTCTTCGCCAATAAACCGAACCGCCCCATCGGCCAGGAGGAAATTTGCTCCGCCAACATGCAAACTAAAGAAACCTCGTACACGGTCAGACCGATCCTGACAATTCGGGCCCGGTGCCGGGTCAATGGAAACATCCACCGGGGCAACATTCAGTGGAGTTAAGACGTCATCGGGTGTACCAAATTTCCCGTCGTTTCCCGGGTTCTGCGCAGTTACGGCGAGAACCGAACCACGACCTCCCTCGCTCTTCGCCCATTTGGCGCCGTCAAATTCTGCCTTGGACCAGACCTGGCCCATCAACATTCCCGGTCATCCTCACGTGGAAGCGGCAGGCACGTCGGGATTGCTCACTGCTTCCCCCAGGGCAAAGGTGTGAGAAGTTCCATCTTGAATCTCCGCTACCCGAACTTGACTGTTGACATCGAACATGCCAAGCCCAGCTGCCTTGCTACAAAGGTAGGCCAACGGTCCTTTGGAAAACGCATAATCCGTCGGTGCGCCGGGCACCCCACCGTCTTGCGGAACTGTACTTCCGCTGGACGGGCAGATGAGCAGCTGTAGTCGCGTTTGCGCTATCGGCAGATTGGTCGGGCTCTGCCATGACGTATCGAAGTCGTAGGCCTGGTATAAAACATCCTGCTCGATAAAGGGCAATAGCAAGATAAACCCGTTATGCAACCCGTCGCGAAAATTGTGATCCGAGTCGATAATCCCCGCGGGAAACGTCCCCAGGGCCCCTTGATAGGTGTGCAGGGCCAACCCGAGTTGTTTTAGATTATTGTTACATTGGACGCGTCGTGCCGATTCACGTGCCGCCTGCACCGCCGGCAGCAACAAGGCCACGAGCAGCCCGATGATCGCGATAACCACCAAAAGTTCAACGATGGTAAAAGCTTTAGCGCGTTGATCTCGAGATATCATCGAAAGCTGGATCCTTGTGACGTGGACTCACAACTCTTTCGGCGCGCACAATCCAAACCCGAACTGACTGTTAAGTCCCTTCCCAATCTATCCATGCCCCTTCACAATCTACCCATTGTACCATTTCTCTTCGCAATTTCTCTTCGTCATCTCTTCGTCATCTCTTCGCACAGCTAACTACTGTAGTATATCTCTTCAAACAGCTAACTACTGTAGTATTGTAGTTAAAATTGCCAGCATGTCCAAACCCAACATTGGCACACCGTATTGCCCCAACGTCACCATTGCCTCAACGTTCATCTTTCCCCCGGCAGGCAAAGGATCTCGGGTTACCCCGTCTTGTCATTTCTACGGGAATGCAAAAAAATACCATCCGGTAGAATTCAACCCACCGCGTCCCGATCCGACCACGGGACTTGCCAACCGGCCCATAACAATTCAGCGACCAATCAACCTGGCCGCTCCCGATTGCAAACCATATTCCGTCTAACTTATGCTGATAAGATGACTTGTCGCGTGCGTGCCAGGTAAGGAATGACAGAAAGCGCCCTGTGGAGAAGGCCATGGCCAAGCAACAACTGTATATCGTACATGGAATGGGTAGCGATGCGGTCGGTTTAGTGGGGCGGATCACGGCCCCGATCGCCGCAGCAGGGGGCAATATTGTCGACCTGCGTCAAGATGTACTGCACGGTTTGTTTACCATCTACCTGGTCGTCGATCTCTCCGACAGGCAACTGGAACCAGCTTCGTTACAAACGATCCTGGCTGAGATTTCAGAAGATACAGGGTTGTCTGTGACGGTCAACCAGTACACCCCAGTTGCCCGGGTCTCCGACAAGAAAAGCCTGCTCATGATTCTTATTGGTCGTGATCAGCCTGGCATTATTGCCACCAGTTCCAAGATGCTTGGCCAGTACAACGCGAATATCGAATTTGCGCAAACCATCGGCCGCGAGGGGATCTTTCTCATGGAACTGATCACCGATGTAAGCCACACCTCCATACCGGTTGACAACCTCAAGCGGGCAGTTCGTGACAACATGCAGGAACTTGACATTGCTGCCATATTCCAGGAGGAGCAGGTTTTTAACAAGCGAAAACGGGTAATCCTCTTCCAGATCAGCTCAACATTCTTCGACGAAGCGACCATCAACGAGATCATCTCTCAGACAGGGATTGATAAAAAAGAACTCCAGGCCACCTTCGCCGGCAACCGTGCATTGTCACTTGCCACGGCAGCCGCCGACCGTCTCGCAGGCCTGCCGATCGATGTGATTGAGACGGTCTTGTCGGCTGTGATCCCCACTGAGGGTAGCCTGGAATTAATCCAAACCCTCAAAGTGATGGGGTACAAGATCGCGCTCGCCTCAACGGGATTGTCCTTCTTTACGGAACATTTGCGTCACCGTTTAGATTTGGACTATGCCTTTGGAATCGGTCTTGAGGTTGACGACGATCAGCGCACCGTGATGGGGAACCTTCTGCCTGACGAACGGGGGGCAGACGATATGAATACGGTACTAACTCGTTTAACCGCCTCCGAAAAAGTCACTATCGAAGACATCACGATCATTGCCGATAAAGAAGAGCACACGACTCCTGGAATTCGTGTGAAGCTGAATCTTGATGTGTTGCTCGATTGCTTTAACCAACGCATCGTATCACGCGAGAACATGATTGGACTGCTCGGGAGTTTCGGTCAACTCCGCTTCGATTAACACACCGCAGCGACACCAGAATTTCCGAATCAATCCAGCAACTCCGGTAGCGGGCCTGAACCCAACTGTTTTCAAGATACGTTTGTCGCCCTCAACGAGTACCGCCGTGAAATCCGATATCGAAATCTCACAGGGTACTGAACTCAGGCCCATCGAAGAAATTGCTCGAAACATCGGCCTTAACTTCGACGATCTCGTGCCGCACGGAAAGCACGTCGCCAAAGTCCCGCTCGGAGTTATCGACCGGCTTGGCGACCAACCCGACGGAAATCTCATTCTGGTTACGGCGATGACACCGCCGCCCAAGGGGGCCGGAAAAACTACCACCACGATTGGGCTCGGGCAGGCGCTCAGTCAACTTGGTCACCGCGCGATGATCGCTGTTCGTGAGCCATCACTCGGACCTTGCATGGGGATGAAAGGAGGCGCTGCCGGGGGAGGCTATTCCCAAGTCCTCCCGATGGAAGACATCAACCTCCATTTCACTGGCGACCTGCATGCCGTGACGGTGGCTCATAATTTGTGCGCGGCAATCGTCGACAACCACCTCCACCAACGGGCCGATCCCGAAATTCATCCGCGTCGAGTTGTCTGGAAGCGGGTCATTGATATGAACGACCGCGCACTGCGCCACATTACGATTGGCATGATGGGGCAAGGTATGCATGGAGTCATGCGCGAAGATGGATTCGAAATTACTGCCGCATCAGAAATCATGGCCATTCTTTGCCTGGCTTCCAGTCTGGGGGATCTCAAGCGCCGAATCGGTAATATTATCGTCGGCTACGACTCCAAGCGGCGGCCTGTCACGGTACGGGAAATCGGTACCGAAGGTGCCGTGACCGCCCTACTGAAGAACGCCATCAATCCTAATCTTGTGCAAACGACCGAGCACACCCCGGCCTTCGTGCACGGCGGGCCGTTCGCAAACATCGCCCATGGTTGCAACACGCTTACCGCAACCCAAATGGCTCTAAAGCTCAGTGATTATGTGATTACCGAAGCTGGCTTTGGGGCCGATCTGGGTGCAGAAAAATTCTTTCACATCAAGTGCCGTGCCGGCAACCTGAACCCAGCCGCCGCCGTTGTTGTTGTCCCCAAGTGGGCCTATGAAGTACATGGCCTGGCAAACCTGTTAAAGCACGTCGAGAACATCCGAGCCTTTAACGTCCCCGTGCTCGTTTCGATTAATCGCTACGTCAACGACCAGGACGAGGAACTCCTGGAAATCAAGCATGCGTGCGAGGCAAACGGAGTCGAGGCTGCTGTGACTGACTTTCGCGAATCAGGCGGTGAAGGAGGGCTGGAACTCGCTGCAGCGATCGCCCGCGTTTGCAAGGTCTCGCCCCAACCAAAACTGCAGCCACTCTACCCACTGGAAATGCCGATTGCTGAAAAAGTGAAAACCGTAGCAACTCAAATTTATGGGGCCGCCAAGGTCGAATTCTCAGCGGTAGCCGAGAAAGCCATTACTCAACTCGAAAATTTGGGTTATGGCCACCTGCCAGTTTGCATGGCCAAGACCCCCATGTCCCTGACCGACGATCCCAAAATTTCCGGGTGCCCGACCCAATTCACGATCACAGTTACGGGAGTCAAGGTATCGGCCGGCGCCGGATTTGTAGTGATTTATATAGGCGACGTCATGACCATGCCCGGACTCCCCAAGGAGCCAGCGGCGCTGAAAATCGACATCGACGACGACGGCGTCATCTCGGGACTGTTTTGAGCCAGCGGCGCAACAACGATGTGCCCCGCAAGAAACAACCACCTGGTAGCAGAGTGTCGCCTTACCACAGTACGACCGGCTAGAGACATGCCACTGCCAAGGACTGCAGTGGAGTTTCGGTGGGACCACACCCGGCTCACGACTTCCCCGGAAGCTGAAGGAAAAAATCTCTTGATCGCCCACCCGGCTGTCGCCACTACCCGCCAGCCAACGAATGATCGGGAAGGTAGCATAAGACTTGCTGCGACAAAGGGGTTAGCCAGGGGGTACGTACACCGGCCACTCGCATCGCTCTGCCAACCCAGGAGTTGCAGGTATTCAAACAGTGGTAAGTACCATTCGCTTCAAAAAATGCATCATTGATGCCGTAGGCAGTGTCAGAGATCGGGAGTTTGTTGCCGTTCGTGTCGAGTCGAAAGCTCGACTCGATGTGGTACACCAGACGTTCGTACTGGGCAACTGAAATCGTCACGGAACGAACCCCTTTCCCGAAATCATCAGGATGGGTGAAGGAGACGTGCAGGCAAGAAGTAGATGGCCATAGCAGTGCCTTGGCCACGGTCGCAACCCGCAAATCGGACCAGGTTGGCGTTTCGATAAAGAACCGTTTGTTGCCCCAGCCGATAGCAACGTGGGTCGTGGTACGGGGCAGATCGAGAAAGCATTCATCCGGAAATTGGGCCCGCCAGTCGATGGCCTCGGTGCGAATCGGCAACAAGAGTTCGACGTGGACCGGACTGGAAATGAGAAAAACGGTGACCCCATCCTCGGCCGGTGCAAAATCGTTGTTCAGCGGAATCATGCCGACCAAAAGAATGAGGGCGTACAGGACGGGAACGGTCAGCAAACCGTAAAGCACGATCCGTACCGCGTGCACACTTCTCTGGAAAACCGAGCGCTTTTCGCTATCCACAATTTTTGCTCACCCAGAGGCCATCCAATATCACTGGGCCAAAGGGAAAAGCCCTGAAAAGAAACGGGGCTTTTGGCTTCCTCCGCAAGCCATTTTTGTGCGGTTCTGCCGGGCTGACAAGCCGCCTTTGGGCCAACCGTCCAGCCGACCTCCGTGACAACGGTGGGTTATTTCTTTTTGGCCGATTTTTTTCTAGCGGCCTTCTTGGTTGCCCTCTTTTTTGCAACTTTCTTGGTTGCCGTCTTTTTCTTGATGGTTTTCTTTTTAGTCGCCTTCTTTTTGGTACCCCCCTTGGCTTTTCGCTCGACCAGCAGATCAAGGGCTTCGTTAAAGCTGAGTTCCTCCGGGATGGTGCTTCTGGGTAACGAGGCGTTGGTCTCGCCATCGGTCACGTATGGCCCGTAGCGGCCATCCAGCAGCTGAACTTTTACACCCGTCACTGGCGATTCGTCGAAGATCTTGAGCGGTTCGCGTTTCTTGGCGCCGCCTCGCCCAGGGGCCTTGGGCTGCTTGAGAATTTCGACCGCTTGGGGAAGTTCAACGTCGAGCGGCGAAACATCGGCTGGCAGCGAGCGGGTTTCGTCACCACACTTGATGTATGGCCCATACCGACCATTGAATGCCATGACGGGTTCGTTTTGCTTGGGATGATGACCCAGATTCCTGGGCAATGACAGGAGCTTGAGGGCGGTCGGTAAATCGACTGTCTCGGGTACCATCTCTTTAAGCAATGAGGCGTTTTGCGGCTTCTCTTCATCTTCGAGCGTACCGCGCTGCACATAGGGACCAAACCTGCCCACCTTGAGATAAATCGGTTTGTTGGTTTCGGGGCAGGTACCAAGCGGTTCGTCTGACTTTTGGGATTGGGCCAACAGCTCGAGGGCAACCTCGAGAGTTACTTCATCAGGCGGGATTTCATCCTGCAACGACGCCGTATTCTCGCCTTGCTCTACAAATGGGTTGTATCTCCCGACACGAACGTAAACGGGCTCCCCGCCCGAAGGGGTCCCAATGTGAACCCGGCTGATCCCGCGCGCATCGATCTCGCTAACCTTATCCTCGAGCTGGGGTTTGAGGCCCGGAGTACTATTGCCAAAGTAGAAATTTTTCAGGTAATCAACGTGTTGGCGTTCACCTCGGCTGATCGCATCGAGATCGTCCTCCATCTGCGCCGTGAATTGATAGTCGACCAGTGTCGCAAGGTGTTCCTCCAGTAGTTTGGTGACCGCAAAAGCAACCCAGGTCGGTACCAGCGCCCCTCCCTTTTTGAACACGTAGCTGCGGGCCTGGATTGTTTCGATAATCGATGCGTACGTACTTGGGCGGCCAATCCCCTTTTCTTCCAGCGATTTGGTGAGTGAGGCTTCGCTGTAACGCCCTGGAGGTTGTGTGGTGTGATCCTTGGCAGTCAGCTCAAGGCAGTTCAGAAGTTCACCTTCTTCGACACTCGGCAAGGTTTTTTCCTGGTCAGCCAGTTCCGCAGCCGGGGAATCGCTGCCTTCGACGTAGGCCCGCAAATAACCGGGGAAATCAATGGTCTTGCCGCTCACCTGAAACTTGCACCCGGTCCCTTCGATCATAATCGTGATGCGACGACCACGCGCGTCGGCCATTTGACTGGCAATCGTCCGCTTCCAGATTAGATCAAACAACCGGAATTCATCTGCATTGAGGTTGTTCTTCAGCGCTTCGGGCAGTTCAAACGGGTGTCCCGCCGGGCGAATTGCTTCATGTGCCTCTTGCGCATTTTTAACCTTCGACTTGTAAGTCCGAGGTTCCGCCGGTAAATAATCATCACCGTAATGCTTTTCGACCAGCCGTCGGGTATCGTCGATGGCAACCGATGCAAGGTTGGTCGAATCGGTACGCATGTACGTGATGTGCCCGTTCTCATACAGACTTTGAGCCACCTGCATGGTTCGTCGGGCGGTAAAGTTCAGCTTCCGATTGGCCTCTTGCTGCAAAGTACTGGTGGTGAAGGGTGGATAGGGCCGCGTGGTGTACGGCTTGTCCTCGACTTTGGTCACACGGAATTCGCCATCCTGAATTCGCTCGATGATGTCCTGCGCTTTAGCGTCATCGAGCAACATCAGTTTTTCATTCTTAAGCTGGCCAGTTGCCGGATCAAAATCTTTGCCGACCGGGATTCGACGACCGTCAACCGAAATCAGGGCAGCCTCGAGTTGCTGGCCACTCTGTTTGGCAAACTTGCCCAGCAAATCCCACCAGGTGGCCGAGACAAACTTCATTCGTTCGCGTTCGCGCTCGACGATGAGTCGTACAGCCACACTCTGCACGCGGCCAGCCGAGAGCTTCGGCCGTACCTTCTTCCACAGCAAAGGCGATACCTCATAACCATACAAGCGGTCAACGATTCGCCGCGTCTCCTGGGCCCGCACAAGACCATCGTCAACTTCGCGCGGTAATCGAAGCGCTTCCTGGATAGCATCCTTGGTGATCTCATGAAATACGAGGCGTCGAACAGGTACCTTGGGCTTGAGTAATTTGGTGAGATGCCAGCTAATGGCTTCCCCCTCGCGATCTTCATCAGTCGCAAGAAAGAGGGCATCAGCCTTCTTCAGTTGATCCTTGAGTAGCTTGATTTGCTTGTTTTTTCCGGGCGGCACGACATAAATCGGCGTGAAATTGTCGTCAACGTTCACCCCCAGGTTTTTCCAGGGCTCATCCTTGTATTTTGCAGGAATCTGTTTGGCGCCCTCAGGCAAATCACGAACGTGGCCAATGCTCGCCTCCACGGTATACCCCCGCCCCAGGTATTTCCCGATCGTCTTGGCTTTGGCCGGAGACTCGACAATGACCAACACATTGGAGTAACCATTGCCTTTTTTACGTTTGACTTGTGTTTTTGCCATGGAGGCGTTATTTGCTGTCGTGGGCTTTTTCGCCCTGAATGTAAATAAATTGTGAACCGGTGTGGACACGCACAACCAAGTGCGGCGTCCTCGTCTATCAGCCAAGCTGAGTCGGGTTCGTGAATCCGGCCGGAAACAACCGGAGGGTCCACAAATTTGTCTCAAGCCATCACCCCAACCTGAACCGTATCGTTATATAGTAGGCCCCAATCACGGTCCCGTCAGGGGACTGGAGAAAACACCCCTCCATAGGGGGGGCTTTAGCACCGGCGGGTCCACGGACTCCGGAAACCTCGGGGATCCCGTACCAAACCGGCCTATTGTTCTGCGGTCACCGGGTTTGGGCAAGCCCATTGGATACTGCCTGTGGACCGGAAAAACCTGTGGAACAGGCCCCCTAACTGTGATTGGGATTGAATTTACGTCAATCCTCAATAGAATCAGCCCCCTTGCATTAAACCGGCAATAATGCCCAGGATTACAGTTAGCCGGCTAATGCTGTCAAGTATTTAATGGGTCGTTGTCGACTTGCCACTTGTATTTAATGGGTCGTTGTCGACTTGCCACTTGCCGGCAAGCCGTGTACACGCCCTTTTCACGGATTACCCTCAGAACTGCCATGTCCAGCCCATTTCAAATTTTCCGCAAGTATCAGAAGTCACTTTTGGTGGTTGCCGGCGTTGTCCTGATGTTCGTCTTTGTGATTGGCGACTCACTCATGCAGTGGGTTGGCGCCGCGGCGCAGGGCCAGCAGTCGGCCGGTGGCTCTGCGCCGACCGACACAGCCGTCAAGTGGGACGGCGGGGCGCTCACCAACCGCGAGCTCGGCGACCTGATCTTCCGCCGCCGTGTGGTCAAGGGATTCCTCGAGCAACTCTTTCAACTTGGACGACAGCTCGCCTTCGACGCGGGTGCGGATCCACAGCAGCTACCGCGGGTACAGCTTGTGGCTGGGGTAGGACAACCCGAACAAAATGTTGAACAGGCCTTGTTACAAACTCACCTGCTTGCCGATGCGGCGCGGCAGATTGGAATCGCCATCAGCGACGAAAATATCCGCCACTATCTGAACGAGGTTGGCCAGGGGCGAGTTTCAGCCGAACAGATGCGACAAATACTCAAACACTCACAGTTTTCTGGCGGGCGTGTACCCATTGACTACATTTTCCAGGGCCTGCGCGAGGAATTGCTCGCCAACAATTTCTTCGCCAGTTACCATTACGCCTTTGGCAGCATTCTGCCGCAACAACGTTGGGAAGACTGGCTACGGGTAAACGATCAAATCATACTCGAAGTGGCTGCCCTGCCAGTGAACCATTTTTTGGTCGATATCCCTGATCCCCCCGCAGACGAACTGCAGACATTTTATGCCAAGTACCGAGAGCGGGAAGTATTCCCCGATCGGGTTAACAATACCGAACTCCCCTCCCCCACACCGGGATTTGCAATTTCCCGCAAGGTGAAAATTGAATACGTCAAGGCCGACTACTACGATTTGTTTACCCAGCTGGTGGATCAAGTCACCAACGAAGAAATCAAGGAGTATTACGAAGAGAATCGGGAACTTTTTATTCGCGCCGACAGCGGATTGGAACCCGAAGACGATCCGACCAACCAGTCCACCATTACTGAACCACCCACCGAAAGTGAAGCGGCCCCACCCGCCGAAAAACAAACCGCCGAAGAAACAAAGGAGCAAACCCTTGAGCCAGCCGCAGGCGACTCAACCGACAAAGAAGAAGACGTGACAGATGCTGCAAAAAATGGCAAAACCGAAATCCGCGGTCAAAGCCCCGACGACCAAACCTCTGCGACTGACAAGCCAGCAGGCACTGACGGACCAGCGGCGGTCGAGGCCCCCTCCCAGCCAGCGTCAACCGATACAGACCAGCCGGAGAAAAAAGTTATTGACGCTGAGGCAACGGAGTCGGAATCGGGAACTCCACCAGATCCCGAGAATAGCGCCGATCCAAACACCACCGAGGCTGCAACCACTTCGGAAGCAGCTGACGCGACCAACAGCCAAGGTAATCCAAACGACGCGTCGACCGCAAAGCCCCTTGAGTACCAACCGCTTGATGAGGTTCAGGAGGAAATTCGCTCCCTGCTGGCCGAGCAAAAGGTTGCCGGATACATCGTCGAGCTGATGAATGATCTCTACGTGAAGCTGAAAACGATTCACACTTCCTGGGAAGCAAAAGTCTTTGACGCAGACGATCACGATCAAAAATTGCCGCCCCCACCGACAAACCTGACTGACCTGGCAACGCTTGCCAAAGACCACGGCTTACAGTTTGAAAAGACCGGACTGCTTTCCCGGCTCGAGCTACGGAACACCCCGATCGGGCGTTCTCGTAATCCGGAACATTTTGGCAACGCCCCGCTGTGGCTCGCTTTCTTCGTTGATTTGGAGTTGTACGAACCTGCCTTGACTTACGATGTCGACGGCAATCGCTACCTTTCGCTGAAAGTCCAAGAAACGCCCGAGAAAATTCCCGCGCTCGAGGAAGTTCGTGAGCAGGTTGTCCAAGCCTGGAAAATGGAAAAGGCGGCTGATCTGGCTCTCAAGCGGGCCAAGGAACTTGCAACCAAAGCCCAGGATTCTGAACTTAGCCTGAAAGACCAGTTTGCTGACAATGAGGATCTGAAGGTCATCACAACCGATCCGTTTAGTTGGCTAACGATTGGCAATATCTCACCAACAACACGTGAGGTGACCTTTCGGATGAGCGAACCGGAAGGGATCGTTGCTGCAGGTCCAGAATTCATGGCAGAGGTTTTCAATCTTGGCAAAGGTCAGGTGGGTGCTGTACTCAACCACAACCGTTCGACAGCCTACGTTGTGAAAATTGCCGAATATGAAACCGGCGAGAGTGAACTCCAGCGACAGTATCTGGCCGAAGCAGACCGCTGGTACGGGTTGCAAAGCATGAATCGCTTTCACAACCAGCAGGCAGCCGGCGCACTGATTCGTGAATTTCAGGTGGCCAAACAGGTCGAATGGTCGCGCATTCCCGATCTTCCTGAACAGTGATCACCGCTTTTTGAGAAAAAATTTTCAGCCGTCACCGGCCAGACCACCCACGGCACCCTGCTGGCAGCAGGCGAACAAAACTGGGAGAACTGGGGCCAGGCTGGAGGGAGTTTTCCTGGATCACGGCCTTGGTCGCTGGTGTGGGTGGCACGGCGAACCGGTAGCTGCTGAAGGCCGGGAATTCAGCGGGGCGGCTTGAGAATTACGGTTGCCAGAGGTGGGAGCGTGAGCAGAACGGAAGCGGGCCGACCATGGCTTTCTTCGGCCTGGGCCTCAAGTTGACCTCCATTGCCCACGTCACTTCCGCCGAAATAGGTCGAATCGCTATTGGAAATCTCATTGAACCACCCGGTCTCGGGCACCCCGATGCGATATTCACGCCTGGGAACAGGCGTGAAATTGTGGACAACCACCAGGTAATCGTCCGGCGCTTTAGCCCGCCGGATGTAGCTCAGCATGCTGTCTTCCCAAGCATGGCAATCGATCCACTCGAAACCTTTGGATTCGAAATCGACCTCATAAAGTGCGGGTTCGTTGCGGTAAATCGTATTCAGATGTGCCAGATAGCGCTGCAAACCCTGGTGCGATTCCCGCTGCAGCAGGTCCCACTGCAACGATTCGTTGCAATTCCATTCGTTCCACTGCCCAAACTCTCCTCCCATGAAGAGCAGGTTTTTACCAGGATGAGTCCACATGTAACCGTAAAACAGTCTCAAATTTGCAAAACGTTGCCAAAGATCTCCTGGCATCTGGTCTAATAGCGATCCTTTGCCATGCACCACCTCGTCATGGGACAAGGGAAGACAAAAGTTCTCGGTAAAGGCGTAAATGAGCGAGAAAGTCAAGTTGTCCTGATGGTATTTACGATGGATGGGGTCTTCGCGCATGTACTTGAGAGTGTCGTTCATCCAGCCCATGTTCCACTTGAGTGAGAAGCCCAACCCCCCCCCATTGGTTGGCCTGGAGACACCCGTCCAAGCAGTACTTTCCTCGGCAATCGTAAGCACACCCGCATGCTGCAGATGAACTTCCTCGTTAAATCTCTTGAGGAAATCGATCGCTTCAAGATTCTCGCGTCCTCCAAAGCAATTCGGTTCCCATTGGCCTTCCTCCCGGCTGTAATCGAGATAGAGCATCGAAGCGACCGCATCGACACGAAGGCCATCTATGTGGTACTTGTCCAACCAAAAGAGGGCGTTGGAAATCAAGAAGTTACGGACTTCGTTGCGACCATAATTAAAGATCATGGTGCCCCAGTCGGGGTGTTCGCCCTTACGGGGATCTTCATGCTCAAATAGAGCCGTGCCGTCAAAGCGTCGAAGCCCGTGGTCATCCTTGGGAAAGTGTGCCGGAACCCAGTCGATGATCACACCGATGCCTGCTTGATGCATCGAATCGACAAAGGCCATAAAATCTTGCGGCGTGCCGTAGCGACTGGTGACCGCGTAATAACCGACGGTTTGATAACCCCAACTACCGGTAAATGGATGCTCACTGATCGGCATGAGTTGGACATGGGTGAATCCCATTTCCAGGCAGTACGGGACCAGCTGGGATGCAATTTCGCGATAGTTGAGCCAGCGTTCGGGATTTTTCGGATCCCGTTGCCAACTTCCGAGGTGAACCTCGTACACCGATACCGGCGCGTCGAGCAATTGCCGCGTGGCACGACGCTCCATCCATTCTTGGTCGTTGAACTGGTAACTTGTGAGGTCAGTTACAACACTTGCCGTGCGGGGCGGAACCTCGGCAGCAAAACCATAGGGATCGGATTTTTCGGTGACATGCCCACCCGGAACTTTGACCGCAAATTTATAAAGCGTTCCAGCCTTCAACTCTGGTACAAAGAGTTCCCAAATACCGCTGGGAACATGCTTGTGCATTGTGTGGCGTCGGCCCTTCCACTCGTTGAAATCGCCGACGACAGCAACGCTCTCGGCATTCGGGGCCCAGACCGAAAAATTGACTCCCTCCACACCGTCGACCGTGTACAAATGGGCACCGAGTCGCTCGTAACTGTTCCAGTGCGTTCCTTCCTGGAGCAAATGAATATCGTATTCGGTGATCATCGGCTTGAATGCATAGGGATCATGCATAGTCGTCGTTTTGCCCGCTTTGTCGGTGACACGGAGCTGGTAGGGTCGCACAGTCGTCCCCGATACCTCTTCAGGCTGTCGCCAGCTCTCGTCACAAATCGCCTCGTAAAGCCCGGCAGGGTGTATTTTCCGCATCATCCGGGAAGTACCATATGACTTGTCGACAAGCCAAACCTGCTGAGTATCGGGTAAGAATGCCCGTACCGCCACCACCGAACGACCATTCTCCTCGATGAGATGGGGACCCAAAACACCAAAAGGATTATCATGGTAGCCGCCGACCAAAGGACCAATGGCATCAAGCGTAACTTGTGTCCGCACGGTTGAATTCTCCCTCTTCTCTCGTTTTTGGCCAGACCCGTGATTTTCCCGCAGCTCCAACCAAGTATAAATATTGTTGGTAGTTCAGACTTCCGCAAGTTTGGTGATCCCCAACAAACCACCCACACTTCGCACAATCTCGACAAATGGCTCGGAAAGGTCGGCACTCCAACCCCCGCTGCGTTTGTCTGACAGAGAGCCGTCTTTGGTCGGTCGCTGGCAAACAGCCGGTGCCGGTTGCCTGGGTGAGGGCCGCTTGGCGACACGGCGTTCCGAATTCAAAACCCGCTGGGGTTTGGATGCACAACGTCTCAATCCTCGGCAGGTAGAGCCGTTGTCCACCTGCTGACTCGTTTCGGCGAAATAACACGGCATCTTGTCGGTAAAGTTCCAGACCCGGCAGTCGACGTGGTGGAAACGTAGTGCCCGGTCAACACGTTGCCAGAGATCGTGGTCTCTGATGGGTACCCAATGACCAAATTGCTCCCAGTGCCAGTTGTCCTGCCGCCATTCACCCATTCCACAACGTAGACCACGACTGACGTACTGGCTACGCGTGATGAGCGTCACGTGCGTTGGTCCGTCCAAAGCCTCAAGCCCACGAACGACGGCCAAAAGTTCAAGCCGACTCTCCTTGGTACCCGGCTCAGCGTCCTGCGCAACCACTCGTCGACCACCTTCAATTGCTTCCAGGACAAATCGCCACTGGCCCCTGAAACACCCAGTCGTCGAGTTAGGCCCACCGGTCACCTCAGAAAACAACAAGTAGTGCGGGCTGATTGCCTGCATAGTTCACGGCCTGGCTATTTCAGAATGGATCGCTGGTGGGCCGAGGCCCATGCGCCACCTCCGGTGGGCAAGACAAGGCTTAACTCCACTTCAAGCCAGCAGAACACCGTGGTTCAGCCAATACCAGCTATCGGCAAACTCAACCTAGTCTCTTTAACTTCTCATCGGGAATCGGTCCTTGGCACCAGCGGTGGGCTGAGGGCGTGTCCCGGAAAAAACGTTTTTTAAGGCGGCAAATGCGTGCAGTCGGCACAGTTGCCGTACGACACGGACTCAGCAGTGCGGTGAACCGGCACCTCCCGGAGTGTGGTTCGGGGGAGCCGCCCCGGATTGGACACCACGCACAGGCTGCAGCTCCGTTGGGATCTATCCCCGGCCTCAGGTGAACGTTGGAATCACCCCTGATCCGCTCGCTCCGCGGCTTGGGCAACAAGGTCCGACAAATTGGCCACCGAGTCAAACCGTGCCAGCAAGCGGGGATGGGCGAAGATCCGCACTCGTTTCACGTAGTCATCGAATTGTTCTTGGGCCAACGTGCGCAGGACCGGAGAAACTTCTCCCAGGCGACGATACGTCTGCAGTCGGGGGAGGTAAACATCAAGATCAAACTCGACCTCCAGCGCTATCGGCGGGGCATCAATCAGGATTTCGTGCTCGGCAACGGCTTCGCCAAGGAGATCCGACAGCAAATGGGCAAGTTGTTCTGCACATTGCACAAGCCAGGGATAAGGCCGGCGGGCAAGCTCAATATACAAACCCGGATTTTCCAGGCAACTGTACTGGGCAATTCGCTTATAAAGTTGTCGCTGGGCACCAAAGATTCCTTGCAATAACTGGTGAACTGGCTTCTCCTCTCCTGCCTGGCTCAGCATTTCGATGAAAGGTTGTTCGGGGAGCTGAAAGAGCTGATCCAAATCGAGAGATTCGCGGAGCAGAAAAAACGCGCGTTGCAACATGGCCGTTGCCGCACGCACGGCATGGTGCCAATACACTTCACTGAACATGACATACCTGGCAAAAACCATCGATTCGGCAGCTGTCTTGCCTTTTTCGGTAATGGCCAGCTCATCTCCTGCCTGGTTCAGGCACAGACTACTTACAAGTCGTCCTTGATCAAAATTTCGGCCATACGGTACACCAGCGTGGAGGCTGTCTCGCATCAGGTAGTCAACTTTATCTACATCGATGGGCCCGGAAAGCATGCTGTGCAGTATCCGCGAACTCTGCTTCAAATGGGTTCCCTCAAGCAACTGCACGACTTCGACGGCCTCAATCGCCCAATCATCGCGCAACAGGTCAGCAATTTCGTGATCGAGCACAAATCTGTTGGCAAACTGCTCGTGGGTCGATACGTTTTCGAGGGAGATATCTTCGATCGGATGGCAAAATGGCCAGTGCCCCAGATCGTGCAGCAACGCGGCAACCAGGAATAATTCTGCATCGCGGGGGGAGACAATCGCCGAAAACCGGTCATCCACCGCTAGTCGGTTGAGGTAGGCAATCGCAACCGAGTAAACACCGAGCGAATGTTCCTGGCGGGTGTGATTAGCGGCTGGATAAACGAGGCTTACCAAACCGAGTTGGCTGATCCGGGTCAGTCGGCGAAAGGCAGTCGTATCAATTAACCGTGCGACGCGTGGGGTCAAGGTCACGTCGAGATCTGGCGGTATTCGCACTACGGATCCGCCAGACCGCGACTGGGACATTTCGGGAACGTCGTAAATGGAACACATATCGCTTTGCACCTGCGTGTCGCGTGGTGGACCAACCATTTGGGCACCGCAACCCGGTTCACGAGTTGATGAGTCGACAGGCGGGACTCACACCCACCACAACCGCCTATCCACCTCCCAACCCGGGAACCGCCGGTAAACCCACAACGACCCGCAACAGTATCGTGACGGCGAAGAACAACGCACAATTGAAGAAGGCACTGATGGGATCCAGGTCGAAGGAAACATATCCTGCAAATGTACCCATTCCGAGCACAATCGCAACGATGATGAACATATGGTAGGTTTGCAGTTGGAGTGTCGTTTTGAAGTCTTTGTCTGCAAAGAGTTGCTCGCCGACAAACAGGTAGACTCCCCAAAGCAGCGCAAAGACGAGGCCACAGACCGTCACACGAATCCAAAGTTCGGTTCCGCCGTACGGTTCCAGTTCGGCATCACGGAGAAAAGTGTACCCAGCCCAGGCACAAGGGGGACCTAACAGTACCGTCACAACGGCGGGAACAAGCCAGCCCTCAAGTACCAATTCACGTAGCAAGACCGCCAGTAACAAAACGACCAGTGCAATGCCCAACACTACGGCAAACACAAGTGGCCGAAATTTCGCATCTTTCTTGCGCAAAGTTTTCAGGGTGTGAAGCCCGCCAGCACCGACCGCGCCTGCCTCGGTGTGCGTCGGAACATGGATGACTACTTCTTCTTCCGGTTTCGGAATAGTAATCAAGGTCTTGCACTTGGGACATGGGCCCTGCCGGCCAGCGAACTTTTCACCGACGCTAAACCGCTTTAAACAACCTGGACAAGTAACTTGGATAGGCATGTCAAACGCGTCAATGGCGTGTGCAGATGGCAGGAAGTTAGGCGTGGGTTCGGAACTAGCACTTGCGGTTGGTGCCGAAATAAATCACCAACCCCAGAAACGCACCCAAGAATCAAGCGGAATCGGTCATCGTGAGCCAAGCCTTGCGAGTTCTGGGTTCGGATCGCGGAATCTCACGACACCACTCTTTGCCGTTCTAGAAATCACTCGTACTCTTTGAGTTCATCTTCGTTGATTGCGTGGAAACCTTTCGATTTGAGTGTTTCCAACGCCATCTCGATGTTGTCCACCATCAAAGCCACTGCGGGATGGCGACTCGGATGGGTCAGCAACGGGTAGACCTGGCTGATATTCACTTCCGCCGCCAAGAGCGCGGTGCAAACCTGCAGAAGTGGCTGCCGCGTATCGGGAAGTTCGACGCCAATGAGGTCGGACTCGACAATTGCCAAACCTGCCCGCTCTAGAATTTCGAGACCAATCTCAGGATCACTTAACAAAAAGCGAACCAGCGCACATTCGGCTGAGTCGGAAATCGTCAGGGCCACAATCCGTACGTTGCTGCCCTCAAAGCGGCGGACCACTTCCAACAACTGGCCCACCCGATTCTCCAAAAATACCGTAAACTGGCGAATCGTGGGATAATCTCGATCACGCATCGTCGCAAACTCAGTACCCGATCCTTCACCTACGCTCATTAATCCGCTTCCTTGTGTTGGAGGGGGACGATATGGTCCCCCCCACTGGTGCCCAAAACCGAGCGCAACTATAAGGCAATTAGAGAGTTGTTGCAACTAAACTAGGAAATCCATCTGGAAACAGCGGCCCCGCTGTGCTCACAACCCACCGACAATCAACGGTAACTGGTCTTCCTCTGCCGGTCTCGCTGCACATCGCCGGGGCGGTTACGATACCTCAGAATCAGGCCCCTGTGCACTCTGCCTTTAAGCCACCACTGCAATGCTTCCTGATCACGAAATCGAAATTCGGGTCCGCTACTACGAAACCGACGGGCAAGGCTTTGTCCATCACGCCAATTTCCTTCAGTATTTCGAACTTGCCCGCGTCGAACAACTGCTGGCCCTTGGTCACAATTATGCCGACTTTGAACGTGATGGTCTCTTTTTGGTCGTGAAAAAGTTGGCCGTGAACTATCACCAGCCCAGCCGCTTTGGCGACGTCCTCCGAGTGCAAATCCGCACGGTTCGTGCCAGGGCGGCCCGAATTGACCATGAATACAAAGTCCTGCGGGCCAAATTGTTAATTGCCGAGGGCGAAACGACCCTCGCCTGCATCGATCGGGCAGGTCAAGTTCAACGCCTGCCCTCTTTTCTTTTACGGGAAAACTAATGGGTCTTTTACGGGAAAACTAATGGGTCTTTTACGGGAAAACTAATGGGTTTTTCTGGAAACTTGACCGCGGGGGCTGCAAAACTCATCTCGTCAGTCAGACCGCCGAATTCGCACGGCAACCACCCGAGGGTTTGCCAGCCCCGGTGGCCTGCAGCCTGCCCCCGGCTTCTCGCGGCCAGTCAACCCAAGGTCTCCCCAAACAAACTGCAGCCTGATGCCACACCTCCGTGTCGGCATCAGGCCGCAGCCACGCAGATCCGCCTGCAACTCCTCACAAGCGAGGACCTCCTGTCTCACGGCAAGCGGTTAGACCGGCAAGCTAACTCTTTCAGCCGCATTGCGAACACCGACAATAAACTCCTCGAAAATGCGTAAATCGAGCGCGGATGCCGAAGTCGCCTCGGGATGGAACTGCGTACCGATGGCAAACCAATCGTCGGTGTTACTCTCGATGGTCTCGATGACACCATCGGGACACCTGGCGGTCACATCGAAACCAGGGGCGACCTCATCAATCGCCATATGGTGCATGCTGTTGACCCGCAGTTCGCCATCACCGTAAACCCGCTCGATGAGCGACCCCGGCACCAGTTCCAGCGTATGCCTATGGGCCGGATCCAGGGAATCCAGATGAGGAAGCGCGTTCGGCTTGTCCTCGGCGAGATGCAGGAACAGGTTACCGCCTAAGGTCACGTTAAGCAGCTGCATTCCCGCACCAATCCCAAATACGGGCATCCGGCGGATGAAAGCCTCTTTCGCCACGCGGCGATCGAACGTTTCGCGACGCGGATCCAGTAGTCGATTGGTCGGATGCAGCATCCAGCCATCGCGTCGCGGATCCAAATCGGCACCGCCAACCAGCACCAGCCCTTCCAAATGGTCCAACAGCTCATGGAGATCGTCAGGATCTTCCAAAGGCGGGACAATCACCGGAATACCTCCCCCCCCCCCAATGGCATCGTAATAGCCCGCTGAGAGATAGGAAAAAGCCGGTTGTTCACCAGATGCCTCCTTGAAATTGGCGGTCAACCCAATCAACGGCTTCGACATGGTTGTGCACTCCTTTCCACGGAACCTTGCGGGACCTAGTAAGTGTCTTCGGGAGCACTTCTTGGTCGCTTTCGGCCGTTCGACAGGCCACCAGCCACGCATACCGCCCCGCAGGCGGACAAAAACGCGAAGCCCCGCACCTGGCTATCATTGCCACGGGTAGCCAATTTGTCGCGGTATATCAGACGCGCCAAACAAAGCCACCGAGTCGACCGAGTTTGCAACTCGATCGTTAGCCAGTCACGGTACCGCCAAGTCAGGTGGGGGGGACTTGGCTTGTTGCCAATCGGACGTCCTGTCGGTCGGCCGGAAGAACTCCCTATGTTTTGACCGCATCATCCACACGGTTAAGGAATGCAAGTTGGGGGTTGAATCTAACGACCTTGAGCAACAAGGCAAGTGGATCGCCTATTTTGGGGCAACAATTGAATACTGGCACAACATGGAGGGTCGTGGCACGTTGCTGGAATCTCACTCATAACGCCGATTTCCCACCACCGCATTTCCCACCACCGCATTTCCCACCACCGCATTTCCCACCACCGCATTTCCCACGAAACCCGCCGGGCAGCCCAGTCGCCGCATCGCCTTTCAACCGGTGAAGGCGTTTCGGACAAGTTCATAGCCAATCCAAAAGATACCCACATCAACCAAAAAGTGGCTACACCACGGTGCGTAAAGTGATTGAGTCTGATCATAGAGCCAAGCCCACATCACACCACCCAGGGTGATCGCGAAGACAAAAAACCAGGTGGCCCAAGATCCCCAGCCAAAATAGAAGGCCAATACGATGACGTGGTGTGCCGTAAAAGCCACCGCCGAAAGAATTATAGCCAATCCGCACGGAACCACCTGACGCAACTGGCCAAACACAAACCAGCGAAAATAATACTCTTCCAGCAAGGAGTGAACGACTGAGTAAAACAGGGCCAGTGCTGCATATTTGGCAACCGAATCGATTCCCGCGCCGGTTAGTTTGGCGATCACGGCCACAGCCACTCCTCGAAACAGATCCGTCGACTGGTACCAACCGTAGTAAAGGATCGTCATGGCAGCGACCACCATCAGTCCAAACACAAAACCGGCAAGAATTCCGCCTGTTTTGGGCTGCCCCAAGGCCAATCGTTGCCGCAGCACGATCGACACCCAAACAACCGGAAACAGAAACTGCAGCGATTTGAGTAACCCGTAAACCGATTGCTGCACAACCGCGGTAAATTCTGCTGCCAGCACAAAGTACAGCAATGTCACGAGCGTTGGAAAAACGGCACCTATGGCGATCCCAACCCAAATCAGGAACCACTTCTCGGATGTCGGATTGGCCCCACGTCGACCATGACCACCTGGCCCTGGCCCGACGGATTCGGCTATGGCAGGTTCTGGCACGGGCGTTGCTTCTTGACGGTTAAATAGAAAAATTTACGAAACGCATCCAGCTTGCCAAATGACCAGCTCCGCTGGCATATTGCCAGGTCACCCGGTTTACATCGCGGCGGGGGCGCGATATTTTCGAGTACCATGGGCCGGTTAACCAGCCTCAAAAGATTCACCGCGAAATTCCTGCCTTGTCCAGGATTGTCGAGTCACCATGCGATATCGTTCCGTTTGCCTGGAAGCCTTCGGATATACACTGCCGGATGAGGTAGTGACCTCTGCCGAGATCGAAGCACGTCTCGTACCACTTTACCACCGCCTCCGCTTGCCGGAAGGCCGATTGGAACTCATGTCGGGTATTCGGGAGCGCCGCTTTTTTGCTCCTGGCACACGGCCCGGCGATATCAGCATCAAGTCGGCACACCGCGCAATCGTAGCCAGCGGGATTAACCCCAAATTGTTTGGAGCGATTGTCCACGGATCGGTTTGTCGTGATTTTCTTGAACCGGCAACCGCTTGCCACGTCCACGAGCGACTTCAACTGCCAAACGAATGTGTAATTTACGACGTTTCGAATGCGTGCCTGGGAATTCTCAACGGAATCGTTCAGGTCGCCAACATGATCGAACTCGGCCAAATTCGGGCTGGCGTTGTGGTGGGTACCGAATGCGGTCGAGAACTGGTCGAGAACACCATCAAAATGCTCAATGAGGATCGGTCACTAACCCGCGAATCGATCAAAAACTCGATGGCGTCGCTCACAATCGGCTCAGCAAGCGTAGCGGTTGTGCTGTGCGACGAGCAACTTAGCCAGACCGACAATCGAATCACCCATGCGATCGTCCACTGCGACACGACGCACCACAATCTTTGCCAAAGTCGTGGCCTCGACACGGTCATGGATACCGACAGTGAAACGTTGATGCGGCGTGGCATTGAGGTAGGCGTCGAGACATTTAACCGCTTGCTCGGGGCCACGGGTTGGGAAATCGAGAATGTTGACAAGACATTTTGTCACCAGGTTGGCCAACAACACCGCAAACTGTTGCTCGACTCGCTGGGACTGTGCCCGAGTATCGACTACACCACGTTACCGACTTTGGGCAACACGGGTGCGGCCGCACTGCCAATCACCATGGCCTTGGGAGCCGAAAAGGGCCACCTCGAAGCGGGTGACCGCGTAGCAATGTTGGGGATCGGGTCGGGAGTGAATTGCCTCATGCTGGCCGCCCAATGGCAACGAAACCCCGACAGCGAAACCACCTCGGAAGAGAAGCTGGCTTTGGCAACCAGCCGGAGGTGACCCATTCGCTTGTGACCGGCAAGCGGGATCTCAGCGGGTCAGGACCACAACGACGAAAAACACGATGAGCAACAAGATGCCACCCAACGTGAGCCACAAACCGATCCGTGAAGATTGGCTTGGAGGGGTATAACCTGACGGCTGGAGCGGGTTGAACTTGGCCCGCCGAGCCACCATGCGGGCAATCGCCTCTGCACCCGGGTCGTGCAACTCTTCTTCAATTAGCGACGTCGAGGCAATCTGGCCCTCTAAATCGTCGCTATTAACAGCCTCTTGAGTCGTGGCTGCGGTGTGGTTTGCGATACCAATTCCACCGATGGCGCCCTCATCGTGTGCGTCCAGCGCAAGTCGGAAATCTTCATCCAGCGCAGCACCACTCTCCGAGTCAGCCAGGTTTGCCGTGTCGCGTCCAGTGGCTGCAATCGTTTCACTACTGGGCGAAGAGATGGGAACCGGGGTTGGGGCCGGCAGACTAAACCGCTGGAACACTCCGCTGCCAACACCCGCCGACTCCTGATCGTCCTCCAACTTGCGGCCACCCAAGGTACGGCCCCGCTCTGCAAGCCATTCGCACAATACCGTAGCCACCTCGCCTGCCGTCTGATAGCGATCTTCCGGCTTCTTTGCCATCATGCGCTCGCAGATCCGGCCTAGCGAGGGAGGCATATCCGAACACAGGACGAAAAGACTCTCCGGTTGCTCCGATTGATGTTTGAGCAAACGTTCGGAGATCGTCCCTTCAGGGAACGGCGGCCGTCCGATCAGCACGAAGTAAAGCGTGCAGCCCAAACTGTAAATGTCGGCGCGGGCATCCGCCGCGTGACTGTTCAGCGCCTGTTCGGGGGCAAGGTAGTCCGCCGTTCCCAGAACATTTTCGTCGTTAGCCAGCGTCAGCGACGAGATGTCGTCTTCGACCAGCTTGGCTAATCCCAGATCAAGCATCTTGACCGTTTGACTCTGGTCGACGATGAAGTTTGCGGGCTTGATGTCGCGATGGACGAGTCCCTGTTCATGGGCATGCTGCAAACCGAGTGCTGCCTGGGCAATGTAATCTGCAGCGGTGACAAAATCTAAACCGCCAATCTTGCTCGCAATTTGATGTAAATCGTCCCCGTTCACGTACTCCATGACGATGTAATGGATGTTGTCCTCGTTGTCGATGTCGTAGGCACGCACGATGTTCGGGTCGTCCAGTCTTGCAACTGCCCTCGCTTCGAGCCGAAATCGCTCCACGTAGGCCGGATCCTGGACTCGGTTTCGGGGCAAAACCTTAACGGCAACTGGCCGCTTCATGAGCATATGCTCGGCCAGGTAAACGCTACTCATTCCGCCTTTGCCAATTTGCCGAAGCAGTTTGTACTTGCCGAGGTGAAACCCTTTGTGCTTGCCGCTGAGCAGTTTGTCCGCCTGCCACTGGGTGAGCAGGTCGTGGTCGATCATCCGCTTTGCCAGGTCCCGGTTATCGAGGGCCGCCTTCCCGTCCTGGTTAACGGTCTTGTCAAGAAAGTCCTCAAGCTCTGCCTCCTCAATCAAACCGCTCCGTCTGACGAAGTCAATAAACTTGTTGTCCGTCGTGACCTTAGACATACGACTATCTTCATACAACGAGAGAAACAAACACTCACACCCGTGAGCGCCTGCGTGGGCGTCAATGTACTCATGTAAGCTAACAGCGAGAAGAGCTGACAACTGCGTCTTACATGTTCCGTTAACAGCTTCCT
>CAUZEA010000048.1:0-40196 GCA_963578605.1 Planctomycetota bacterium
GGAAAGCGGCTTGAAAATGGTTCATTGTCACTAGCAAGCTGAAGTCGTGCGCGCTCATCTTGCGTTGCAAGTCCTTACCTGGAAACTACTTCAAACATTTTTCACAATTCTTAACCGGACAGTAGTGACAGATTATGGCTTCTTACCAGCTTTGAGGTTCTTTCGGTCTTACGAAGCCCCTTGCGATCCCAATCGCGGGCAATTACAGTTTGCAGTCAACGTGTGGCGGATGCCGGCGATGAGGCGGGAGCTTGGCATTTGTGGCACTGGCCTATGTGTCGGCCTGTGACGCAGCACGAGGTCCATCACCCGGCGCGAGCCAAGCGCCGCAGTCAGATCGGCGTGTTTACGTGTTCCATTGGCGCCTCATCTTTGGAACGTTGATTGTTGCCGCGTTGGTCGGGATTTGTTGCCTTGACTTCTACGGGCCGCGTCCGGGCATCTTTCTTTTGCCGCTCGCGGTAGCCGGCAGCTTGATGTCGGCAAGCGAGGTCGTCAGCTTCTACAGCCACCGAGAACACCGGCCGATTCCCTGGGTCATTTTCGGGGGTACCCTGCTTACGGTGATGTTGAGTGCAGCACCCATGTTGTGGAAGGTCTATCCCAGCGACGGCCCGATTGGTCGTCTTGGTTGGTTGGCGCTCGGTATGACAGCCAGTTTGCTGCTGGCGTTATTTGGCGAGGTACGCCGCTACAAAGAGCCAGGGGGAGTTGCCAGCAAACTTGCTCTGACCGTGTTGGCGATCATCCACGCTGGTGGCTTGATGGGTTTCATCATTCAGCTCCGCTTGCTCGGCGATGGACCTTGGGGTACGGATGGACGGTGGGGTTTGGTTGCGGTCGTCTCCATGATTGCCGTGGTGAAGGTCAGTGATATTGGGGCTTATGGTATCGGGAAGTTGTTTGGTCGAACGAAATTCGCGCCCCTGCTGAGTCCTGGAAAAACCTGGGAAGGGCTGGCTGGTGGACTCGCTGCCGCGGCGATCATGGCCCTCCTGTTGCTCGGGCCGGCTGTGCAGATCATGGGTTGTAGTCCGGGGCGGACTGGTCTGCTTTGGGCTCTGGGGGCGGTAACTTACGGGTTCATGCTTGCCAGTGCCGGCGTGCTGGGGGATCTGACGGTTTCCCTCTTCAAGCGAGATGCCGGCGTGAAGGATTCCAGTCACTGGATTCCAGGATTTGGTGGCGTTCTTGACATTCTGGATTCGTTGCTTGTCGCTGCACCGGTGGCCTACGTCTGCTGGTTGTTACGATTAGTGGGTCCGTAGGCACAAAACGGTACAGTTAGACGGTAGGACCTAAACCTAGTCGCCGTTGTGATTTACGCTGTTGCCGTTGTAGTTTGTACGGCATTTGCGTCTACCGGCTGGTTCTTTCGAGCCTCATTCAGGTATAGTGGAAATATCAAGAGCTGCCTTTTCAGGATTTCAGGCGACTCCCTGGGGGGTCATGAACGCCGTTGATGATTGAAGCAACCATTCCCGTCTCGGGTGTTGACGAACTCCTCCTTCTACTAGGTACGAGTGATCAACATCTCCGGCGAATTCACAATTCGGTCGCAGCCAAGATTTCGGCGCGCGATGGCAGAATTCACGTCCGTGGCGACGAGAATGCTGTGATGCAGGCGACGGCCATCATCGAGCAACTCAAAAAGGCCGTTTTGCGGGACGGCGAGTTGGAGCCAGAGCACGTCTCACAGATTATTGCTGCCGTGACCGATGGCAATCCTATCGTCGCCACTTCAATCGTCGATATCCACAAACCGGGTTACAAGGTGCGTCCTCGTACCCCTGGCCAGTCTCGCTACGTGCAAGCTATTCGCGACCATGATCTGGTCTTTTGCGCCGGGCCTGCGGGGACGGGAAAGACCTATTTAGCCGTCGCGACCGCGGTTGAATCGTTGTTCGAACGGCAGATTGGCAAAATCGTGTTGGTGAGGCCGGCGGTCGAGGCTGGAGAGAGCCTCGGATACCTGCCGGGTGATATGCAGGCGAAGATTAATCCGTACCTTCGGCCTTTGTTAGATGCCCTCCGCGAGATGATGGATTATGAGCAAATCAAGCGCTACATGGCGGATGACGTCATTGAGGTCGTGCCTTTGGCCTATATGCGAGGGCGAACTCTCAACAACGCTTTTGTCATCATGGATGAAGCTCAGAACACCACGGTATCACAAATGAAAATGTGTCTAACTCGCATGGGGATGAACTCAAAGGTCGTGGTATCGGGTGACACTTCCCAGGTCGACTTGCCACCGCACACCAAGAGTGGCCTCGTGGACGCCATTGCCAGGCTGCGCAATATTCGCGGGTTTGCCCGTGTTTCGCTCGGGAACGACGATATCGTCCGTCATCGGTTGGTCCAAGAGATCGTCAAGGCATACGATGACGGAGTGAGGAAAAAGAAATGATGGGTAGTTCATTGCGGTTGCTGTCTGCGGGTCAAACAAAATCAATAAAATCTTGGCGACTGTGGGAGCACCACGCAACACCTCTCTATGTCTACAGGTAGTCAGAAAAGAAAACGAAGCGGTCGTGTTGCCTCCGTGGAGCTTCCTCCAGGTGTGTGGGGCAACCTATGGACGCATTTGTGCCGTGGGCAGGTGTTGTTCAGGCTGGCTTTGTGTTTCGTTACCGCAGTCGTTTTGTGGGGAATCACCCGTGGCTGGGCTCCGCCACAACCGTTCCGGGCAGGGACGACTCCCAATCGGGACATCACGTCGCGGATCCAATTCGAGCAACTCGACGAGTTGGCAACGCGTGAGGCACGTCGGCAATCGCGTCAACTTGCCATCGCGATTTATGATCAAGACCCGGCACCGTTGGTCCAGCTTCGTGCAGAGCTTCTGAATGCCGTCAGCAATCTCCGCAATGCAGACGAGATCAGCGACGTTGCAGAACTTTGGGAGCAATTCGAGTTACCCCGCTCCGAGCTCACACCTGAGATAACGGAAGAAGAAAGACAAAAGCAGCTACGCGGATTCCTCGATGCGTTGGCGGACGATGAAGCATTCGAGTTATTTCAAACGGCCTTGGAAGAAGCATTTGAGCCTATAGAGCAAAAGGGTCTGCTCGATGTGGTTCCACCTGAGCATGACGCAAACTTGCAGCGAATTGCCATCCGAAAAATTGGTACCGATGGGTTTGAATCTCTGGTACCGATGGCTGATGTTCGGGTTGAGGACGTAACCGATCAACTTCGTAAATCGCTTCAGCAGCTCCTTCCGCTCACAGTTGCTCAACGCGCTTTGGCCTATCTGCAACCGCGCTTACCGGCCACATTGAAAATCAATCTGGACGCCACGCGCGACGTACAAGAGCGCGAAGCGGAAAATGTCAAAGATCAGATGATCGTCTACGAGCGAGGTCACCCGCTGGCCTTGGCTGGCCAGCCGCTGGATGATGCCGCCTTGGAATTGATTGACCTTGAGTACCAGGCAGAGCTGGCGGCTCGACCATTCTCGCGCGAGGCGGGATACTCTCTGGCAATTTTTGGCATGTACGTTGCGCTTTACACGTTGTGTGGTGTCTATGTCTACTTCCAGAAGCCGGAAATCCTGCAAGACTTGTCCCGCTTTGTCACTTTACTTGTACTCGTCGTCGTCACTGTGGGGGCGATGCTGATGTTCCCCAGCGAATGGAGAGCGGAAGTAGCACCGCTGCTGCTGTTCGGTATGACGATCACCATTGTCTACCAACAGGAAATGGCTCTGTTGTTTTCGGCAGCGGTAACGCTCGTGGGCGTCGTGGCGCTCGGTTATGGACTTCCGGAAGCGATGGTGCTCATGGCCTCGACAACGGGAGCCATCCTAGTGTTGCGACAAGTGCGCAGCCGCAGCAAGCTACTTACGGTTGGGTTGGTAGCAGCAATTGTCGCCTTCCTGACCACCATCGGCGTGGGGATGTTGGCCGGCCAGGCGACACTCCTACTGCTCCAAGTCGGACTGTTCTACGCCCTCTGGTCTGTTATTGCCGGATCGATGATGACCTGTTTGCTGCCCGCAGTCGAACGCGTTTTTGGTGTACAAACCGATTTGAGTTTGATGGAACTTGGAGATCCGGCCCACCCGCTTTTGCAGGAATTGATTCGGCGGGCCCCTGGTACCTACAACCATTCAATTACGGTTGCGTCGCTGGCTGAAGCCGCAGCCGAGGCCATTGGGGCGCGTGGCTTGTTGGTCCGTGTTGGAGCCTATTTTCACGACATCGGAAAAATGCTCAAGTCGGGTTACTTTGTTGAGAATCAGGGACGAGAAGACAATCGTCACCAGTCCCTGGTACCCGCCATGAGCACATTGGTTATCATTGCACACGTGAAAGATGGTGCCGATTTGGCTCGACAAAACAAGTTGCCTCAGCAAATCATTGACTTTATCCAACAGCACCACGGGACCACGCTCGTTGAATACTTCTACCGGCAGGCAAGTCAACAAAATAGCGAAGATGCCGAGGGGAATCAGTTGGATGAAAGTACGTTCCGTTATCCCGGTCCCAAGCCACAGACCAAGGAAGCAGGGATCTTGATGTTGGCCGACGCGGTCGAAAGTGCCAGTCGGGGCCTTGTCGAGCCAACTCCGGCACGTATTGAAAATCTGGTCGACGAGATTTGCCGCAAACGGCTTCTCGATGGCCAATTTGACGAGTGTGGTTTAACGCTCGAAGAAGTCAGAACTATCGGTGATAGTTTGGTGAAATCGCTGACTGCTGTATATCATGGGCGTGTGAAGTATCCCGATCAGGAGACTGCATAATCTGGACGAGCGCCGTTGAGTCATCTGCACGGTTTCGGTATCGGTGACCTCGTTCCGCGTTGGAAATGGAAATCTCCGTAAGCAACGAACAATCCAAGTATTCCCTGGCAGAAGATGCCCTTGTTGCGGCTGTCCGCGCAGTTTTGGCGGACACTGCTTACGCAGGCGGCTCCGTCGATGTTGCTGTCGTTGATGATCTTTCCATGCGTCAACTCAATTCTCAATATCTCCAGCACGACCGGCCAACCGATGTGCTCAGCTTTGTGCTGGAACGAGAAGCCTCATCACTGGAGGGCCAGATCGTTGTAAGCGTTGAAACTGCCGTACGCGAGGCTCCCCGGTTTGGCTGGTCCAGCGACGAGGAATTGTTGCTCTACGTTGTTCATGGTGCGCTTCATCTGGTTGGGTTGAATGACAAGACTGCTCAAGAAACTGTCCAGATGCGAGCAGCTGAAACACGGTATTTGAAGCAGTTAGGAATTCGGCAGGCGGCACGCCGGCTGGAACCGAACAACCCTTAAACTGCCATCACACGTAACTGAGGGCCATTTGAACTGTGACTCCTGACGGATTACTTTGGTTGGCGGTTGGTGCTGCACTGCTCACGTGCATCTCTGCGATTGGTTCACGGGCACTTCGCGAATACTCGAGGCACGACCTCGAAGAAATATGCCAGAGGAAGCAACATACCAGTCGGTTTTCAATGATCTTGCGAAACGACGATGGTGTGATACTGGGAGTTGAAATGGTTTCCGCCGGTGTCGCTGTACTGACCGTCATTGCAGGGTGCGCATGGGTGACACACTATTTCGAACAAGGCGAACTGTGGACCGGTCAGATGCTCACGCTGCTTGTGTTCGGCTTCGGCATCATCATGATTGCCATTTGCATTTGGGTGCCCTGGTCGATATCGCGGCTTGGTGCCGCCACTTTTGTCTATCACACGTGGCCGGCCTGGTGGTTCCTCAGCCAGCTTGCCAGCCCGCTCGTTTGGTGTGCCCACCTGGTCGATACGATTTTTCACCGAGTGGCAGGCCGTGCCCCCGAAAAAGTCGATGAAGAATCCTTTGGAGAGGAAATTCGCACAATTGTCTCCGAGGGCCAACGGGAAGGGCTCCTCGAAGAGGATGCTCGCGAAATGATCGAAGGAGTTATCGAACTGGGAGATGGAGACGTCTCGCAAATCATGACCCCACGCACCGACATGCACATGGTGCATGTAGAAACCGAGTGGAAGGAAATGCTCGCCGATGTCATTAATTATGGGCACACACGTGTGCCGGTTTATGAGAAAAATCGTGACGACATTATTGGTGTCCTCTACATCAAAGACTTGTTGCCAGAATTTGCCAAACCGTCTGAAGACGACCGCAAGCCACTGATCGACTTGTTGCGCAAGCCATTGTTCGTTCCCGAGACCAAAGCGGTTGATGACTTGCTGGAAATGTTCCAGCAAATTCGGACCCACATGGCTGTGGTACTCGATGAATATGGCGGTGTCTCGGGGCTCGTGACCATCGAAGACGTTCTGGAAGAAATCGTGGGTGAAATTGTCGACGAGTATGACGCAGAATTTGAAGAGGAGATTAAAGTCATTGGCGAGGGAATCTGCGAAGCATTGGGTCGGGCTCACATTGACGAAATCAACGAACAAATGGGGCTGGCGCTACCTGAAGATGCAGATTATGACACGATTGGCGGGTTCGTCTTCACGGAACTTGGCCGCGTGCCCATCCCAGGCGAGGAGCTTAACTGGCAGAAATCGGTCCAGGTGACAGTACTGGAAGCTTCACAGCGACGTATCAATCGAGTACGCATCGAACGCATTTCCAAAGATTCTCGCGAAATTGCTTGAGATTGCTACTACTGCTGGCAGGTCGCTGGGCAGCAGCACGTCAAGCTGTTGACCTTGCCGTGACCATCCCAGACCCAAAGAAAAAGGTTCACGTTGCACCGCTGGGCTTGACGCTAGCGGCCAGGCTTGCGTACCTTTCCGACCTCATCGAGCCCGCGGAGCGGGCAAACTCGTCTGATTACGGATATCTATATGCCCACTTGCGAGAAAACTCGCCGTTTGTTTCACCATCAGCTTTCTTGGGACGCTTACGTAAACGCGCGTTGCGTTCTGCTTTTGCTTGGGCTCAGTCTGATCACGGGTTGTACAACCATTGGCGCAAGCCCGACCGAGTGGTCGTTGTCAAATGCCTTTGGAAGCCAACCCGAGGTTGGTTCAAGCAAGTGGTGGAAGAAGCACAAGTCAAAAAGAATTTTTGAAGTGGGTAAGGGTTACGCAGTCGAAGGATTTGAGGGTTACTTTGATCAGGATGGGCGACCAATGGATCGACCGGTGGAACGATCGACATTGGTTGAAAAACCAGGTGGTTTATTCCCGGGGCTCGACCCCAAGGTGACCTACGGGAAAATGAAAGAAGCGATTGGCAAGGGAGACAATGACGAGGTTGCCCGCAAACGATTTGCCGAAGCCGAAGCAGCATTTGCAGCGGGAAAATACTCGAAAGCTGTTGGTCGCTATCGCGACGCGGCGTCTCGTTGGCCACGATCACAGATTGAGGAGGATAGTCTGTTCATGGTTGGGGAGAGTTATTTTTTCAACGACCGTTACCTCAAGGCCAGCGATGCCTATAACGTGCTCGTCGAGAAGTATCCCAATAGCCAACACATGAATTCACTGGTTGAGCGGATGTGGTCGATTGCACAGTACTGGGAGCATGAATACTTTACGGGTTGGAAAGTGCCCCTCTCGCCAAATGCTTACGACAAAACACGACCTACTTTCGACACGATCGGGCATGCAATCAGGACGTATGAAAACATCCGTCTTAATGATCCGACTGGCCCACGGGCTGATGAAGCGATTCTCGCGACAGCTGGAATACATTTTCGCTGTAAACGATACGAGGACGCCGATTACCACTACACCCTACTGCGGCGAGAGTATCCGCGCAGCGAATTCCAATTTGAAGCACACCTCCTGGGATTGCAGGCAAAACTTCGCAAATACCAGGGGCCTGACTACGATGGAAAATCGTTGAGCGAAGCGAAACGGCTCGCATCACAGCTCCGCCGCCAGTTTGGCGGCCGGTTGAATGCGGGTGAAAAAGAACGATTGCGAATCGTGCAGGCAGAACTCAACTTGCAGCTAGTGCAGCGTGATGTCCGCATGGCCCAGTACTACGACGACAAGAAACAATACGGCGCCGCTCGTCAGTATTATGCCCAGGTCATCGAGAAATATCCAGATACGGAGTTGGCGGGGCAGGTACGTGAGCGACTGGCCGAAATCGGTGGTGAGCCAGATGAGCCGAAACAACGCCTGGCCTGGCTGCTCAATTTGGTTCCTCAGAGTCGCGAGCGGAAGCGGGTTGCACGAATCCCCGAACTGCAGGATGGAAAAACGCTCCTGGCAAGCAAACCCGAAGCGCCCGAGGATTCGCCCGCCAGGGTTAATCCTGCCCCAGCAACCTCCACGCGTTAGTACCATGCGCGGCTGTTCGATTCTTCTGTTGATTCTTTTTTCCGGGTGCACTGCCTATCATGTCGGAAACCGGTCGCTTTACGCACCAGACGTGTCGACCGTCTATGTACCTGCAATTGAATCAGACAGTTTTCGTCGGGACCTGGGAGAGCGCCTCACCGAGGCCGTCGCGAAAGAGATCGAACTCAAGACACCTTTCAAGGTCGTTGGTTCCGCAGATGCTGATAGTGTGCTTGCCGTGCACTTGAGAAACGACGAGCGTTTCTTGCTGTTCGAAAATGCGTACGACAACCCGCGCGCACTCGAGGTTGACCTGCGGGCCAATGTCACATGGGTTAATCGAAGGCGAATGCCACTGGTTGCACCAGAAGGTATTCCGGTGCCACCAGCACTTGTGCCGTTCGGGCAAACCTCCACTTTGATCGCTGAGGGAGGGCAGTCCGTCACAACGGCGCAGCAGCAGGCAATTCAACGTCTTGCCGAGCAAATTGTTGGAGCGATGGAGGAGCCGTGGTAGGGGTGGACGGTTGGTCTTCGAGAGTGGACGATAGATCTTGCGAACTGGTTTTCGACTACCTCGTAGATCCTTTTCCACGTATGTCTGACAAGCAAGAACGCCCATCTTTTGCAAACTTGCCTCGTGCCAACTACTGGCAACTGCGGACTCGCAAACTGCAGTTTTCCAACTGCCCGAGATTGATGGGGATCGTCAATGTGACCCCTGACAGCTTTTCCGATGGCGGGCAATTTTTGAATTCCCAGGCAGCCGTTGAGCAGGCGATTCAGCTGGTTGAGGATGGGGCAGATCTGTTGGACCTTGGTGGTGAGAGCACGCGTCCCTATGCCACACCTGTGGATTTCGAAGAAGAATCCCGACGAGTAAAACCTGTCCTTGATCGCCTGGTCGACGCCGTAAACGTTCCCATTTCGATTGATACGAGTAAAGCAAGCGTTGCACGCCTGGCCTTGGATGCGGGAGCAGAGATTATTAACGACGTGACCGGCCTTGAAGGGGATCCCGAGATGGCACCCCTGGCTGCTATGACCGGGGCAGGCGTGTGCGCGATGCACATGCAGGGTACTCCCCAAACCATGCAGAATGAACCGGCTTATCGCGATGTCGTTGTCGAGATTCGTGACTATCTCTGCCGCCGCCGCGATCAACTGCTTGAGGCCGGAATTCTCAATTCCCGGATTTGCCTCGACCCGGGAATTGGTTTCGGCAAGACGCACCAACACAACCTTACGCTGATGGCAAACTGTTACACATTTCATCAGCTGGGAGTCCCACTTCTTGTGGGACATTCCCGAAAAGGTTTTCTCGCGAAGGTCGTCGGAGATGCCCAGGGAGATGCAACGTGGGCGACCGTCGGCGCTGCGTTGTCTCTGGCAATCCAGGGAGTCCAGGTCATACGCGTGCACGATGTCAGGCCGGTCCGCGAGGCGTTGCTAGCGTTTGAGGCGACCGGCGGTCTTGACGGCAATCCTGCTATGCTGGAAGCATCGTTGACACAACGTTCTCGGCTGAACGGGCAACGTTGACCGAACGTCCGATTTCCACGATACTTGCACGGCAGTCTCTTGGTGCTGTCGCGGTTGGCGGCGATCCAATCGGGAGAACTGTCAACTCAGCTCGACGATATCGGGTAGTTCAATGGAAGCTGCGGCAAAACCTGATTTAGCTGCTTACTGTGCCGACGTTGCGCGGCGGGCCAAACAAGCCGCGTCGCAGCTGGCGACGACCGCGGGGGCGACAAAAGTAGCCTGGCTGAAGAAATCGGCGGCGCTTTTGCGGGCAAGTCAGGCAGAACTGGCCGCGGCTAACGCAAAAGACCTTGCTGCGGCCCCAGGCTACGGCCTAACCGATGCGCAGGTCGATCGGCTCTGTTTGACCGCGGAGCGGGTTGAGGCGATGGCCACTGGCCTGGAAGAAGTTGCCTCCTTGGGGGAGCCAATTGGCACACTGATTCAGTCGACAATTCGTCCCAATGGGCTCCAGGTCAACAAGATTCGGGTGCCGCTCGGTGTCATCTTTTTCATTTACGAGTCGCGGCCCAATGTCACGGCCGATGCCGCAGCAATCTGTGTCAAATCAGGCAATGCAGTGATACTTCGCGGCGGCAAAGAAGCGGTCCACTCCAGTCGGGCTATCGTCGATTTGCTAACGCAGACTGCTGAAGAAACAGGACTACCAGAAAGCGCGGTGCAGCTGGTCGAGACAACCGATCGTGAGGCAGTTGGCGAATTTCTGGCACTACCGGAGTTGATTGATGTTGCGATTCCACGCGGTGGGGAAGGTTTGATCCGCCGTGTCGCCGCCGAGGCCCGCATGCCAGTGATCAAACACTTCGCTGGCAACTGTCACGTTTACGTTGATACTGCCGCAGACCTGGTTATGGCAGAACAAATTGTCGTCAATAGCAAGTGCCAGCGGATGGGTGTATGCAATGCAGCCGAATCGTTGTTAGTCCACGCAGATGTCGCCACTGAGTTTCTCCCGGCGGTGGCCACAGCACTCGCGGAAAAGGGCGTTGAAATTCGTGGTGATGAGCGGACCTGCGAATTAGTTCCTGCTGCGAACCCGGCGAGTGAAGCAGATTACGCCACGGAGTTCCTCGGCCCGATTATTTCTGCGCGTATCGTTGGGTCCTTGGAGGATGCCATTGAACACATCAATCGATACGGGTCGGGGCACACCGATGCCATCGTCACGAACGATTTGTCAGCATCCCAGGCGTTTGCCGGAGGTGTCGACAGCTCTGCCGTGATGGTGAATGCAAGCACGCGTTTCAACGACGGTGGCGAATTTGGTTTGGGTGCCGAGATTGGGATTAGCACGGATAAGTTCCATGCTCGAGGACCATGTGGTATCGAAGAACTTACAAGTTACAAATATGTCGTCCAGGGAAACGGACAGGTAAGAAGCTGACGGCTTGATAATCAACGTTTACTGGATCGTTACCGGTTGCCAGAGAGTGCGTGATGGTTGATGATTTCTTAAGTCAGGCTGAAGTTGAGAGTTTGCTAACAGCCATGGATAGCAAGGGTGGGACTGCTCGTGAGCTGGACCACGGGGAGGCTTTGCGCCAACCTGCCCGCTTAAGCAACAAGGTATCTCCCCGCGATTTCAAACGTCCGGAACGGGTTGGCAAGGAGCAGATGCGGGCCTTGCAAACCATGCACGAGGGGTTTGGTCGCAACTTTGGTGCTGCCCTTTCGGCTCTGCTACGCAGCATGGTTGAAGTCAAGCTCACCAGCGTGGATCAGCTGACCTACAGTGAGTTCGTATTCAGCCTGGGAAAGCCGACTTGCTTTAATTTGATTAAGGCGGCGCCTCTGGAAGGCCAGCTTATTCTGGATATCAATCCGTCGATTCTTTTCCCACTTATCGACCGATTGTTAGGCGGATGTAGCGATACCGAGTCACCGACGCAACGACCACTTACAGAGATCGAACTACGCCTGGTTGGCCGCATTACCGACTTGTTCCTGGCGGAGATGAAGCACGCTTGGGGGACCGTGTTGGAACTGAATCTGGAAGTCGAGCGCGTCGAAAGCAATCCCCAACTTGTGCAAATCGTGCCGCCTAACGAAGTCGTGATTCTGATCAGCTTCGAACTGACCCTGGGTGCGATGCGGGGCATGATGAATCTTTGCATTCCTTTCAACTCGATCGAGGGTATAAGTAACAAGCTGGGTGCCAACAGTTGGAGTACTTACAGCAAGAGACCGGCGTCGCCGGAATCGATTCAACAAGTGAGTCATCAGCTGGGAGGAGCGGACGTCGAATTGATTGTGGAACTGGCCGACACCCAAATAGCCACGGCAGATTTGATTGGGTTGCAAGTCGGAGATGTCATCACAACCGAGCACGATATTCACCAACCGCTGATTGTCTCGGTGGCAGGTCGCCCCAAGTTCCATGCCGAGCCAGGTGCCTTTAAAGGATGCAAAGCAATCCAAGTTACCGAGCGAATCATTGAAAACCAGGTAAGCGTTGATGTCGAGAACGCAGCCTGCGATTAGCACGATCTGCCGCTGGTGAGCCCGAGTTCTTCATTGGGCTGAAGCGATGGTACTGCTTCCTCCAGCACTCCCTTGGCAGAGGGCCAAATGAGTATCGATTCGATGACCATCCAAATTTGAAGCAGCATGGTCACGCCCCCAATCGCCGCCAGGAGATAGTTGCCTTGAGGAACCCAACCCGAATCGGAGTTAAACAATTGCCACAATAAGGCCCAACCTGGCAAGATAATCATCAGAATCATGGGGACCGTGACAAACCAAATCGGTTTGTTTCTTCTCCCCAGGTAAAAGATGATGACCATAAACGCAAGGCCGGCCAGCAGTTGGTTGGTTGCACCAAACAGAGGCCACAGATAAAGCCCGCCTGTGCCGTACGCGGGAAGCGTTCCATCAGCGGCGGCCGGGCCGCGCATCGTGGCCAGGCTGACAGCCAGGGCGACAGCCAAAGCGGTTGCCAGGTATTTGTTCGTCAACGGGCGAATGTGGAACGAAACCGCCAGCTCCTGGATCACGTAGCGCTGCAAGCGGGTCGCTGTATCGAGGGTGGTGGCTGCGAAACAGGCGACAAGTACCGCGATAACGGCAATGCCCAAGGTGAGAGGGATGCCCAAGGCTGAGAGGAAATTGGCACCTCCATCGACAAAAGCACCCACCTTGTCGCCCAGTCCAAAGGCTCCCCAACCCTCCTCATACCGGTAACGCGAATGCCAGGCGGCATTGCCGACAAGGGGTTCGCCAGCTTCGTTCATCAGGATGGCATAGTTTCCGTCATCCTGGCGGGCAAATCGTCCCATTCCCACGCCGGCACAGCAAGCAAGAATCACAATCACGGCGAGGGCTCCTTCCAGGAGCATCGCGCCGTAGCCAACATATTGAGCGTCGCATTCGTTGGCAATTTGCTTGCTGGTCGTGCCGGAACTCACAAGGCAGTGAAAACCGCTAACCGCCCCGCAGGCAATGGTGATAAACAAAAATGGCCAGAGTGGAGGTGCCCCGGCAGGGATTTGTTCTGCAATCGCGGGCGTGCTTCCGGCAAGATCGGCTTTTCCGTTCAGACCGGCGACAAAGATTCCAGCAACCAGCAAGGTCAGTGCAACGAGAAGTTGATGACTGTTGATAAAATCGCGAGGTTGGAGCAGAACCCAAACGGGCAATACGGATGCCAGAAAGCAGTAGCCGAAAAGAATAAACGTCCAGATAACCGTGGTATTCCCCCAGGAAGCTGGCAGGGTAATCGGGTACTGAGTGCCGACGTAAATGGCCAAGTAGAGGAGTATCAGGGCTCCGAGCGAGGGCCACAACAAATTTCCACCGTAACGAAAGACCCAAAATCCTATCGCGATAGCTAACGGCATGGCAAGCCATACCGAGAGGACCGATTCGGGGTAAATCTTGAAAATCGATGCGATGACCAGGCCGAAGATTGCCAGTACAACGGTCAGCGCAAAGAACAGGATGAGCAGGAAAAGGATTTTTGCGCGGGTGGAAATCAAACGCCCCGCGATTTCGCCGACCGTCTGACCCCGGTTGCGCAGGCTTACCACCAGCGATCCAAAATCGTGGACAGCTCCGATAAGAATTGAGCCGAATACAACCCACAACAGGGCGGGTAGCCACCCCCAGAACACGGCAATCGCAGGGCCGACAATCGGACCTGTTCCCGCAATGCTCGTGAAGTGGTGACCAAAGATCACTTCTTTGCGGGTTGGCACATAATCAACGTCATCTCGAAGTTGACGACTGGGAACTTCTGCGGCGGGGTCAAGTTGAAAGACCCGCTGTGCGATCCACCTTCCGTAGGTGTGATAGGCAACGATAAAACCAAGAAATGAAGCAATCGTAATCAGTATAGTAAGCATGATTGCATTTTATCATCGAGAACGTCTGGGTAACAGAACAACTCACCATTGCTCAAGTTTACGTCGCCTTGCTTCCATCGTATAATTTGCGACCCGGCCAACACGGTACGTTTCGGCTTGTGTGGACCCTGATTCGAACTGCGGATCCCTGGGTTCTGCCCAGCCTGTCCCTCGCCCCTGGAAAGGACTTCATTTTGGCCCAAAACGTTGTGATCATCGGAAGTGGCCCTGCCGCTTGGACCGCAGCTATTTACGCTGCACGGGCCAATCTAAATCCTCTCGTAATCGAAGGGCAGAACATTCAGGAACATTATGATCGCGGCCGGCCTCCCTTGGGGCAGCTTGCCTTGACCACCGAAGTTGAGAACTATCCCGGTTTTCCTTTCGGGCATATGCAGTCTTTTCTCGAAAGCGCCATTGATGAGAAGCAACGCTATTTGTTAACCCCTGACCCCGGAACCGATCAGAAATACTCGGTTACCGGGCCGAACCTTGTGCTGTTGATGAAGCAGCAAGCCCTCAACTTTGGTATACGCGTGATTGCGGATGATGTCGTGGACATCGACACGGGAAGTCGACCACTGAAGGTTCAAGCTGAGGAAGGCGATTGGCACGAGACGCATGCCATCATCGTAGCTACCGGGGCTAGTGCAAACTATCTCGGCCTGGAATCAGAAAACCGGTACAAGAACAAGGGTGTCAGTGCTTGTGCGGTTTGTGATGGGGCGCTACCACGGTTTCGTGAAAAACCTTTGGTCGTTGTCGGAGGTGGAGACTCGGCAGTTGAAGAAGCCGATTATCTCTCCAAGTTCGCCAGTACCGTTTATCTGGTACATCGTCGCGACAAATTGCGGGCGTCAAAGATCATGGCCCAACGGGCAGAGGATAATCCCAAAATCGACATCGTGTGGAATCATGTCGTCGATGAGGTGCTCGGCAACGACCAGGATGGTGTGACCGGTGTGCGGCTTGACTCAACCGCAGACGAATCCAGCCACAAACTCGATATAGCGGGATTTTTCCTCGCCATCGGGCACACCCCCAATACCGAGTTTCTGAAAGACAAGTTGGAATTGAACGAAAAAGGTTATCTCAAATGGACAGTTCCATTTCGTACCAATACGAGTGTGGAGGGAATTTTTGCAGCGGGTGACGTCTCCGATGACTACTACCGGCAAGCGGTAACCGCGGCTGGAACTGGTTGCATGGCTGCCCTCGATGCAGAACGCTGGTTAGCGAGCCAGGGAATTTGAAAACATTTCTCGTGCGGATGCCGAAGGACTTCCAGAAAGCCCGGGGTTTGCAGCCTCGTTGCGCTTCAAAATCGTGATCGTGGACAAGATCTCTGTCCGTCGGGCACGCGAACCGGAGGCGGTTGGCCGCTCGGTTGTCCTGCAGGGGTGGGTACGGACTCGGCGCGATTCCAAAGGCGGGTTCAGCTTTCTGGAATTGAACGACGGGTCATGCGTGCCCAATATTCAGATCATTGCCGATGCGGATCTACCCGCCTATGAAACAGAAATCAGGCGCCTTTCGGCTGGTTGCAGTGTTACCGTTTGCGGACTCGTCAAAGAGTCGAGCGGGCGAGGTCAAGCTACAGAAGTGCAGGCCACCAAAGTTACCGTTCATGGTTGGGCTGATCCTGAAGAGTACCCGTTGCAAAAAAAACGCCACTCCTTTGAGAAACTACGCGAATGGGCCCATTTACGTCCCCGCACCAACACATTTGGAGCCGTTGCTCGGGTACGAAATGCGGTTTCGCGGTGCATCCACGATTTTTTCCAGGAGCGTGATTTTCTCTACGTTCATACCCCGATCATTACGGCTAGCGACTGTGAAGGCGCCGGTGAAATGTTTCGAGTGACGACGATCGATCCGCAAAAGGTTCCCACACTTGCTAATGGTAGTGTCGACTACTCTTGTGACTTCTTTGATCGCCCCGCTTATCTAACCGTTTCCGGGCAGTTGGAAGCAGAAATCTACGCAACGGCTCTGGGAAAAGTCTACACTTTCGGTCCAACTTTTCGTGCGGAGAATTCAAACACATCAAGGCATCTGGCCGAGTTCTGGATGGTGGAACCAGAGATGGCTTTCTATGAGCTGAATGACAACATGCAACTTGCTGAAGAGTTGCTCCGCTGGCTAGGGCATACCTTACTGGATCAGTGCGCCGAAGATCTTCAGTTTTTTTGCGATCGAATCGATGACCAAGTCTTCGCTCGGTTACAGAATCTAGTACAGGAAAAGGAGTTTGCCCGCTTGACCTATACCGAGGCGGTCGAATTACTGAAAACCTCTGGCGAAGATTTCGAGTTTCCCGTCTCTTGGGGTAGTGATTTGCAGGCGGAGCATGAGCGGTACCTGACCGAGAGGAAATTCAATGCACCGGTCATCTTGTACGATTATCCCAACACGATCAAACCGTTCTACATGAAAGCGAATGATGACAACCAGACCGTCCGGGCGATGGATGTACTGGTTCCTGCCGTTGGCGAAATCATCGGTGGTAGTGAGCGTGAAGATCGACTCGACGTGCTCAAAACGCGGATGAGTGACCAAGGACTCAACGCCCAGGATTATTGGTGGTATGTCGATTTAAGGCGATTTGGTACCGTACCCCACTCCGGTTTTGGATTGGGCCTGGAGCGGATGGTGCAGTTTGTAACAGGGATGGCGAATATTCGTGACGTCATTCCGTTTCCGCGCACTCCCGGCAGCGCTGAGTTCTAAGACCAAACGCGGGGCCTTACGGAACCTGGTGCGACAAATGGGCCCGTTGCGAGGCCCGTTTGCCCGTGAAAGCAAAGTCGAAACAGGCCGCTGCCAACCCCCCGGTCGTCGCGTTGTCATGGCCGGAGCGAGAGGTGTTTTACCGTTTAGCGGGATTCAGGACATGAAGGCGATCACTGTGAAGAAGGCAAGAAAATCCAAGCCAAAGAAGGGACGTCGCCCAACTCGGCGCTACAACTACCGGCAACCTCAGGAGACCAAGGCTGCTGAGGCGATGACCGTTGGCTGGACTGTTTGTTTGACCGCTGTCCTCTTGTGTGATCTGGTTGCGATCATTGTGCACCTTGTCATTCCCTTATTTTTTGCAGGAATCCGTTGGCAGGTTTTCGAGAACCTGATGCTCTTTTCCGGCTCTTTGATAGGTTTGTTTTGCCTGATTCTCGTGCCGGTTGTTTACCGGGTTCGGCAGGTGCCCCCGCCCATCGGAATTGTAATGTTCGCGATTTTTATCTCCACCGCTCCAATCGTGGCGTTCACCGCCCGGATCATGATGTAGCAGGCCTCTGCGTCAGGAGCTTTAGGCAGCCGATACTGGAACAAAGCGGGATTTTCCCGACTTTTTTTGGCCTGGTCTTCTGTTGTGACCTATGTTTTAAGTGGCCCTCATGTCCCAACCGCTATTGGTGGTTGGCTGGCCACCTGCTGGAGCGGACCCCCGCGCCGGGTTCCGCCTGACAACGACTTGTCTCGACTCTGTCCACGCCCGCCTGTCCCGTTTCCCCCCAACGAAGGTTTTTGCCTGTTCCGTGACCGGGGCGTGCGGGCATCGTGAGCTTTACGGTATCCGGCAACAGATGCCGTTGCGGATTGAACCTCACGGCATTGTTGAGCCGTTTGGCTGACTGATTTCAAAAATCAGATGACGATTTCTGAAGTGGATGCGGTCTGTGCCGGGTCACCTTCACCAGAAATTCAATCCAGAATGTGCCCTATGCAAAGCGACTTTCAAATTCGAGCATGGAATTCTGTTGGTGACTCAAGCGAACTCGGACAGCAAGTGATTGATCAGCTCGAGGTGTTGGACGATACGATCTTTGAAGCGCTCAACGGCGATGTCACGGCCCTTGAACGATCTGCGAGTGTTTGGGAGAGTAGTCTGCAAAACCTTGGTGCCGAAATACTCGAAGAATCTCGCCAACAATACCTCCGCCAGGCGGAAGCCGAGTGGCAGCGACTCCGGCTTCAGCCTAGTCACTCGCTACCGAAGGTTTTCACAGCTCTGGAGATCGTTTCACTTCTAGAGGGGGCCTATGAGGCGGGTGCAGAATTGCACCGGGCTTCTTCTTTCAGTGCCTCAAGAAAGTGTTGAAAAAGATAATGGCTGTCGTGCGGGCCGGCCGATGCTTCAGGATGGTACTGGACGCTGAAAGCCTTGACTTCGCGGTGGCGAACCCCCTCGATGGTCTGGTCGTTAAGGCTGCGATGGGTCACTTCCAGTTCTGTGGGCAAGGTCTCTTCATTGACGGCAAAGCCATGATTCTGCGAAGTGATTTCGACACAGCCTGACAAATGATTCAGAACGGGCTGGTTGGCACCGCGGTGTCCAAATTTCATCTTGAAGGTTTGGGCCCCAGATGCAAGTGCGAGCAGTTGATGGCCCAGGCAGATGCCGAAGATTGGTTTCTTTCCAAGCAAATCACGGATGGTGTTGATGGCATAGTCAAGTGGCTCGGGGTCTCCCGGACCATTCGACAAAAAGATACCGTCCGGTGATTGCTCAAGTAGTTCGGCTGCAGTGACGGTACCGGGAAGGATGGAGACCCGGCAGCCCATGTCGCAAAGATGCCGCGGGATATTCCACTTCATGCCAAAATCGAGGGCAACAACATGGGGTCGGGAGTTCGGTGTTTGGGTTTGATCCTGCCGGTCGGGCGTGGTGCTATTCAGGAGTGTCCACTCACTGAGTGGTTCATGCCAACTGCGGGGTTGGTCAGGAATGACCTCACGGACTAAATCTCGCCCGACCAGACCCGGGCTTTTCAGAGCTTTGGCCACCAGACTTTCTTCATCCATGTCAAGCGTCGAAAGCACGCCCCGCAGCGCACCCTTGGATCGGATGCAACGGACAAGTGCCCGCGTATCGATCGACTCGATGGCAACGACTCCCCACGTTTTCAAATACTCAACAAGACTCCGTTCCGACCGGAAATTACTCTTGACACGACTATTTTCCCGAATGACAAAACCAGCCAGATGGGGACGATCACTCTCCACATCTTCGTCGTTCACACCGTAATTGCCGATTTGCGGATACGTCATGGTCACAATCTGGCCACGGTAACTTGGATCTGTGAGAATCTCCTGGTATCCGGTCATCGACGTGTTGAAGCAGACTTCACCGTCGACCTCACCTTCAGCACCGAGCGAAGTTCCGGTAAAGACGGTTCCGTTTTCCAAGGCAAGCTTTGCAGGTTGTGACATCTTTCGCGTTCCGAAGTTGCGATACAACACAAAAACAAAGAGGCTGAATCTTAAGATTTGTGGACAACGGCACCGATAGTTTTCTTAGGCTGTGGGTCTCCAACAATCCCATCGCATTGGCGACGGTTTTGTTGGTCAGCCTGAGTAAGGGTCCTTGCCCCGGCGAGCAAGGACCCTTTTTTTGTAGTATAGGCCGCTTCCCCAATCTTAGTATACGCGTTAGAACCGCACGGCTAAAGTGGTGTATTTCGTGCCAAATCCGCGATATGGGTGCCGGTGGCTGGAATCTGAGTGGAGTGGAGGTACCTGCAAATTGCCCACAGGTTTACCCAATCCAGGCTGCTCTGGTCGGTCAAGGGCTTAATCAAACTTCGCAGCCAGTCGATCGACGACCAGTACACCGATATTGAGCGAGGCCGTCGCGGCGGGTGAAGGGGCGTTCAATACATTGATAATTTGCTCCTCCTCCTCAATCAGAAAATCATCAATCATCGAGCCGTCACGGCCAATCGCCTGGGCCCGCACACCGGCCGGGGCGGGTACGAGGTGGGCTGCCTCGATTTTCGGCACAAGGCGACTCAAGGTACGTACAAATGCCCGTTTGCTCCAGCTGCGCCACATTTCTCCAGCGCCCACCCGCCAATATTTTGCGGCCAGTTTCACAAAACCGGGATAAGTCAGCGATTCAAACAAATCATGGAGATTGATATCGGTCTTGGAGTAGCCTTCTCGGGCACCGGCCAGCACGGCGTTGGGTCCACATTCCACGCCCCCGTGGATCATGCGTGTGAAATGGACTCCCAGGAAAGGGAAGCTTGGGTTGGGAACGGGGTAAATCAAGTTGTTGACCAGGTGACGGGCTGCGAGCGTGAGTTCAAAGTACTCACCTCGGAAGGGAATGATCTTTGCCGAGGGGTTGGCACCACCAAGACGGGCCAGACGATCGCTGTGCAAGCCGGTGCAATTGACGAGATTTTTGCCGACGAATTCTCCAGCCGTTGTCTCGACAGCAATCTGCCCGTCATGCTGTTGGATCGAAGTAACACGAGCTCCAGTAATGACTTGCCCGCCGCATTCCCGCACCCGTTCGGCCAGTCGTTGACAAACCTGGCTGTAATCGACGATTCCTGTTTCGGGGACATGGATTGCCTGCACTCCTGCCGCATGAGGTTCGAGCTCATGAAGACGGGCGGCACTGATCATTTCGCACCGAACTCCATTCGCCTTGCCACGTTCCAGAATCCCTTCCAGACAGGGGATTTCTGCGGCGTCGACGGCCACGATCACCTTGCCACACAGGTCGTAAGCGATTTGCTCTTCGCGGCAAAAGGCCTCCATCGCCTGTTTGCCTGCGCGGCAATTGGCGGCTTTGAGCGAGCCCGGTCGATAGTAAATTCCAGAATGCAACACACCGGAATTGTGACCGGTTTGGTGCTCGGCGAGTTCCGCTTCTTTTTCCACCAGGGTGAGCGATTTTTCGGGGAATCGATTGAGAAATCGATAGGCGGTTGCTAGTCCGACAATTCCTCCTCCGGCGATGATCAAATCATTCATGGTAAGAAAACAGGACGAGAGTGGTCAACGTTCGTAGTCGAACTCTTGTAGAGACTGCAATCGCCGTTGCTTGTAAGGACTGTGTGGTGTTTCGTTCAGTAGTGGCAAACCTGTGTTTCGTATTTTCTCTGTCGACCCGTGTGCTGTTAGTTGGTTGCCGCTTCACGATGGGAGAAGGGGTCTGGGTAACTTCAGATGCCGTGGCAGTTCAACGGATTTCTTTCAATAGTGGGAACCGTTATTGCGGATGTGCACCATTGGCCGCTGCTGGTCTTTTAACTCACCACGGACAACGTTGGCCACAAAAATGCGGTGGTCTCCTGAGTCGACGTGGCTAACCGGTTCACATTCGAGATGGCCAAGCGCGTCTGACAGGATTGGAACCCCGCGTGGGCAGTGGTGGATCTGCAGGCCTTCGAAGGCGGGTTCTCCGGGCTCAAAACCACTCGCAAAATGTTTGAGAAGATTACCCTGGGACTCGCCCACCACGTTCAAGATGAATGGCTGGCCCGCGGTCATCCATTCACATACATAACGACCTTGCTTGATGGCAACGCTTACCATTGCCGGCTGGAAACCGGCCTGCATGACCCAACTAGCCAACATACCAGTTGCCTTGGAGCCGCTGCCGACTGTAAGAATGTAAATTCCACTGACGATGCGTCCCAAAATGGGGTCGATTGCTTCTGGTTTGCTCATGGAAAAGGTTTCTCTCGGAAGGGACCATGTCGGCGCATGCAAAACCGAAAACTTCTATTCTAGCGTAAACGGCATTTTTAGTCGACTGCTATCATGCCACAAGTCCTTCTGGTGCAAAAGGTTGCAGAGTCTAGTATCGGTCTGGGCATGACAGCGATGGCTGGCTATTCTTTCCGCCCCCGGCTCATCACCGTCTGATTCACTCTTGCCCAGATTTCCTGCAATATGCTTTGGTGGCCCCGTCCATTGTGTCTACTGATTTTCCTGGCTTCAGCCTTTGGCTTTGGTCAGGTTTCGGCCCAAGTTGGTTACCCACCAGCGTCGTTGGCAAGTCGTGAATTGGTTTCACTCTATCCGTCCGCAAACACCGCGATGAGTGTCGACTCGGGTTGCGGGTATCTGGCCAGCAATATGCCAGCAGAAACACCGTGGATTTCAACTTCGCCCAGTGGAACTTTTCTTAGTGAGCCGCTGCCTCCTATCGCTGGTCAACTGGACGAAGAACCGATTCGACTGGCCAATTTGCCTCAGAACTATTGGTATTGGCAACTGTTGCCGGATGGATTGATTTACCATTCTTATTGGGCAGGTCCCCGCGAACCGCGTATTTCCACGGTCTTTTTCAAAGAGCGGGATGGCCGCACTCTGTGGGATCCGATCCTTGGTGGTAGGGTGCCACTGCTCCGGTTTGGCAACGGTAACACACTACACCCGCAAGGTTGGCAGCTTGATGTCGAGGGTGCCGCAATGGTCCGGCTGAACCTCGACGAGGAGCGTGATGTCGAATCCTCCGATTTTCGCTTTGGCTTCCCAGTCACCTATGGTATCAATCAGTGGCAGTTTGAATTTGGCTATTACCATTTAAGCTCACACCGGGGTGATGAGTTTATTGTGCGAAATCTTCCCTCGGTTCAGCGGCTCAACTACGTACGCGACTCGATCAATCTGGGAGTATCTTACTACCCGATTTCGAGGGTGCGGCTGTATGCCGAAACAGCTTACGCATTTTTTATTGCCGGTGGTGCCCAACCTTGGGAATTCCAGTTCGGCCTGGAGTATTCCAAAGCGGGTCTCACGGGTCCTCGTGGTACCCCGTTCTTTGCCGTGAACGCCCACCTCCGCGAGGAACTCGAATTTGGTGGTGATTTGACCGTGCAGACAGGCTGGCTCTGGCGAGGTCGATCGGGCCACGTGTTGCGGACAGGCTTAAGCTACATGAACGGAAAGTCGACCCAGTACCAGTTTTTCCGTGATTCAGAGCAACAGATCGGTTTTGGTTTGTGGTTTGACTATTGAGTTCGCCTCTCGAAGTGAAGATTTGCTACCGGTTGTTTCGTGCGATGCGAACCCGAGTTTCCAATCCCACCCCATCCGCAGCAAAGTTTTTTCTCAAGCAGTTGTAAAGAAATAACTTGAGCGTAGGTTCATGCTTCTCGTTGGCGACTGCTCCCTGGTAGTGACCAGAAAAAGAGCTCCGCCGTTTCTGGGCAAATCTTCCGTAGGTTGGTGGATTGCCCCTGGTCGGTATTGCCCACTTGTCGGCCGTTGCCACACTGGTCAACAATTCTGGAAGAGCACCTTCTTTGAAAACGCGTTCGAAAGGCGAAACCATGTTGAGAAATATTTTCCGGCTTTACCAACAGATTCCCCTGTGGTGGATCGCGGCTGCATTGTTGATCCCGTCTGGAAAACTCTCGGCAGAAGAAAAAACTAGCCCTGTTCTTGAAGACGAGTCAAACGCTGTCGGCGAGCAGCGTACGCCAGCCGCGGACGATCCGGCCGAGTACTATCGCCTTTTCAGTCTTTTGGCCGATGCAATTGCTCAGGTCGAGGAGAACTACGTTCAGCCCATTGATCGAAAAGAAATATTTACAGCTGCAATTCGTGGGGTGATGCGTGAACTCGACCCCCATTCAAGTTTTATTGAAGCTGAGGACTTCGATGATTTTCGCCAAGAAGTCGAAAGCGAATTTGGTGGTCTGGGGATGCAAGTGACTCTTGATCGGCAGGATCGATTGACTGTCATCAGTCCTTTTGTCGGGACCCCTGCCTATCGCGCCGGAATCCATGCCGGTGACCAGATTATTGCGATCGATGGCGAATCAACTGAAGAAATGCGATTGGACGAAGCGGTGAAACGACTTAAAGGACGAAGTGGCACAAAGGTTGAGGTCACGATTCAGCGAGCCGGTAAGAAAGAGCCGATCAAGTTGGAGATAACCCGTGAGCGAATCCACGTGCCAACGGTACTCGGTTGGCAGCGCAATGCGAACAACGAGTGGTCTTTCCTGGTCGAAAAGCAGCCTCCGATCGGCTATATTCGGCTCACCGGGTTCAGTCGCGACACGGCTGCCGAGCTTCGGCAGGCTCTCACCAAACTCGATGAGTCTGGCATGCGGGCGCTGATCCTTGACTTGCGGTTTAATCCCGGTGGGTTGTTGAGTTCAGCTGTCGAAGTGGCCGACACGTTCGTTTCCAATGGCCTGATTGTTGCGACGGACGGCCGTAACATTCAGCGACACGAGTGGAACGCAAATCCAAGCAAAACCGCAACGGCAGTTCCGATGGCAGTGCTCGTCAACCGTTACAGTGCCAGTGCCAGTGAAGTTGTCGCGGCTTGTCTGCAAGATCATGAGCGGGCCAAAATCGTGGGCGAACGCACCTGGGGTAAAGGAAGCGTTCAAAACGTCGTTGAACTGGAGGGCGGGCTTGGCGCGCTCAAACTGACGACTGCCAGTTACCATCGCCCCAGTGGTAAGAACATTCACCGCTTCCCCGATGCCAAGGAAACAGACCAGTGGGGTGTCAAACCTGACGACAAATTCGGTGTCCGTTTTTCTCCCAGGGAATTAAACGACTTGACCCGGCAGCAGCGGGCAAGCGAAATTGTGACCGTTGATCCACCGTCGGACAAACCCCGTTTTGAAGATCGGCAACTGGAACGAGCGCTCGATTATTTGCGGAAAACCATGTTGTCCAAAAAAGCGAAGCGCAAAACAACCGGTTGATGGCCACCGGCCTCGACCAGCAACCATACCCCCTCCGACGGGTGGGTGTCTCGGCCTGTCCCTCGAACCGTGTTTCCATTGCTGATGCGAATCCTCACGCTCGAAACAACTTGCGACGAGACAGCTGCCGCGGTGGTCACCGATCAACTCCAGGTGCTCTCGGCGGTCGTCGCCTCTCAGGATGCTTTGCATGATCGATTTGGAGGTGTGGTCCCGGAAATTGCTTCAAGGGCCCATGTGGAGCGTGTTGTGCCGGTGATCGACGAGGCACTCCGCCGGGCGGAGACCACGCTGGGCAGCCTCGACGCAGTGGCGGTCGCCAATACTCCAGGACTGGCTGGTTCTCTCCTGGTTGGCTTGACCGCTGCCAAGACACTCGCGTTGACCCACGATTTGCCATTGATCGCAATCAATCATTTGCAGGCCCATATCTATGCCTGCCGGATTGCGAGCGGGATCGACGTGTTTCCTTGCGTGGGGTTGATTGTGAGTGGAGGGCATTCCAACCTTTACCGCTGCGATCACCCGACCGACTTCACGCCGTTAGGCGGGACGATCGACGACGCGGCAGGAGAGGCTTTCGATAAGGTTGCCAGCCTTTTGGGATTACCTTTCCCGGGTGGGCCATCGGTTCAGCAAGCAGCGGAATCGGGCAGTTCCAGCGCCTATCGCTTGCCGCGACCGTTGCTCGATGATTCGGAGACCCTCAATTTCAGCTTCAGCGGGCTGAAAACAGCAGTTCGTTACTTGGTGTATGGTCCCGGCAAGCTTCCGGCCGGTCCCCTTCGGCTCCCGCAAGAGCAAGTCGCCAACATCGCAGCCAGTTTTCAACAGGCTGTGATCGATTGCCTCATCGGCAAGGCGGAACTGGCATTAGAACGAACGGGTTTCAAGGTTTTGTGTGTGGGTGGCGGTGTGGCGGCAAACGGGCCGCTACGACAACAGTTTGAGGCAGCTGCTGTGGCGAAGGGCTACAAACTACACGTACCCCCACGGTCTCTATGTACCGACAATGCCGTCATGGGCGCGATTGCTGTGGAGAGATTGCGAGCTGGCCAATTCGAGAGTCTCGACCTTGATATCCATCCGGGTCTCCAACGCATCGGTTGACTGCCTGGCAGGCGAACCCATTTCCAACGAACCACGAGTGGGAAATCTGCAAGTGGCTTTCCGAAAGAATCGAAGGCGTTGAATTCGCAGGCGCGGGGAATTGGGCTTGATGCGTAAAGTAGCGGAACCTTGGCGGGCATCCCTTTCAGATGGAGCCAAGCGATAACGTGACTTGTTCTTCGCGCCCTTGCCTGAGAATGGTGATGATGATCTCATCACCGGGTCGGAATTGCTCCACAACATCCAGGAATTCGTTTGGCGTACGGGTCGGTTGACCGTTGACGGCAAGAATATAGTCTGCGTAATCGCTATCTACCAATTCCCTCTGATAGACAAAGGGACCACGCTGCTTTTGCTGGCGGATAATTCGAAAGCCGCGGAGGCCAGCTCGATCGGCTGGCCCGCCACGGTTAACCTTTGCGATTTTGAGTCCCTGCTTGGTTGGCATCAGCGACACGATGCCGTGATCAGGTCGGATAATGCGTCCGTGCTTAATCAACTCGGGTACAATTCGCCGGATACGATTGGCGGGGATCGCAAAGCCAACCCCGGCGTTCTGGCCTGTTTTGGTGACGATGGCGATATTCATGCCGATGACTTCGGCATTGGTATTGAGTAGTGGGCCTCCGGAGTTACCAGGGTTCATAGCCGCGTCGGTTTGGATCAATGCTTTCAGCGATCGGCGGTGACTGCTTTCTGAGGGAGTGCGGTTCAAGCTGGAAATAATACCGGTGGTCAATGTCCCGTCTAAACCGAATGGGTTTCCCAACGCGTACACCCGCTGGCCAACCCGCAATTTGTCAGAAGTGCCGAGGTTGATGGGGTAAAGTTGTGCAGCGGGTGTGTCAATTTTAAGGACGGCGATATCGGTTTCTTGATCAAATCCAATTAGTTGGGCGGCGAAGTTGTTATCGTTGGCCAAGGTAACGTTGATTTCTTCAGCATCTTCCACAACGTGATAATTCGTGAGAATGTGGCCCTCCTTATCGAGAACTGAACCGGACCCTGAGCCCTCGCCAGGCGTTCGCAACATGAAAAAGTGATCGTACTGGGCCATACTTGTCGTGATGTTTACGACGCTGGCGTTGGCGACTTCGTAAACCCGGATGTTCGTGAGTTCTTCGGGAGTGAAATGCTGGGTGCCCGCAGAAAGAGACAAGTTTGCGTCGTTTTTTGCTGAAGCGGGCCGTGATGTCTGGGCCTGGATAGTTGATTCGTGAGGCCATTGTAGAGGTCGGCTTATCCAAGCTGTTGTCAGGATTGCACCAATCACGACACCTGCTGCGCAGACCGAAATCTGTTGTTTCATTCTTCTTGATCCCCGTTTTTCTTAATTATAGAACACCACCCGCACTGTAACTACCCCGGATACTTCTACGTTCGATAACCTCAAATCGTTCACCAACAGGAATGGTAAATCAACTGGTGAGCGGCCAGATTAGTGGAATCAGCACGAGTGCGATCAATGCGGTGAGCAGAGCAAGTGGTATCCCCACACGTGCATAATCGTGAGGTTGATATCCGCCGGGTCCCATCACCATCAAGTTTGTTTGGTAGCCGATGGGGGTGATAAAGCTAAGCGAGGCGGCCAGAGTCACAGCAATGATAAATGGACGTGGATCGTAGCCACCAGCCAAGGCGACACTGATGGCCACCGGAATCATGATAGCTGCCACCGCAACGTTCGTAATCGACTCAGTAAACACCATGGCGACCACGTACACGACCGCGAGTAACAGGTAGGGCTCCCAATGAGCCGGCAGGCCGAGATTACCAACTGTTGCTACGACCCGGTTGGCTAGCCAACTGGCTGCACCACTTTGGTTTAGTGCGCTGCCAATACCAATGGCCGCCGCAATCGTAATCAAGACTTGGATATCGATAGCCGAGCGCGCTTCTGTCACGGTCAGGCAGCGTGTTACGACCATGGCGACGACTACGGCAATGGCCGAAATTGCTTGGGGTTTGTTGGCAAACAAATTACCCCAGTGGATTTCACTGCCAAACAAACTGCTGATCGTGAGCCACAAGATGAGACCGGCGAACAGTGCGCCAGCTAATATCGCCCGATCATGGCGTCGAGCTGATGATCCTCCTACGCGGCTGACCAGGTAGAAGTCGCGATTGTGTCGATAGGCGTCGACGAATTCAGCTCGAGTTTGCAAAAGTAGGGTGTCGCCCGGTTCCAGGCGAATATTTCCCACCTTGTTGGTGAGCCGTTCACCGTTGCGATGGACCGCGACCACCGCGGCGTTGTAGCGTTGACGAAAGTTTGATTCTCGTACCGTATGGCCAATCAGAGGTGAAGTTCGTGACAAAACGGCTTCGGTCAGTTGTCGCTGCGTGCGTTGGGCAGGATGGAATTCGTAAGCCCGATCGGCAGCGGGGACCAGGCCGGGGATTCGTTCCAGGTCGGCGATGGTGGTAACCACTCCAGTAAAGATCATACGATCTTTCGATTGAATCGTATCTTGGGGCGTAACAGGTGTGATCACTTCCCCACCCCGATCGATTTCGATGAGGAACAAACCTGGTAGATTGCGCAAACCTGCCTGCTGAACGGTCGAACCGATGAGAGAGCAGCCTGGCTGGACTAACATTTCGACTAGATACTCGCGACGTCGCTCACCGAGTTGCTCGATAAGATCGATCCGATTTGGCAGCAAACGTGGTGCGATCAGCGTCATGTAAACACAGCCCACCAAGGCAATCGGAATCCCCACCTTGGTGATTTCAAAGAAGTCCAATTCACGTACTTGCCGGGCAATCTTTGGGGTTAATTCCCCGGCCTCAACTTTTTCGGCTATTGTCTGTGCCTCACGCGCCAACTGGCCATTGCAAACCAGTGTGGTGCTGGTACCGATGAGGGTGCACACCCCTCCCAAAATTGTGAGGTAGCTCAGTGGGATTAACAGCTTTGACGGCGAGATGCGATTTTTACGGCACCAGTCGACGACGATTGGAGTAAACATGGCAACCAAGGGCGTATTCAAGACGAATGCCGAGACCGGCACGATCATTAACGTCAGCCTTATCAGAGCCCCGGATTCATTAGAGGCGTTGCCAAGCAGCTTGTTGCCAATCCAGTCGAGAGTACCGGTTGCGCGCAAACCTGCGGCAGCCGCAAACAGGGCTCCAATCATGATGACCGCTGGCTCGGCGAAGCCTGTTAAGGCCTGCTGAGGGGTAAGTATGCCGGTCAACGTCACGATTGCCAGGGCCGCGAGGAATAACGCGTCGATCGGAACCGAGCGACGCATGAAAAGGGCCACGAAAACCCCAAAAGTTACGCTCAGCGAAATCCAGCCGTACGGTGTGAGCTGGTCGTGGGCGGCAGCCAGGGCGGGCAGGATGGGCAGGAGCGTGAAGAGCATAAGGAGGTTGTCGATAAGGTGTCACGCGTTGCGAGAGGCTGCTTGGAGTGAATCAGACGCCGACCACCCGGCATCCACAAAGGTATGACTGTAAAACAATCAGCTCATTCTGTTTACAGCGGTTGTGAGGCGTGGTCCACTGATAGCGGCAGGACTTCCTCGGAGAGTGGGCCCCTCCGTCGGGCATTTTTGGCATAAGGTTTAGAGTCGGGCAATAAATGGCAAATGGATCTCCGAATCGTCCGGCAGATCGGTGGGCCTAAAAGGCCCAAAAAGGTCGGTGGGCGCAATTAAGGACTGCCACCCAGACCAAGTATGGGTGGAAATCTAGTAGCGTTCTTGTTCCAGACAGAATAAAATAGACATATCTGGCAATCTATGACAACACCAGAGGCATTCAGTGGCCCCGCGCTCGGAATACGCGGCGGCCAGCAGAAACGTACTCACCCGGAGTTCCCCCCTATGTTTGGTCTTCGCAAAGATCACATCGCTTGTACTGCAGCCCTTATCATTTCCGTTGCGTTTGGGCAGATCGCTGTTGATGCGGCCCCCACGGCGCCCCTGCAGATGTACGAGCAGGGCGAAGGTCAGTCCTTTTTTGCAATCAGTTTGAGTCCCGACGGAGTGCCGATGGTCAGCCCGCCGGGAGAAGTCGTACTCCTGGTCGATACGTCGGCCAGTCAGGCGGGAGTCTACCGAGAAACGGCTCTGGCTGCGTTGGAGACTTGCCTCGGCAAACTCCGCCCGTCTGCGCGAGTGAAGGTGGTCGCGGTTGATCTTGATGCCCGCCTGGCCAGTAAAGGCTTCATTGCACCACAAGGCACAGATGCTGCTGCCGCCGTTAACGCGATCCGTGAGATTCCGCCTTTGGGATCGACAGACTTCGAACATGTTTTGCGCGAAACGCTGTCGATGTTTGATCACGATTCGGCGACTACACAGTCGGTGGTTTACATTGGCGATGGCCTCAGCCGCGCCAATCTGCTGGGGACTGGAACATTCAAAGAGATCGTTGACAAGTTGGTCGCTGCCCGGATTTCTGTCAGCAGTTATGCGATTGGCCCCAGACTGGATGCCCAATTTCTGGCTGCGCTGGCCAATCAAACTGGCGGAAATCTGTATGTCGACGACGGGATGGTGGCGGCTGACGAACAACAAGGAGTGACCGCCGAACGTGCCGCTCAGGAGAATCATCGCCGCGGCAATGTAGTGGGTGCCATGCTGGCTGGTTGGGTCGAGGCGACCGTTGTCTGGCCTGAGAAAGTTACCTGGCCGGCCGAACTTGGCAAGGTCTATCCTGCCAAAGTTCCGCCCCTCCGGACTGATCGCGATACGATTGTCGTTGGTTCCAGTGAACATGACGCCAGTCTGGCAGGCGACGTGCAGCTGACGGCTGAGGTAGCGGGTCAACTCCAAAACTTCAACTGGACCCTGCAGCCACGGGAATTTGGCGATGATCGTGCGTTCCTGGCACAAGTCGTCGAAATGGCTGAGCAAGATGGTGGCGTGACCCTGCCCACCCTTGGCACCGCCGGGTTGCTGGAGACCGGACGCTTGTTTCGACTTCAGCTTGACGGTTTAACCCGCCTTGCTGAGCGGGCCATCGCGACAGGGGATATGACAGCTGCCAGGCTCCTCTCTCAGGCAGTGTTGCAAAAAGATCCGCGGAATCTCCAGGCCCAGACAGTCCAGCGTGTCGTCAACCGAAAACATGACGAGGCGACTTCAGCCCAGCCTGTGTCCCATACCCCAGCTGCGCCTGCTGGAGCCAGTCATCCTGCCGAGGACACCGACCTGAGTCTGGTGCGTCTGGCTCAGGCGGACCTTGCCGGAGAGGCTTTGCCAAATAGCGAAGACCGGCCGAACGATGTTTTGGTGCCAGCCGACGGAGCATTGATTGATCGCTTTGTTGAAGAAGGCATTTTCCTCGACGAAGTAGCTCAGCAAAAGCAAGTTTTTGCCCAGATGTTACGTCGGGAAGTACAGAATACGATCACCGATGCCCACAAGGTGATGGCTGACAACCCGGCACTGGCCAATCAGGACCTCAAATTAGCTTTGCAAAATGTTGAGCGGGCTCCCGAACTTGAGGCGGATGTGCGGGCTCAACTGGTCGACAAGTTGCAGACGAGCCTTCGTCAAGTCCAGCGGGCTGCCTCAGAAAAGGATGAACGGGATCGCGCTCAAGAAGTACAAATTGCTGCCGACCGGGAACGTCGGTTGCTCATGGACCGTTTAGCCCGAGATCGCGAAAAAGTAAAACAACTCGTCGACCGTCTCAATGCATTGCTTGATGAGCGACGTTACGTCGAGGCAGAAGAAGTTGCAGACGTTACCGAAGAGTTTGACCCAGGTGGAGTGATGCCCCGCATGGCCATTGTCTCAGGCCGGTTTCAGCGAAATCATTACCTTCAGCAAGTCGTACGTGCGGCCAGGTGGAGAAACTGGTGGGACGCTCTTTATACCGTGGAACTCGCCAGTATTCCGTTCCCGGATGACCCACCGATTGTTTATCCCGATCCTGAAGTATGGGAGGAGTTGACGATTCGGCGGAAAAAATATGCCGCCGTTGATTTGAGTGCCCGAGGTGGCTCGGAGGAACGAATTGAAAACGCATTAAGGGAACCACTGACGAGCGCTGGGTTGGAGTTTCTCAATACGCCACTCGAAGAAGCCATCCAATTCTTGCGGGACGAATACGAGATTCCCATTCACCTTGATACACAGGCTCTTGAAGATGTCGGGATCGGTACCGATGAGCCGATCCAGATTAACGTCCGCAGTATTTCCTTGCGTTCGGGGTTGCGTTTGATGCTGAGTCAACTCGATCTCACGTACATCATCAAGGACGAGGTGATGTTGATCACCACGCCTGAAGAGGCCGAGACGCAACTCACCGTCAAAGTTTATCCCGTTGCCGATCTCGTGTTGCCCATAATGAGCATGGGTGGCATGGGCGGCGGCATGGGCGGCGGCATGGGTGGTGGCATGGGTGGTGGCATGGGTGGTGGCATGGGTGGCGGCATGGGTGGTGGTATGGGTGGCGGTATGGGCGGTGGCGGTGGCGGTGGCTTCTTTAGTGTGCCCGAAAAAGAACGGCCGTCCTCTCCTCCAGAAGTAGTGCCCGAAGAAGCAGCTTTGCCCGCGGAGCAACCGCCGGCCACAGCGAAGATCGAAATTGATCTGTCTCAAACTCCAGAGGCATTCTGGAACGCTTATTTTGCCGGTGTGCCCCGCGATCCAGCCGTGGTTCGTCAGGCAGTCCGTGACCTGATGGGAGCCAGTCGCCCAGAGCAGGTGACTGCATTAATTCAGGCCGCGCTCCGTGCGGGGGTACCGCAGCCCTGGATGTATGAGTCTCTGGGCATTGCGATGGAGTTGGCCGGACAGTCCAAAAAGGAGATCGAACGGGCCATCATGTCGGCCGCTGATTTCAGCACGAGTGCGACCGAGTTGTTGTACATTGCCCAATATTTGTCTCGAGTTGGATTTGATCAGCGGGCACTTGGACTCTATCAGCAAGTCGTCAGGATGGACGCGATGTGCCAGGAGGCCTACCTGCTGGGTTTGCGGGCAGCTCAACGAAGCGACAATATCGAAGGGATTCAGTGGGCAACCGTTGGGATTCTCAGTCAGGCCTGGCCCAAGGAACAATCTGCTGCACCGAAAGTGGCATACCGGGTTGCCAACGCAACTCTGGAGCAACTTGGCAAAGAGGGACGGACCGAAGAACGTGAGGACTACCAGGGTCGGCTCCAAGCCGCCTTTGCCCGCGACTGCATCGTACGTATTTCCTGGACGGGTGATGCGGATGTTGATTTGTTTGTGGAAGAACCTGCCGGAGCCATCTGCTCCTCAATCACACCCCGCACCACGGGGGGGGGATTGATGCTTGGCGACGGAACTGCCGACCAACAAGACGGGCCTGATGCGGGTTTTGTCGAAACTTATATTTGTCCTCGAGGTTTTGCCGGAACCTACCGGGCCAGGGTCCATTGCGTTTGGGGTGAAGTGGCGGCCGGAAAGGTGACGGTTGAAATTTTGACCAATTTTGGGACCGATCAATTTCAACGCCAGCAACAGCAGGTCGATCTTGGGAAGAATGATGCGGTCGTCATCTTCGATTTGGAAAATGGCCACCGCAAGAAACCCCTTGAAGCTGAAAAGCTGGCAAGAGCCGTTCGGCGGCAGCAGCAGATTGGCCATGCCATACTCGCCCAGCAAATCGACAGTATTTCGGATCGTAGTATCATTCCATTGCGTCCAGAGGCAGCTCGCCGTCGCCGCCTTGCATTGGGGCAAGGCGCCGTTGGTTACCAACCGGTGATCATTACCCTCCCGGAAGGGACCACTTTCTCGGCTACCGGCGTCGTCTCGGCCGATCGAAGGTACGTACGCGTCTCACCGATTCCATTCTTTTCCACCATTCGCGAAGTTCAGACGTTTACCTATGCGGGTCGAGCCCAGCAGGTTGGGGGTGGTGACGATGGTGGCGATGGCGGCGATGATGGCGACGGTGGATGACCGAGAGGCTCCTGTGGATCGAGTCATCCAGGCTGTTTGACCCTTCCTTGATGCACGTCGGAGGGAACCGGTTTGAGGTGTGTCGCCAGAGTTGACCAGTTGGCAATAACTCAGCTCGCCCAGGGCCACGCGTGGCCCAAAGCTTTGTGTTGGGCTTCGATCAACGCTTTGATGCCACCTCGGGCAAGCGCTAACATTTCGGTGAGTTCTGCATCGCTGAAGGTTGCTTCCTCCCCGGTACCTTGGATTTCAACGAATTGCCCCGACCCGGTCATCACCACGTTCATATCGACCGTCGCTGCGCAGTCTTCTCGATAGTCGAGGTCGAGCAGTGGTTGCCCGTCCACAATTCCCACGCTCACGGCCGCGATGCTTTGCCGCAAGCAGAAGCCGGTGTCAGAACCGCTGGCTCGAAGAGCATCGACCATCGCAATCATCCCCCCAGTAATACGGAGCGTTCGCGTACCACCATCGGCTTCAAGCACGTCGCAATCGACGATTGCGGTTCGCTCCCCAAGCTTTGACAGATCGGCTATGGCACGCAGACTGCGACCGATCAGGCGTTGGATTTCGGTTGTCCGACCGTCGGTTTTCGTGCCACGGTCACGACGTTTCCGTGGACGTGTGCTTCCTGGAAGCATGTTGTACTCAGCGGTAATCCAGCCCCCGAGAGAATCTTCAAACCAGGGGGGCACCGAGTTTTCTATGCTGGCTGTGCAGAGAATGGTTGTTTTTCCTGCTTGGGCCAGCACGCTTCCCTGGGCAGCGCTCGAGAAGTCACATTGAAATCGAATTGGTCGTAGTTGGTTGGCCACGCGGCCATCGTGACGGTTCGACATGGAGGCATCGATGGTACAAAAGGGTGGCGGAACGGATCATTCCATCTTGCCACGTTGGCCGGTACAGGGACGTTTAGTTGGTCGGTCCAGGTTGATCTCAGGGCGTAACAGCTGTTGGCAACCCAACGAGGTATGGGGTGTATCAGATTATGGTTGAGGTGGCTCGTCATGTGATTCTTGCAATAACCAGGCGAGAATACCCTTTTGCACGTGCAAACGATTACTAGCTTGCTGGAGGACGATACTTTGGGGGCCGTCGATGACATCGTTCGTCACTTCTTCGCCCCGCCGAGCCGGCAGGCAGTGCATAAAGATTGCATTGCCCGGGGCATTCGCCATGAGTTTCTGATTGACCTGAAACTCGGCAAAATCGCCCCTTCGTTTTTCTTGTTCGCCTTCCTGGCCCATACTTGCCCACACATCGGTGTAGACAGCAACGGCCTCGCGCACCGCGTCCTGAGGATCCCGGGATTGGATCAGTTCGAAGCTGGGCGATCTTTGGGTGATGCCAGCGACGACCTGGGGATCCAGCTCATAACCCGTGGGCGTGCAGCAGACGAATTTCATGCCAAGGCAACTGCAGGCCCGGGCGAGGCTCGTGGCGACGTTGTTCCCGTCGCCAATCCAGGTGAGTGTTTTTCCATCGAGCTTACCAAACCGTTCGCGAATCGTGTAAAGATCGGCAAGTGCCTGGCAGGGGTGGGCGCGATCTGTGAGACCGTTGATGACATGGCAGTCGGCATGATTTGCCAATGCCTCGACCGTGGCGTGGATCTTGGCCCGAGCCACAATCACATCCACCATGCCGCCCAGTACCCTGGCAAAATCCTCGATGCTTTCCCGGCTGCCGAACCCAACGTCCTCTCCGAGCAAAATGCTGTTGCCGCCCATGTGCGCGATACCGGCTTCAAAGCTGACCCGCGTACGGAGCGACTGTTTTTCGAAGAGTAACGCTAGTATTCGCCCGGGAAGGAGTGGTTCGCGTATACCTTGGCCAAACTTGATCTTCAGCTCTGCGGAGAGCTCAAAGACCCGGTTGATTTCGGTCGGGGATATGTCGTCAAGAGTGATTAAATGTCGCATGGAATTAACCGCCAGCTATCGATTGGCAGTCAAGTCGTATGATTTTGCAAGACATCGATCAAGATTTCACAACCCTCTTGCAGCTCCGCGTCACTGAGTGTCATCGCTGGCAGCAGTCGCACGACGGTTTGTTGAGTGCAATTGATCAGCAGTCCCCGGTTTATACACTCGGCAACGATGGGTGTGCCGTCAACCTGTAGTTCGATACCGATCATCAAGCCGCGGATTCTCACTTCTTTCACGATCGCGATTGCCTCGATCAAGGGTTCCAGCCAGGTGCGAAATCCTTGCTCAAGTTCTCTGACGCGAGCCAGCAGATTGCCTTCTTCGATCGTTTCAATTGTCGCGATGCCAGCCCTGGCAGCAATTGGGTTTCCTCCGAAGGTTGCGGCGTGCATGCCGGGACGCAAACTGGGAGCAATTGACGCGGTTGCGAGCATGGCCCCACCGGCAATACCACCGCACAAGCTCTTGGCCAGCGTCATTATGTCTGGGGTGATCTCCGAATCCTGGTAGGCGAACCAGCGGCCCGTTCGCCCGCAGCCTGCCTGGACTTCATCGAAGATCAAGACCAAGTCGTGGGCATCGGCAATTTCTCGCAATCCTGTCAGAAACCCATCAGGCGGAATGCGAATCCCGCCTTCGCCCTGGATCGGTTCGACCATAATAGCTGCCGTTTCTTCATCGACTGCATCGCGCACCGCGGCGAGATCGCCAAAAGGAACATAGACGAAGCCCGCCATCAGCGGGCCGATACCCTCGTGGTACTTGGGTTGCGCCGTGGCGCTCGTGGCGGCGTACGTACGACCATGAAAACCGCCCTGAAAGGTGATGATTTTGAAGCGATCTTCCGGCGTATGGAGTCGTGCCAGTTTGATGGCTGCTTCGTTCGCTTCGGCTCCCGAATTGCAAAAGAAAGCTTTGCCCCCGAAGCTGCGCTCACTCAGCAATTTGGCCCAGCGTCCCTGAGACTCGATGTGCCACGTGTTGGGTACGTGAATCAATTCTGCTAACTGCTCCTGGACGGCTTGCACTACCCGCGGCGGGCAATGTCCTAACAGGTTGCAGCCCCAGCCAGGGAATAAGTCCAAATACCGCCGTCCCTGATCGTCCCAGACCCGGGAGCCCTCGCCTCGCACCAGACAAACGGGATATCGACCGTAATTCGGAATGACATACCGATCGAAAAGCTCAGCCGTGGCTGGCGACATTGTGGATGTTGTTGTGGTCAAGTTATCTCCCTCAATTGCGGCTTTTCAGCCAATGCGTCATGGTTTGTAGAAGTCGTTGGAGAGGCCCTTCGTCAGGACTCCCCAAGGACATCCATGCTGCTCAATCGGCGTCTGAAACGAGCTCCGTACCAACTCCATGATTTGTATAGATCTCCAGCAGCAGCGAGTGTCGCAGGCGACCGTCGATAATATGAATTTTCCGGACCCCTTTCTGAAGGGTTTCTAAACACGCTTCAACCTTTGGGATCATGCCCGACTCAATAGCTCCGTCCGTGATCAGCGTGCGGGCTTCATGAGCGTTCAAGGAACGGATTAGCGATTCCGGGTTGTTTTTGTTTCGCCGGACTCCGTTCACGTCGCTCAGGAAGACCAGTTTTTCTACCCCCATTGCCTGGGCAACCGCCGTGGCAACCGTATCCGCGTTGACGTTGAGGCGATCGCCCGATTCGGTCTCACACATTGAGGGGATCACGGGCACCTGGCCAGCGTAACACAAGTTATCGAGTGTTTCGCGGTCGACACGCGTGACAAAACCAACGTGGCCGAGGTCAATGGACTCGCCTTGCTGATCGGTTAGCTGCAGCTTTTCGCCGAACAAGACGTTATTGTTCGACTCTCCAGTGAAATTCAGCGGCATGGCTCGACCACCCAACTCTTCAATCTGTGCGGCGAGTGACTCGTTCAGTTCCCCTGCCACCACGCGGTTTACGATCGCCAGGGTCGCATCATCAGTGATGCGTCGTCCCGAGACGAATTGAGGGTCCATGTTTGCTTCCTTCATGGCCCGATTGATCACAGTACCCCCTCCATGGACCACGATGGGCCGCATGCCAACCGTCTCCAGGAAGACAATGTCGATCAGTAATTGCCGCATCGCTTCGCGATCTTCCATCACGCTGCCACCGACTTTGATTACCGTGATCTTGTTGCGGAACTCACGAATCCAGCCCATCGCCTCGATCAACACGTCAGCTTTTGCGATGGCGTCTTGCACAATGGACCTGGTCGACGGGGGATTAGTCAGATCGGAAGCGGCCGGTTACATCGGTCGGAACAGACTAACAAGTCCGATTTTTGGGGAAACGTCCGATTCTAGGCTTGTGACCTGGGAGGGTCAACTTGGTGCTGGCCGGACTTACCGGTTGGTGCTGGCCGGACTTACCGGCCGATGTGATATGGCCTGTTCAAATCGCGTATCGCCCGCCCCGCAGTTCCACGGGCAGTGCTGATCAGAAGACCGTAGTCCTTTGAGTTCGGTTCCGGGATACTCAGCGTTCGATTCGGCGGTGTGTCGGTCCGAAGGTGTGTTTCAACAGGGTGTCGTTGCCATCTTTTGCATTTTGGCCGAGTTAGCTGTTAACAGCGAGTTTTCTGACCAGCGAATGGAGGTCGACAATTTGAGTTGGGTGGGTGACTAGCGGACTGAGGGATTTTTCCGCAGAATGCTGTGATATTGAAATCATTTCCGGATATGCTGGATCCTCTTCTCCTTGCCTGCTTTGTTCAATTTTGGCGATGTCTGAACCCCTGGCGATTGGGCTTGCCGCTGGCAAAGGCACACGAATGAAGTCGGATCTACCTAAAGTTCTGTTCCCGGTCTGCGGCCGCTCGACGGTGCGATACGTTCTTGAGGCACTCCATGGCGCGAGAGTCGGTTGGGTATTGGTTGTTGTTGGGTACAAAGCTGATTTGGTTCGTCGTGAACTTTCCGATGAGCCAGGTGTCAAATTTGTTGTCCAGTCCGAATAGCTTGGTACGGGACATGCGGTGCTGATGTGTCGCGAGTCGTTGGCGGAGCATGACGGTCCGATACTCATTCTTGCAGGCGATTCACCGATGACTCAGGTCTCATCCTTGAAGTCGCTGCTGAAGGCTTACGATCGTGATCAGCCGGCGGGTCTGCTGGGAACATCCATTAAAGAAGATCCCACGGGGCTGGGCCGCATCACGCGAGACGGCGACGGCCAGTTTGTGGGGATTGTCGAAGAGAAAGATGCCACTGCCAAGCAAAAAGGCATCTCGGAGGTGAACATGAGTGCTTAATCCTTTTCGAAAGCCAAAGTCTGCTGGTTGCACTGGAGCAAATTACGACCGATAACTTGCAAGAGGAGTACCACGTGACCGATTGTCTCGATATTTTGAAACAAAAGGGTAAGCAAGTCAGCGTGGCTTGTGTGTTGCAGCCACGGGAAACGTTAAGCATTAATACTTTAGAGGACCTGGCGGCGGTCGAAGCGGCAATGGAGTAGTTTCCAACATCCGGTTGCTGGTTCATTCCGGGAATTTTGGTGTTGGGGGACTTGGATTTTCGACTTTGAAAACCGAAGCAATAGGTTTTTCACCATGAACGATATCAAACTCTTCAGTGGCAATTCAAACCCTGCGCTCAGTAAGCGAATTTCTGATTATCTCGGCGTTGAGTTGGCTGCTCTTAGTTTGGGGTGTTTCCCCGACGGGGAGATTTCCTGCAAGATTGATGAGGATATTCGCGGTCGTGATGTGTTTCTGCTCCAGCCGACCTCCCCCCCGGTCAACGAAAGCTTGATGGAGTTGTTGGTGATGATCGATAGCTGTCGGCGAGCCAGCGCTGAGCGGATCACAGCCGTTATACCCTATTTCGGATATGCGCGGCAGGATCGGAAGGACGAGGGCCGGGTTCCAATTACGGCAAAACTGGTCGCCAATTTGATCACCCGCGCCGGGGCCAATCGCGTTTTGACGATGGACTTGCATGCAGCCCAGATTCAAGGTTTCTTCGACCTCCCAGTCGACCACTTGTACGCGGCACCCGTTCTGAACGATTACTTTCTCAACACCGACATCAGCCTCGCAGACGTGGTGATTGTAAGTCCGGATGAGGGCAGCATAAAACGAGCGCTCGGCCATGCAAAACGGTTAGGTGGGTCGGTGGCGATCATCGACAAGCGCCGCACCAGTGCTTTGGCAACCGAACAGGCCAATCTGATTGGCGGTCCAATTGAGGGAAAAGTTGCACTCATGTTCGACGACATGATCAGCACCGCCGGATCAATCTGCGGGGCTGCCCAACTGATGCATCAACTGGCTGTCCGCGAGATCCATGTGGCCATTACCCATCCGGTTTTTTGTGGCAATGCGCTTCAAAATCTGTTGGATGCGAAGCTGGCGAGTATCATCTGCACCGATACCAATCCGATAAGTTCCGAATATGAGACGAATCTTCCCAAGTTAACGGTCCTGACGGTTGCCCCACTTCTTGGGGAAGCGATCAAGCGGATCCACCGCAATGAGTCGGTCAGCCGCCTGTTTCGCTAGATAGCCGGGCTGGGCCATGGTTGCAGAGTGGGCCATGGTTGCAGAGTGGGCCATGGTTGCAGAGTGGGCCATGGGGTGCCCTCTGCCGAGTTACAAAGGTTTGTTCAGGGGGGGGGTTGAATCTCCGGGCCGGAGTC
>CAUZEA010000049.1:0-40179 GCA_963578605.1 Planctomycetota bacterium
CCGTTATTGGCGGTGAAGTTCTGGATAATCAACTCGGCAGAGATATCCTCAAATTCAAGTCCCCCGATACTGCTACTTTCACCGTCGTAGTCATAACCATTGATCGTCATCTTGCCCTGACCGTCGGCTTCGACGAGATTGTTGGCAAACAAGCTGGGCTGAGTACCGGCGGTGCTCTTGATATTGGAAATGGTAATGTCACCTTCCATGTCGACATCCGGGGCAGTAGGATCGACGGGCGAACCGTCATGGAATGCCTGGGCATCGATGTCGAGGCCGTGGAGGGCGATGTCTTCGAAGGTTATGTTGGAGACCTCCACAGCGAACGGAATTCGCAGGTCAGTTGTATCGCCGTCATCGTCGGCGTCGTCGGTATCGACACGTGCACCAGCCCGCAGTTGAATACCGGTGCCACTCATATTTTGAATCGTCAGGTCATGCAGATTGGGGTCGGTTACGCCATCAATGCTGGCCCCATTGATGCCGCTGGCGCCGTCCTTGATCAGGAAATTGGCCACTTCGTCATTGTCGGCCAGCGTGATTGAGGATCCCGAGCCGCCGGCAATGATGGGCCTGGCTTCATCACGCGCGCCAGGTGAGGACTCGGGAATCTCGATGGTCCCTCTCTGTTCGGTGTTGACGGTGAAGACGAAGCTGTCGCCTTCGCCGAGGAACCGTTGATCCTCGTGCAGCACAGCGGACTCATCTGTAAATGAACTAGTGGCATGCGTGAACACGATGTCACCTGACGTACTGTTGGTATCAATTAGATCGAGGTCGTTCAGAGGAGCCTCAAAGGTGCCGTCTCCGCCGGCTGGGGCGGCGCTGGCGACGTGCACGAAACTGAATGGATCACCATCTAGGTTATCAAGGGGTTCTCCACCTGCGACCTGCGTTGTTTGGATCACGACATAGTCGTTACGCATGACAGGCTCGCGGAAGCGGTCGATAACACTACAGGTTGCCGCGTAGTCGGTCCGTGTGCGGCCGACAAACCAGGTCAGAGAAAATGCCGCGTTGGTATTAAAGATTTCGTCGTTGGTAACAGCAATTTGCAGTAATACATCGGGGACTGCGTAACCACGGACGCCAGCGCGGTAGCCGGTGGTGTCGTCGTCGCCACTGTCGAGCTTGTAGGCACCAGCAAAGCCCCACGCTTCGCGGTTACCCAAACGGCGAGCCGCTTCGACTTCGGCAGCAAAGAATGCTGTGTCAAAGTCGGCGACTGTGGGAAGGACCAGGTTGTGCCCGAAGAATGTTGGATCACCTCCGGTTTTTTCGAAGTCTCCTGTCAGGAACCGGTTCGAAACGGGTGCGTAACCGTTCACTCGAAAATCCCAAAGATCCCCCAACGACTCCCAGGAAACACCAACCTGAGCAAAGAAATTGTCAGCTCGAGTGCCTGTGCCATCGGCCCATACACTCACCCCAGTGATGCGCGTCGGATCCGGGGTGAAGAATGTGTCCGTGAGAAATCGAATACCCAAACCGACGTTGTAGCCAACTCCCTGGTCTTCGTTCAGCACCACTTGCCCGTCGAAAAACGTAAGCGCATCGTCCCCGTAAGGAAACGCTGTGAATGTGCCGACGTCGAGATTGCCATCCTGCTGGCCATAGCTTCGCGTGGCGTAACGCAGTCGCAGTACCGTGTCGAGTGCCCGGTTATAGGTAGCACCCGCTAAATTGTACGAAGGAGAAGAAAGAAATCCTCCGACGTCACTCGGTCCCACGCCTGCATCGATAGTGCCTGTGCCATTGCCCCATGCGGCCGCCCTCGGGTCAGGGGGTCCTGTCTGAAATGAATTTCCGGGTTGGGGTTGGGCGGCTGGGGAGTTGTCGACCACTGCAGCACCGTCCTCTTGGGACCACGCTGCAGGAGCAACAACGAATACTACGGCGCACGCAAGTAACAACCACCTGATATCGGTGTTACCAGCGGCGTGGCACCACCTGGAGCCCAGGTTCTTTGGCGACGAGCCAACCGCAACCCCTATTGTGGGTGCCGTCGAATCGTTAGCGCGAACACCCCTCAGGTCAGCACTGTGGTCACGAGTGCAGTTCCAAAAAGTCAATCTTGGGCAGAGAAAGACTCGCATAGGGCAGCAACTCCCAGTGGTGCCTGACTACATCGGACGGATGTCAATCCGTAAACAACTTGACAAGAACCGCTGTTTAGCCGGCAACGCGCAGCGGTGTGTCTAAATGATTGACGAGACGATAAGTCCGTTGTGCGACGAAATGCACCTGTGTCTTGAGACACTGTTGAAAAGTTTTGAATCAAAGAAATTTTGAATCAAAGAAAAGGGGTAGAAGCAAATGCTTCTCCGTATGGCGAAGCGGCGAGATCATAGTGGCCACCCCGTCACGTCGCAAGATCGGATTCCCGACCCACAAATAAAATGACAAAAGAGAACCGCTCGATGACGGCAGAGACTAGCATCAAGAGGCTATGGCAGAGCCGACCGTGGGGAATTCCGACCCATAACCGTCGAAAGTTTTGCTGAAAACAGTGCTGGCGACGCAAGATACGGGGTGCTAGTTGGTGTGCCGTATTCCGCGTTTCGACCTGCCAGCCGTTTGTCCCAGAGAAGCTGCCAGGATCAAGGCGCAAACCACCGTCAACAAACAACTCGTCGGTTCTGGGATGGCCCGGATGGTAGCTGAACGGGTACTAGCCGAACGGGTTGTCCGTGTTCGTACCAAGGCCGCTGGTAACGCGACATCGGCACCGGGTGTTGCGGCAACTGCATCAATCGTTGCAGAAGTTGTTGTATCCACCGCGGCAGAAATGGCCGTGGCGGGTATCACTGCCGCAGGAGGAGTCGACATGATCGTCAGGGTCGTTGCTGCTGCAGAGATTGTTGGCGTAATATCGGGTGCCGGCGTACTGGCGATCGCCGGTGCTACCGAAACCAGACTCGGGTTGAACAGCTGCGCTAGCGCCGTATTGGTCGCGGCTGCTACTGCTATCGTGTCCTCCAGCAGAAAAGCCTGTTGAATGAATACCTGGTTCCCGTTGTCCTGCAGTGGTACATCGCTGAATGCCAGATTTCCAGAGCTGGCACCAAAACTTGGGTCCTCAGTCAGGTTTACCTGGTTAAGGCCCATGATTTTATCGACCGTCTCCATGTCGGGAATCTGGGCGAAGACGGTAAAGTCAGGATCCAAACCCGTGGAGTTGTCATCCAAATTCACAAAGAAGCTACTGGTCCCGCCGTTTTGATTGGTTCCTCCGCCAGATAGGCTCGGCAGGGCCATCGCGACGGTACCTCGCGTGTTTGAGAGCCCCGTGATGGTACTAGCCGGTGCGCCATTGATCGGATCAAAAGTATCAATCGGTTCGAAGCCGTTGACGACCGACGGTGCGACGAGCGTGGTCGTGAAGAAACCACCCATCTGGAGGACAAAGCCTTCGGCGGCACGGTTGACCACGGTACAGTGGTAGCGACGTGCTTCGACATAATCGATCAGATTATCAACGTGTTCTTGCAGGCGTGAGTCGTTTGTGGGATTGAGCACCATGTCGATGTTGCCCACGTCGGTTTGAAATCGTACGACCTCCGCTGGTGCCGTGGCAAAAAACAGGATGGTGAGAAGAAAACCACAGCCGAGTCGAAAAGTCATAGTGAAGTCCTGGTCGAAGTTCAAGATTTTGATTGCCAAGCGGAGGATGGTGGGTGATGGACCTGCAAAACGTGAAACTTCAGACTATTCAGCAAACTTCAATTCGTCAAGAAAATTCCCTATATCCCCCCATAGTCGCAGAATCGTCCCAACCATCCCAACCAGACCCTCGCACCGTGGTTCCGCCGCAGGAGCGTTGTAGCGGTCATTGACCGCCAGGGAGCAAGGAAAGCCGCAACCGTTCACTTCCACAAAGAACGGTTGCCGTACGTACACCTATTTGCTTGCTGCAACGCGGTTAAAGTGCAGGTGTACTTCGCCATCGACAACACGGCGGACACCTTCGACCAGACAGTTCGGTTCATTGTCTTGTTGTCCCCGGCGGATGACTTCGTCAAGTGGCAGTCCGTGAGGGACGGTGAAGGTTGACTGGTGGATGATTTGGTTTCCTCCGTCGAGCTCTGGCACAATGAAATGGCAGGTGGCGCCATAGGTGAGCATTCGGCTGGCATACGCTTCGTGGTAGGGGCGGATTCCGGGAAAGCCAGGCAGCAGTCCATGGTGCAGATTAATGATCCGGCCCCCGGCGAATTTCCAGCAGCTTACCGGGGGGAGAATTCGCATATAACGTGCCAGGACGATATAGTCGACGTTGTACTCGTCACAAAGATCGACGATGTGTGTGTCATCGGGAATACCATCCTGTCCCGCTACGTTATACCACGGCACGCTAAACTGCTCGGCGAGGCCGCGGCATTTGTCGCGGTTGCTGATCATGATAACCGGTTCTGCTTCGACGATACCGTCACGAATCGCACGGAGCAGGGCTAGTGGTGTCTCTGGCCGGTAGGTAACACAGATCGCCAGCCGGGGTTTGCGGTCAACAATATCGGGTGTCCAGGTCCGTATCGAAAGCCCGGTGGTCTGGCTGGCCATCTTCATGGCTGTGGTAAGCTCACCCAACTGTTCGGGTGGCAGTTCAACTCTGGTGAGCATCGAGAAGACCGACTGCTCGTCATGGTCGAACATTTGAATCTCGGCGATATTTGCGCCGAGTTCGGTTACCGAGTGGACAATGGGATCGGCCAGGCCACGGTTATCTGGACCAACAGCGGTGACAACGATTTGCATGGTCGGTAAATGCAGTGATTGAAACGGGGCTTTTCTAACTACGCCAGTATGCCATGCGGTACGGCCTGTGTCAGCTGGTTCCCTACATCCGGCAGAATCGCGCCAAACCGTATTGCAGTTCGTTGACCTGCTGGCTTGGGGTGCCGTGCAAGCTATCTTTTACACAGAGACTTGGTTACCCCCTGGTGGCACGAAGCGCGAATGACCTTTACCCCTCCAACCGAGAGTCCTTCGCCGGTCACCCAGCACGCTCCCCGGCTCGACACATTACTGGAACGGGCTCAACAAATCGCACGGTTTCCCTGCGAAAGCACCGACAGTCCAGCTGTCGCGTCGAAACATTGCGAGTTGCCCGTTGTCCAACAATCAACTGCCCGGCACGCTGCTCCACGGGCTTGGGGGACGACACGAAACCAGGCAACCGTTGAGATTGGCCAATCGACAGACCAAACCAGTCAGCCGGTGGATGGGAGTTCCTGGTTCCCGACCGAACCCGACAGTCTGGTGCGCGCGGGATTGAGCGATAGTGAAGTTGAGGGACTGGTTCTGAAGTGCCTGAACAATCAGGCCGAGACAACCGGGCGGCGGATTTCGGAACACATTTGCTTGCCTTTCCGGGTTGTTGAGTCATTGCTTGCTTCGCTCAAAACCGACCGCCTGATTGCCCACAAAGACGCAGCGGTGATGAACGACTATGTCTACCAGCTCACAGAACTTGGCCACGAGCGGGCGAAGAAACTTGCAGAGTTCTGTGCCTATGCTGGTTCTGCGCCAGTTCCGTTGCGGGATTACGTCGAAAGCGTGGGATTTCAGTCGCTTTCCGAACAGCATCCTTCCCGCGACGATCTCTGCCGCGCGTTCGACGATTTACTGATCGATGAAAAGATGCTGGGTCGGCTGGGACCGGCGATCAACTCCGCCGGTGGACTTTTTCTGTTCGGTGCGGCGGGTAACGGGAAGACGAGTATCGCCGAGCGGATAACAAGGGCTTTCGGGCAAACGATTTGGGTTCCTCGCGTGATCGGCATCAACGGCGAAATCGTGCGGTTGTTTGATCCAGGCGTACATGATGAGGCGCCACTTAATACGAACAACGGGATTGTCGACGAACGGAGAATCGACGCGCGTTGGGTTCGCATTCACCGCCCGACGGTCGTCGTTGGTGGTGAGCTGGCCATGAGTTCGCTGGAAGTCACGCTCAACACCGCGACCAACGTGAGTGAAGCCCCGGTTCAGATGAAGAGCAACTGTGGTACCCTTGTTATCGACGATTTTGGCCGTCAGCAAATGGGAGCCGACCAACTGCTGAACCGGTTGATTGTACCTCTCGATAAAAGGTACGACTTTCTTAACCTCTCGAGCGGGAAAAAAATTGAGGTTCCATTCGACCAGCTGATTGTGTTCTCAACGAACCTGGATCCAGGGGAGCTGATGGACGAGGCCTTTCTACGACGGATTCCTTACAAGATTGAAGTTGTCGATCCGGACGAATCGGAGTTTTGCCGATTGTTTGAAATCGTGGCGCCGACCATGGGCGTGGAGTATGACCAGGAGGCGATAGATTATTTGATCAAGACCCACTACCAACAAGTCAACCGGCCGTTTCGTTACTGCCAACCACGGGATTTACTACACCAGATATACAGCTACTGCCATTACATCAACCAGCCGGCGAAGATGACACCCGCGTACTTCGACTATGCGGTCGAGAATTACTTTTCTGTAATCTAAGGGCTGGCGAAACAGTCGGGGAGAGCACTGTCATCCAGCTGGGCTTAGCTGTGTGACAGTTCGAATCCGAACTCCAGCGGAAGCTGGGGATCGTTCTCTTCTTGCGGGTTGAGTTCTTCAAAGAGCAAGCTGGGCTGGATATCGCGATTGTGTTGGTACTTGCTGACGTATTCTTCAACTTCACCCGTCAACTCGTGGTAAAATATTTGGCAGATGGGTACGCCGGCATAGATCCGCACTGGCTGAACAGCAAATATTTCAAGGGTCCAGTATCCAGAGAATCCTACATCACCAAAACCGGCCGTTACATCCACAAACAGCCCGAGTCGCCCGACGGAGGAACGCCCCTCGATCTGCGGTACCAGTTGGTGCGTGGTGGTCCGTTCCATCGTGCGGCCCAGATAGAGCTGGTTTGGGCTAAGGACGAGTCCTCCCGATGGAATTGGAATTCGCCGCACACGGTTTGCCTTGGCCATGTCGAGCACGACTTCCTCATACACGATCAGTTCATCGTGTAGTGCCAGGTTGTAGCTGTTGGGGTTTAGCTGCGACTCGTCGAACGGGTCAATGAGGATATCTGTACCAAGACGCTCGCGAATTGCTTGTCCGGAAAGAATCATGGGTCACGCAACTCCATTTTTGGGGCAGAATTTCTGCAGGGAACAATCATCGCAAAGTGGCTTTCGGGCGGCGCAAACTCTCCGGCCGTGATAAATCATGCGGTGAGAGAATTCAATCCACTCTCGTTTGGGGAACAGGCGCACCAGGTCCTGCTCTGTTTTTACAGGATCTTTTTGTTCGGTCAGGCCCATCCGTCGGCTCAAGCGGCCAACATGGGTGTCTACGACCACGCCTGTCGCCAGGCCGTAGGCCGTCCCCAGGACCACATTGGCCGTCTTGCGTCCTACCCCGGGTAGACCGACTAATAGATCAAGTTCCTGGGGAACCTCCCCATCGTACTTGTCGAGAAGCTCTTGGGAACAAGCCTTGATATTCTTGGCTTTGTTACGGAAGAAGCCGGTGCTCTTGATCGCCTTTTCAAGTGTCTGCAGGGGAACACGGGCGAAATCAGCAGCGGTCTGATAGCGGGCGAACAACTCCTTCGTCACGAGATTGACCCGCTCGTCCGTGCACTGAGCCGAGAGAATTGTTGCCACCAGGAGTTGAAACGCCGAGTGATAATGCAAGGCGCAATCGACGTCGGGATAGTCGGCCTTGAGCCGCCGTAACACTTTAGCCGCATGCCGTTTGAGAGCCAGGTCTACTGGTTCGGCTTCCTGCGCTCGTTTGGAAGGTCCGCGGGACTGCTTCTTTTTCTTTCTAGCCGCACTCTTTTTCCTGGTTTTGCTGGCGTCATGCATGCCGGCACTTTGAGGAGCAGCGGTTCGGCGGTTCGGAGTTGGGGTGGCCACAAGACAAGGCGTTAAACCACGGCCAACCACCATGTATCACCCAATTGCGTATGCGAGTTTGTGCCGCTACGCAAGACAATTCAAAACGCCCTGCCGCAGCGGCTTGATAGCTATTGCCCTCGGGATCTATTGTCGGGTTCGGACGCTCGCTGTCAACGGGCTGACAGCACGCCGACCGCATCGTTCTGGAAGCCTGCTCAGCGGTCTCGACCAGAAATGCCCAGACCAAACCCCTGTGCCTTGGGAGTGGTCACACCCCTGCGATGCAGCGGGAAAAGTTGGTGAATCACGTTCAGAGAATACCGCCGTGCGTACGGAACGGTTTCATGTGACTTGGTTGATCGAGGAACCAAATTCGTTCCCACTCATCGAGAACCGTTCGCAAGTCCTCCGACGTGAAAATGAGTTGTTGGGCACGTCGGGTCGGGTCCGCTGAATAGAGCGGAATCAAGCAACCCAGATTGGCCGATAGCATGGCCACCGCGGCCAGTGCCAAAATCGCCTTACGCATGACTTTCACTCCTCCGTGAGTGGTTTTTGCTCTAGTGCAGATACTTCGGGTACGCGGGACTTTCGCGACGTCACTTACCCCTTCCTCGAGGAGCCGATAGGACTCGTTCCCACACAGTCGAAGTGGTCCGGTTGGTGGAGAATATCGTTGGTTTTAGCCAGGAAAAGTTGTCGTATGCCTTGAGTCTGGTCTTAGTGATCAAGGCGGCCAAATATAAAAACGGCCAAATATAAAAAGTCGTGAGAGGATAGTGATTTTGGAGTTGGGCGCCGAGAGCAACTGTTGTCGCGACCAGTCCATCGGTTCCGGGAAGTTGGGCACTGGCACAGTGGCGACAGGGACTCGGAGGACCACCGATTGTTGTCTAGCCTGGTTCGTAACCTGTTGGTGTAGCAGGGTTTTCTGGGACAGGGGGAAGTTGAGGTGTGCCGTTGGCCCGTTGCTCGGCAGCCAACTGCGCAGCCTGACGCTCTAATTCGCGAACGCGTTCTTCCATCTCCTTGCCCGGTTTGAATGTGACGACAAACTTCTCAGGAACCGAGACCTTTTCACCAGTACGCGGATTTCGTGCTTTGCGAGCTGCTCGCCGCTTAACCTCAAAAACACCGAAATTCCGGAGCTCGATACGTTTGTCCTCAACCAGTGTGTCAACGATTGCGTCGAAAGTCTTCTGGACAATCTCCTTCGTCTTCAACTGGGTCAGGCCAATCTCGTCTGAGATAGTCTTGACGATCTCTTTTTTGGTCACGAGAGTGATCCCCTGGAGATTTGATGGTCGAGAGAGGCTGAAATTACTCAACCCGGCTGACACCTCTCATGCTCCAAGTGTAGTTGCCACAACGGTTAGTGTCAAGATTTTGATATCGTGACCGCCATTTGGGAACGACCGTGCCAACAAGGTTTCTCAGTCGGCCAATGGGTGTTCCAAACTGGCTAAAGGTACATAACTACTTACTTTCAAAGGTCTTACTTGATTCTTTGAGGGCACAAAAGCGGTTTGTTTCCGTGTTTACTAAACCCAACCTGTTGTCATTAAATGAGTTACAATGATTGGATGATACTAGATCGTGGTGCTGGCAGGCTCGTCAACAGCTAATGCATCGGCGTTTCTACCGGCAAACTTTACCTCACCGGCAAACTTGATCGAGATTGTTGCCCGACCGGAAGCCGTGGGCATCACCGCTGGCAGTGACTGCCCGAGGTTGGTGACCCTGTTGACGGTCGCTACACCCGGACGACCTTCACCTGCTGCTCAAGGGTTTCGAGCTGGTAAAGCTTGCCCTGGCCACTTCCAGGGCAAACCTGGCAAGTTTGGGCCCAAGTTTCGGCGGAGCGGAGATTGGACTCCCAGAAGGGCCAGGTTCGGCATTGCCGTGGCCGGGCGGAGTAGACCTTGCATTTGCGAGATTTCCCATCAAAGAAAACACAGTCCCCATTGTTGTATTCGACAAGGCTCTTGCGGATTCCCACTGCGCGAACGTATCGGGCCTCGAAGCGGGCGATTTCCAAGCCAACTTCCTTTGCCAGTTCGGCAATTTCGGCCTTGTTGACCCAAACGAACCCGGGAGCACCGGTACAACAGTCCCCACATTGCGTGCACTGGAATCGCAGGCCCTCTTTGTACCACGGTTGCGACGAGTTGGACTGGTGCGATAGGCTGGCCATATCGATACCTGGGGGTTGATCGGAAGGGTACGAACTGAACAGTCAGCCCTCGGTTGTGGAGGTGGCGCAGATGGTGGCCATGGCTTCCAACACCGACTCGACCTCGGCTTGCGTGTTGGCAAAGCCGAGGCTGAGTCGAACTGTACCGCCAATTTCTTCGGTGCCGAGGGTTCGATGCAAGTGCGATGCACAATGGAGTCCTGCACGACATGCTATTCCGAATGAGGCGTCGAGCAAGGTACTGATATCCTGTGGATCATATCCGCGGACCGAAAAGCTGACAACACCCAGCCGAGGTGTTCCGGCCGGAGGCCCGTAGATGCGGATGGGTTTGAGGTGTCCGAGTCCGTTGAGCAATTCTGTGGTCAGTCGTTCGGTTTTGGCCTTGATGTTTTCGATCGACAGTTGTTGGAGAAAATCGCAAGCGGCTGCCACGCCAGCTAAACCGGGCACGTTGAGATTCCCGGCCTCGAACTTGTCGGGCAAAGTTTCTGGCTGACGGTCTTGGTGACTGCTAGATCCAGTACCACCTTGGCGTAGTGGCTGCAGTTGTTGCTGCACGGTTGGGTGAATGTAGAGAAAACCGGTGCCGAGCGGTCCGAGGAGTCCTTTGTGTGCGGGTGCCGCCAGCAGGTCAATCTGAAGGGATTGAACGTCCAGCGGCAGGTGTCCCAACGTTTGTGCTGCATCCACCAGAAACGTCGCCGGGTGAGAACGAACAGCTTGTCCAATTTCCGCGATAGGCTGCACCGCGCCAGTCACGTTTGACCCATGCAGGACGGCCACAAGTTTTGTTTTGGGCTGCAAGGCAGCCTGGACATCGGCGGCAGAAACCTGTCCCTGGTTGTCGCATGACACATAGGTCACGTTGACATTGCGGTTTTCTGCCCAGGCCCGCAAAGGGCGGAGTACGGAATTGTGTTCGCAAACGGTGGTGACGACGTGGTCCCCCGGCCTGAGGATGCCGTGAATCGCAAGATTCAAGGCATCGGTCCCGCTGGAGGTGAACACGATTTGGTGTGGCTTGCTGGCCCCGATTAACCTGGCGACACCTACCCGCGCCTGCTCCACGAGTTGCCCGGCCGCAAGGGCGGCCTGATAACTGCCGCGACCTGCCGGAGCGCCGATTTCCCGCTGGTAGTGGTCAACGGCTGCATAGACCGATTCTGGTTTTGGCCAGCTGGTCGCGGCATTATCGAAATAGATGCGAGGCATCATCGCTAACCGCCAATCTGATACATGGCCCGCTCGGGACGCACAAATTCGCTGGTGCCAATCCCGTGTGCGGGAGCTTTTGCCGCCACGCACTCACGGACGAGTTGAATCAGTTCTACTCCGCTTGCGCCTTGCCGTAATTTGGCCCGCGCGTCCCATTCAGCCGTGGAAAACAAGCAGTTGCGGACTTGCCCCTCGGCCGTGATGCGAAGGCGGTTACAGGTACTACAAAACGGCGTGCTCACCGGATTGATGAAACCAATTCGTCCTCCCCCATCAGCAAACTGATAATCGACAGCTGGTTGGGCAGGATCGGTGCGGGGGACCGGTTCAAGCCGGCCAAACGCCGCTTCGAGCAGCTGGCGCAGCATGGCGCCGGTGAGTACGTCATCGGATTTCCAGGCGCCATCTGCGTCCAGAGGCATAAACTCGATGAAACGGAGCTCCAGGTTCTGTTCACGGGCAAAACGGCCGAGCGGGACGACATCGTCTTCAGAAAAGCCGCGGATCGCTATCGCATTGAGGCGGATTTTTTCGAACCCACATGTCTGGGCCGCAGCGATGCCATCGAGGACACGGTCTAACCCTTCGCGGCGCGTGATTTTCTGAAACATTTCTTCTCGAAGTGTATCGAGACTGATGTTCAGACGGCGGAGACCCGCCGCGTGCAATGCCGCCGCCTGGTCTCGAAGCAGGATGCCATTGGTTGTGAGGGCGAGGTCTGCCACGCCGGGCATCTGATTCAACTGCTTGACCAATTCGGGCAGGTTGGAGCGGACAAGGGGTTCGCCTCCGGTGATACGAAACTTGTTCACTCCAACCTGGAGCACAGCCCGTACAAAGCGGCAGATTTCTTCGAACGTCAAGATTTCGTCGTGGGGACGGAAGACGACACCTTTTTCCGGCATACAATAGAAACAGCGAATGTTGCACCGGTCGGTTACGCTGATCCGCAAGCTGGTGTGCGTCCGCCCCAATAAATCCGTCAGCGGGGCGTTGGCAGGTGTATGCTTCTGCATGGGCAGTCAATTACTGTTTGAGGTGATCGGATCTTTGAATCGAGGCCGGCACTTGTCGAACCGGCGTAGCCGGTTTGACTTCCCTGGGGGAGCTGGTCCCGCCTGGCACGACCTCGGGTTGCGGATGAATCCAAGCGGACGAACCATCGGCCCACTGTTCCCGTTTCCATATGGGGACCGACTCTTTTAACGAATCGATCAACCAGCTGCCAGCTGCAAACGCTTCGCTTCGGTGAGCGGCCGAGACAACGATCGCCACAGATGTTTCGGTCAGAGGGACGTGGCCGAGCCGATGCACAATCGCGCAATAGACGAGCGACCAGCGTTCTCGGGCTGCGGCCTCCAGGCGGGCAAGTTCCCGCCGTGCCATCGCTTGATAGGCTTCATATTCCAGGGCGGTTGTCTGACGCCCCGCAGTGAACTCGCGCGTGGTCCCCAAAAACAGCACAACAGCACCTGCCTGCGGGTTGCGGGCTGCCTCGACAAGTTGATCAGAGTCAATCGCGTTGTGGGTCAACTGAATCATTGTTTTTTAGAGGATTATCCTCCACTTACAGGCGGAATGATCGCCAACTTCGAGTCTTGCTTGATCACGGTGGTATCGCTGGCATACTCCGTGTCGACAGCAATCGCAGCCCGCCTCGCCACCTCGGCCAGAGCTGGTGTTGTCGTGGCCAGTGCCACCCGCAGGTCTGCGACCGTTGCAACCTCAGGTAATTCTACCTCAATCGTTTCAGTGCCAACGAGTTCTCGGGCGACCGCGAACAGCGCGACAAAAGTTTTCATGTGACCACCAGGGGTTTGCCCTGTTTCTTCAGTCTGGCCCGCAACTCGGGCATTCTTCCGTAGGCCATGGCGAGCAATTTAACGGGATGAATCGTTGGTTTCGTTGTACTTTGTTCCATTTGTATTTTACAGGTGCTGCACTCGGTTGTCCCGATCTGAAAAGAGCCGTGCCGCATGGTCGAGATCAGTTCAAACCCCGCCCGCAGGCTGCTGCGATAGTTCTTCTGTTTTATCCCAAACATACCTGCCATTCCACTACATCCTTTCTCGAGGCGATTGACTCGCAATTCAGGAATCAGACGCAAAAGGTTTTCTGTGGGTGTCCCCGCTCCCAGGGCTCGCAAGTGGCAGGGAGCATGATATCCGGCGGAAACCCGCAAAGGTTGGAAGTCCAGCTTCAGTTGGCCGCGCTGGTGAAGTTGCCAGAGATAGTGACCTGCCTCGTGGGTGTGCTCGGCAACCAGCCGAGCGTCGTCGTCATCGTCGAGAATCGTGGGATACTCATGGGTCAGTGCCAGCGCCGCGGACGGTTCGGTCGCAACGATGGTGTAACCGCTGCGGACTGCTTCGGCCAGCAACGCAACGTTGTGTTCGGCAGTACGGCGGGCCGGCCCCAGTGCTCCCTGGCTGATCATTGGCATGGCACAGTGACGTTGGTCCGGCGGGACGTAGACGGGAATCCCGTGGTGCCGCAATACGGTGACCAGCGCTTCGGCCAGTTCCGGATCAAAGTGGTTGGCATACGTATCGACAAAATACAGGACTTTTTCGCCGGCTTCCTGCGACATCCGGTGCATCCGTCGCAGGGTGGCCCAGCGGAGAAAGTTGCGGCGTGCAAGTTGGGGCAGCTTTCGTCCCTGGGCGATTCCCAGAATCCGTTCCAGGACCCAGCGGGCCTGGGGATTGCTGAGAGCCCAATTGGCTGCAGCAGGAAATTTCCCCGCCACCCCGCTCAATGCGTCAATCCGCGTGAGCAACCAGTCCTGTATTGTCAGCCCGTTCGTTTCGACGTACATCGCCTTGGCTTCCAGCATCAGTTTGGGGATGTCGACGCTGGCCGGACATTCCAGCCGGCACATGTGGCAATGGACACAGAGATCAGAAATTTCTTTGCAACTCTCTTGCAGGAATTGTCCCTGGGACAAGGTGCCGGTGACGAGTGAACGGACAAGATTCGCTTTGGCACGGGGCGAAGCCTCTTCACGCGGTGCGAAGCGGAATATTGGACACATCCGTTCACTGGTGGAATGGGTGCGGCAAGCGCCGCAACCATTGCATGCCCGGGCAGCGAGGGCAATTTCTTCAGGTTTCCAGTCGAGTTGCAAATCAATGGGGGGCAAGGGGGGGGAGCTATCACTAGGCGTGGTGGGAGCGGTTTGTCCCACCGGTTGAGATAGCCGGGCGGTGATCCGTCGCAAGTTGTGTGTGATCCGCAAGCTGCCTGAAGGAACGATCTTGCCAGGGTTCAGGATTCCTTGTGGATCAAAGATCTGTTTCAGTTCGCGAAAAACGTTTGCCAGCGTGCCATACTGACGGCTTAAAAACGGGGTGCGGCTCAAACCGTCACCATGTTCGCCGCTAATGGTGCCGCCGAGTAACCACACTTTTTCGTACAATTCAACGGCCAGGGCTTCCATTTTGCGGACGTCTTGCACCTTGGACAAGTCAAGAAAAGGGCGGATGTGAAGTTGACCGTGACCCGCATGCCCGAATATCGATGCAGTGACTTGCCTTTGTTTGAGGGTGTCGTGGACATGCCGCAAGAAAACTGGCAAGGCCGCTGGAGGAACTGCGATATCTTCCACGCATGGAATAGCACGGGTTGAACCTCGCAGCGCATGGAGGGAAGGAACAAATTGTCGTGCGAGGTTCCAAAAGAGCTCGTTATCTTCTGCGTCGAGTGCGATGACGACCCCCGCTGCCAGTTGGGTCCTGTATTGTATGTGCTCGACCGTTTCATCGAGTCGACTATGAAGTTCCTCGGCCGTGTCGGCAAAGAACTCAACCAACAGTACGGCCTCGGTAGCACTCGGAATGAGGAACTCGTAACGGGGATCTGACTGACGCGCCAAAGTCAAGTGCCGACGGTCCATCAGATCGCATGCGCTTGGCCCAAGATGGGCCAATTCGACGGATGCCTGTGCCGCGCGGTCAAGGCTTTCGAACAACATCAGGGCGCAACCGCGGTGGGAGGGGAGGGGATCGGTTCCCAGGGTGACGTCGGTCACCAGTGCCAAGGTTCCTTCGCTGCCGGCCAGCAGCCTGGCAAGGTGAGCGTGACCATCTTGCAGGAATGCATCGAGGTGATATCCACTGCGGTTGATGACACTTTGCGGGCGGTATTGGTCAATCGTCGAGGCATGATGTTCGACAAGTTGCGTGACCGAATCAACTAATTGTCGAATTCGTGGGGGATCCTCGTTTTTTCCATTGGCCCCGACGCGGTGTCGGGAGAACTCCACCACTTCGCCGTCCGCCATCACAGCTCGGATCGATCGAATATGACGTCCCGCAGAACCGTAGTGGAGCCAGTGACTGCCGGATGCATCGATCGCAACCACACTCCCCATGGTAGTGATCTGGCTCATTGCCGGGTCGGGACCAAAAACCCGTCCCTGGGTCGACAGGTGCCGGTTCAACGTCGCTAGGACGACACCCGCTTCGACACGAACCTCGTCGGCTTTTGTCTCGAGGATGCGACGAAAGAATCGCGAAAAATCGACGATCAGACCGCGGCCCAACGATTCGCCAGCCAGTCCGGATCCGGCTCCGCGGGCGTGAAGCGGGAGTTCATTCTCAGCAGCGTATTGGACGGTCCGAACGACGTCTTCGACGCTCCGCGGGCGAACCACGCCGAGCGGGCGGAGTTGGTAAATACTCGCATCGCTGGCGTAGAGTTGAACGAACAGGTCATCGCAACGGACTTCGCCCCTCAGGACGCCCCGCAGATCTTCTTCGATACGTTGTTGTTCAGGTTCCATAGTTGCGTTGGAAACCGTGAGCGGGTGAACCACTACAGTTTTAGCTCTCCCGTACCCATTCGGGCTGCCAACTGCCGGTACCGTTCATGCGTTTCCAGATCAAAAGCACCGTGCACATCTATCTGTTCCGTACGCCGATATTGGGCCTGGCAGCGATAGCACATCAGCGCGTTGCCCACGACCGCAAATAGTGCCAGGTCAGCCAGGGCGGAAGCAAACAGAATGGCGAACGTCCAGAATACGTTTACGTAAGCCCAGGCAATACTGCTGCCAATGATTCCAGCCGCCACCAAGGCGATGCCGACCCGCTGCGGAAAATCCTTTCGAACGTACAAGTCAAGACTCGAACATACGAGGCATCGTTGGACCTGTTGACCAACGACCGCTTCTGCCGGGATCACAATCGAATGGCTACAGTGGCTGCAAACAAGTTGTTGCGAGTTTTCATCGAATGACACTCGGTTTGGCTGATTGCAATTCGGGCATGTAAAGGTAACGTTCACGCCAGGGTCTCATGTCGGGAGGATCGTTCAAATTAGCCGATTTATTATAGTGGAAAAGGCGACTGCGCCGACAGCAGCAGCCCCGCCAGTTCGCCAGTGAAAACGGCGATCACTCCCACGTAAAGAATTCCCGTGGCGCTTTGCGTATTGGGAATTCGCAGCGTTTGCCACGCCAACGCGATGAGGATCATCGTGCCAATCAGCCCAAAGCTCCAGCGGAGGACGACCAGCAGCCAGTCGGTCACGGTAAAATCATTCGCGGTGACTATTTGGCTGGTCAGCCCGGCTGCGCAAATCACCGCGTGGGTTCCTACGGCCAGGGCGGAAAAGACGAGCAGGCGGCGGAGTGGCAGCAACTGCATGCCGGGAGTGTTAAGATACCAGTGCCCCAGCAGCATCGCCGCGGTCGTCAGTCCCAACACGAGACCGGAGGTTGTCGCGCTGATGCTTCTCGCCAGTTCGGTCAGCGAAGACTGGCCCCCGGTTGTACTTCCGGGTACCAGTTCCGGCGCCAGCCAGCAGCCAATCACCGAAAAGCCTGCAACGAGCCAAAGGGTTGCGACACCGGCAGTTCTTTTTTCGTAAAGCCAACAAACGGCACCCAGGTAGCTGATCACAGCAGCGGCCAGGGCGGGCCACCAGGTGATCGCTGCCGAAAGTCCTACCAGTCCTGCCAAAGTTGTCAAACCCAAAGCGACGTAGAGATGATTTCGGTAGAAACCGCTGGTGACCCATCGGGGAGAAGTCAGCGCCATGGCGACCGTCAGGCCGAAAGCAAGTCGAAGCAGGAACTGGTAAAGAATGGCCACGCAGTGTCGTGCCTCTTGGAATCAACGCTGATTTCCGTAGATCAACGTCATGACTTCTGAGCGGCTGGAGAGGTTCGAGCGGAAGATCCCTTTCATCGCGGAAGTCACACACACGCTCGAAGGCTTGCGAACTCCGCGAATGGTCATGCATGAGTGTGCGGCCTCAATCACGACAGCAACCCCTTTGACATTCAACTCCTCGATCAGCAGGTTGGCAATCTGTTCGGTCATCCGTTCCTGGACCTGTGGTCGACGGGAAATAACTTCCACCACGCGTGCCAGCTTGCTCAAGCCCACGACCTTCCCGCTGGGCACATACCCAATATGGGCTTTGCCAGAAAAAGGCAGCATATGGTGTTCGCACATGCTGTTGAAGCTGATGTCACGGACCAACACCATTTCGTCATATTGTTCCGTGAAAAACTTCTGCAGATGGACCCGGGCGTCATCGTGCAGACCACTAAACATCTCGGCGTACATCCGGGCTACGCGGGCTGGGGTCTCTCTCAGCCCTTCGCGGTTTGGATCTTCGCCGACGGCGACCAAGATTTCCGTGACAGCCCGCTCGATGCGGGCCAGATCCACTTTTTCGCTCGAGGGGTGCGGTTCAGGCGTACCGCCAAGCTCCCCGTCGAGGGTGCCGATTTCGCGATCCTTACTCGTGGTCGATTTGCTGAAGGTTGTCATCACCTCGATCTTACGTGCCACGCATTGAAGGAGTCAAGCGGCAGCCGGTTTCCATATCCGCCTCCAGGAGCCAGTCCTGAGGAGTTTGCCCAACAATGACAACCCAGTTTGTCGGGTTTGCGATAACCCGTAGTGGGGAGTTCACCTCCATCCATCGCAGCCAAAGTCGTGAGCCTCGCACGAGGCTAATTTGTACTGAACAATGGCGGAAATCCGGGCTCACCGGCAGGACGAACTGGACCCGTTTGGATGGGCTGATGAAACTGTTGAATCAACAGCTGAGCCCGTATTTCAACCTGGCACTCGTTCAAAAGTTCCTGCTTGACCTTCGGGGCAAGCGGCAAGGTGTAGGAGACAAGATCGGTCAAGGCGCCTAAGGGAATATGCCGCGAAAGGATCTGATCAAGAGGGTCGGCGTAGCTTTCTTTGGGAAGGTGTTGCCGGAATTCTTCCAGGAGGTTGTGCCTGAGCAACTCGGGATCAAGTGATGTGTCATCCGTGTAGCAGTCCGTCAACAGTTCAACTTCGGCTTGACGGAAGGCACGGATTGGCTCCAGTTCACGTGAGATTCTGACCCGTCTCATACCGAGTAATAGCAGATTGAAGCAGCCATCTTCCATTCGGTGATGGGTAATGATTTTGCCCAGGCAGCCAACTGGTGCGACCGGTGGCCGACTGTCGTAGTCTGTTTCCCAGCCAGGTTCAAGGATCGACATCGTGATCAGTCGATCGGTCACCAAGGCGTCGGCCACCATTTCTCGATAACGCTCTTCGTAGATATGCAGCGGTTGGACTACGTGTGGATAAAGCACCAAGTTGGGTAGCGGAAAAAGTCGAGTTACGCCGCTGAACAACGTTTCGTCGAAAGTCAGGTCCTCGGTGTTCCAAGATGGTGTTGTCATTGGAATCGTGGGCGTCTTCGCCAGTCAGGCTTCGGACGGCCGGCAGTCGTGTGAAAATCTATGGGGATGGTTGAAGGTGAATTTCTGGAATCAACTCCGGATCGATTTCGATTTCAGGAAACTCCTCGGTTGAGGCCAGCACCTCGGCAAAACAACATTTATATTGATCGAGAAAGGTTTCTAAATCAATTCCCCGACAGTTGGGAAGGTAATCTTTCAAGTATCCCCGACTACTTAAGTATACCTTCCTCGCTCCCCGGATGTTACCGTTGCCAAAATGATGTAAGGCTACGGCGGCCTGGATGAGCCCCTGGTAGAAACGCCGCAGCTCGCCACGGTATTCAGCCCAAAGCTCCTCCCACACCTCGTGGGCCTCGAAATACTCGCACTCGTTAAAGTATTCGACGCCCTTTATATAGAGCAATTCATACTGGACAGCTTCGTCGGTCATGACTCCAAGGTACCCGATTGCGCCGGCGCCGCAAACAGGATTCAACACATTCCCCAGAAAACTGGCCGCTGTGACACGCTGGTTTTAATCACGCCCCGACAGCGAAATCACAATCTGCAGGATATACCAAAACAAAAGCGCTACCGAGGCGAACAGGGCCAATGAAGCGGCCACGTGCTGATCAGTACGATAGTGATGCAGGACGTTCGAGGTGTCGTAGAGAATAAATCCGCAGGCAAATACCACAAATGCCGAACAGAGAAGTATCCCGAAGTTGATCAGCCCGAATAGGCTCAAAGCAATCAAGCCGAACCCGACCATTCCCGCAATTCCCAGAATCGGGCCCAGATACGAAAAATCATGGCGGGTAAGAAAAACGGTTGCGGTCAACACGCCGAAGATCAGCAGGGTCGCAATCCCCGCAATCAATATCGGACTGTACTCCCCCCCTCCGATTTTCATGGCATACAGATTGGCAATCCACAGCAGGGGACACAGAATGACCGCCTGGGCCAGCACGTAGGCGAACAGCCCCATATACTGGGTGCCAATCGAGATATCGGATCGCGCCCATCGATTGGCCATCCAGCTCACTAGCATAAAACCACCAAACATGACCAACCACCACCAGCGGCCCTGTTGCATCAAGGCGGGCATCCATTCATCGAGTGGTAACACCTTGAAGAAGATGAATTCCAGCAGCACCAGTGCGTAAACAGCGGCTACCAGATGCGTGTACGTTTTGCGGATAAAGCTCAACCGGGCGTCGGCAGTTGCTTCGGCAGCCGTGCCGAGCGTGGCATACGGATTGTCTGCGAGGTAGTCTGCTTGATTCATCGTTGAGGGCCCTTTGCGTCGAGGATTGAGCGTGGTTTCTGCGGTGAGAAAAAGGAAGGATTCTGAGCGGAGTCAGCTGGAAAGTCGACGGTGGTCACCAGGGCCAATCCCAGGTTGACCTCTACGCGTTAAAGTTTAGATTTGGTAAGATCTTGGGTCAAGTTTTGTTCGGGTCATCTCCAGCGGCGAAAAAATAGTCCCACTCGAGGTAGTTGGGGGGCAGTTGTCGGATGGTGTGGTCGGGGATGGCCGATTTGCCCGGCCACCCGCACCTTGCGGATGATTTGTCCCCGAGTTCTGGCTTCGGCCTGGTTGATTGCTCCCATCGACATTTCGCTCCTGTCAACTCAAGTGAAGACGATGAAAACCGGTTCCGGAAAAGATCACTCCCCTGTACCGTCGGTTGATCTTTCGGTTCGCCTGGGCCGGCTGGAGTTGCCCAATCCAATCCTGGTTGCATCTGGAACCTTTGGGTATGCACGGGAAATGGAACAACTGGTCGATTTGTCGCGGTTGGGCGGAATCCTTCCCAAGACGGTTACTTGGGAACCTCGACAAGGGAACGAGCCATGGCGAACCATGGAGACCCCAGCCGGTATGCTCAACTCAATCGGGCTCGACAATGACGGTGTGGAGGCCTTTCTGGCCCATCACTTGCCTTATCTTACCAGTTTGGGCGTTCCTGTGATCGTGAGCGTGGCGGGGAGTTCCCACGACGAGTTTGTACGTCTCACCGAACGCTTCAACGATGTGGATATAGACGGGATTGAGCTCAATATTTCCTGCCCCAACGTGAGTCACGGCATCGATTTTGGGATCGACTGCGGGCTTTGTGAAAAGCTTGTCGCCGATTGTCGTCAGGCAACCCGCTGGCCGGTGATCGCCAAGTTGACCCCCAACGTCACGAGCATTGCTGACGTGGCCCAGGCTGCCGAGGCAGGCGGAGCCGACGCCATTTCGCTTATCAATACGTGTCAGGGGATGGCCATCGACTGGCGCAAGCAGCGGTCCCTGTTGGGCGGCTTGTTCGGCGGACTCAGCGGTCCGGCAATTAAGCCGATTGCCTTGCGGTGTGTCTGTCAAGCGGCCCAGGCAACGAAAATCCCCATCATCGGGATTGGTGGAATTGCGACGGTCGACGATGTGATGGAATTTCTGGTTGTGGGTGCAAACGCGGTTCAACTCGGCACCGTCAACTTTTACAATCCAGGAGCAAGTATCGAAGTGCTCGACGCGTTACCGTCTGCCCTGGCCGAGGCAGGGGCAGCCAGCCCGGCGGAATTGGTCGGCACGCTTGAGGTGTGATTGTCTGGCAGGTAGGGTGGCCTGGCAGGACAGGCAGTGGTGCGTCGCCGCGTGTCTGGTACCTTGAAGCGTTTCCTGCTGCTCCGACAACCGGTTTTTGGAAAACTACTTCCCCTCTTTAACCCCCCAAAGTCCCGTGCGTGTTTTAAGTGGAATTCAACCGACTGGCCGGCCTCACTGGGGGAATTACTTCGGTGCAATTCACCAGTACATTGCTTTGCAAGATGCCGAGCAGGCGTTTTACTTCATCGCCAATTTGCATGCGCTCACAACAGTGCGCGATCGTGACCAGCTTCGCCAATTGTCGCTCGACACGGCGATGGATCTACTTGCCCTCGGTTTGAATCCCGACCAGGCGACCTTGTTCGTTCAATCCGACATTCCCGAAGTAAGCGAGCTTTGCTGGTTGTTGATGACGGGAACTCCCCTCGGTTTGCTGGAACGATGCCACGCCTACAAGGATAAAAAAGCGAAAGGTCTGTCGGCAGATACAGGGTTGTTTACCTATCCTGTACTCCAAGCTGCTGACATTTTGCTCTACGACAGCGATACTGTACCGGTGGGTGAGGACCAGGTGCAGCACATCGAAGTTTGTCGCGACATCGCCGGCAGCTTTAACCACGTTTATGGAGAGGTTTTCGTTATCCCTAAAGCCAAGGTGCTCGATCAAGCAGCGCGGGTTCCCGGGACCGATGGCGAAAAAATGTCGAAAAGCTATGGAAACACGCTGGAACTGTTTGCAGAGACAAAACCGCAGCGGAAGCAGATTATGCGAATTGTCACCGACTCGCGGGCGATGGAAGATCCCAAGGAACCCGTTGGCGACGTGTTGTTTGACCTGTACGCGTTGTTTGCCACAGATGCGGAGCGGGCAGAGATGGCTGACTTGTACAACCGCGGGGGCTTCGGTTATGGAGAAGTGAAGAAGGCGCTGGCCGACGTGGCCGAGCGCTACTTTGCCGAGCCCCGTGCCCAACGAGCAGAACTGGCGGCACAGCCAGAGAAAGTTCGCGAGATCCTTGGCGACGGTGCCGCCAGTGCCCGTAAAAAAGCCAGTGAGGTGCTGGCCCGCGTGCAGGAGGCGTGTGGAGTTAAGTAAACTTCTTGAATTCATATCCCGCTAGTCTGCAGAAAGTGGCCAGCTGCGGCTGTCCGCATGAAGGTGTCCCCATGAAATTCCGTACCCGTGCGATTCACGTTGGGAATAAGCGATGTGCCCAAACCGGTGCCGTCGTGCCACCGATTCATGTTGCCTCGACCTTTGTGCAGCACGAAGCCGGCAAGTGGCGGGAGTTCGATTACGCGCGGAGTGGAAATCCTACCCGAAAAGGACTTGAACAAACGCTTGCCGCGCTGGAGGGGGGCTGCGGTGGGCTGGCTTTTTCCAGTGGCATGGCTGCCATCCATGGTGTGGTCACCATGCTCGAATCGGGGGACCACATTGTGGCAGGGGAAGATATTTACGGTGGGACCTATCGCCTGTTGCATCACGTGGCCAACCGGGCAGGCATTGGGGTTGATTTGGTCGATACGACCGACGTCGCCCAGATTGCTGACGCAATCACTCCGCAAACGAAACTTGTTTGGATTGAATCCCCCGGGAATCCCAGGCTAACCATTACCGATATTGCTGCTTGTGCCGAAGTTGCACACGCAAAAGGCGCCCTGTTGGGGATCGACAGTACCTTTGCGACCCCCGTTTTGACCCGGCCACTGGAACTGGGGGCCGATATCGTCATGCACTCGGCAACAAAATATTTGGGCGGGCACAGCGACCTGATTGGTGGTGTCTTGGTTGTCAAATCTGAAGATCTCTTCGAGCGGCTCTATTTCGTGCAGAATGCGACCGGTGCCGTCCTCAGTCCTTTTGATTCGTTCCTCTGCTCCCGTGGTATCAAGACATTGGCCCTCCGTGTCCTGGAACAGAGCCGTACAGCCCAACAACTGGCCGAGTGGTTAGTGGCCCACCCGCAGGTCCGCCGCGTGCTCTATCCGGGCCTGCCCGACCATCCCGGTCACCAGATTGCCGGGCGGCAAATGCACCACGCGTTCGGGGCCATGCTTTCTTTTGAATTGGACGCCGATCTTGATGCGACCAGGCGATTTGTCCAGTCTACAACGCTCTTTCAACTAGCCGTGAGCCTGGGGGCTGTCGAATCGTTGATCGAACAACCGGCGACCATGTCACATGCCAGTTATGACGCAGCGGATCGGGCAGTTCATGACATCACCGACAGTTTGATCCGACTGTCGGTCGGACTGGAAGATTTCGACGATCTCCAGCAAGATCTCCAGTCGGCCTTCACGGCAGCTGGAGCCTAGCCAAGCCCCAGTTGCGACGGCGGGACCAAAGCTTGGAAATGACGTAAGGATCGTGCGGTTCAAGCAACATTTAGCCGTTGCGAACTGCGGTTGCGTCTGCCTCCAAGGTCGTGCCAAACGTAACTGGCAGTTGGACCGTTGTGGCGAGGCGGCGGAGATACTGCCGACGGGGTATTTTGGTCACTCCCATTCGGCCGGTATGGGGAGTCCATTGTTGCACGTCCAACAACTGGTAGCCCCGCGACCGAAGATGGTTGACCAGATGGACGAGAGCTACCTTGGAAGCGTCCCGTACACGATAAAATTTGCTCTCGGCAGCAAACAAACCTCCGATTGAAATCCCGTAGGTTCCCCCAACCAATTGATTCTCAAGCCATGTTTCGACGCTGTGGGCATGGCCAAGTCGGTGCATTTCGCAGTAGGCGTCGATCATGCTTGGTAGCAACCACGTTGCACCACGCCGCCCGACGGCGGTCGCACAACCCTCGATGACGCTGCGAAAGTCCGTGTCGCAGGTCACCACAAATTTATGACTCAAGATGGTACGCCGTAATCGTCGCGAGACGTGGAACTGGCCCAGTTCGAGCACCGCCCGTGGGTCGGGTGACCACCAGGCCATGGGTTCATCTTGCCATACTGGCCAGGGAAAGATCCCGTGTTGGTAGGCGTCGAGTAACCATTCAGCTTGCAAACTCCCACCAACACATACCAAACCGTCGACTGTCGTTGCGAAGGGGGGAGGAAAAAAACGCGGTTCAGGAAAGCTGGCCCGGAGGTCCTCGGCCGCAACCTGAACGTCGCCCGGTACAAGGATTTTTGAGGAGTGTAGCGTTTGATTGCCCATATCTATTGAAAATAGTCACCATCGCTGGGAATTCCTAGTGGGTAAAACCGGTTCTGGCCGTGTCGGATCGTGCCGAGTTACCTGGCAAATTTTCGGTCCACGACGCGACCAGGTTGCGGTTGGTCACGGAATTCGGCCTGGCAGGGTAGGTAGCGGTATCATCCAAGTGGCGGTGAGCCAGACGTCAATCTGTGGTCTCGCCAGTCTGCTCGTATTGAGCAGTTTCCGGTAGCGGTACCACTTGTCCGGCGTATTGCAGTTCGTCAGGATTGCCCGCTGGCAGGCAGACAAAACGAGTGGAAAGGGAAAAAACGGGGCAAAAAACGGAAGCGATCGCCAGGATCGTAACGGGTGCGTATAATTTCAGAGTCGGTGTTGTTCCGTCCCGTCTGCATTTCAGCTCAATCGTTCTGCTATGGCCCAACAAAGTGAATTTGAACGGCCGGGGGTTGACCCACCAGCGGTGCCCAACCACGGTTCGATGGATGCCAAGGATACGATGAACGTTAAGGATAGAAAGGGCTCTTTGGGGAGCCCACGTCTCTTTCGCTGGGTGTTCATGTTTTTCTGCCTGGCCTTGGTGATTGCCGGGCCGTTCGTGGTTGGCCAGTTTCAATACCAGACGACGTACAACACTCTCAAAGCCGAGGTTGATGTATCGCGGGAAGCACTTCGCGATCTGAAACCAAAACTTACCGACTTTGTGATGGTATCGCGGTTGGTAGCCAAAAGAATATCGCCAAGCGTAGTTGGGATTACTCTCCCGGGGCCCCACGGGACCTCCGGTCATGGCTCTGGTGTGATTGTTGATCCGATTGGCTATATTGTGACCAACTACCATGTCATCGCTAAAGCGCAACAACTCCGGGTTCGACTTGGTGATGGTCGGGAGAGTGACGCTACAGTCGTCGGTGGAGACCCGGGTACCGACGTTGCCATACTGCGTATTGATTTGAAGAATCTTATCGCGGCAGAGTGGGGCGACAGCGAGGACCTGGAGGTGGGCGATTTGGTTTGGGCCTGGGGTAGCCCGTTTGGCCTCGATCACAGCGTCACATTCGGCATCGTCAGTGCCAAGGGAAGGCGGATTGGCAGCGGCGTAACGAGTACCCCTTATCAGGAATACCTGCAAACCGATGCCGCCGTACAACCAGGCAACAGCGGGGGGCCCCTGGTTAATATCGAAGGGAAGATTGTGGGGATCAACACGGCCATTATGGGTCCTTCGTATCGCGGGGTCAGCCTGGCAATTCCAAGCAACCTTGTCCGGGAGAAGTACGAGCAACTTCTGGAGAAAGGTTGGATTACCCGTGGCTACCTTGGAGTGAGTCCCCACCGGGTACCTGTTGAGTTGCGTGAAAAATTGGGGCTCGCCGTGGGGGAGGGTGTTTATGTGAGGGAGGCTCCACGCGATGGGCCAGGATATAAAGCGGGAGTTCGCCCGGGGGATGTCATTCTTGAGTGGAATGGGGCTGCGGCGACCGATCCGACCTTGCTGAGTCGCATGATCGCGGCTACCGAAGTCGGCTCTTCGGCTCAGATGGTTGTTGCACGGCGCCTGGCCGAGGTGGATTCTGGCGATCAACCTGTTCGTCGCCTTGAATTAGACGTAGTCGTTGGCAGGCACCCGAATTATTAAAAAGCTGGTTCGCAAGGAGCGACGACAGGATGGGGAAGGCTGTTGCAATGGATGTCAAGGAGCAGATTCGCCAGGCAGTCGACCTGGTCGAAGTGGCTGGCAGTTATCTTCCGCTTCGTCGGCAGGGCAAAAACTTCGTAGCTCTTTGCCCTTGGCATGACGATTCCCGGCCCAGTCTGCAAATCAACCCGGAGCGACAATCTTTCAAATGCTGGGTTTGTGACGTTGGCGGAGATATTTTCAGTTTCGTCATGCGGATAGAAGGGGTTGATTTTCGGGAGGCCCTCGAAATGCTGGCGGAGCGTGCGGGTATCACGTTGCGTTTGGCGACGCAACCGGCTGCAGATCAGCAACTTGCTGGTGGGCCGGGAGACAAACGGACACTTTACGCCGCGATGGCATGGGCCGAAGAACGGTTTCATCACTGTTTGTTGGAATCCCCTGAGGCGCAGCCAGCCAGGGATTATCTCACCTTGCGGAAAATCACCCGGGAGTTGGTCGATCGGTTTCGAGTCGGTTTTGCACCGAACCGTTGGGACTGGTTGGTTGGCCAGTCGCTGAATTCCGAGTGGACGAAAGCGGTCCTGGAACGTGTGGGACTGGTGATACGTCGCCCACAAAGTGACCGCTATTACGACCGCTTTCGCGGTCGGTTGATGTTTCCAATTCGCGATACACGCAGTCGCCCGATTGCGTTTGGAGGAAGAGTTCTGCCCCAACTCGCCGACGAGAATTCGGGGGGAAAATACATCAATTCCCCCGAGACGCCCCTCTTCTCAAAGAATCGCGAGTTTTATGGGCTCGATCGTGCACGCGACGCTATCAGAGAAGAAAAGCACATCATTATCATGGAGGGTTATACCGATTGCCTGATGGCACACCAGCACGGTATCGAAAATGCGATTGCCGTGTTAGGGACCGCATTAGGGGAACACCACTTACCAATCCTGCAGCGCTACGCTGCTAGCATTACGTTGGTGCTCGATGGAGATGAAGCGGGACAACGTCGTACGAACGAGGTTTTAGAGCTTTTTGTTGCTCAGCAGATTGATTTGAAGATTTTGACCTTGCCTCAGGGGGGCGATCCATGTGATTTTATTGCTACGCAAGGAGGCGGCGCATTTCGACAGTTAATCTCGCAGTCTGTCGATGCACTCGAACACAAACTCCGTATTGAATCCAAAGGACTGGATGTGCAGACGGATACACACGGTACAACCCAGGCTGCTGAACGAGTCTTGGGTACACTGGCACGCGCCCGTCCCGGCGCTGGACTTGCTTCGTCATCGATGTTGCTGCGCGAGCAACAGATGCTTTCGCGTACGGCACGCCACTTCCAACTCCCCGAGGCGAATTTGCGTCGGCGACTTGCCGAGTTGCGGCGAGCGCATTCGCGCCGCCGGCTCGTTGCCACGGCCAAGTCGTCGAACGTTTCGACGACGCCCTCCTCGCAACTTTCACCAGCCGCTTGGCCCCAGTGGGAACGTGAGCTCCTGGAGCTTATTCTGCTCGACTCGCAGAATCTGGCAGTTCTTGCCCACGAAATTGAAGCGGTTACCGTTTCGACCTTGATAGCGCGCCGCCTGTATGAGCAGTGCCTGCAACTATGGCAAAGCCACCACACACCCTTGTACGAAAAATTAATGGTTTGTATTGAGGATCCCGAAGAGAAACGCGTCTTGGTTACCTTGGATGAACAGAGTCGTGCCAAGGCGTCAAGTGATATGAGCCTACGGCTTCGCGATCTAATCACGGCGCACAAAGAGCAGCAGCAAGCCACCGGGTCGGGCGGTCGACCAGTAGCCGCTAATGCCGACGAAGAATTGGCGCAATTTGTTAATCAAGCTCGCCCCGAACATCGCAGCAAATACGAGAGGAGGAAAAAATGAGCTTCACAACGTAACTGGTAAAACATGGCCGCCAGGTAAGTTTCGAGCTCACGGATGGGCGCGAGGCCTGGTCGGTTTCGTATCCTCGAAACCAGACACGCCGGAGGTGTGTGAGGAGTCGAATCATGTCGCATTTGGACCCGCAGTTGCAGCAATTAGTCGAAAAAGCAAAAACCAATGGCTATTTGACCTACCGGGAGGTTAGCGCTTACTTGCCCGATGAAGCGGTCGGTACCCAGTGGACCGAGGATCTCCTGGCGGTACTTGATCAACACGGCATTCAGCTGGTCGATCACGAAACCGCCAAAGCCCCGGTTACACCGCAACCGTTACCAGCCGAAGATGAAGGTGACCGCAGCTTTATTCTCACTGACGGGTTGCCACAAGCGGGGAACAGCGATCCGATTCGCATGTATCTTTCCCAAATGGCCGTGATTCCACTGCTGTCGCGAGAAGAAGAGATTGCGATCGCCAAAAAAATTGAACTCACCCGCAAGCAATTCCGCCGCAATCTACTTCGTTCCTTTGGCGCGTTAAAGACGACCGTCAAAACACTCGAACGTGTGAATTCGGGGGACTTGCCGTTCGACCGCACGATCAAAGTTTCGTTGACGGAGCGGCTGAGCAAGGAGGACGTACAGGCGCGCATGCCACTTCACCTCCCGTTGTTGCGGCATTTGATGGACTTGCAACGCCGCGATTTTGCAAAGCTCACACAGAAGTCGCTTCCTCCAGAAGAAAAACTTGTGGCGCGACGACACTACCTGCGCCGTCGTGAAAAGATGTTGGTGCTTGTCGAAGAGCTTAGCTTGCGGACACGCCGGCTTCAGCCGCTGATTCGAATGATTGAAGAGACGTCGCGCCAGCTGGACGCGCTATGCAAGCAACTTCACGAACTTCGCCAGGAAGGTGGGGCGGAGTCGCACATTGCTTCGGTTCGCTCGAAACTACGCCAACTCATGATGGACACTCTGGAAACACCCTCGAGTTTGCGTAAGCGAGCGCAGGAACTTCGGGGGCAGTTTCGCCGTTTTGAAAATGTCAAGCGAGATCTCTCCAGTGGGAATCTTCGCCTGGTCGTGTCGATTGCCAAAAAATATCGTAACCGGGGCTTGAGCTTTCTTGATCTTATTCAGGAAGGCAATACCGGGCTGATGCGGGCGGTCGACAAGTACGAGTACCGGCGAGGATTCAAATTTTCTACCTATGCAACCTGGTGGATCAGGCAGGCCATCACTCGGGCGATTGCCGATCAGGCTCGCACCATTCGGATCCCAGTCCACATGATCGATGTTCTGACCAAGCTGCGCAATACCGCCAAGCACTTGCAGCAGGAGCTGGGTTGCGAACCGACAGGTGAAGAGATAGCCTTGGCGGCCGGAGTCCCCCTGGAGGAGGCGGAACGGGTTCTGGGTATTGGTCGCCACCCTGTCAGCTTGGATCGTCCTATTGGTGATGGTGACGATTGCAGCTTTGGTGAGTTCGTTGAAGATATCGGAACCGATAGTCCCCTCAAATTGGCTAATATTGGCCTGTTGCGTGAGCGGATTGAGGAACTTCTCAAGACACTGACCTACCGCGAACGCGAGATCATTCGGCTTCGGTATGGACTCGCGGATGGCTACTCCTATACGCTGGAGGAAGTTGGCCGGATCTTCAAGGTGACACGCGAGCGTGTACGGCAAATCGAAGCAAAGGCGATCGCTAAACTTCAAAATCCAGTCCGTAGCCGTTATCTGGAGGGTTTTCTGGCCGGAATGCCTCTCGCCGCTGCTGCCTAGTTGTGGTGCTCCCAGGAGCGACTGTCAAAAAAAGGCCGAGGAGCTCTCCTGCTGGAATCCTCGGCTTTTTTTGTTGCGGCACCAACTCTTTTGCAAAGTTGACGACACAGGGGTTGGCAAATGCCCCATAACGGAACATAACGAACTTAGAGCAACCTTGTACTCTTGTACCAGCCCCACGTTCCAAGACCGAGAGCCTTACCAATGACGGTTACTGCGGCGGCGCTACGGCAATTGCACCGCGTTCATCAACAGTTGGCTGATCAGCGAGACCGGCTCGATCGTGGACCGCGAAAAGTCAAGGCTTGCGAGGCCAATGTTGCCAGGCTTTCGACCGAGCTTGACGCGGCGCGAGAAGCGGCTCAGCAGGGCAAAATGACTGGCGATCGCAAGCAACTCGATTTGAAAACTGGCGAACAGAAGATCGTGGACTACCGCGCCAAGCTTAACACCGCAGCCAGCAATAAGGAGTACCAAACCCTGTTGGAGCAGATCGCTGCGGCAGAAATGGCCAACAGTGTCCTTTCAGACGAAATCCTCGAGGGGTTTGACAAAATCGACGTGCTTAACGCCGTCAGTAAAACTGCCGAAAACCGATTCCGAATAAGTAGCGAAGACCTTGAGAAGACCAGGAGCGCCGTTCAGGAGGATGCCATCGTGATTAAGGACGACATCACCCGCCTGGAAATTGAGCTGGTCGATAGCGAAGCGGCTTTGCCAGGAGATTTTAAGGTTGATTACAAGCGGGTCGTGCGCAATAAGGGAGCCGATGCCCTGGCCACGGTGGAAGATGGCGTTTGTACCGGCTGTGGGCAACAAATCACGCTCAACATGCAGAGTGAACTGCAGCTCTCAAAACTTATCTTCTGCAGGTCGTGCGGCTGTTTGCTCTATCTGCCCGAGATTTAAGCCGAAACGGTTTTCTCGCAGGGCTTTACATGGCCACCGCGCCGGATAAGAATAAACTGCTTGGATGGCCTCCCCAGTGGGGCCATTTCTTTTTTGGGCACTTTTTTAAAGTGCATGGTAGTTTCGGGAGGCATGAGGTTTTTCAAGAGCCTTGCGGCTGGACTTAGGCAACCCGATACACGTGTTTTAAAATTTCTGCTGGAGGTGTGGCCATGTCCGATCGTATCCCCATGACGCGGGCCGGTTACAACAAAATTAAAGCCGAAATCGAGGAACTGGAAAATGTCCAGATGCCCCAGATCGAAAATCGGATTGCGGCCGCTCGTGCGGAAGGTGATTTGAGTGAAAACGCCGAGTATCATGGTGCCCGCGAGTCGCAAGGGATGCTCCAGGCAAAGATCAATCTGTTCAAAGGCAAACTTGTCAATGCGATGATTGTCGGTACCTCAAACCTTCCCAAAGATCAGGTTGGCTTTAGTTGTCGTGTGGTCGTCAAGGACCTTGAATTTGGCGATACCGAAGAATTTATCCTGGTGGGTGCTGGCGAAGAAGATTACGACCTCGGCAAGATCAACATCATCAGCCCGCTGGCTCAGGGCTTGTTGGGGAAGAAGGTTGGTGAGCAAGCAGAAGTCGAAGTGCCTGCCGGTACCAATCGGTTCGAAATTCTCGAAATACACTATGATGCATAAAGCCTCTGGAGTCATCAAGCCTCTGGAGTCACCCCACCTGTTTTCCCTTTTGCGTGGGACGCCAGGAGAGTCGGAAGTCCGTTTGCAGTGCGTCGTATCGGTTGCCTCTGCAGGACATTAACCGCAGGTGCGAGTTTCCGGGAGAGGGGAGCCCCGTTTTGATCTTCGCCGCCCCGGTGGCATCGAAAGTGGACTAGCTGCCGCTGGTTGCCGCAGTGGGGGTGTCGTCGAAACTGTAAGCCAGGCTGTAGCAGACCGGGATTACGATTAGTGTAAGGACGGTTGCAAAAGCCAGGCCAAACACCACCGAGCCAGTCAGTGGCTGCCAGAATTCAGCCCCGCCGGAAATGTTCAACAGTAGTGGGAGTAACCCGCCAATGGTGGTCACGGTGGTCAAGATAACGGGTCTCAGTCGGTTTACACCTGCTTCGAGAATTGCATCGCGGACAGACAGGCCACGTCGTCGCCCCTGGTTGGTGAAATCGACCAGCACGATTGCATCGTTGACGACGACTCCCGTCAGACTCACCAACCCGATAAATGATGCCAGGCTGAAAGGGAATCCGCAAAACCACATGCCGAACACGACGCCAATGAAGCTCAACGGCACCGTGGTCATGACGACCAGGCTTTGCCGCATGCTGTTGAACTGCAGAACGAGAATGGTTAAGATCAGAACCACGGCAATCGACATGCTGATCAAAAGATAACGAAAATTTTTGTCGCGTTCGTCATTTTCACCAACAAATTCAGCCTTCACGCCTTCGGAGTCTGTCGTGGTGCTCCCCAAAAAAACCTTGGGGATCCCTTCGATGCTGGTTGCGGCACCTTGAGATGGTACAAACCCATACTTCGGAAGTACTTCTTCGGCTAAAAGAAGAAAGACGTCATCAGGCGAGAGATTTTCACCCACGTCGCACTTTGCCAGTACTGCCCGCTTGCGGTCGTAACGGTTAATTGCGTAGAGTCCCATGTCGCGGTGAATGTCGGTAAGCTGGCCGATGGTTGCCTTCTTTCCTGTCGGACTGGTGATCATCAGACGGCGCAAATCTGCTGGATGCTGTTGATACTCGGGGGCAAGTTGAAGGCGGAGGTTGACATCTTCGTCATCGAGCGTGACCTGAATGGTGGTATCACCTGCGATGGCGGTTTGAACCGCACGCGCAATCTGCATCTCGGTCAACCCGAACAGGCCAACAACGTCGGGCTTGGGTTCGATGATCAATTGGGGGTTGTCAGGGCGAAAATCTGTCGAGGCGTCGACCGTTCCCGGAATCCTGGCTAATCTGGCCACAATGTGCTCGGCAAGATTCCCCAGTTGTTCAAGGTTGTCGCCGGTAAGCCGCACGGCGACGTCGGAGCCCCCCGGTGGTCCGTCTTCCGCCTCTTTGATCTGGATTTTCATTCCGGGGAGGAGTCTGATGTTTTTGCGGAGGTAAGCGATGACTTCCTGTTCGTGGACTGAGCGGTCCATGGGCGGTAAGAGTTCCACCATCACTTGGCCAAATTCCGGCCCGTTTGCGGCATCCTCTTCAAGTCTTGTCGCCAACCCCTGTGACGATCCAACCGAAGTTACATAGCTCAGGAGAATTCCCTTGTCCTCCCAGGTGCGGAGTGGTTCAGTGATCACATCGGCAGCTGCCAACGTTTGCTCGATGTTGTAGCCAAGTGGCAGTTCGTAGTGCACTGTGAATTGCCCGCGATCGCTTGGCGGAAAGAATTCGAAACCGATTTGGCGAATCAGAATGGAAGCACCCCAAATGGCCATTCCACACCAAAACATCACCAGGAAACGGTGTCCGAGAGCAAAGCGAAGACTCGCCGCGTAAGCCCGCGTAAAAACTCCCAGGTTGGGGCGAACCTGGTTTGCCACTTGCACCGTTGCGGTCGATTTGCCCCGCGAAAGTGCGGCGAACGATGTGGAGGTGTCGGGTTGCGGTGGGTACCGGCGACGATACCAGAGGGCTGCGAGCGTGGGAATCAGGAAATGGTCAACAAGAATGGAGCCAATCAGTGCAACAGAAACAACCTTTGGCATGACCCCCAGAAAATCGCCCATAATGCCAGGGACCAGGAGCATTGGCAAATAGGCGGCAATGGTTGTCATGTCGGCGGCGATGACCGGGACACCGACCTCCGCAATTCCCTGCTTGGCTGCAGTAATCGGTTCTTCACCGCGCTCAATGTGACGATGGATATTCTCGGCGACAATTATGGCTCCGTCGACCACCATCCCGAGCACGAGAATGAAGCTGAAGACGACCATATTGGAGATGGGGATGCCTGTCGTGAACAAGAAAATCAAGGCAACGGCCATGCTCAACGGGATCGACATCAATACCAGGATCGAGATTCGAATGCCCATCGACCAGGCCAGAATAACCAGTACCAGCATGGCCCCGAATAAAGCACTGGAGCCGAGTACGCGGAACATCACCCAGATTTCAGCAGACGTATCGCGGGTTGTGGAGAATTCCAGGTCGGGATATTGCTGGGCCAGTTCTTTGACCTTGGCCTTGATCGCCTGGGCTGCCCCCAGGGTGTTAATGTCAGCTTCTTTATTGACGATGATCGTCGCACTGTCTCTTCCGTTGAGTTGTGCGAGGTTCTTCATCCGGCGATGCGTGTCGAGGACTTCCGCCACGTCGCTTACTCGAATGATGCGGTTGTCCTCACTGGATACAATTGCCTGCTTGATGTCGTTGACGCCGCGAAATTTGGCTTCGTTCTGAATCGTACGATCAATGTTGCCCGTATTGAACGCACCAGCTGGTATCTCTGCGTGGAAATCGGCCAGAGCTTGCCGGATTCGCGCCAAAGATATCCCGTATTGGGTCATGAGGTCCGGAAACACGTTGACGTGGATCTCCCGTTCCTTGCCACCGAACAACTGTGTATTTGCGATACCGTTTACCGTTTCAAGCTGTTGCTGGACGTCTTCGGCGATTTGTTTGAGTGCCCGCTCATCAAAACCCGATGGCGCGATGATGTTCACCAGCATCAGGGGAAATCCGTCGAAGTCAATCTCGGTAACCACCGGTTGCACTTCGCGCCCGACAGGAAGTTGATTGCGAATCCGATCCACCAGGTCTTTAACTTCGCGGCGGGCCTCGTCCGGGGAGATACCGTCCAGGAACACGACCTGAATCACACTCGACCCGCGCATGCTCGTCGAAGCAATGAAGTCGACACTCTGCAGTTCGTTGAGAACGTCCTCTACCTTGCGGGCAATTTCATTTTCTGCTTCGCTCGGTTGTGCATCGGGGTAGGGGATTGCGACCAACACGATGGCCTTGGTGATCGCTGGAGTTCGTTGAACCGGCGTATAGATGGCTATATAGGTTGCCAGAAATACCACCAGGCTAGTGATCACAAGAACAAATCGTGGGTGGTCGATAGCCAGGTTGCTGAGATTTTTCATGACGCGGATCTATTCCACGGAGACACCTGAAAGCGAAGACTTCTAGAGCTTGATCTTTCGTTGGGCTGCACCGGGTGGATGGGTTCCCGACTCAGAGAACCTTGTCGGATTGGCTGGTGCTTGCTGGCGATTGCCACTTTCTTGCTCAATGACACGTACCAACTGCCCGTTGGCGATTCGTTGTTGTCCCCGGACAACAATCTGATCGAAAGTGCATTCATCAGCCGGCACCAGGATGTGTGAGCCCTGGTCGACCCAGCGGGACAAAAGGACACGGTGCGCTTTTTGCACGTCGGCCATGCCAGCATCCCAAAACATCGCTTTGAGTGGCCGCGTTTCATTTTCGACCGTAAAAACGTATGCCTCGCGTCCTCGAAAAATGACGGCCGTTTCCGGAATTTTATATGCCTCGATCCGATCGGTGACGATTTGGGCCGTGGCAACCATGCCGGCACGCAGCGAGTGGTCTTCGTTCGAGATACGAATCTCGACTTCAAACAGCCCGGTGCGAGGATCAGCAACCTGGGCGATGTGGTAGATTTCACCCTCAATCGCAGGTCGTTGCCGACCGAACCGGTTGTGACCCTCAAGCACCACGTGGGCGCGAAAAACACGATCCTCGGAATCACCCGTCTGATCACGATCGTTTTGGGCGACCTCCCTGGCACGTGATTGCAGGTCGTAGATTTGCGATTCGGGAACGTCGACAACCAGCAGCATGTTGTCATTTTCCACTAACTCGAAAGCGGTCTGATTGGCTTGCACCGACTCGCCCACATTGACCATTCGTCGAGATATGACCGAGTCGACAGGCGATGTCAGTACAGCATCCTCGAGGTTCTTCAGGGCAATCTCCTGTTGTGCACGAGCCATCGCCAGTTCTGTCAGCTGTTCCTGGACTTCCGCCTCGGTAACGGCACGCGGGTTGCGGTCTCGTAATTCTCGAATCCGATTCATGTCGGTGGTTGCTTCTTCCAGACTGGCGATTGCTTCACTGGTGCGGGCTTTAAAAGTGCGGTCATCAAGGCGTGCGAGCGTTTGACCTGTAGTGACGCGGTCACCGTCGTCCAGCGGCTTATCCTCTTGAGAGGTGCCGATCGCCTTGATCCGCCCGGCAACCTCAAAGGCCAGCCTATAGGTTTCCCAGGGGTGGATCTTACCGCTGAAAGTAGCCGTAATTTCAGAAGTTTGTGGGCGAAAAGACTCTGTTGCCACGATCGGTCTTGACTGTGCCAATTCAGAGACCGATTCGATCTGCTGCCTGCCCTGAGGTCCACCGGTCACAACATTTCGACGGCTCACCTGCCACATTATCAATGCGGCAAAGACCGTCAATACGGTCAGGACGGTGTAACGAAGCAGTTGTTGCGCGGGTTGCGGCATGAAGGTGTCGTGGGGGCGTGAGGGGGCAGGGTGGAGAAGCCGGGCTGGAAGTCAGGCCTTTGCTTGCAAATGGCCGATTCAGCTGGAGTCATCCGCTAGATCCATCATAGCGCCGAAACTGGTCAGGGACAATATTTGTCCTGTTTTCTCTGCGTAATATGGTCAGTTTGATTCGACCAGCCGGGTGCACCGGTTTTGAAGCTCGGCCGGTTCGAGGTCGAGGAACAAGAACCGCTTGCGCGGGGAGGTAGCTCCGGCAATCAACTGGACCGACGATTTAGGGACACAAAAAACTTGACTCAATAGGTCGACTACGGCCTTGTTGGCTTTCCCTTTTTCGGGTGCTGCAGTGACCGAAACACGCAGCATTCCGTCATGCACGCCAACAACCCGGTTGTGACTTCCTCCGGCGTGAACCCGTATCGGTAGGACTGCCCCGCGACTGTGCCCTTGAACATGAATCATGCCCCCCCCGGTTCGTGCAGGATCTGCATTAGTAACATGCCCAGCGAAAATGCGTTGAACAGCATGTGTGTAATGATGCAGGGAATGACCCGGTGCGTTTGGTGGTAGGTGTAACCAAGAATAATTGCTAAAAAGAATATCGCAATCGGATCGGGACCGTGGCCCAAATGGGCAAGTGCAAACAGAAACGAGCTGACAGCGATCGGGACCCATCCGTAAGGCAGGCCCCCGACCCCCCGTGTCGGTTTTGTCGTCAGCAGGAAAGCCGGTTGTGAGTAGGCCAGTTCGCCAGGGCCGGACCGTGTTGCCCTGCTAACTGTCGCATCGCTTGCTTCCTCGGGGCCGGAACTGATGTCGGTATCGAGTGACATCGAGTTCGCCGCGACTCGAGCGGTTTCCCATTTTTCAAGACAACTTTGCAGCAACAATCGAAACGCCAGTTCTTCGCAAATGGGGGCGACGATCACGGCCATCAGAAAACCGGCGATGATCAAAACTGGGGTTGGTTCCTGAAGTAACATCTTCAGTAGCGGATGGGCCGAAGGTTGGTCAAGCAGATAGCTCAAGAGTGCCTGGATCCCGTAGACCGGTATCAGCGTTGCCAACCACGCGAGGCCCCCGAATTTCACATCGCGAAGTAATTCAGGGACTTTGCCTGGTAATCCGAAATCGCGCCAACTGGCGCGGGAGGTCACGCCGATCAGAGTGACGGCGACCGTGGTGATCAGGAGCATTAGAAAACCAGATCCGGCGATCTGTTTGGCCATTTGCAACGGAGAAATCTCATCCAGGTTGGGTTGCTCAAATCCTGACATGACGTTCCATACTGCCATCAGTACCATCATCACTGCCAGTAGTGATGCACCCGCTCCCCAGGGTACGGGGGGCCTCGGCTCGAATTTAAAGATCGGTTCATTGCGAATGCAGCGGATCAGGATGGTAATCCAAACCAAACCACCTGCTGCGATGACAAGGGCTGCCAGGGCGAGAACCCACGAATTTATGGCGACTGGTTCTGGCATCAAGGTTTTTCGGTTTGACTGGCGGTGGTTTGGCGGGTGACAGGGGCAGTCTTGTGAACGGGGCGTCCGATGAAGTCTTAAGGGGTGAGCTGTAGTGACTCGTTCACGCCTCACGTACCAGGCGAAGTGCGGTCCGCACGTATCCCCACCCGGAATAAACGGTCATGGCGATGGCAATCCAAACAAGGGTGACCAGCAACGGGTCCAACCACGCGGAAGCCGCAGGTGTAAGACAGGTCAACTTGAACAAGCTGAGCAGTACCGCGGCACACTGGAAGACCATTTTCCACTTGCCTGCCCAGGATGCCGAAAAATCGACTCCTTTTTTCTCAAAGAAACTGCGAATGCCGGTGACCAGCATTTCTCGCGTGACCACGAGTACCGCCATCCAGGGAACGATTTCCGACTTAGGGACCGCAGCCAGAAAGATAAAGACTCCGCAAATCAGGAATTTGTCGGCAAAGGGATCGAGGATTCGACCAAGCTGGGTAATTTGTTGGTAGCGTCGTGCCCAGAAACCATCGATCCAGTCGGTTCCGGCTGCCAACGCAAACAGAATCAACGCTACGAGATATATCCCGCTTCCCAAAAACGCAAAACAGGCGATCGACAAGAAGAGCCGCGCGACCGTGATTTGGTTCGGGATATTGAATATCACTTTCGAGGGCGAGTCGGTGGTAACCGGGTCCGGGTCACTGGTTGACGTTTCTTCCATAAGTGGCCTCAGTCATACCTCTGTTGCGTTGCAAGGTCACGAATCGAGTGCCGCAGCTACCAGATCGTAGTCGTTGCGAGCGACAATTTCAGCCGGGACCAAATCACCAACCTTGAGCCCCGAACCACTCAAATAGATGATGCCATCCACGTCTGGCGCGTGCGCATAGGAACGTCCCACCCAGGCGTTTTTTTCTCCGGGCATCTGGCTGTCGACCAGGATGTCCAGTTTGCGGCCAATCTGGCGGTCATTCCAGGCGAATGCAACCTCCTGTTGAACTTCCATCAGCTGGTTGCGACGGTCTTGTTTGACTTGTTCGGAAAGGTGATCGGGCAGGCGGGCCGAGGGAGTGTCAGGCTCAAACGAATAGGTGAAAACCCCGACATGCTCGAATGCTTGTTCGCGAACGAACTCCGTAAGGTCCCCAAACTCGGCATCGGTCTCACCGGGAAAACCGGTAATGAAGGTGGTCCTCAGTACAAGGTTCGGAATCCGCTGTCGAAGTTTGCCGAGCAGCTGTTCTGTTTCGTTGCGATTGACCCGCCGTTGCATTCGGCGCAACATGCGGTCGTTGATATGTTGTAACGGCATGTCAATGTATGGGAGAATTTTGTCTGAAGCTGCGAGGTGATCGATCAACCGGTCGTTCACATACATCGGATAAAAATACATCAACCGGATCCAGTCGAAGCCGTCAATTTTTTCAAGTTCAACGAGCAGTTCTGTCAGCCGAGGTTCTCCGTAGAGATCGATGCCGTAGTAGGGGGTGTCCTGGGCCACGATGACCAGCTCCCGTACTCCGTCACTCGCCAGTTCTGTAGCTTCGGCGATGACTTCTTCAACGGGCTTGGTTGCGTGTTTGCCACGCATTTTGGGGATAGCACAAAACGTGCAAAGCCGGTCACACCCCTCAGAAATCTTGAGGAATGCAAAGTGCCGGGGCGTGATCCGCAGGCGGGCATTGTCAGGCAGTGGGTGGCTGGGGGCCGGGTGGAAAACATGACGTTGTTCGGCCAGGTTGCCCACCAGGCGATCGGCAACTTTCGTGATTTCTTCTCGGCCAAAAACGCCCACCAAATGGTCAATTTCCGGGCGTTCCTCGAGTAACGCTTCCTTTTGTCGCTCGGCGAGGCACCCGGAAACAATCACACCACGGAGGTCGCCCTGCCGTTTTAGCTGTAGCATCTCGTCGATTGCAGCAAACGATTCTGCGCGGGCAGCTTCGATAAACCCGCACGTGTTGACGACGGCGAAGTCGGCGCCTTGAGGGCTATCCACGAGTTCGTAACCGTCGAGTTGAAGACGCCCCAACATCCGTTCACTGTCGACCAGATTCTTGGGACAACCGAGGCTTACGAAAGCGTAGCGACCTTTTGTCTCTTGCTCATGCATAGTCCCAACATATACCGAAAGACGTTGTTGAGATAGCCCGAGGGGTCTCGCCCGTGAGACAAGGTTTACCCGCAAGATATGGTTCAGGCAGTTGTTGACCGGCCAAGATCGCTGCGCGACACAGTCACAACGCGGG
>CAUZEA010000050.1:0-39945 GCA_963578605.1 Planctomycetota bacterium
TCTTGCAGCCGCCTGCCGATAGCAACGGCCGGCCAACAGAGCCACATTCGTTGCCGCGGCTCGCTACTTTGCCCGCTCGATTTCACGAATCTTCTCGATTCGTCGTTCGTGCCGACCACCCTCAAAGTCTGTCTCCATCCAGGTCTGAACCACGCGGTCGACCGTGTTCACACTCAACAAGTCACCGGAAAGGCACAACACGTTGAGATCGTTGTGCTGACGGCTCAATTTTGCAGAGACCTCATCGACGCAGGGAGCTGCCCGCACACCGGAAAACTTGTTGGCGACGATTGCCATCCCGATTCCTGTGCCACAAATTAGAATTCCTCGATCAGCCTTCCCCTCACTCACTTTGCGTGCCGCGGCGGCGGCAAAATCAGGGTAGTCGACGCTCTCGTCGCTGAATGGTCCCTCGTCACTGACGTCATACCCGCTGGCGGTGAGTTGCGACGTGACCCTCTCTTTCAGGAGATAACCATGATGATCACTTGCAATTGCTATCCGCATGGCACTTTATCCTATCGTCTCTGCCTGCGATCCCCCTAGCCCCTTCGCCTGAGATCTTACCCGGCAGCTCGCGGCTTAGGTGGATCGCATGCTTTTCAACTCATCGCTCAGCCGCTCAACCTGTTGAGCCGTTCCCTGGCGAATCTGTTCGGCACACTGGCGGTAAACATCGATCGACTGCCCGATCGGATCGGCAACGTTGGTCGAATCTTTTAAAATCAAATGGGTCCGGTCGGCAGCCTCCGGCCAATGGGCCACAATCGTATCGCAATGGTCACTGGTCATAGTCAAAATGAGGTCGGCATGTCGGACAAGTTGTTCGGTCAGGGTCCGCGACTCATGCCCCCGCAGGTCCATTCCCAGTTCTTGCATTACCTGTACTGCCTCGGCACTGGGTGGTGATCCCATCGCAGCCGCAATGCCAGCTGACTGCACGAGGATCCCATGTTCCTCCAGGTTTTGTTCGTCGCAATTCAAACGTCGTGCCAATTCGCGGCGTATGAGCAGTTCCGCCATCGGGCTACGGCAAGTATTGCCAGTGCAAACCAGCAACACAAGCACGCTGGTCAAACGCCGTAGTGTGCTTTCCGCAACGACTCCCTCCCGCAGGACTTCCAAATGATCACTGTACACCCGCACCACCGAGGAGGGCTGACCATAGCGACAAGGCCCGTCGTCCAGCACCAACGCCACATTGTCGCCCAAGGCTTCGACAACTTGTGCGGCTGTTACCGCATCAGGCGAACCACTGCGATTCGCACTCGTGAGCACAATGGGACCGGCCAGCATTTGTAACACTTCCGAAAGCGCTCCACCAGCTGCGACGCGCAATCCCAGCGTCCCATTCGGGCAAACGACTCGTCGCACTGATTCGGGTAACTGGGTGGCAAGCCCCTGCTCATGAGCATCGTCCAGGACCAGCGTCACCGGACCCGGCCAACAACGACGCGCCAAGCGACGGGCCAGCGAATTCATTTCAGGCAAATAGTCCGCCGCCTCCTGCGCACTCTTGATCGCCAAAGCAAACGGAACCCCCTGAGGTCGCTCTTTGGCAGCCATCAAATGCGCAACCGCCCCACTGTGACAGGCACTTGCACCAACCCCGTACACTGTTTCGGTGGGAAATGCGACCAACTTCCCCTCCACCAGCGCCTGTACGGCTCGGTGTACGACATCGCGAATATCTTCGGCCTTGCGCAGGTCGATCACAACTGGGGGCATGAAAACTTCTTGGGCTAGGAAAGAACGGCGGCTTTAGGGAAGTCCGAACGCTGCCGACAAGCAGTCTCGTCGACGGAATAGTAGCGAGTTTTGATGGCAGAGCTGATACTTCGCCTCGTCCATTGGTAGGACATTGACATCCGTGCCTGCAAAGATGCCGCGAAAGTACTTCCGATGTGAAATAACCCGTCTTTATACCCCAACCAGGGGTAACTGGTCAAGCAGCACAAACCTGGACATGGGTTCGCAAGTCCTGTTCTGCCAGCCGGTTCCAACGCTTCTTGAATTATCCCTCCTTGATCTCACCAGCCTTTGGTTAGACATTAAGGGGGGGCAGCCGATGACTCAGGAACCGATCTTCACACGTAAAGAAAAAACCGCCCGACGGGCAGCCCGCTCGGCAGTTCCTCTCCCCAGGGTTCCAAATCCAGCGACGACCAGACAGGATGAAAGTGGCCTTCCGATGATCTCACGAAGAAAATTCGGCCGGATCAGTGCCACAGCCCTGCTGGCGAACCTGGCAACCGGTTGTAATCACGATCCAGTGAATGCGGGCAAATTGGAGAAAGTTTGGGGGCGTTGCGGCATCGTGGACGGCCGCTTTCAAAAGCCCCGGGCTATGGCAATCGATCGAGAGGACCGGCTCTATATCGTTGATATGTTAGCAAGAATTCAGGTCTTTGATCGGGACGGGAATTTCTTGCGTGGCTGGCGTACTCCTGCCCATCAGGCAGGCCGCCCAACCGGGCTGACCATCAGTCCTAACGGGATCGTCCTGGTAGCCGATACGCATTACTTCCGCATTTTGAGCTACACGCCGCTTGGTGAACTCCTCGAAAAAGAAACCATTGGCGGAACGTACGGCCCACAAGCGGGCCAGTTCGGTTTGGTGACCGATGCCGTACGTGACGCAGAGGGCAACTGGTATATCGCCGAATATGGAGAGTTTGACCGGATTCACAAGCTCTCACCCGACGGGGACTTTCTCTTGCAATGGGGAGGGCATGGGTCCGCACCAGGACAATTCCTCCGGCCACAAAACATCGTGCTCGATAAGACCGGTCAATTGTGGGTTGCCGACTCCTGCAATCATCGCATTCAAGTCTTTGATGACCAAGGACAACTCCTGCAGATGTGGGGGCAGGCAGGTTCGGATCCTGGCCAGCTCTATTACCCTTATGACCTTGCTTTCGACCAGCAGGGGCATATTTACATTTGTGAGTATGGCAACCACCGTGTACAAAAATTTACCCAGCAGGGAGAATCTCTCGGCTGTTGGGGAACTGGTGGTCGCCAACCCGGCATGCTGCACAACCCTTGGGCGCTTGCCGTCGATAGCCGCCGCCGGGTTCACGTGCTCGACTCGAACAATCATCGTGTACAAAGAGTTATGATGTAGGCCCATCAGCTTGCGATGGGTGGTAATTTCAGCAGTCAACGAAAACGGAACCCGCGCACAATCTGAAGCCTTGTAACCGAAGGAAGCAACCACGGGCAAATCCCGATTGCTAACAACGCCAAACTCCGCATCCAAACCTGCCAACAGGTTGTCTCCGCTCGGCATCAGGCATTTTATGTTTCACCAAAGCGTAGCCTTTCATAATCCTTGGCTCTTGCTTCTGCTGGGACTTGTCCCTTTGGTGGTGGTCTGGAGCTACCATAGCCTGGCAGGTTTGGGAAAGTGGCGACGCTGGATTGCAATCTTGTTGCGATCGGGCGTTATGGTGCTGCTGATCTTTGCGCTAGCCGATATGCAGCTTTTACGATCCAGCAACCGCGTCACGGTGATTTATCTCCTTGATCAGTCTCTCAGTATTCCCGAAGCACGACGTGCGTCTATGATTCGTTACGTTAACGCGTCGATACGCAAACATCGGCGGGACGACAAGGAAGATCGAGTCGGGGTGATTGTGTTTGGCCGGGACGCTGAAGTCGAAGTCCCACCCGTTGACTTTGACGTACAGCTGGCGCCAAGGATCGAAAGCTTTCTTGATCCCAATTTCACCAACCTGGCTGGCGCCATGCAGCAGGCGATGGCCATGTTCCCCCACGACGCGGCCAAAAGGATCGTGGTCGTGACCGATGGCAATGAAAACCTGGGAGACGCGCTGGAGCAAGCCCGCACCATGGCCGACTTAGGGGTCAGCATTGATGCGATGCCCGTGTCGTTGAAGCAGCAAAACGAAGTTTCCGTTGAGAAGATCACGATCCCCACTGACGTCCGCCGGGGCCAACCGTTCGAACTGAGGGTGGTCCTGAACAACGATTCACCTACCGACGAGAACGTTGCCGGACGCCTGAAGATTACCCGCAAAGCAGGTGACCGGGAAGTAATCCTTGCTGATGCGCCGGTCAATCTCCAACCTGGCAAAAGCGTGTTAACCCGTCGTGAAGAAATCGATGAATCGGACTTTTACACGTATCAAGCTCTCTTTGTGCCAGATGATCCAGCCTCCGATGGTATGAAACAGAACAACCTGGCGACACATTTCACCGATGTTTATGGCCAAGGTCAAGTTTTGCTCATTGAAGACTGGGAAAACCCTGGCCGGTTCGACTTTCTGTTGGATCGGCTCCGCGTCGAAGGACTCGAAGTTACGGCGCAGCAGAGCAATCGTTTATTCACCTCACTGCCCGAGCTGCAACGATATGACTCGATCATTCTGGCCGATGTGCCACGTTCCAGCGGTTTCGATGCCAATAACGTGAGTAGCTTCACGGATCAACAAATCCGCATGTTGGTGCGCAATACCGAAGAACTCGGTTGTGGGCTGATTATGCTGGGAGGCCCCAACAGCTTTGGCGCGGGTGGCTGGACCAACACCGAAATCGAAAAAGCGATGCCGGTGGATTTCACGATCAAAAGTGCCAAAGTCATTCCGGTCGGAGCTCTGGTGCTGAACATGCATGCCGGAGAAATTCCAAAGGCGAATTACTGGCAGAAGGTCATCGCCCGCGAGGCAATCAAAGCACTGGGACCCCGGGATTACTGCGGCCTAATACAGTGGAGCGGCAATGAGCAATGGCTGTGGGGACAATCCAAGGGGGGGCTGATCCGTGTAGGTCCCAGCCGTAAGGTCATGATGGCCCGGATTGACGCCATGAACATTGGAGATATGCCCGAATTCGATGGTTCCATGAAGATGGCGGCGGCGGCGTTCGCACGTGCCAAGGATGCTTCGATCCGTCACATGATCATTATCAGTGATGGCGATCCCACACCTCCCACACCGGGCACCATTGCGGCCCTGAAAAAACAACAAGTTAAGGTCACCACGGTCTTGGTCGGCAACCGCCAGCATGCCCCTGGAGGGCAAGCTACCATGCAGAAAATCGCCTCGAGCACAGGCGGGAAAATGTACGTCGTGAAGAATGCCAAAGCGTTGCCACAAATCTACCAACGCGAAGCCCGCAAAATCGCCCGGTCGCTGGTCTTCGAACCACAGCCGCCGGTTCGACCCCAGGTCAAAAACCGTCAAGAAATCATCGAAGGCATCGACGGGCCATTTCCCCCCATTCAGGGATTTGTGCTCACGACCATCAAAGAGAACCCACTTGTCGATCTGATTCTCCTCTCCCCCAAACCTGTCAATGCTGAAAACGCCACCATCCTGGCTGCATGGCCGTACGGGCTCGGCAAGACGGTCGCGTTTACGACCGATGTGGGCGGACGGTGGGCCGATCAATGGACCGGGTGGCAGGATTACGATCGCTTTTTCAGTCAAATGGTCCGCTGGTCGATGCGACCTGGCGGGGATACCGGTAAATTCACCGTCTCGACCAATGTGGCTGATGGAAAAACCCAGGTCATTGTGACGGCCCTCGACAAAGACAATGAATTCCTGAATTACCAGACCGTCTCAGGGAATGTGTTGGGGCCCGACATGGAGTCGATATCGCTTGATATCACGCAAACCGCACCAGGGCGATACGAAGCAGAGTTTGATTCGACCATTCCCGGAAACTATCTGGTGCTGATAGCTCCCGGCAATGAGCACGCCATGATCCGTACCGGGGTGAATGTCGGTTACTCGGATGAATTCCGCCGCCGCAAGACCAATCTGGCACTCCTGGAATCGTTGGCAAACCTGTCCGCTAAAAACGGACAGCCGGGGGAACTCCTCGATCCACTGCCGGCAGTGGTCAACCCAACCTCAACCGGCGATTTGCAATCGCAGTTAGCCAGCGATCCATTCCGTCGCGATTTGCCAAATGCCGTGGCAAGTCGCAATATCTGGCCCTCGCTCTTGTTGCTGGCGAGTTGTGTTTTCCTGGCCGATGTTTTTGTTCGTCGTGTCCACGTGGGCTTCGCCTGGATCGTCCCTTTGTGGGCGGCCCTGCTGAATCGTGTCCTGAGACGCAATCCCCAGTCGGCAGTCGAAGAAACCATTAACCGCCTGCAAAGTCGCAAAGCTGAACTAAGCCAAGAGCTTGAAAGCCGCCGTGCCCGTGCCCGGTTTGAATCGACCTCCGAAGGCGATCTCCAGGGAGAGGCTGCTGCGGCATCGGGAGCTACAACTCACCCAGAAACCCCCGAAACGAAAATTGATAAAAAGAGCCTTGTCGAACAGGAGGCTACGGATGAGGATTCATATACGTCACGCCTTCTGAAAGCAAAAAAACAAGTCTGGAAGGATCGCGAATCATGAGCATCGGCGAATCATTTGAACAACGCGCAGCACAATTTACAGAGCGCTACAAGGCCGTCTATCAGCAAATCAACCGGGTAATCGTCGGTCATAATGACATCGTGCACGGCATTCTCACCTGCCTCTTCGTCGGCGGGCATTGCCTACTCGAAGGCGTGCCAGGACTTGGCAAAACCCTGTTGGTCCGCACGTTGGCACAAACCCTGGATCTCGATTTCTCCCGTATTCAATTCACACCCGATCTCATGCCCGCCGATATCCTCGGCACCAACATGATCATCGAAGATCAGGCCGGCAAGCGGGAGTTCCAGTTCCAAAAAGGACCGATCTTCACTCAGATCTGTCTCGCGGATGAAATCAATCGAGCCACGCCAAAGACGCAGTCCGCCATGCTCGAAACGATGCAAGAAAAGTCGGTCACCATCTCCGGAAACGTCTACCAAATGAAACCCCCTTTCTTCGTGATGGCGACTCAGAACCCGATCGAACAAGAAGGGACTTATCCACTCCCCGAAGCGCAACTCGACCGCTTTTTCTTTAAATTGCTCCTGGGGTATTCCGATCGCGCCGAACTCAACACGATCGTCGAACGCACCACCCGGGAATTGATAATCGAACCCGATAAAGTTATGGATGGTTCGGAAATTGTCCAGTGGCAACAACTCATCCGTGAAGTGATTATTGCTCCGCACGTGCAGGACTACCTCGTGCGACTCACCCTCGCAACCCATCCGGAAGGCCCCTTCGCCCTGCCCGAAACAAACCAATACCTGCGTTGGGGTAGCAGCCCGCGCGGGGCACAAACGTTGGCCCTGGCTGCCAAGGTACGAGCCCTGCTCGGGGGACGCTTCAATGTGAGCTTTGAAGATGTTCGCCGCGTGTTTCTACCCGCCACACGGCATCGCGTCATCCTCAATTTTGAGGCCGAGGCCGAAGGGATCGAGCCCGATAAAGTCCTGCTCGATATCCTGCAACAAGTGCCCGAAAAAGCCGAAGAGAAACGGTCGGCCTGAGGCAAACGTTTGAAAAGAAACGGCCACAACAAACGGAGTGAAACCATGGGCAAAGTGACTATCTACCACAATCCCCGTTGTACGAAGAGCCGACAAACTCTGGCACTGCTGCACGATCAGGGGATCAAACCCAACGTGGTCCAATACCTGCAGACACCACCCGATGAAAAGACGCTTGGCAAACTTGTCAAACTCCTGGGAATGGAACCCCGCGAACTGATTCGCAAAAAAGAATATCGTGCGCTCGACCTTCCCCAGACAGACGATCCCCAGGAATTCATCGCTCGGATGGCGACCCACCCGCAAATCATCGAACGGCCGATCGTCGTTGCAGGTGAAAAAGCCTGCCTTGGCCGCCCGCCCGAAAATGTGCTTGAGATCCTCTGACGTAGCGCGTTTTCAAAGTCATTTTAGCGCGGCAAATGAAACAGCTTCCCTCTGCCAGCGGCAACGACCGGAGAAGATCGGTTGTGCCTTGAAATTAGCATGGATCACCCTGCCAACCCGGAATCAAGCGGCTCAGCACATTCGGGACCCTGGTTGCGCACATTGTTGACAAATGGTCTGACCGGTGTGGTTCGCATTTGGTCACCCGGAAACGCGTCGAGTAGTTTCAGCAGCCCGCCGCGATCAGAATTTTCTGGATCAAGCCACGCTTCATAGTCACCCGGAGACAGGATCACCGGCATCCGCTCGTGCAGTTCGTGCATCAAGTCGTTCGCTGCCGTCGTAATAATGGTGCATGATTCAATAGTCGGCCCTCGCTCCGGCTGCCAGGACTCCCACAGACCGGCAAAACCAAACAGGCCCCCATCGGCCAACTCAATCAGATAGGGCTGTTTTGCCTGGCCTGTTTTCTTCCATTCGTAAAATCCGTCACCTGGTATCAGACACCGTCGCCGCTTGAAAGCCGCAGCAAACGAGGGCTTGCTGGCAATGGTCTCCGACCGGGCGTTGATCATCCGGACACCAATCTTCAGGTCATCAGCCCAGGAAGGCACCAGGCCCCAACGAAACGAGGCCAGTTCGCGCTGACCAGCTACCCGGGACCGTACAGCAAATACTTCTTGCGTGGGGGCAATGTTGTACCTCGGATCAAAAGATTCTCGATCTTCGTCGCCCTCGAGTGCAAATTGCTGCAGGAGCAGGTTCAGGCGAGAACGCAACGTAAATCGTCCACACATAAGGGTTTGGCATTCGTGGTTAAAAAAACGAGTCCAGAAAAAAATTGTTGGAAAACAGGAATGGAGCAAGCCGGGAAGCCGACTTCAGCCGGGCTCAAGTGCAGCTTGACAAAATACGATACATATGTACAGTATTTGAGGTCCTGCATTTCACATCCGCATTACCAGCCACGAATCGAAACTGCCACCCAAAACCTTCTCCGCCAGATTCGCGACCCCGCTTAACAGCAGCCCTGTAACCCCCATCGCCTCCCCAGGCTTTTGCCTGTGGCTAACCCCACAGTCCGCCCTCTCACCATGTCTACTTGCAATCCCCAACTCGATCAACTGCGTCACCAATTATCTGCCTGGGAAAATAATGCTTGGAACTCAACCGAGTCGATTGTTTCCACCGGCTACCCTGCATTGGATGCAATCTTGCCCGCTGGTGGCTTGCGGCGGGGATCTCTCGTGGAATGGCTTGCCGAGGTACCGGGCCACGGAGCAACCACACTGGCTCTGCTTTGCGCCCGGGAAGCGTGCCGGACAGGTGGTGACCTGGTGATTGTGGACTGCGAGTCCCAGTTTCATGGTGAATCCCAGTTTCATGATGGGGCAGAATTTTACCCTCCCACTCTGGCCACCTGGGGAATCGATCATGAGCGACTTATCCTGCTGCGTCCGCGATCCCAACAGCATATCGAATGGGCAATGGTCCAGGTCCTGCGTTCGCCATCGGTGGCAGCCGTTTGGGGCCATTTCAACCAGCTAGATTCGCATGCCTTCCGCCGCTGGCAACTGGCCGCCAGATCTGGTGGCACATTAGGACTGCTCCTCCGACCAGCCTGCATGCGTCGAGAACCGACTTGGGCCGACGTGCGGTTACTGGTTCAACCCCTGGCTGGACATCAACCACGGCGGGTACGTGCAACCCCACTGCGATGTCGAGGTGGTGTGAGCAAAGGTTCCGTCGAACTTGAAATCGATATCTTGTCGAACTTGAAATCGATATCTTTAAGTCCGGACGATTTGGGAAAGTGCAGGCTGGGTTGAAAAACTACGACGAGGCGTTTCACACGAACAACCCCTTCTCCCACGATAACATTGCCCAATCTTCCAAGAGGAAAGTAAAAAACAAAACCTAGCAATACGTTGCATAAGCAGTTAGGCCTCCCAAATCATGACTCGCATTCTTTGTCTCTGGTTCCCCAACTGGCCAATTCAACGTCTGCTACACTGCAAACCGGAACTGAGACGTCGGCCAGTCGCTCTTTTCAGTAACACTGGCCGGCGCGGCAATCAGATCGTAGCCTGCTGTGAACTGGCCTGTCGTCGGGGGGTTCAACCTGGCATGTCACTGGCCGAAGCCAAAGCAGTTGCGGGAAAAAATCGCCTGGTTGTCGAGCTACACGACCTCGCTGTTGACCGACAAGCATTGGAGCTGTTGGCAGAACGTTGCGAGCCCTTCAGCCCACGCGTCGCCTTGGAAGAAGGCAACCATCCCGCAAGTCTGCTGCTCGATATTACCGGCTTGGACCACTGGTTTGCGAACGAAGAGCAACTGGCTGAACAGGTTGCCGCGCTGTTTGCATGTTCAACCACGGCACCAGCCCCCACGACAGCAGCTCTTACCCAGACTCCCCTATTCCAACCAACTGAACAAGAAGCAATGCATCCGCGAATCGCCATCGCCGACACGATAGGCGCGGCGTGGGCAATGGCGCACTTTGCCCACACCTTAGAGCCACCACCCGCTTTTCCGGTCATTGTTCCTCCTGGCGAAGATCCCTTGCTCTTTCCCTTGCCAGCAGCGGCCCTGCGTTTGCCAGAGAAGGTTCTTGAAATGCTCACGCGGCTGGGCATTGTCTCGATTGAGCAAATCCTCTGCCTGCCTCGTAGCAGCTTGAACTCACGTTTCGGAAAAGAACTCTTGCAGCGTATTGACCAACTCACCAGTCGGATTGTGGAGGTGGTGGAACCTCATCGCCCCCCCCCACAATTCTTAGTCGAACGGTCGCTAGAACATCCTGTTGGCGATCGCGACGCGCTCGCATTGCTCATCCGCCAATTGGTCGATCAACTCGCAGTCGAACTGCTCAACCATGACCAAGGGGTCGTGCAGCTAATCGTTAATTTACAATGCAGCCAACAAGAGCAGCGCCGTTTTCACATAGGACTATTTCATCCGTCGGCCGCTGCCGAGCACATCCAGGAACTCGTCGAGTTGCAACTGGAAAACTTTCAACTCCCCGCACCGGTCCATCACGTGCAGGTCGTAGCAGCGATAACTGCCCGATTAGCACTGAATCAGCACGAACTGTTTTCTGACGATCGCCCCACCAACATGCATGAACGATTACTCCTTGTAAATCGACTCAGCAGCCGCCTGGGAACCGAGGCAGTACTACGACCTCAATTGAAAGCCAGCGTCTTACCGGAACAAGCATGCCGCAATGTGCCATGGGCTGACAGGTCGGGCAAGTCAAGTGGGAGAAAACCTTCGCTCCCCCCGGGACCACGTCCCCTACTGCTCTATCGACTTCCTCGCCCCATCAAATTGGTCAGGGATTCCCCCACAGGACTACCACAATACACCTGGATCAATCGGCAACGACAAAACATCATCCGAAGTTGGGGCCCCGAACGGATTGAAACTGGCTGGTGGCGCGGGCCTTCCGTCCAACGCGATTACTACCGTATCGAAACTGCAACTGGCAGCCGCTTGTGGGTTTTTCGACAACTCAACGACAACTGTTGGTTCCTGCACGGCGAGTTTGTATAAGCCCCCAAATGCGCCCCAACCCGTGCCTACCCCACACGACAAGAGTGGGTTTACCACTCGCGTATGCGGGTGGTACGATGGACCTCCAAAGAAACCTGCAGTTCTCCACAAACAAAAAAACTGCCCGTTCCTGGCGGAGACTATGGCGTGGCTTCATCTTATCGACGAATTGCCAGCTTGCGCACTGCGGAGCAATTAACGGCTTATCTCGACGCACAGGAAATCAAACTGCCCTTTGACGCAGAATTGTCATCCGGCCCCGAAAGTCCGCTCGCCACGCCCTTGGAAGTCGACGGGCGCAAAATCGGCAACCGTTTCACCATCCTCCCTATGGAAGGCTGGGACGGAACCACTGCCGGCGGTTCCACAAAGCACATTCTCCGCCGCTGGCGCAATTTTGGTCTCAGCGGTGCCAAGTTAATTTGGGGGGGTGAGGCCGTAGCCGTTGAGCACGCTGCCCGCGCAAACCCCAACCAACTTTGGCTTCATGAACAAACCAAGGCCGAAATCGGCTACTTGCGAGAGGAACTCCTTGAGACCCATCGCGAATCGTTTGGCAATGATGACGATTTGCTGGTCGGGCTGCAGCTCACCCACTCGGGGCGTTTTTCCCGACCAAACGTCAAGGACCAACTTGAGCCAATCGGGCTCTATCATCATCCGATTCTTGACGAGCGGTGTGGCGGCTCCGACAAAGTCCGCATCCTTTCCGATGCTGAGATCGACGACCTGATCGAAAGGTTCGTAAACACTGCAGCAATCGCTGCCGACCTGGGATTTGAATTCGTCGATATCAAGCACTGCCACGGTTATCTGGGGCACGAGTTCTTGAGCGGTTTCGATCGACCAGGACGCTATGGAGGCAGTTTCGAAAACCGCACCCGCTTCCTGCGTGAAATTGTCAGCGGCATTCGTGACCAGTCCCCTAATCTGATGATCGCTGTCCGCGTCAGCGCCATTGATTGGGTCCCCTTCCAGATGGGACCCGACGGTGTGGGAGAACCTTGCCGATTTGAAGGTCAAGAATATCGCTTCGCCTTTGGAGGCGACAAAACCGGCGTCGGAGTCGATCTTAGCGAACCGCTCCTGCTGCTCAAACTCCTTGAGAAACTCAACATCCACCTGGTTTGTATTTCGGTTGGCAGTCCTTACTACAATCCACATATCCAACGGCCCGCCTACTTTCCGCCAACCGATGGTTACCCGCCACCGGAAGATCCGCTGGTTGGCGTAGCACGGCAAATTGAACTGACGCGGCAGTTGAAAAACGCCTGCCCCAATTTAACCTATGTGGGGTCAGGCTACAGCTATTTACAGCAATGGTTACCCAATGTTGGGCAAGCGGTGGTACGCGACGGGGGGGTCGACTCGGTCGGACTGGGCCGTATGGTGCTCTCTTATCCCGACCTGCCAGCCGATGTACTGGCAGGACGCAACCTCCAGCACAAAAGGATTTGCCGCACCTTTAGCGACTGCACCAGCGGGCCGCGCAACGGCATGATCTCGGGCTGTTACCCCCTGGACGAATATTACCGGCATCTGGACGAGCGGAAAGAACTTGACGCAATTAAAGCCGCCTTCCGAAAAACCGTGTGATTTACTACTCGAAAACAATGATCGAGTGCATTGTGACCACCGCTCTAGGAACAAGAAAGATCCGAACGACCTTCACGTGTCCTCCACATTTCGAGGGGGGACTCGACCTTCGGTAGTTGCGGGGCCCGATCTGCAGCGCCTCTCTCGGGCATATCTCAACCGAAAATCGGGCTGGAAGCAACCAATCAACGCGGTCTCGCGAGAAGACTGCGGAAAGTACCTGCGTCGGGGGATGAGTTTTGGTAAAGTCAGGATCCGATGTCAGAGTCAAAGTCAGAGGCGGGGATGGGAACAACCATGAACACGAAGTTTGCAGTGATTGGCCTCGGTTGGTTCGGTGAGAAACACTGTGAGGCACTCGCAGCCATTCCGAACGCCCAGATCTACGCGGTCTGTACGCGAACCGAATCGCGCCTCAACGAGGTTGCTGCTCGATTCAAGGTCGAGCACACCTACACGGATTACCGAGAGCTGCTGGAAAATCCTGCGGTGGAGGTCGTGAACGTCGTGACGATGTGGGACCAGCACACCGAGCCGACACTGGCGGCGCTCGCCGCGGGAAAGCACGTGTTTCTTGAGAAGCCGATGGCTTCAACGATCGACGATTGCCAGGCGATTGTCGCGGCTGCCCAAAAGGCCGAAGGGTTCTTAATGGTAGGGCACATTTGCCGATTCAATCCCCGCTACGCGGCGGCGAAGCAGGAGATTGACTCAGGCAAGATCGGTAAGATCCTCTCTCTCTATGCCAGACGAAATATCCCTGCATGGATTACGGATGACATCCTCAACAAGATCGGCCCCATCATTGGCGACGGCGTCCACGACACGGATCTGATGCTCTGGTATACCGGAGCCCGCGTCGAAACCGCCTACGCGCAGACGACGAGGATGCGCGATCGCAAGTACCCAGATCTCGGCTGGACAATGTACCGGTTCGACAGTGGCGCCACTGGTGTTCTCGAAAACGTGTGGTGCCTCCCCGACAAGACGCCGTTTCAAATCGACGAACGGATGGAAATCATCGGGACAGAGGGATCTATTCACATTCATGAAACCCACCCCAACTACTCGGTGTGCGATGAGAACGGCTGGCGCTCCCCGGACACGACCTACTGGCCAACATGGAACGGCACCCTCCACGGAGCGCTTCCGGCGGAGCTCGCGTACTTCGCCAGTTGCGTTCAAGAGAAGCGCAGACCGGAGATCATCACGCCGGCCGAGTCGCTCGCCGCTGTGGAGGCGTGCCTTGCGGCAGAAGAGTCCGCTGCCACGGGTGAAGTCGTGCGACTCGCTTAGCTGCCTGGCGGGCGAACCCGAATCGCGCCTCAAGCCAACAGAGATAACAGGTTTCGCGCCGGAGGTGCGCGATGCGACCTGAAACGCCACTACCCAAGGCTACATTCCTGCCACCGCGAAACCACCTGCTCTGGTGTTGCCGTGCCCGTTGTGCCGAGCTGCTGCACGGTGATCGAGGCGACCAGGCAACCAATTTCTGCAGCCTCCTCCAAGGTTGCCTCGGAAGTTAAGGAAGCCACGACGGCCGCTGTTACACTGTCACCAGCGCCTACAATATCGACCGGCCCTTCGACTCGATGCCCGGAAACGTGGATCGAGCGGTCATCCGGTAAACCGACGGATATGCCTTGCGGACCCCGTGTACACAAGACTGGCTGCCTGGTTTTCGCCATCAACACTTGTATGGCGTCCTCGAATGCATTCCCGGATGTTTCAGCGGCGGCGGTCAATTCTGCCTGGTTCCCTTTGAGCACACCGCACGAAAATTGGCCAATTTGTGTACGACTGTCGATAAAGATCAACTTTTCCGGGTTCATGTGGTTGAGTCTGGCCAGGGTTTCCCGAACTTGACGATTGACCACGCCCCATTCGGGCTCGTTGATCTGATCGAGCACAATCCAACCGTCAACTTTGGTAAACATCTGGCTTAATCGATCACAAGCTTCGTTGCCTGCTTGTTGATCCAGGGGCTCTCGGGAACGAGTGTCCAGACGGTTGAGTTCCTGCAACACGCCGCTACCCGACAAGCGAAGCGGTTTTGTATAAGTGGGTGTAAGCCGCTCTGGGTGTCGAATGATATGCGACTGATCAACCGGCATGGACCGCAGCGCACGGAGCAAGTCGTATCCATGACCATCGTCCCCGATTACCGTGATTGGCACCAGGCAACCAACCCCCAAGGCAGCGAGATTGTTCATCACCGTACCCAGAGCTCCCGGCACGTTACGAACCTGGTCAATTTGAAAAGCTTCAAGGCTAGTTTCCAGCGAAGTTTCATGAACACCTGCCGCGAGGTGAAGATATCGGTCGAGAAACAAATCGCCAATCATACCAATCGTTTGATCTGGAAAGCGTGCCAGTAATTCATCAAGTCGAGACAGGGAAATCACGGTATGACCCCGATGGTAGAAAGCAACGCATCATATTGTTGATAGTTGTGAACGATGATATCTGCCCCGGCTTGAATCAGCCGGTCTCGTTTCCACTCGTCCACACCATGCCGGTCGTATTCATCACTGGCGACGCCGATTGCGAGTCCCCCTACCCGCTTGACTTCTTCGATCTCGACATAGCCATCGCCAAACCCGATCAACTGCGAGCCAGTAACGCCGGTATCCCGGATGATTTGGTGGATCAGCATTGCCTTGGAAAACTTTTTGTAGTCGTCCAGGGCACCGTAAACTCGTCCACCAAAATGTGAGTGAAGTTCCAGCAGTTTCAATTCGTCCTGCACATAGTCAATGTCGGTACCTGAAGCGAGGTAGAGGGTCATTCCTGACTGCTCAAGTCGTTTGACCAGCTGTGGCGATCCGAGGATCGTCATTTTCTCAGCCGCATCTTTTCCATTGCGTATCGTTGCAATTCGCTGCTCGACACCAACCCAGAGCCGGCGGTGATACTCCTGCTTATAGTCGAATGGGTCGAGCGGTGTTCCCCCACGTTTCACAACTTGCTCGGCCAGTTCGATCATTTGGTAAATTGTCTGCCGGCCGGTCAGTCGGGTAACAAACTCGGTCACTAACTGGGTGAGAGCTTCCTCACTTTCATCAGGTCCGGCTTTCTGAAGAATCTCGACCATCATCGGGATCATGATATCCTGCCAGCCTCGCCGGATCAGCGAAAGCGTCCCGTCAAAATCGAAGATGGCAGCCTGAAACGGGCCGCGGGGAAAGTCGGCATTCACAATCTCAATCGGGTGAGACATTCAACCTTTAACCGTAAGCTCACGGGGTTCCGTAAAACAGGTCCACCCCAGGCACCTGGTGCCCAACACCGCTTTGGGTGATAACGTCTCTTCGTTATACTCGGCACACTCGCAGCCGGTCAGGCCTTTGTTTCAAGGTCAAACCAGTTTTCTGTGCCGCTCAAAAAAACTTGGATCACCCCCCTCTCACAAGCGAAGCGGTTCGGAGGGTGCTGTAACGGTTGCAGCGGAACAACTCCCTGTGAATCCTGGTCAGGCGGGGTTTGTCGAGCTCCGTGTCCAAGAAACCGAGCGCCGCTGGCAGGAAACGACGTCACCTTGGCCCATCATGCAGGCAGGTACGTACGACATTTCGCGTGACCGAATGATGGCTCGCCCCAAGGCAAACCATATTCAGTTTGCCTACGCCTGCTCTCCCCAGGAGGTCGACCGTGCCGGTTGGATCCAAGCATCCATCGCAAACGCCCCCGGGAAGGCCAAACACCCTGGGAAGGAAAGTCGCGTTCTGTGGCTGACACCAAGACGACAAGCCGCGGAAAGCTTAAAATCAGGCCCCCTTTCAATCGAAGGCAACCCGCTACCGCTTCGTCGAAAATCGACTAGAATCGGGGGTTTGATTGACTTTCGATCACCCGCTCGATAGCAATTTTCCAGTCCTACGAGGAATTTTTCCCATGAAAATTGTTCGTTTTCTCAACGATCATGCTGAAGAACAATATGGTGTACAACACGACGATGAGTCAACAACCGTACTGGAAGGCGATATTTATGGCGAATATCGTGACACCGGCGCGGCAGCCTCGGTGAACAAGTTACTTGCACCGATTCAGCCGGTCGATATCCTGTGCATCGGCTTGAATTACGCACGGCACGCCCAAGAGGGCAACTCACCGCTGCCGGAACATCCGGTCCTGTTCATGAAAACATCCAGCTCCGTACAGAACCCAGGCGACCCGATTGAATTACCGCGAACCCTGCGGAGCGACAAAGTCGATTTCGAATGCGAATTGGCGGTCGTGATTGGAAAAACGTGTCGTAACGCTACCCGGAACAACGCTTTGAGTTATGTCCTGGGCTATACATGTGGTCATGATGTCAGTGCCCGCGACTGGCAGATCCAGTGGGGCGGTGGTCAGTGGTGCCGCGGCAAAACATTTGACACATTCTGCCCTCTTGGGCCCTACCTCGTAACGACAGATGAAATCACTAATCCCAACGAACTGGGAATTAAAACGGTACTCAATGGCGAAACAATGCAGGATTGGAATACTAACGACATGATCTTTGACGTTCCCACCTTGATTGAATTCTTGAGTGGCAACACAACGCTACTGCCTGGTACCGTAATTCTCACCGGGACACCCCACGGGATTGGCGGTGCACGCAAACCACCGATATTCCTCAAAGATGGCGACCGTGTCACAATTGAATGCGAAAAGATTGGCGCCTTAACCAACCCGGTCGTGGCAGAAAAACAATAATTGTTGTGCTGTTTACCGTTCACTATGCCTGGCACTTTTCCCCATAATCGACAATCACTATCCATTCGGCCTTTCAGGACCGATCAACCGCGTCAACGATGTCGCAACCGGGATTGGTCAGCCCATCGGCGGTGGCGTGACCATCCTCACCGCGGAAAATTCTGACCCCGACAATTTGAATTTTGTTTGTCCGGACCCAGTTGCATTTGAACCAAAGCATCTGGACCCAGGGAAAAACCTCCTCCTTAAGGAAATCGTGTTATCATGTTAAAAACAACGAACCTTCTCGGGCTAATCTCCTCCTCTCTATTCGGAATGGTCGCCCTGGTCGGCTGCCAACCCACCACGACTTACAATTCACCACAGAGTAGTGGTGGCCATGATCACACCCACGAACATGGTGACACTTACTCCGAAGCACTGGCAGAACTCGACAAACTGCGTTTGGACATCCAAACCAACTTCGAAGAGGGAACCGGTGAAATCGCTCATAAATCAATCCACGAAGCAGGTCATATCCTGGAGGAAATACCCGCCCTGGCCAAGAAGGCTGGAATTTCCGGGGATGATTTTGAGAAGGTGAAACAAGCAGCCGACCGTGCCTTCAAGTCCTTTGGACAACTCGACACGTACCACGGTAAAGACGGAGACCCGCCTCATGAATTGGATGATGACAATCTCCGCTATCAAAAGGTTGCTGACAATATCGAATCCGCCTTCCACGATTTGCACGCGCAAGCGCCTGCCACCAAAAGTGACCATGAACACGGTGATGACCACGAACACGGTGATGACCACGAACATGACGAGGCCGATGCCCACGATGATAACCCTCAAGCCAATTCGGCAGGCCAGGAGGGTGAGAATCAGGAACAGGGCAACGATCAAGAATAGGATTTTCGGGAGTCTTGCGTAACGCCTGCCGTGTTCTTGTGGTCGAGTACTGTAATGGTCTCATTGGCGAGTTAACGATAAGGAACACCCCGTCCGCGCCTGGTGTAGCTTTGAAAAGTGGTAAAATGCAGATGATTCGGCTTCGCGGCGTGGCCGTGCACAATCTTCGCGATGTCGATCTTGATTTGCCGCATCATCAATTAATTGCATTCTGTGGGGTGTCGGGGAGCGGCAAGACGAGTCTTGCACTCGATACCCTTTATGCTGAAGGGCAGCGGCGGTATATCGAGAGCTTTTCTGCCTACACCCGGCAATTCCTCGAACAACTCCCAAAGCCCGATGCCGCCCAAATCGACGGTATTCCTCCGGCAATTGCGGTCACCCACAAGAACCCGAGTCGTTCCCACCGGGCTACCGTTGGCACCGCAACAGAAATTCGCGACTACCTGGGGCTTTTGTTTGCCCGTATTGGGAACATTCAATGTTTCGGTTGCGGGAATCTCGTGCGGCGCGATAGCCCGGAATCCATTGCCGACCAACTGGAAACTCTTCCCGCAGCCACACGTTTCATGATTGGCTTCACCTTGCAGGTTCCCGAAGACGATCGGGTGGACTCATGGCTGACCGAACTGATAGAGCAGGGCTTTGTGCGGGCTCTGCTGGGTGATAAATCAATTGAAATTGAAGTCTCTCGGGCCAAACAGCTTCGGCCAGGCATGACTTTGACAATCGTGGTCGATCGGCTAACCGCCGGTCAGGTGTCCCGAGAACGCCGACAAGAATCGCTTGAAACGGTACTGGCAGCCGGGCTGGGAACGTGTGTCGTGTTAGTCGAGGCGTTCGACCGATCGACCGACAACCTGGCTGAAGAGGAAACCTCAAACTCGGCAACCGAGCGTTTGGATGGCCACTCGTGGCGGCGACTTGTCTACAGCACCAGCCTCCGCTGCCACACCTGCGAAATTGACTATCCGGAGTTACAACCTCCGTTATTCAACTTTAACAGCCCGCTTGGGGCCTGTCCCGAATGTGAAGGATTTGGCAACGTTGTGAAAGTCGATATGGAGCGTGTGGTACCCAACCGTTCCTTGACACTTCGCGAAGGTGCAATTGTGCCGTGGAATACGCCAGCGTATGCCCACGAGTTGGAGGAACTGATCGCGTTGTCGGGTGATTATGGGATACCGCTGGACATTCCCTACTCCGAGCTTTCCGAACCCCACCGGAGGCTGATCCGCGAGGGAATCCCGGAACGCGATTTTGGCGGTCTTGATGGATTTTTTCGCTGGCTGGAACGGCGAAAATACAAGATGCACCTTCGCGTATTTCTGAGTCGCTGGAAGTCCTACGATCCCTGCCCAACGTGTGCGGGAATGCGTCTGAGGCCGGAGTCACTTGCGGTTCGAATCGAGGGAAAGAACATTGCCGAACTTACCCAACTGCAAATCGAAGACTGCCTGAATTTCTTTGCCCACCTGCGACTGAACGAATGGCAAGAGCAGGTCTCTGCTCAAGTATTAAGCGACATTACATCTCGATTGAGTTATCTCACGACCGTAGGAGTCGGTTATCTGACGCTCAACCGCCCGCTGCGAACGCTCAGTAGCGGTGAAGCGCAGCGAGTTGCCCTGACCGCGATCCTGGGTTCCAATCTCGTCAACATGCTTTATGTCCTCGACGAACCGTCGATTGGACTACATCCGCAAAACATCGATTCTTTGGCAAATGCAATGACGCGGCTCCGCGACCGGGAGAATACCGTGGTGGTGGTTGAACATGAAGAAGAAATTCTTCGTCGCGCGGATCAGATTGTCGAACTTGGTCCTGAGGCAGGACGGGGAGGGGGACACATTGTCTTTCAGGGAACCCCCAGTGAATTGGAAACTGGTTCCACAAGTTCAACAGGTCAGTGGCTCTCCGGAAAGCGGGGCCTGGGCTTGGGCAACAAGCGCCGTCCTCCTCAGCACGGCCAGCTGACTTTAGTGGGCGCGCGGGGAAACAACCTCCGCGACGTAACCCTTGACATCCCGTTGGGGTTACTCTGCCTGGTAACGGGTGTGAGTGGAGCTGGCAAGAGTACGCTGATCAACGAAACCATCTTTCCCGCTCTGACACGCCGCTTGAACAGTACCAACGGAAAATCACCGGGTGAAGTGCCGCTGGACTTCGACAGCCTACTGGGAACCGGTCAACTGAAGGACGTTATTCTCATTGATTCCAGTCCCATTGGTCGCTCGCCCCGTTCCAATCCCGTCACCTTTATCAAGGCCTTCGACCCGATTCGCCAGTTATTTGCCGAACAACCCGAAGCAGTTGCCAGAGGATTTTCCGCAAGTCACTTCAGTTTTAATGTGGACGGCGGTCGATGTGAAGCGTGTCGTGGAGATGGCCTCGTTCAAGTCGATATGCAATTCATGGCCGACATCTATCTGCCCTGTCGCGAATGTGGGGGAAGCCGTTACCGTAAAGAGGTCCGCGAGGTAAAATATCGAGGGATGGACATTACCGAAGTGCTGGAGATGACGGTTCGCGAAGCCTTTACATTCTTCCGGGGACACCATCGAGTGCTGGCGAAACTTAAATTTTTACTCGACGTGGGACTCGACTATCTTTGCCTGGGGCAGTCTGCTACCACCCTTTCGACAGGGGAAGCACAACGGCTTAAACTGGCAACGTACCTCGGTGCGGGAAAACGGGGACGCACGTTGTTTTTGCTCGATGAACCAACAACCGGCCTGCATTTTTCCGATATCCTCAAGCTGCTCGACTGTTTTGATGCTTTGGTCGATGTTGGGCATTCACTCGTCGTGGTCGAACACAACCTACAATTAATGACCGCTGCCGATTGGCTCATCGACCTGGGTCCGGGAGCTGCCCAAAGCGGCGGAAACGTCGTGGTCGCCGGTACCCCCGAAGATGTTGCCAACTGTCCAGAATCGGTAACCGGTTGGCATTTAAAGAAAGCCCTGGCCAAATTGAGCAGCATGCCAGAATGAAATCGCAAACCAAAATGGTCCGCAACAAATACCATCCCCTCAACCCGAATTATGAATAATCAACAGTCGCAAATCAAAGCCAAACGCAACCACCCGCGGTTTCATACCCCAGCGGCAACTTGCAGCACGTTACCATAAAGCCTTCTCTGGTGGACAGACGCTAGCCATGATCCCGAATCCTCAACACGATACGTTTGAAATTGAGGTTGCTGACGCGAGCGATGTCGCACTACGTTTGCTTGTCCACGCCCCAACACCTGTTTTCCTCGATTCTGAAGTATCTGCCCCGCATCGTTGGCAAATTACGGGAAGCCTGACAGGACCTTTTTGCAAGGATACCCATACTTTGCCAGCAACCTTGCCACTACGTGAAACCGCGGGCAGCCCCGGCTTGCATGCTGAGGTGGTCGTTCCCGATCCTTGTTTCTGGTCGGCCGAAACACCGTACCTCTATCGGTTACGAATTGAGATCGCCCGGGAAGATAAATCTTTCTCACATGAAGAGCAAATGATCGGGCTGCAACCGTCGGGAGCGGCGCTCAATAATCCTTAACCGCAATTCCCCCACGCAGACAATTTGCTTGTCAACCAACGGCGATGACAACGTACTCCACCAGCAAACCCGATCCCGAAAAACAGCCAGGCGGCGACCGGTATGCCCGCCAGATTTGCTTCGCGCCCCTCGGTGCAGGTGGTCAACAACAATTAGCCGCCGGGCGGGCACTCGTTTGTGGCTGCGGTGCCTTGGGGTCGGTGATTGCAAATACCCTGGTTCGAGCAGGCGTGGGGATGGTACGAATCGTTGACCGCGATTTTCTGGAACTGAATAATCTGCAGCGCCAAGTGCTATTCGATGAACAAGATGTGGCCAGCGGGTTGCCCAAAGCCATTGCTGCGGCTCGAAAGCTTGCTACTGTCAATTCGCAGGTTACGATCGAACCGGTCGTCGAAGATGTGACGTACGCAAATATCCGCACGATTGCCGCCGATGTCGATGTCATTGTCGACGGTACCGACAACTTTGAAACTCGAATGCTAATCAACGACTTTGCGGTCAAGGCAGCAAAGCCTTGGATCTACGGGGGTTGCATTGGTGCCGAAGGCCAAACGATGACAATTATTCCCGGCAAAACTGCCTGCCTTGGCTGCCTGATGCCGGAACTCCCGCCTCCAGGTACCACCCCCACGTGTGATACTGCCGGCATCTTGGGTCCGGTTGTCAACGTGATTGCTTCATTTGAGGCGATGGAAGCCATCAAGATTCTCAGCGGCAACCTGGCAGCCACCAATCACCAGTTGACGATCTTTGAAATGTGGCACAACCGGATTCGACAGCTTGACACAACAAAGCTTCTGGAAGCGGGTACCTGTTTGACTTGTGTAAAACACGAATTTCGCTGGCTTGATGGAAAACGCAGCAGCGCTTCGGCCATTTTGTGCGGTCGCAATTCCGTGCAGATTTCTGTTCCTGCTGGCGGCAAAGTCTCGTTTCCACAATTGGCCAAAAAGCTGGCCTCGGTGGGTGAGGTTACCCACAATCCCTACTTGCTACGGGTGACTGTTGGGGAACACCAGTTAACTGTCTTTGCAGATGGTCGGACAATCGTCGCAGGAACCGATGATGTTGGTATCGCCCGCTCCCTGGTGGCGAAGTACGTTGGCAGCTAGCATCCGCACACTCATCCTGCCCCTCCCATTCTTCCTTAGTTGGTTCAGCGGCGCGAAGCTGTAACGACAGAAGCTGCCCCTTTCAATTCGCCAACCGTTATGACCGATCCAATGCAAAAGACTGGATGACTGCTCTTTCGGGCTGATTGCCAACCCGACAGCCAAAAGATCACGACCTGTGAAGCCGGGGTAGCCATTGGTCACCCAATCTTTTCTGCCTGGCCCTGGGTGCCAGGTATTTCCCGCTTCAATTTCGAACGCGTAATACGATGGCAACGCTTGATCCCTTGGTAACTGTTGAACCTTCTGAGTCTGTGGCAGTTGCTCCCTCTGCCAATACCGCCAGTGAGGCGATCCATCCCAGCCTGGGCCGATTGGGCCCGTGGCAACTGTTACGAAACCTGAGCGACGGGCAGTACACAAGACTTTACCAGGCACGACCGGCAAACCATGGTGAAGGACAGCCAGCATCCTACGTAATCAAGGTTTTGCGCAACCAGTGGTGGCGCAACTCAGAAGCAATTGCCCGGCAACGCCGCGAGGTATGGATTGGCAGTCACGTATCGCACCCCAACATTGGACCCGTCCTCTCCGCGGGAGTTGACGGTCCCCCTTTTTATTTTGTGATGCCAAAACTGCCTGGTTCCAATCTGGCGCAGATGCTGGACGAAGGTTACCGTCCTGCAATTCCGGTCGCGATTTGGATCGTGCGGCAAATTGCGGAGGGGCTGGCAGCCGTTTATGAGCAGACTGGCATGATGCATGCCGATGTCAAACCAGCAAATATGATCGTGGCTCCCACGGGACACACGACGTTGATTGACTTTGGGTTTGCGCATTCTTCCCAGGAAGCGAGTTCCTGGACCGACCGGCCGGTCGTTGGCACGCTCAACTATATTGCCCCCGAGATGCTCACCTCAACGCTTGCCGCAGACATTCGCAGCGATATTTACAGCTTGGGTATCACGCTTTACGAACTACTGACCCGGCGATTGCCACTGGAAAGCGACGATCCACACGAGTTGGTCGATTTACACCGCCAGACAAAGCCTGTCTGCATTCGGGAAATCCGGCCGACAGTCCCCCCGACAGTTGCTGCCCTGGTCCACCAAATGTTGGCCAAAGATCCCTTGCGCCGCCCTGGAAACTATGGCGAGTTGGTATCTCAGCTTGTGCGGCTGGAAGTCGATCTGTTTGACGTGCGTTGAAGGTCTTCCTGCTCGACAAAAAGCCCCAGCGGGCTCAGCTATCGCGAGGGTCAGTACCTCGATAACTCCAGTCGAGCAGTTCCATCGGATGAAACACGTTAAGCTTGTGACCTTGTTCTCGGGCTTCCCTGGCAATTTGCAGGATACATCCGGCGTTCGAAGTGATGACAGCCCGCGCTTTCGTGCTGATTATATTGCGCATCTTCCGCTTGCCCAACCGCAAGGCCATTTCGGGCTCAGTCAGGTTGTAACTACCGGCCGCACCACAACAGAGTTCAGACTCGGGTAAGTCACGAATTTCCAAACCAGGTATCTGAGCGAGCAGGTTACGAGGTGCACCCTGTATATTCTGGGCATGTGCAAGGTGGCAGGCATCATGGTAAGTCGCGACGAGCCGAATCTCGCCCTGTGGCTTGATGAGTCCTAACTCGTCGAGAAACTCATTCACATCTTTCATCTTACTGGCCAGCTCGGCGCGGGCAGTTTGCCGGTCATCTGTCCAATGATGCCGATAATCTTTGAGCATCGAACCGCAACCCGCAACGTTATTGATCACGGCGTCGAACTTATCGAGTGGAAAAGCCGCGACATTTTGATCTGCCATTTCCCGAGCGGGCCGTTCGGCCCCGGCGTGAAAATGGATTGCTCCACAGCAGGCCTGGTCACGCGGAACGTGCACGTCACAGCCATTTTGTTGCAACACGCGAGCGGTAGCCCAATTCGCGTGTCGAAACATTACATCCCCGATACAGCCGGTAAACAAGGCGACGGTAGCTCGACGAGTCCCGACCGCCGGCAAGAATTCTGGCAAGGCTCCTTCGTCAGGCACCGGAGGTGGCAACATACGGATCATTTGTTGGAGCTGCTTAGGGAGCAAGCGAATCAAACCGGTTGCTTCGATCAACCGATCCAAACCGAGTCGCTGCGCGAAACGAGCGGGAATAAGTGCCTTTCGCAGTCGGTCAGGATATGGAAAGATGCGGAAGAGAATCCAACGATGGAACCAGTCATCTGTCTTCGATTGCCCGTCGGTTTGCGCCATCGCAATGCGGAACGGTTCAATCAGCTTCCCATACTGAACACCCGAGGGACAGGCTGTTTCACAAGCACGGCAATCGAGGCAGAGTTCCAAATGGCGGCGCACACCCGATGACAAGTCGAGTCGGCCGTCGGTTACAGCCCGCATCAAGTAAATACGCCCGCGCGGACCGTCATTCTCATCGGCCGTTTCTACAAAAGTGGGGCACGCGGCAGTACACAACCCGCAATGGATACAGTCGAGGAAGAGATTGTAGTCAATATCCGCACCAGGTTTTGTGGTCGTCGCTGGAGTTTTTTCGTTCATCACGCTTGCTGCAATTCTGATTGGTCTGGCAACCGGTCACGCCAGAATATAAAGTCACGGCTGTTAAAGTATGAGCGGCTTTTTTCTCGCTTCTTAAAAACCGACACTCGATTCCTCAAAACGGACCAAAAGCCATTAAGCCTGAAACATGAATCTCCCTGGGTTCAGAATTCCCCGTGGATCGAACTTCTGCTTGATTTGCTCCATGAGTCCGCTCGAAGCAACACGACCTCCCCACACAATTTGGGAAGTCAGGTCCTCAAACTCGCTCGACAGAATGCTCAGCCCACCACCTGCCCGTATTGCCGCTGGGCGCAACTGGCCAATCAGAAAGGTGGTCAAGTCCGACGCTTGGAACTTTGCGAACCGTACGATGATCACGCCAGTTCCAGCGTGTGCTTGAATCGTACAATCTGGATCGTACTGGAGCAGGCGGGCAACAAGCTGTGTCACCGCGCTGGGCAACGCCGTAATCTTGGCGGTCAATGGGGTGGAATCGCCCCCCGCAGCTATACCACGATCGGAGAATTCAATCTGGCTGTTCAGCAGCGAATCACCCGCGATACGATCGAGGATCAACACATCTGCACGGCTGGCAGACACCAGTTCCGCCTGCAACTGGTCGCACATCGCGGAGACTTCGGTTTCGGATCCTTCAAGTCGAACGGCGACCAGGTTTGCCGAGGCCGATTCCGATAGCCCCGCCAGTTCCTTCCAGCCAGTTCCGACAAGCAAATCGATTGCAGCCGGCGGCGAGGGGACATCGACCAAAGTGACCAGGACCTGCTCGGCAACGTCGAGATCCTCACAGGGAACCAGCAACGTCACTGCTTGTTCCGATTGCGGCTTCAACTTGAATGTGAGCTGAGTAATTATACCAAGTGTGCCGAGCGAGCCCGTCAGCAGCTTGCAGAAATCGTAACCGGCAACATTCTTGACAACGCGGCCGCCCCCTTTGAACGGCACTCCCCGGCCGTCAACGGCGCTAATGCCAATGACGTAATCACGCAACGTTCCGTAGCCATACCGACGAGGGCCACTCCAATTGCTGGCTACAAGCCCGCCAATGGTTGCCTCGGTAGCACGTGGCGCATCGATGGGAAGCTGCTGCTTTTCAGTTGCCAGAGTTTGACCTAAATCGCGGACGCGAACTCCCGCTTCGGCAACGATCGTCATATCACGGGGCGTGTAATCAACAACTCGCGACAACCCGGTAGTCTCGAGCGCATACCCTGTCCGAGTCGGCGCCACTCCGTATTCGAGACTGGTTCCACCACCGATCGTATAAATCGCTTGCTTTGCATCATGGGCAGCGCGAATCATGTCGGGAACGTCAGCCACACTGACAGGCGACATCGTCTCGGTCGTCGGAAGATTTTGCATGGCGCTGATCGACTGCTTGGGGTTCGTTTTCTCACTTGCCCGCCAACGAGACGGGGCATCGCTACAAAGCGGCGCGACGCCCCGGATGCACTTGTTCCATTCCACAGGCTCCCGCCGTGGGAAGCATTTTCCCGGGACTCAAACGCCCGTGCGGGTTGAGCGCCGACCGCAAGCGTTCCATCACCTCCAAGTCACTCTCGGAAAACAACTTTTTCATATAACTGATTTTCTCGACCCCAATGCCATGCTCCCCAGTCACGCTACCGCCGCAGGCAATGCATTCGTCGAGGATGGCTTTGCTGGCTTCGAGCACCCGGTGAACTTGCTCTGGAGACCGCTCATCAAAAAGCAGGATCGGGTGCAAGTTGCCATCTCCCGCATGGAACACGTTCACGATACGAATGTCGTGTTCCGCGCTAATCTCGCGAATCTTGCGAAAAATGTGCGGCAATTGGGTACGCGGCACCACGCCATCCTGGGTACAAAAACTGGGACTCAACCTCCCAATCGCTCCGAATGCCCGCTTACGGCATTTCCAGAGTTCTTGTCTCTCCTTTTCGGTAGTCGCCAACTGGACTTCTCGTGCCCCGTTTTGATTGCAGATGTCTGTGATCCGATCCCGCTGTTGATCAAGACCGGCCTCTAGTCCATCAACCTCAATCAAGAGGATTGCCTCGGCATCGAGGGGAAAGCCGAAGTGGAAGGCTGCTTCCAGTGCCTCGACAATTCCCTGGTCCATCATTTCGAGCGCTGCTGGAATGATTCCCGCCCCGATGATTTCACTAATCGACTGGGTCGCTTCATCGACCGACTCGAAAATAGCAAGCATCGTACGCACACCTTGAGGATTGCGCGTGAGCCGCACCCAAATCCTGGTAACGATTCCCAGGGTTCCTTCACTACCCACCATCGTACCGACCAGGTCGATTCCGAGTGGGTCTTCGGTTGGGCCTCCAAGGCGAACAATTTCGCCTTCGGAAGTCACCATTTCGAGTCCCAAAACGTGATTGGTTGTGACCCCGTACTTCAGGGTGTGTGGCCCTCCGGAATTGGTTGCGACGTTACCCCCAATTGTACAGGCACTCTGGCTGGAAGGGTCTGGTGCGTAATGGAAACCAGTGCCGGCCAGGTGCCGATTCAGCCAGGCATTGACAACACCCGGCTCCACAATTGCATATCGGTCGCGAAGATGGACTTCGAGAATCTCACGCATCCGCGTGAGCACGATCATCACTCCACCCCCCACCGGTAAACAGCCGCCAGCCAGACTGGTTCCAGCCCCCCTTGGCAAGAAGGGCACATCGTACTTCCGACAACACCGGACGATCTGGGCCACATCCTCGACAGAGCGGGGAAAGACCGCAATGTCGGGTGCATTCTTTGCCACGGTGAAACCGTCGCACTCGTAAACGACAAGTTCGGAACGTGCGTCGAGCACATTCTCGGAACCAAGCAACCGACGCAATCTACCAGCCAGCGAAACTAGAGATGCAGACATGCACTTCCACGGTAAAAGGCCAAAACGAGTATTATAGGCATTGTACACTGCACCTCCAGGGCCACAAAACCGGGGATTTGCCCCGCGGGCGAGCCCAGGCGTACACACAAGGCATCAGGCGAGTCATTTCTGAACAGCGTTTAACGTCTCGACCCGTCTTGCGACAGGGCGTACGCCCGCAGATCAAAGAAGGCATGCCACCTGTCCAGGGTGCGGGGCAAAAGACATTGGACAGGCGACACGCGGCAGGGAGGCGCGGGAGTTTTTTCTGAGTGGCTAAGGAAAATTGGTGGTCGGCCAACTCCCGGGTCAACTTCAGGCCGAGCTTGTTCAAGTTTCGAGTTGCGGGAGTTCAACGCCGTCGAGAAATCCGGCCAAAGCTTGCAAACGACAAGGCTGCTGGAGTTTGCGAACTGCTTTGGACTCAATCTGCCGTACCCGCTCTCGTGTCACCGCGAAGATTTTGCCAACTTGCTCCAGCGTATAGTTATAACCGTCGGCCAGTCCGTAACGGAGCCGAACGATCTCCCGCTCCCGGCAACTCAAGTCATTCATCACCATTTCGAGCCGTTCTCTCAGTGTTTCTAGATTGGCCTCGTAGAGCGGATCGTAATCGCAATTCTCTTCCAGGAACTCGCCAAAATAATTGTCCTCGTGATCACCAACTGGCTGATCCAGCGAAAGCGGTTGCCGAGTCATTTTCATAATGACCCGTGCATCATCGATTGTCATTTCCGCGATTTCAGCTACTTCTTCCGGGTTTGGCTCACGACCACGCTGCTGGACAAAGTCCGCAGTGACAGACCGAACCTTCCCCATCACATTGATCATATGGACTGGTAACCGGATCGTTCGACTTTGGTCAGCGATGGCTCGTGTAATGGCCTGGCGAATCCACCATGTTGCGTAAGTTGAGAACTTGTAGCCGCGCGCATGCTCGAATTTATCGACAGCCCTCATCAAGCCCGTATTACCTTCCTGAATAAGGTCCAGGAAACTCAAACCACGGTTGCGGTACCTTTTGGCAATCGAAACCACCAGACGCAGGTTGGCTGCCGAGAGAACTCGCTTAGCCTCGTCGTATCGAAAACGGCGTCGCTTCATTCTGGTCACTAAATGATTCAGCGTGGCAGGTGTTTCCAGGGTTATCCGCATTAAATAGCGAAGTTCGTCGCGCAACTCAGCCTCGTGCTTGGGGCCAAGCAACCCATTCGGTTCAGAGAGTTGCTGCTTCAGTTCGATCATCCGGGTGCTGATTTTGTGCAACTGGTCCATCAGAGGCATCAGTCGGGCAATTCGCAAGTTCATCTCTTCGACCAGTCGCACGACCTTGTTCCGGCGAATCACCAATTTTCGCCAACTTGCACTTTTTTCGGCCTGGCTATGTTGGCGACTTACTGCCTTGCGGTAATCAGTCTGGTTTTGCAGCATCAAATAGCGAATGGTATGTAAGTTAGGCACCAGTCGCTGCAAGACACGTTTTTTCTCCGCTGTGTTGGTCACGGAGATCTCGATGGTCCGGTCAAGCCGAATTTTGCGTTGCAAGACTTTTTCGAGCAGGTCAATCACTCCCAAAAGAACAAAATCATTGCAAAGCAAAGTGCGGCGAAAACGGGTTCGCGTCACCTCGATTCTCTTGGCCGAATTGATCTCTTCCTGACGAGTGAGCATGTTGATCTCACCCATTTGCATCAGGTACATCCGTACCGGGTCGTCGACGTACGAATTGGGGCTTCCGCCATCTCCGCTGCTGTCGACCTCAACTTCGCCATTGGCTTCGTCAATGATGGTTGAACTCACCTCAATCTCATTGACCACCGTGCCGTTGGAATGACCGTTATGTTGGGTCGAATTACTGTCGACCGACCTGCCATTGTTAGAGCGGGGCACGGGCGTTTCCTCGGGGGGGACAGTTTCTGGCCGGCAGCAAATGCCGGCGTCAAAGTGGGTGAAGTACGGCCGTATCCTCTTGCACGCCTGATGCCGAAAGGATCGGGCAAAACCCGCACACGGGCCCTAAACCTATGCCAAATAACCATTTGAGCGCAAACTGATGTTCTCGTCCCCGTGTTGTCCGATGACCTTCAAGTCGACCTGAGGCATCATTGGCGAAGCCGTGCGTTGCCGATTCGCCACATCGACACCCGACCCAGCCAAATGTGTCTGGAACATCAACACAAAGCATGGGAAGATCACGACCTACTCCCGCACGGTCTCCAGGCAGCACTCAGCGTGACAACGCGAATTGCCAACGCAGCCAGTTTCCCAGACGAACGCCATGAATCGGCTGCGCAAACGGTGCAGTCGATAGAACTGGACTACCTGACATTCTCCTACGCGAGCGATACCCTCCTGGCAGAGCTTGCTGTACAGAGGCGGGTAAACCGTCCCATCGGCTTTGTAACGCAGTTGATTGAAGCTCTGAAAAACCTCTGCCCCCTGATCTATGTGCAACCTCAGCTGAAGGTGCTGGCGGCCGCTGGTGGATTCGATGGGCAGGGGTGTGTTGAGCAGGCGGCTGAGCTACTCTGCCACCGAGGCTGTCCTGCACTCCCAGTCGCGCGGGTTCGCGGTGCCGATGTTCTCAATCAGCTCGAAGAGTTCCTCCTGGCTGGCTGTACGCTTGACGAGCAAGAAACAGGCGAGCCCTTTCGAGACCTCACGGTTCAGCCAGTCTATGCCCACGCCTGGCTGGGTGCCGACGCAGTGGTCTCGGCGCTGGCTCAGGACGCACGCCTTGTGATCACCGATAGCCTCCAGCCATCGTCGCTCACCGTCGCGGCCGGAATCCACGAATTCGACTGGGCAAACGATGCCTGGGACCAACTGGCTACGGCGGCGGCAGCCGGAAATTGCTTTTTCTGCGATTCAAAAACGGGATTGGGCCTCGAGTTCACACAGGATCCGCTGGGGCACCTTGCTACCCAGCCAGGGTGTCCGATCGTGGAATTGGAAGCCGGTGGAGAGCTGCGAATTGCCAAAACTGCCCCCAGCGATGGTCAGCTGACCAGCACGGACGCACTTCAAGATATTCAGCGGCCGGTGAAATCACCCGACGTCAAGGTCGATGGCACAAGAGCGACGGCAAAGCGTGTTCCCCACGACGAAAATGCCGTGGAAATCAGCGGCATTGTCGGTCACGGCCCGATTGACGACCTCGCCGTAACGATCGGATTACGCGAAGGTTATGAGGCAACCGGGGTTATTTCCATCGATTGCTCCGAACCGCTCTCGGTGGCTATGAAACTGGCCGAATTGGTGGACGGACGGCTCAAGCAAATGGACGGCCCGTCAGTTCAACTCACGTGTGAGCCGTTGCTAAGTTCCTTCCGGGATCACAACCATCACATTTTCCTGATCCACGGCTGGTCGCTGCAACCGTCGGCGGTCGACCGCTTCTGTCGCGAAATCCTCTCAATGCGCCACACTTTTACTGCCGGACTCCCGCTGCTGCGCAACATCATTCCGCACACCCAACCTAAAATTCGCCCATGGCTGACTTCCGTGCCCAAAGAACTTGTCGAGGTTGCGGTGGATTGCCGTCAAGCAGAACAATGGGTGTAATTAATGGCGATCGAGGCAGATCGTTGGCAGCCACCCCATCAGACACGCATGGTTGTTTATGACTGGTAACACATTCGAGGTCAGAGTCAATGGTCCGGTCGGTACAATCATCCTCAACCGACCCGATCAACGAAATGCCTTGACACAAATAATGCTCGCAGACCTCACTCAAGCCCTGGATGACTTCTATCTCGAAAAACGGGTTCGGGCAATCGTGATCACAGGCAAGGGGAACAGTTTCTGTGCAGGGATGGATGCCAGAGAGATCTCTGGTCGTTTTCACCTTCCCAACGCCACAGAACTCTGGGGAGAGACCTCTTCTGCGTATCGCGAACTGATCACGCGGATGCTGGAAATCACCAAACCGATCATTGCTTCGGTCAACGGACCCGCTGTGGCAGGTGGCGCGGGGCTGGTTCTGGCCAGCGACATTGTGATCGCTAGCCACGACGCCTCGTTCGGCTTGCCCGATCCACGACGAGGCCTGGTGGCGGGGATTGTGACCCCGCTGGCTGCCTTTCGCCTGGGTGCTGGCGCCGCCGCCCGCCTGGCCCTGACCGGATCGCTCTTTTCGGCCGACGAGGCTCGACAGATGGGCGTTTATCACGAACTGGTCGATCATGACCAACTCTGGGTACGAGCTACAGAAATCGGGACTGCCTGCGCCGCCGGAGCCCCCGAAGCAATCCAGCTCACCAAACGCCTGATTTCCGAAACGGTCGGTGAGCAACTTGGGGCACAACTGTCGGCCGGGGCGGTCGCTAGCGCAACGGCCCTGACCACCGGCGCAGCCCGAGAAGGAATCGCCGCTTTTCTTGAAAAGAGGCCGCCTGAATGGAAATAACCCTTCAACACGACCCTAACGGAACTGACCACGTCAATGGGGAAGAAGGATTGTGGTCCTTGCAAGAGCGGTCTAGAATCGGGGTAATGCCGCGGCTGGCTTTTTTCCAATAAACTTATAAAGCTGGCGAGCCGGTTTCGAAAAAATTTACGAAGTGTTAAACCTTACGAAGAGTTGGCTATGGGAAAGAAAAAAGGTGGTAAAAGGAAGAAGAAGGTTGAAACTGTCTTCCTCGTTTGTGACGAGACGGGCGAATACAACTACACGCTTCGTCGCAAGACCGGCGCAGAAAAACTGAAGGTCAAGAAGTATTGTCCGCGGCTGCGCCGGCATACTTCTCACACCGAAAAGAAAAAGTAGGAGTGGGGCGTCACGCACTCGGCGCGAGGGAACGGATTTGAACCGCGGCTCTCGTGTTTGATGGCTCGTCCTTTTTTTTATGCCAAAACGCTGGCGCATTGCCCCGCACGATCCGCAGCGTATCGCCGCGCTTGAAAAGGCGGCTCGGGTCCCTACCGTAGTGGCTCAATTACTTCTCTGCCGCGGAATTGAAGATCCGCAAATTGCCCGGCATTTCCTGGAAGCCAAACTCAATGGCTTGCGCGACCCGTCCGAGCTCCCAGGGGCAACCCAGGCAGCCGAAATCCTGCACCATGCGATCACCAACGACAAGAAAATCGTCGTCTACGGCGATTACGATGCAGACGGCATGACCGCCGCAGCAATCCTGCTGCGTTGCTTGAAACTTCTCCACGGCCAGTTCACCTGCTATGTGCCCAATCGAATGGAAGAAGGCTACGGGCTGAATGAAGCTGCCTTACGGACGATTGCCAGTGAGGGAGGAGAGGTTGTCATCACGGTCGACTGCGGAATTGCCAGTCTTCATGAGGCTGACATCGCGCAGGAATTGGGGCTGACACTTATCATCACCGACCACCATCAGTTCGCAGACAGACTGCCTGCGGCCGCAGCCTTGGTTCATCCACAGCTCCCGGGGCATAGCTACCCCTTCCACGGACTTTGCGGCGCAGCCGTCGCCTTGAAGGTCGCATGGGCACTTTGCCAAAAAGCGTGTGGAGAAAAACGGGTCAGCGAACCGATGCGGAATTTTCTGATGCGAGCTGTAGGACTGGCAGCAATCGGAACTGTAACCGACGTGGTCCCGCTGGTCGACGAAAACCGAATTCTGGTTCGTCATGGGCTGACCTCCCTTCGCCATTACCCAACGAAAGGAATCTTAGCGCTGGAAAAGATCGCGGGCCTTAACGGTAACGTTCCGCTCGCCAGCGATGACATCGGGTTCACGATCGGACCACGTCTCAATGCAGTCGGACGGCTCGGGCAAGCCATGATGGCCATTGAACTGTTGACGACCGAGTCTGACCAGCGGGCAAAAGAATTAGCCAAATTCGTCGATGATCTCAACAGCCAGCGGCAGACGGTCGAGCGGAGCGTTTTGCGGGCTGCAAACAAGCAGGCACAAAACGACTTTGCACCCTCCAGCGACCCCGCCCTGGTTCTCGACAGCGAAGGTTGGCACCCGGGCGTCGTCGGCATCGTGGCGGGCCGCCTGGCAGAACGATACCACCGCCCGGTCATCGTCATCTCGCGGGATGAACTCGGTGTCAAACCGAGCACTGGCTCAGGCAGGAGTGTCCCAGGATTCGATCTACACGCTGCGCTGGAAGCATGCAGCACCCATCTGATCAGCTACGGGGGACACCAGGCAGCGGCTGGATTAAAAATCGATCCTGATGCGATTGAGGCCTTCCGCATTGATTTTTGTGCCATGGTCGAGCAGTCAATTTCTGCGGAACAACTATCTGCAGAGCTATTGGTCGACGCCGAAACACCGTTGGCGGCCCTCACCCATCAAACGGTCGGACAAATCGAACAGCTGGCACCCTTTGGTCACGGCAACGAACGTCCCCTCTTGTGCACGGGCGATGTGCGACTTGCCGGTCCACCCAAACGCATCGGTAGCACCGGCAGTCACCTCGCACTCCAACTCGAACAGCACGGAATCCAAATGAGGGCAGTCGCTTTTGGTGGCGGTGATTGGGAAGAAGAATTGACTGCGGCCAATGAAAGAGGGCCACTTGCAGTCGCGTTTAAACCGGTCATCAACACCTGGGCGGGACGCACCAATGTGGAAATGCGTCTGGCTGACTGGCGCGAGCAATCGACTTAAGTCCTTACATCAGACCGCAAATACCGGCACGACCGGGCAAACAATTCCCCCTTGTGCGCCAGTCATTGTACCCCGACTGGCGGGGTCACGCGCGACTGGGATGTCAACTGACGTACCACCTCGGTCGGATCACCCGTCTCGTCGAGAATCTCCCGTTGGCGCTGCGCCCAGCTTTTCGACTGCGCCAGTTGCACAGCACGATTGAGGTAACTATCGGCTCCCAACTTCGCAGCGATTACGGCCATTGACCCGGCGAGTCGCTCAACTTCTTCGGCGACGGTAAAAACCCGATAAGAGTAGAGATCAACAAGACTCGCGTGGTTACCGTACCGCGTTGCCCGCCACTTGTTCTGGCGAACCATCATCGGATGGCAATCACGTTGATAAGCTCCCTGGTCGATTTCATCCGATAGCGATTTCACCAAGCACTGCACCAAGGCAGCAATTCCGAGCGTATCTGCCAGGTTACCCGGCATATCACACACGCGGACTTCCACCGTCCCAAACTTGTGATGTGGCCTCACATCCCACCAAATCTCACGAATGGTATTGATAAAACCCGTTTCAATCATGTGGTCAACCAACCACACATACTCGCTCCAGTTTCGCATCAGGGTGGGCAAACCGGCCGTCGGCAAACCCTCCATGACTTTCGAGCGATGCGACTGCAAACCGGTATCGCGTCCCTCCCAAAAAGGGCTGCTCGAACTCAAAGCCAGCAGGGTGGGCAGGTGCCGCATGATGCGGTCACAAATCATGACCGCCTTGTCCCCCGAATCGACTCCCACATGAATGTGCAGGCCAAATGTCACCAACCGGCGGGCCATCTCCTGCAACAGGTTAACCAGTTGCAAGTAGCGCTCGTTAGGAGTCACGCGCTGTTCTGTCCACAGTGAAAAAGGATGTGTGGCGCCCCACCATAATCGCAAGCCGAGCGCATCGGTCGCTGCCTCGACCGCAGTCAACTTCCCTCGCAAATCATGCTCCGCCTCTGCTATCGTTTCGCAAACGCCGGTATTGATCTCCAGCACCGACTGCATCAACTCCGGCTTGTAGGCACCCTCATCCTCACTCAGCCCATCGGCGGTAAGACGGGCCGAAAGCATCCCGTACGCGCTGCGCAGTGCCATATTGGTCTCGTCGACAAGCCCCAATTCAATTTCGATGCCAACCGTTAGGCGATCATTCCCTTGGAATTCTATTTTCCCCATACCAGCTTGTCCCCTTCGAGACCACTATGATTCATTACGCTGCAGGGAGTCGCAAACAATGTCAGCTTCTCTGCACAACCGCACACGACTAACCGATTGCCCACTCCACAACGCAGCGGGCAAGCAAATTTGCGCCAATCGCCAGACACTGCTCGTCAACATCAAACAAAGGCGTATGCAAACCTGGGGCAACCGAGGGATCTGCCGCACACCCAAGCCGGAACATGACACCAGGAACGTGGTCAAGGTAAACGGCAAAATCCTCACTTCCCATGCTCGGGCGGGACAGCACCTCAAGTTGGTCGGGACCCAACATTTCGTCTGCGGTGCGACCTACCAGTGAATTCAATTGCAAGTCATTGTAGACCGAGGGAATACTTGCCTCAAAGCGAACTTCGATTTTCGTACCGGTGATTTCCTCGACTCCTTTGGACAAAGCACAAATCTGGTCGATCACCTGCTCCCGCACCGCAAGGTCCAAAGTTCGCAACGTGCCGGCAAGTTCTACCGTTTCAGGAATGACGTTCGGATTTTCGCCCCCACGGATTTGCCCGATAGAAACAACGACCGCATCCTGACTATCCGTCGCGCGAGGGACAAACTGGTAAAGCGTACTGATCAACTGGGCCGCTGCACCAATCGGATCTTTCGAAAGATGAGGCCGGGCCCCATGACCACCCCTGCCGTGAATCACCAGTCGCATGTCGTCACAACTGGCAGTGAAAATACCTGGCCGCACACCAATCGTGCCGGTCAGACGGGTTGGATCGACGTGCAACGCAAGGATTGCCTCAACCCCCTCGATCGCCCCTGCGGCAGTCATCTCGTGGGCTCCGCAGCATGTTTCCTCAGCAGGCTGAAAAATAGCTCGCCACTGGACCGGAACCGGCAATCCACCCTGTTGGGTCAATTCGTCAAGCGCAACAACCGCTCCAAAGAGAATCGCTGAGTGCGCGTCGTGCCCGCATGCATGCATGATCCCCGCAACCTGACTGCGATACGCGACTTGCTTTTCGTCCGCGATCCGCAAAGCGTCACAATCAGCACGCAGCGCAAGCCGGCGCCCCTGCGACGATTGCCCATCGTCACGGCTGTCGACAATCACGCCACGACCTTCCGGGCCCATCCGTACCGGTAATTTTAATTCACTGAACTGCTGGTAGAGGTGTAAACTCGTTGCGAGTTCTTCATGGCTTGGCTCAGGATGGGTATGAAGGTGGCGACGCAACTTAACGATACGGTCGAAGTTCGCTTTGATCGTTGCATCGATTCGATCATGCCAATCGACACGGGAAGGCCGACCTGGTTCAACTCGAGGTGCTTTCTTCACGATGGACGGCTCCCAACACTCAGCCTGCTTGCAAGTCAAGGTCTACAAATTCAGGTTCTACCAGCGTGGGAATGACTCCTGCCTGGTGCCCACGTGCCAGAAATCGAGCCACAGATTCCCTGCCACGGGGTCCAAAGTCCAGGGTCCAGTCGTTGACGTACATGCCCACAAATCGGTCCGCGCGACCTTGGTCTAAATCCCGCCCGTACTGCTGGGCATAATCGAGTGCCTCGGTTCGGTGCTCCAAACCATAGCGAATACTCTCATACAACAGCCGCTGCACATCAGCAATCGTTTCCTCTCCCAGATCCTTGCGAATCGCGTTAGCCCCAAGCGGTAACGGCAGCCCTGTTTCCTCCTGCCACCACTTACCAAGATCGACAATCAATTTCAGATCGTGATCTCCATAGGTCAGTTGTCCTTCGTGGATGATCAACCCTGCGTCAACCGGCTGACCCTCGTAGTTGCCAGCGACCACGGCAGGAATTATTTCATCAAAAGGAACAAGGACATACTTGAATTCAGAATTCAGACAAAGGCGAAGGGCCAAAAACGCGCTCGTCAATTCGCCTGGAACGGCAATCGATCGCTCAGCAATTTTTCCTAACGAGACTGTCTCGCGCGCAATCACCATTGGCCCGTACCCATCACCCATACTTGCCCCGCAAGAACAAAGTAAGTATTTGTCATGCAAATGGGCGTAGGCGTGCAGGCTGACCGCCGTCAACTCGAGGTCGGCCGAAAATGCCCGCTGGTTGAGCGTCTCGATATCGACCAGCTCGTGGGTAAACTCGTACGGGCCTGTCTCGATTTTGTCATTGGCGAGGGCATGAAACATGAATGCATCGTCGGGGTCGGGACTGTGCCCGACGCGGATGAGCTGTTTTGTGACAGATGGATTCGACGGCACGTGCATGCCCTTTATGCTGGGAGGAAATGGTTATTCTGCGAGGAAACGGCCTGTGCATCCTCTGCTCGCATCATAGGCCGCGGTCGTAATCACCGTCAATCGATTCGTGCGATCTCCCTACGAACCGCAAACAGTACGGTTGGATCACTGAATCACCGATTTGCCTTACTGATCTGGTCAATACCTCCGCTGGGAGACTTACTCCGAGCTGCCGAAATCAAGCGGGCTCGACTTGCAGCTACGGCCGAAACACCTAGAATGGTCACACTTGGTGAGCTACCCGCCTACCCAGGAGAGCCCATCCAACCGGGAGAGGTGGCTGAGTGGTCGAAAGCACCGGTTTGCTAAATCGGCGTACGGGTCATACTGTACCGCAGGTTCGAATCCTGTCCTCTCCGCTTGATGGTATTGCACGCTTCGGCATGCCATCGCACGTCTTCGCATAACCCCTTGGTCGCTCAAGGGGTTGTGTTGTTTCTTTCCAGTTGGTGCTGCTGGGTGCCTGTGAGTGCTGCGCTGCATTTTGCGCTGTTTGTGCGCTGCATTTTGCGCTGCCCTGGGTTGCCTTCTTGAAATCGTCCTCAGTGACCATCAGGTAATGCTTCAAGGCTACCCGGGGGCTGTTACCCAGCCATGATGTCACCACATGTATTGGGTGCCCATCCTTAACTAGTTCCGTCTCTCGACTTGCCCTCATCGCGTGAAATATCGCTGGCCACGTTTTCATACCGGCCCGTATGAATAGCCGCTCAAAATGCCCCCTTATGTTGACGTTTCGCCAACCCTTGGGTGTATCGGCCTTCTTTCGGTAATGATCCCCTACATCACCACCCACTACATACTCTTCGCCTTCGCGGGCACAATCATATGCCTCGTACAAAAACTCTCTCAATTCAGGGAACAGCGGCATGACTCGACGATCTTTACCAGGGTGGCGGGCCGTTTTGGGGGATAGAACGACAATCTTTTCAGTCTCAAAGTTCACCCCTTCCCATCGGAGCGATAGAACTTCGCTCGGACACCGCAATCCACCATATCGACAAAGTGCCGTGATGACCCGCCAAGTGGGATCGCATACCGACAGCAACTGTTGGATCTCTTCCTGGGTAACAAAGTAATGCTGGTCGCTTTTTACCGCTGCAGACCTTGGGCTTCCCCCCTTTAACTGATCCAGGTCTATGAGAGAATCGCATCCGGGCGTAGCCCGGAAAGGATTTCCTCAGATGAAGAAGAACCGACACACGACCAAGCAGATTATTGAGAAGCTTCGT
>CAUZEA010000051.1:0-39444 GCA_963578605.1 Planctomycetota bacterium
CGCGGGAAAGACTTCGATTGTCCATTGTCCAAGCTCCGTCTCGTGCAGTTGCCTTCACCTCGCGGTTGCCTCCGATAGGCCCCGCAGGGGACTTTTACCCCCAATCACTTCACCATGCCCAACGCACCCGTTCGGGCTACGCCCTCACTCCAGAACAGCAGCGGTCCCTTAACCCTAGATCCTCTCATTAAGGCTGGTACATAGTTTGGGGGAAGGCCAACCGGAAGTCCTTGGTTGTTCTGGATTTTCAGCAGCCGTATAATATCGGGCTGGATCTTTCTGACGTGAGAAACGCGAGAAAAGACAGGCTGTGACGATTGTAAACTTTGCCTGTCCTGCGGCGGGACGACAGTAACGATAGGACTACAATAACAGCGCATACGGAGGGTGAAGATTTGTCTATCCGAGTTGCCATTAACGGTTTTGGTCGAATTGGGCGTTTGACATTCCGCAATTTACACGCCCGCTCCAGTGAGTTTGAGGTCGTTGCGATCAATGACCTGACCGATAACCAAATGTTGTCAACGCTACTGAAGTACGACACCACTCACCGCCGTTTTCCAGGGACCGTCGATTACGATCAAAAGAATCTGATCGTCGATGGCAAGCAGATTCGAGCCATGGCAGTTCGCAACCCAGCCGAGTTGCCTTGGGGAGAGCTTGGCATTGATGTGGTCGTTGAGAGCACAGGCATCTTCACAAGTCGTTCCGGTGGTGGAAAGCCGGGCTACGACACTCATCTCGTGGCAGGGGCCAAACGGGTTGTTCTCAGTGCGCCGGCTAAAGACGGCGCTGACCTGACTTGTGTCTTGGGTGTTAACGATGACCAACTCAACCCCGACTTGAAATGCATCAGCAATGCAAGCTGTACCACCAATTGCCTGGCGCCGCTGGCCAAGGTTCTTCACGAATCGTTTGGGCTGGAAAAAGGTCTGATGACGACCGTCCATGCCTACACGAATGATCAACCGACTCAAGACCAACCACACAAGGATCCCTATCGGGCTCGAGCTGCGGCGGAAAACATCATTCCGACAACGACCGGTGCCGCCAAAGCAGTGGGGTTGGTGATACCTGAATTACAGGGAAAGTTGACTGGAATTGCTCTACGCGTTCCCGTTTTGACCGGCAGCGTTGTCGACCTGACCGTTTTGGTGAAAAAGAGTAACGTAAGTGAAGACGAAATTAATGCCGCCATGAAGCGAGCCGCTGATGGGCCGCTTAAGGGCATCCTTAGTTACACTGAAGATCCAATCGTATCGAGCGATATCATTGGCGATTCACACAGCTCGATTTTTGCCGCAGATTTCACACAGGTGATATCTGGCAACTTGGTCAAAGTGGTGAGTTGGTACGACAACGAGTGGGGATACAGTTGCCGGACGGTAGACTTAATCGCACGAATCGGTCAATTCTAGTTTGAACGGTGCGAGTGGTCTGTTGAGTGGATACGTTCGTCGTTGTTGCCTTGCTGCTCAGCGTTGCCTTGCTGTCAACGGAGAATCACCCGAGCACCCGTCGCCTGCCAGTCAGACCTGGTTTGTTTGGGCGCCTCGGTCTCGAGCAAGCTTGGTTCACCCGGCCTGGCGATTGCCCAGTCATTTCCCATTCCGATGGGCGTTGATTCTGGAAATCCGTCCAGTTGCAGTACGATATGGTCGAGGATTTTCGTTGGACCCTCGAGCGACGCGGTCATCAAACGGACCCAGAACTCGATTGGCCGGTCGGTTGGCAACGTTTCTGGAAGCGGCAAGCGAAAGTGTAGCGACTGTCTCCGTAACGAATGCACCCAAGCATTTTGTACTTGATCGCTGTCGAAATCCCACCGCACTTCGTGCAGCGATCCAGTCGGTTCCTGCGGGTCACGTAACATCAACGAAACGATTCCCGAAAAGGCTGTAGGTTGTTGATCCGCAGCCAGCGGCGTGATTGTGATACCCAGTCGCTCTCGATTACTGTCCAAGTCAACTTCCAGCAGCACGTTGGTCGGTTGAAACGAGGTGTGGGGAATCTCTGGGGCCACGATGGGAGCAGCAAGTCGTGGGGTTTGCAGCGGTTCGATTTCTTCGCCGTCCCAGATCGGTTCGAAAGTACCCAGTACCGCATCGTCATTAAAAACCGTGCCCGTTTCCTTTAACTCCGCTTGTTTTTCTTCTTTCGAGGCTGTGTGCCGGGGAACTTCCATGTTCCTGTCAGCGGGTTCTTTCGGTGGCGGACCAGAGAATTCAGGGGGTTGGCTCGCCTCTACGATGGTCGGGCTTGTCGCAACGGTAATCCAGGGAGGAAGGTTGCGTTCTACCGATGGAGCGACTATTTGATCGTTTGACAGTTGCTTCTCCGGCAGGGTCTTTCCTGCCGTTTCGGCTGCTGCCACCATCGAGGCTGAGTTCGCACCATGAAGATCGGCCGACGGCGAAGGGGTGTTCTCCTGCAGGTCGGGTGTATCCGGTACACCAAGTTCCGGGACCAGGGGCACTTCAATTTCTTGTATTTCCAGATCGAGTGAATCAAAATCGTCGTGCTGCGAATTGGCAGGACTTGGGTTTTTCAGGAGCGATCGTTCGGGGCGAATCGTCTCGTCAGGCTGATCGGGTGAAGGGAGTTCTGAGGTTTCCCTCGCCTCTTGTATTTCCGTTGTCTTGGCTTTGGCCAAAGACTGACGGAGCGTTTCATTTTCACAACGAAGTCGGCGAACTTTCGCCTGGTATTCCATCAAGTAGTCTTCCAGGGCGTAGATCTGGTCTTCCTGCCAGCGGAGTTCGCGTTCAATCACGTCGGTCTTTGGGCCACCGTGACAGCCGGAAAGCAAGCCGCACATCAGAGGAGTGAGAATGCAAATCGATTGACGTAGGGAGTGCAGGTTCCACACGACGTATCATCACTGCAAAAGGATGGTCGAAAAAGATTCTGAGACAAGTAGCGCATCGACTTGGCGTCGAGCGGGCTGTAACTAGAGGATCATCCGCGACACGTCAATTGCAGGTCGGGTGACAGCACCGCCAGCGTTGATGCCGCGACAGTCAATCGCTACAGGAGGCTAAAAAGCGATGGAGCGATCATTCGCGGCGTAATTGGTTGAATCACCAGGGTAGTCCTCAGCCCGCGGCAGGCATGCTACTGACAACTTTGTCGATAATGTTGTATTCGAGTGCTTCCTCAGCCGACATGAAGTGATCTCTATCGGTATCGCGATCGATTTGTTCCAGTGATTTTCCGGTGTGGTTGAACAGGATGCGGTTCAGTTTTTCCTTGGTTTTCTTGTACTCATTGGCGTGGATAATGATATCTTCGGCCGCTCCTTCCATACCGGCGGATGGCTGATGAATCATGATGCGGCTATTGGGCAGTGTGTGCCGCTTGCCTTCGGCACCGGCTGCAAGCAGGACGGCGGCCATCGAAGCGCATTGTCCCATGCAGTAGGTGGCAACGTCGCAAGTGACAAACTGCATCGTGTCGTAAACTGCCATACCAGCGGTCACACTACCACCTGGGGAATTGATGTAGAGGTGGATATCGGCCTTGGGGTCGTCAGATTGCAGAAACAACAGTTGGGCCACAAGGCTATTGGCAATCTCGTCGTTGACGCCTGAGCCGAGCATGACGATGCGGTCGGCAAGGAGACGACTGTAGATATCCATCGCCCGCTCTTCGCGGCCGCTTTTTTCAATGACGTAAGGAATTAGGGGCATGGTCCGATTGGCTAAACGAGTGAATGTGGAGAGAAAACTCGGAAGAGAGCTGTGCACGCTGGTCCTGGCTGGAAAAAGCCTGTCATCGCCTACTCATCTTCATCCTTTTCAACGGGTTGCTTAGTCAGGATATCGTCGACGACACCAAATTCCTTGGCTTCTTCGGCGTTCAAATAAAAATCGCGGTCGCAGGCTTTAGCAATTTCGTCGGCATCCTTGCCGGTGTGGTGGGCGAGGATCTCATTGAGTGTGGTACGGGTTCTCATAATTTCGTCGGCTTGAATCTCGATATCGGAGACCTGTCCACCGACGCCACCATGGGGTTGATGGATCATGATCTTGGCATGCTGAAGCGAGAATCGTTTATCTTTCGCACCTCCGGCTAAGAGGATGGCGCCACCGCTCGCTGCCAGGCCGACGCAATAGGTGGCGACAGGACACGAAATCATCTGCATCGTGTCGTAAATGGCGAGGGTTGCGGTAACACTCCCGCCGGGCGAGTTGATGTAGAAGTGGATATCTTTCCGGCGGTTTTCACTCTGCAGGTAGAGCAGCTTCATCACCAGTTCGTTGGCATTACCGTCGTAGAGTTCTCCTTGTAGGAAAATAATACGGTTTTCGAGCAGCAAATCACCAAGCGTCATTTGCCGCTGGCGTTGATAGTCCCGCATGGCTTGAACTGCCGGCTGTTTTACGGGTGAAGCGATACCTAATCCTGATGCAGCGAAGTCACTCATCGTTCGATCCTTCCTGCGTTTCACTCCCCCTCTCACAGCCTCGGTCACCTTGAAATCGCGGTTTGGTGCGAGGAAGGGCGTGTAACATGCTTATATATTTTCTCAAATGAACCAGGGTGGGTCGTGTCACGGAGAACTTGCAACAAAGCGGACCATCTCGCAACGTCGACCTGCAAAGCTCAGCTTGACCAAATACTATTCAGATTCCTCGGTTTCGTCCACCGACGCTTCGGTTACATCGGGGATCGCAGCCCCCCCCCCGGCAGCCATCTGAATGGCTTCGGCAGTTGCTGTGGAGGGCTCATAGTCTTCGTCCTTGAATTTGGCTTTGGCCTGAACACGTTCAAGAACTTTTCGCTCGATAATTTGATTTCGGAGTACATCCATCAGGCCACGCTTTTCAAGTTGGGCTCGTACTCGGCGGGGAGATTCGCCGCTTTGCAGCGCGATCAGGGCCACTTCCTTTTCGTAGTCGCCCTGTTCAATATCAATTTCTTCCTCTTCAGCAATCTTTTCAAGAATGAAATGCTCTTTAAGCGCCGTTGCGGTCGAGGCAGTGCTATTCTGTTTTAATTGGTTTTCGCGGGCACGGATTTCAGCCTCGCTGAACCCGCTGCGCTGCAATTCCATCGTTGCCCGTTCCAATTCACGACTACTTTGGCGTTGCAACAGACTTGGTGGCAATTCCCAGTCGGCGCTTTTGGTCAATGACGCGGTGATTTGCTCGCGGGCGATTTGTTGCTGACGGTATTCAAGCTGGCGTTGGAGATTTTTTCGCACGACGTCACGAAGCTCTTCTTCCGATCCGTAGTCCCCGATTTCCTGTAAGAACTCTGCAGTGAGTTCAGGTAGCTTGAGGTTTTTCGCTTCCAGGACCTCAAATTCTACGGAGACCTTCTCACCACGCAACGCTTCATTCGGCGCGTCTTCGGTGAGAGTGATTTCAGCAGACCGCTTTTCTTTGGCCTTCACACCAGCGACGAGGTCAGCAAATCCCTCCAGTTTGCCGTCGATGAAACTAAGTGTGGGACGTACGCGGACGATTTGTTCCTGCTCGGCGGCAACCTGTTTACCAGCCGAAGTCGATGTGATGTTAACCGTCAGATAATCACCCTCGCCGACCTCACCATCGTAAGGAACCAACTGTCCAAAGCGGGCAAGCATTTGATCCAGTTGTTGGTCGATATCCTTTTCGGTGAAATCGCGTGACGGACGTCGAAGTTCCAGCCCCTTCCAGTTGGGTACGTCAAAGTCGGGTCGAACTTCAAGGCGAAATTCGAACGTCATTGGACCTTCTTGGGGGACTTCGACCGCGCTAAGGTCCAAATCGGGTTCGCCAATCGCTGCCAACTTTTGCTCCTCGCTAATCTGGCTCAAGCTGTCCATCAGCAGGGAGCCTTTGATTTGCTCGGTTACGTCCTGACGAAAACGCCCTTCGACCACTTTGCGGGGAGCCCGCCCCGTGCGGAAGCCTGGTACCGCGGCGGTTGCCATCATTTCACTGAATGCGTCGTCCAGATAGCGTTCAATATCGTCCCGCGAAATGGTTACGGTAATATGCCGCTCGCAGGCCGAGGGACTCTGGATTTCAACTGCTAAATCAAGCTTTTCGGGGGATTCATCACCGGAACCGCTGTCATTGGCGAGATTTTCCCCGGATTCGACATCGTCGAGTTGATCGCCTTCGATTTGGTCTGTGGACATCGACGCAACTTTCTACCCGCATTTACGGATAAGGGCACCGGATTTAAAAAAACGGGCCGCGCCCTCCCGTGCCAAGATTCGCGGGCCTCGTTCCATTCAAGAGCGGGTGATGGGATTCGAACCCACGACAACAACGTTGGCAACGTTGTGCTCTGCCAACTGAGCTACACCCGCATAGCTTCTTACCCAACCACTGGCTCAAATGAAGGGTTGACAGCGCCGCCAAGTTCCCTGATTCCCAGTGCCCTGATTCCCAGTGCCCTGATTCCCATGGATTCTAATATAAGGCCACAATCGGAATGAACAAAGACCCTCATTGCCGACTGTCGGATTATAAGCCCGGGGTACACCCATTCAAGGGCAAATGCGTATTATGTTAAAGTGGAAGTTGTTGTCCCCGTGATATCCCGCTGAACTTATGGACCATCAACATGCTCGGTTCCCACTGGGTCGCTTCGACACTTGCCGTTTGTAGTTTGGCTACTTCCGGCATATTTGCTGAGACGGTTACCCCGCGGCCGGCCAATCGTCTGGGCAGTGAAACCAGTCCCTATCTGTTGATGCACGCGCACAATCCGGTGGATTGGTTCCCCTGGGGTGAGGAGGCATTTGCAAAGGCACGCCAGGAGAAAAAGCTTGTTTTCCTGTCGATTGGCTATTCAAGTTGCTTTTGGTGTCATGTCATGGAGCGCGAATCCTTCATGAATGACGAGATCGCAAAATACCTCAACGAACATTTCATTTGTATCAAGGTCGACCGCGAAGAAAGGCCCGACATCGACGATCTCTACATGACCGCGTTGCAGCTCTATTTCCAGCTGATCGGTTCGCCCCAGGGCGGGGGATGGCCACTCTCTATGTTTCTCTTGCCAGACGGTGATCCTGTCTTCGGTGGCACCTATTTTCCTCCCCGGAGCCAGGCGGGGCGGCCAGGATTCCTGGAGGTGCTCAAGTTTATTCAGAAGACTTGGGAAAACAGTCCGGACAAACTGCGCCACGATAGCCAAACACTTGTGAAAGTTGTTCGCCAAACTTTTGCACAAGCGGAATCGCCCGCTCTGGATCAGCCGCTCCGCTGGACCCGCAAGCCAGTCGACGAAGCGTTACGTGTCCTCAGCGAGCAATTCGATCCTGAACATGGGGGTTTTGGCTATGTGGCCCGCAATCCGCGACGCCCCAAGTTTCCCGAACCGTCCAACCTGTTGTTCTTACTCCAAGTTGCCCAAGCGGATAACCCTGAGCAAGCCAACGACGCGCGACGCATGTTGCGCCTTTCGCTCGAGAAAATGGCACAAGGTGGTATTTATGATCATCTCGGTGGCGGGTTTCACCGCTACAGCACTGATCGTTACTGGTTGGTTCCTCATTTCGAAAAAATGCTGTATGACAACGGCCAGCTGGCAACTGTCTACAGTGAGGCCTACCAACTCACAAAGCGGGAAGATTTTGCACGAGTTGTTCATGACATACTCAATTTCGTGTTGTCGGAGATGACCAGTGAGGAAGGCGGCTTTTATGCGGCGCTCGATGCCGAAACGGATGAAGAAGAAGGTAGATTCTACGTTTGGACCAGTGCAGAGCTCAGCGACACACTTTCCGACAAGCAACTGGCCTGGCTCAGTGAAGTTTATGGCACCAGCGGAGAGCCCACCTTTGAAGGCAATTACGTCCTCTTGCTCCGTGAGCCGCTCACCGCACACGCAAGTCGGCAAAGTAAAAGTGTCCCTGATTTGCTTGCCGAGTGGGAGCCAATCAGGGCGAAGCTCCTGGCAACACGCAACCAGCGCGAACGACCACTGACCGACACGAAGATCTTGACTGCCTGGAATGGGATCATGATTGGCGGATTCGCCGACGCTGGCCGGATTTTCGACGAACCGAAATATCTCGCTGCCGCTACCCGCGCAGCCGATTTGTTGTGGGCCAAGCTGAGGCAATCAGATGGTCGATTGCTGAGAACCTATGGGGAGGGAGAGGCCAGACTGAATGCCTACCTCGATGACTACGCTTTCTTTGTGAATGGTCTCTTGGCGCTCTATGAGGCAACCGAGGATCCAAAGTGGCTTGAGCGGGCTGACCAGCTCACCCGCAAGCAGATCGAACTTTTTTGGGATGATCAGCAAGGTGGCTTCTTTTTCACATCCCATGACCATGAAAAACTCTTCGCACGCGGGAAAAAGCAGGTAGATGGGGCTTTGCCCGCGGGTAATTCCATCTCGGCCGAAAACCTGCTGGCCTTGGCAGAGGCGCTGGATCGGCCTGACTATCGGGAGAGAGCTGCCCAGACCATCGCCGCAGGCCTTCCACTGCTTGACCGGGCACCGGCTGCAGCCCCCCGTTTGACGGGCGCGCTTCAGCGATATCTCGCGACGGAGAATCAGGCTCCTTAACCCACTGACAGGCCTTCTGGTTGCTGACACGCAGCTGTGTCTGACGGTCATTGCGGTTATTCGAGCAGAAGTCCCTCACGGCAACGGTTCCAGGTGATAGAGACTGGGACCTGCGGTTCTGGAAGTATTCCTGGACGCGTAGCAGATGGCTTGTGCAAATAAATCCCGCACTAGTACTTCCAGACCTCGTGAAGTGCTTCAGCCAGTTCCAGAGGACGGCTGAGCAACTGGGTAAAGCTTAGGGCAATCAGCACGGCTGCGGCCAGAAAAAAACTGACGGCGCGGGGGTTCGATTGCACCCGAATTGCCGACAGCTTTTTTGCCATCAGCGTCGCCAAACAACGCCAGCCATCGAGACTCTGACGGCCACCGCTGCTCGCCAGCGAAACGTTCCGCATGATGGAAAAACCATCGAGGTGCAACTGGATCCCGAGCTCCGGCAAGGTCAGACTGTCACCAGCCCAGCGGGCGTTGGAATCTAATTCTGCCGCGACCTCGGCCAATACAGGGTGCAATTCTTCGGCACTAATGTTGTAGATCACCAGCCGTGGCCGTGACAGCAAACCAAAGAGCCAAACCCAGAGCCAATAGAAGGAAAGCAGGAGCAACCATACATAATTGCCCATTTCCGCAACGGCGGCTTCGGGTCGAAAAAGCTCCAGCGGTCCGACAAGCATGACTCCCGAGAGTGCCAACCCTAAGGTTGCCAGATCGCTGCTCCCGGTGGTCATCAATGGTTGCCGGCGCAGATTCAACAAGCCAAGTAACAACATGTATGCGGCCAGAGGAATTGCCGCAATTGTGAGGCGTAGGGGATCCAAGCGTGATTCCAGTTCGTTTTCAGGGGAACGTAATGTCGATTATTCCAGCTTGTCTTGGACAGCTTTCAGTTCTTGGGCGAGCTTGATCTGGGCTGCACGTTGGTTACCCCGGAGCCGTTGGTAATACAATCCAGTTGCAAAGGCGTCGAACACGGCAAGGAAGACGATCAAGGCACTCGCCAGTAAGAGGATGAACAGGTAGATCGTGATCGGCAGAGACCGGATCGGCACAAGGGGGCGAATCGCAATTGCCGCCCCGAGAAGCCCAATCAACCCACTTGCCGTCATCCGCCGATAGTACTGCGAGTTAGCGAATAGGCGGGCATGATCCTCCAGCCCGCTTGCAAATTCCACACGTTGCCTGGCACGCCAATGGGAATTTATCAGCAATCCCGACAGTCCCAGCAGCAATAACGCAAAGATGTTGGTGACGAGCACGTTGGGGCACCGAGGGTTAGTGGGTTGCGCCGCGTGACCGAGGGGATCGCACAACTAGTTCAGACTGTTCAGCCATTCATACACAACCCAGCCCACTTTTGCCAGCGAGGTGCCTGAGCAATGTTGTGGCACATCACCCTCGGTGTGCCAATACGGATAGTCGAAATCGATGATATCGCAGGTGGGAATTTTGGCATAGTTGTGTAGTGGCAAATGATCATCCCGAACTAGATGCTTTGGCTTGGCGATAAATTCTTTGACACCCAAACGCTTGGCAGTTGCCCAAATCTGCGCGACCAGTGGGCGGGTGTCACGCCACTGGACACTATTGCGCTCCTGGTAAATTTGCAAGTCGGCATCTCCTACCATGTCCAAGAGAACTCCCCAGCGATAGGGGTGCGCAGGCGGGTTGGTGGCGTATTGCCGGGCGAACCATTCACTTCCCAGGAAATAACGATCACCCCGCCGATCATTGAAGACAAATTCTTCACCATCGAAAAGTACGAAATCAACACCGTAATTCCCTGACAATGCAGGCATCAGATGGGCAAGTTCCATCAGCACTGCCGTGCCACTACCACCATCGTTGGCTCCCACGAATTTTCCATTTTTGCGGCGCGTCGGATTGGGATCTCGATCTGGTAGTGGGCGGGTGTCGTAGTGTGCGCAGAGCAGAATGCGGTGTTCTCGTTCCGGGTGCCAGCGCACAATCAGGTTGGCCATCGAGACCGGGGCGCCCGTTTGTGGATTTTTGGCACGAAATCGTTGCCGAGTTACCTGCCCTCCAAGTTGTTCAAAATGGTTCACCAACAGTTGCTGTTGTTGGTTCATTCCTGGCGACCCGCTATACCGCGGGCCAAGGTTGCATATTTTCTCCAGGTAGCTTGCAACCCGTTCCGAGTTGAGCGGGTTTTGCAAAGCATCCTCAGCAACGGCAGTCGAGGCCAGCCCGAGGGACAGCAGCACCGTTGCCAGTAATGCTAGCACCGGGAGTGGTAGTTGTCTTTCAGGATTCAACGTTGGTCGGCCTGTCATCGGTAGGGTATCGTTTCCCATCGGTTCACGCGGGTTGGCTAAATTGATAGTAGTTGTGATATTCTACGGTTGGCCGGAGTGGCGAGCGAGTGTGCTCTTCTAGCTATGGTCATTCGGTCCCAATTAATCTGTCGGTCTACCCGCTTATTTCCTAGAATCTTGGCCGGTTCAAGCTCTACTTGGCTGCTTCCCACAGCGGAATTACGGCGTTTTTGCCCGGAAGGAAAGCGATGCTCTACGATCCCTACCAGCGTGTTCAGCAAATAACCACTTTGCAGCGTGACACGGTGGAGCGTTGGCACCACTGTGAGCTGGACAATTCCTATGATGGGTTGCTGTGGGTCATCTGCCGGCAGCACCAATACAACTTTCTGCTGTGGCATGAAGAAGATATTGCCCGCAGCGGTGACGTGGGGGATTTCCGCGTGGCCGAGGTTAAAAGAGCGATCGATGGCTATAACCAGCAGCGCAACAATTGGATCGAACGAATCGACGAGGCACTCATTCAGGACTTGGTGACTAATGAGGTCCGCCCACAGAAGGACGCCCAGCTGAATACGGAAACTCCTGGAAGTGCTATCGATCGACTCTCGATTATGTCACTGCGGATTTATCATTTGAAAGAACAACTTAACCGTCGCAATGTAGACCAGGAACATTTTGACAAAGTCAGGGAGCGGATTAGCCGCTGCGAACTTCAGGCTACAGACTTGTCGGAATCGCTTGCGGAACTGCTGGCGGACATCTTTTCAGGTAGAAAACTGCTAAAGGTGTACCGGCAAATGAAGATGTACAACGACCCGACCCTGAACCCGTATCTCTACAAATCGAATCGCCTTGCCGGGTAAGCGCGTGTTGGCAAAGTTGGTCACCACCTCACGCAACATGTTGTAAGGTGGACTCACAAATCGCAACTGTTCCAGTCACCATGGGTCATCCTGCCCACAGTTTTTCGCTATTCGCCCCAACGCCTTCGGACGCGGCGAGTCGGCATCGCATTGTACAGGTGATTACACCATCCCGTTATTCCGGTGCCGAACGCGTACTGGCTCGGCTCGTACCACGACTGGAAGCACGTGGCCATGCGTTGCATTCCATTTGCAGCCGTCACAGTCCCGCAATTGCTGAATTCCGCATGGCGGGACTTGCGATTGAGCCCGCGGCAATAGGTGGGAAAGCCAACCTGTTGGCTCCCCAGGTCTTACAGAGATTTGCTCATCGATATCGAACCGATTTTTTCCACACCCACTTGTCATCGGCGAGTTGGTGGGCAGGTTGGTTGGAAAAATTCGGCGGGACTCCCTCGCTCGGGCATGTCCATGGATTTACGTCGGCTATCTGGCACCGGTCGCAAAAACACCTAGTTGCTGTTTCGCAGGCGGTGAAAATGCATCTTGTCGAGCAGGGGATTCAAGGGGACCGCATCACGGTTATCCACAACGCAGTCGACCCTACCGATATCCAACCCCAGCGGTTACCTGCCCGAGTTCGTGAGGAACTGGGTGCCGGGCCGAAGACCCCAGTGATTGGCTGTTTTGCACACTTGTCCCCCAAAAAAGGTTGGGCAGACCTTTTCCGCGCGATCCCGATTGTGCTCCGCTCGTTCCCGCAAGCGCAATTCTGGTGTGTTGGTGCAGGGCCGCTCCGTGAGACACTGCTGGCCGAAGCGGACCGGGAGGGATTTGTCCAACAGCTACGGATGACTGGTTTTCGACGCGATGTAGCCGATTTGATGCGCGCGGTTGATGTTGTGGCCTTGCCTTCGCATCGGGAGCCCTTGGGTCTTGTCTATGTTGAGGCAGGCTTGCTTTGCCGCCCTGTGATTGGCTGCACCACCGGCGGAGCCCCAGAGGTTATCGAGCACAACGGAAATGGCTTGCTCGTGCCGCCCAAAGCTCCACAGGCCCTGGCTGCTGCGATGATGACGCTGCTGGACAATCGCAGGCACGCAGAGGCCCTGGGGCGACGAGGGCGAGAACGAGCCCGTTCTGATTATTCGTGGCCTGGGTATTTGGACCAACTCGAAACGGTTTATGCGCGTTTTGCCTAGCAGCGACTGTCGACTGCGAGCTGAATATGACGACAACGTTGTCGGTTGTGTGTGTCGCTTGTAACGCTCCTGTTGGTTGGCATCCGTCGGTTCAACCACAGCGGCGAACCGTGTTTGCTATGAGCAACTGGTCACAAGCTTCAGAGACCATCTCAACCGAAATTTCTCGCATGGCCGAATCGTCGGTATTTTTCCGGTGTCGTGAGCGACCTTCGTCGAGGCGAACTTGCAGACGGGTATTGTGTGATCCGTACGCGCCGCACCACTCGGCGCGGCTTGGACCGTGCAAGCTAATTGCGGGTGTCCCGACTGCAACTGCCAGATGCATTGGGCCGGTATCGGAACCAACAAAAAGTCTTCCGTTACGCGTCAAGGCGGCGAGTTCGGTGATGGAGGTCGCCGGTGCCACGATTGCGCTACCGGCGCTTTCGGTAGCAATCGTTTTGGCCAATTCCCGCTCTTGATCTCCGGCCCAAACGACAACGCTCGGTAACTGATGTTTGCAAATCAAGTGCCTGGCGACCTGCCCATATCTCCGGGCAGGCCACAATTTTGAGGGCCAGCCTGCGCCCGGACTGATAAGTGCGAACTGCTGGTTGGTCAACCTCTTTGAACGCTGGAAGTTGGTGATGGATTGGATTGCCTGTTTTTGATCAGGTACGTCAAATTTTACCTTAGGCGATTCGATCCCAAATGGCTGCAGCATGCCCAAATAGTGATCAATGACGTGTTCTCCACCTGGCTCGACCAATACATTATTAAGCCACTTGCTCAGCTCACGACCGTCGCAGCCTGCTTTTCCAACCCTCCATCGTGCACCGGACAAGCGAGCGGCAAGCCCACTTTTGGTCAGACATTGCAAGTCGAGTGTCGTATCGAAGTTGAGTCGGCGTAGTCGTCGTCGAAGCCGGATCACTTCGCGGGGGGATTTCAGCCAGTGCCTCGGCAAGCGAATCAATTCATCCAAAGCCTTGTGGCCTTCCAGAAGATCACCTGCCGAACCTTCGACGGCCCAGCCGATAAAAGCGCGGGGATAACTTTCGCGTAGCGCGCAGAGCACCGGCAAGCCATGAATGACATCGCCCAAGGCGGTGAGACGAACAATCAGGATACGGTGAGGCAGATTGTGGTTGTTGCTGGACAAAGGCATGCGTCGTGGTATCAGTCTGGCGCGGGGCCCATTGTTGGTGATTGGGGGAACTGGGATACGGCAAGACCTCTTACTCGGATGGCAAAAGCGTTATACAACAATGAGGCAAACCGCTGTACAGCAACCGTGGCGGTCTTTCCTGTTGTGAGCCATTATGACCGAATCAAACGCTGCCATGCACGACAGCAGCCTTGCTGGTGACGGTTCGATTCGTCTCGTGGTCCAAGAGCCCTGCCTGGCAAAACACCGCGTCCCCGTTTACCGAGAATTGGCTTCCCGACCCGAGATCGAACTCAGACTCGTCTATGGCGAGCTTCCGAATTTACCCAATGTGGAGCCGGAAGGCTTCCTTGGCGAGTTGACCCCGATGAAGATCTGCCACCTTGGGTGACATCCCGTCTACTAGCATCAGGCGCAGTACGATTACGCGCACCCGAGCACGACCGACGTTCTTGTTCTCCAATGGGACGTACATTATGCGAGTTTGATCCCGCAATCGGGTTCCCCCATTCTCTGGGGATATGGCTATTCGGCAGATCAAACTGGACGCTGAATGATCGATCACATCGGGGACGATTCCCGCCCTGATTTTACGCGGCGGACATAATTGCTGACTCGGCCAAATCGCGGGTAGTTTACCACATGGTCGGTGCGAGGGTATTCGGTACCAGGCCCAAATAGAAGCCCGCTAAGAAATTTGAGCATAAGAAACGCGAACACACATCCGATAAGCATCCACGTCATGACATCCATTGAGCCACGCGGAAATCCAGTGATGTGGCCGCTGCTTGCCGCCAGCAGCCCAATGAGAAATGGGTTGGTCGACTGACGGATCATCAGCTCATCGAAGAAACGAAGTAATCCCCCGATGATCGCACCATAAACAAAAATCGGGAAAAGCCCACCGTCATGATAACCATAAGCAACCGGATTGATTGACCATTTAACGCTTCCATAGCCGTAAAATCCGTAACGCTGTTTGCCAATCTCGGGGACTGTCTTTCCTAGCGATTCAGGTTTTCTCAGTGGCCATAATACGCGCGGGATTGGATTTGCCAAAATGTTGTAAACCACGAAAAAGGGTGAACCGTCTCTTGACCGATCAATCCCAGTAAAAGTGTGAATCGTCAGGAGGGCCATTTCCACTGAAGGTTGCGAAATGTTGTATAGATTTGACTGTGCAGCAGATCCGAGTCCGCGGGCGAGCAATTGGAGCGACTCTACGGCACGTTCCATACCCCCCTGGTTGCCGGCGCGGTGACGCACCTGGCCGAATCCTTGCAGCAGTAGCCAGGCTCCCACGACCGCAAATCCAAGTAACCACAGTGCGACCAAACGGGGCTTGTAACGCATCCAAACCCAATAGCCGTAAATTATCGCTGCCATCAAGATTCCCGCAAACTGGCGACGTCCACTTCCGAATGAAACGGAGAGGAGAATCGCCAACCCACCCACAACCAGCACGTTCACAATGCATAGGGGATTCGATCTGTCGAGGTGCCATGCCGCCAATGCGAAGACAAAAGCAAAGGGTCCCAAATGAATAAAGATCTTGCCGATAAGCTGAGTGACCACGGGAATCTGAGTTGGAAATAGTGGAATCATCGCCAAGGCGATCGTGATTATCGACAAGATCAACATGGTTGCTGTGTTTATCAGTGGCCACTTGCGCAGGAACCTGCCTGCCATTCGCCGGGGAAAACGCCACAACAGATAGGTCAGCAGAATCGCCGCGAAAAAGACAGCAAATCCCACAAAAAGCTTGTAGTAAACACTCGAAGGGTAGGTGACCATGTGCGGCGTGCTAGCCGCACGCATCCCTGAAACACCAATGAAAAGTGCGGTGCCACCCAAGTAAAAGTTGGACGGCAGAAACAAGTCACGCCTGCCAATGAAGTACCCCACAATCATAATTGTGGGGCAACCCAATGCTATCAAGGCACTGAGTCGGTAGAGTGTTTCGTCAATAGAGGTCATGCAACATCGTCAAACTGTTTTGTGGGGAAGTTTCACCGGGAGGGCCGAAGGGCAAATTTGCTGTGTTTTGCTTGCCACTTGTCGTTTCACTCTACCGCCAGTGTAGCCCGTAATTTCAGAACCGTCTGCCAATTGGTTTGGCTTGATTCGCTGCTGAAATTCGCAGCAAATGAGTACCCAGCACGACTCCAACTACGAACAGGCCACGCCGCCAGTCAATTGCCGTTGGTGCCGATCTTTCCGATCGTGCCGGTTAAATTCGACAACCCTGCACACCGCACCATGAGGCGTAGTAGCCAGAGCCTTACCGCTGCTGGTGCGTGTCTGGCAGGTAGCATCTGGATGATCCGCTGCTTGAATCCCACTCGCTAGCCCTTCATTTAGTGTTCGGCAGCGATGCCCACTCGTAGAAATTTTAGTCTCCCAGGTCCGACGTTCCAAAGAGGAGCCGTTCAGTTGTCACAGCCAGTTCGAGGCGTATATTCCGACGCGCCATGAAAAAGCCATTAAAACACGACGGGCTTACCGTGAACGAACCATTAGCCGGTATAACACTCACAGTTGAACGACGCTTGTTTTTGTCGTCGGTTGTCTACGTTCCGGAACCAGTTAGCGCCAGGGAGCGCTTGCAGTAAACCTCTAGATCTCTCTGATGGTTGACAAAATGCAGTCCTGTCCACAGAGGATCAGGCAGGGTCAAAGTGGTCATGTCGCAACATGCGGTTTTGGCGGTTATTCGCTTTCGACTTGACCTGTTTTATTGTTGGTTGCCTGACGAGCGGTCAATCACCCTGCTTGCGTTCCGGTCAACCAAAGAATGATGAATTATCTGCGATTTCGGTTGTTTGGAAAGACTTGAGCAAGGTTCGAGTTTTTTCAGTCCTGTGCTTCATCTGGCCTGCGGTCCTTCAAGAAATCGACTGGGAGGTTGTGAGCACGCATCCTTATGCTGGAATTGCGTCGGGAGCGTATTGACGTAACGTTGCCCTTCACCTATGTTTACGATGACTGTTTTCACTTTTTTGGCTATATGACCGACGGAAATAACGATGTCAGACCTGATTCCTCCGCATGGCGGGCTCTCCGAAGTGGTGTGTTGCACTGTTCCGGAAGACGAAGTCAAAGCCTTCAGGAGCGAGGCCGAACGTTTGCCGCAACTGCCGGTTTCGGCCGCCGACGTATCGAGCCTCTACAGAATCGCAGACGGCACTCTGAGCCCACTGACCGGGCCGATGGATAGCCACACTTTCAATCGCGTGCTCGACGAAAGTGTTATCGAATGCGGCGGAAACTTGTACGCCTGGACGATTCCCATCTCGCTGCCGGTAACGCGGCAGCTGGCCGATTCACTGACTGCTGGAACAAAAGTAGCGTTGACCGGACCGAACGGCGACATTATCGGAACGCTGGATGTCAGTGACGTTTTTCCATGGGATAAGGGGCGATACCTTGAAATGGTCTATCAGACGACCAGGACCGACCATCCGGGCGGCGACATGGTCCTCAAAAATGACGAAGACAAAACGCATCTCGTCGGCGGCTCGCTACGCGCGCTTCGACAGCCAAAAAATCCGAACTTCGGCAAATATGTACTTACTCCGCGCGAAGTTCGTGGCGTCCTGGCGGACAAGGGATGGGACGCTGTCGTCGCCTTTCAAACCCGGAATCCGCTGCACCGCGCCCATGAATATGCCCTGGTGTATGCGTTGGAAAAACTGTTGCGCGAAGGCCGAAATGCTGCGGCCGTATTGAATCCGCTGGTGGGTGAAACCAAAGGGGATGACGTCAGTGCAGAAGTTCGCATGGAAACATATGAGAAATTGATCAGCGATCGGGCGATGGGTGACGGAGACAGCGACCCGGAACTGTGGGGCAGTCGCAGCGACAAGGTTCCTGACCGTGTGCTGTTGTTGGGCCTGGACATCAAAATGTTTTACGGGGGTCCGAAGGAAGCCATCATGCACGGCATCTATCGCCAGAATATGGGATACACCCATATCGTCATTGGCCGCAAGCACGCCGACGCGCCTTACCATGACGGCGAGCCCATCTGGGGTGATTTTGATGCCCAGGAAATTTTCGGCACGCTTGGCGGCGACTTGAAGATCACCCCCGTTAATGTCGGATTCGCCGCGTACTATGAATCAATGGGTCGGGTGGATCTGATGGAAGCTCATCCGGACGAAAAACCGGTCTTTATCTCCGGCAAGGAAGTGCGCGCCACGCTCCAACAGGGTAAGATGGTTGACCCGCGGATCATGCGCCAGACCACGTCGAAAATCCTCGCCGCCACAATGTCGGATTCGTAATTCACCACGTCGATTGCGGGCGCTATTCCAACCGTGGAGTTCGGAGATCATTGACAGCAACCACCCAGTAAGATAGCATCTTGCTCTTTGATAAACAAAGATACATGAGTACCGCGTCAGTTGGAGTCAGGAGAAAACAGAATGGCTGAAGAAATCAAGAGTACGAACATCACCTGGCACCACGCCGATATCACGCAGGACAACCGGGAAAAAATGAACGGTCACAAAGCGGCCGTGCTGTGGTTTACCGGTTTGAGTGGATCGGGAAAGTCGACGTTGGCACAAGCGGTCGAAAACGCGTTATTTGACCGCGGCTGCCGTACTTATGTTTTGGACGGTGATAATATCCGCCACGGATTGAACAAGAATCTCGGCTTCTCACCCGAAGACCGCAGCGAGAACATTCGTCGTATCGGCGAAGTGGCACACCTGTTCAACGACGCCGGCGTCATGGCATTGACGGCCTTTATCTCGCCCTACCGACAGGATCGGGACGACGCCCGCAAAATCTCAGGCGATTCGTTCATCGAGATCTATGCCAAATGCGCATTGGACATCTGCGAAGAGCGGGATCCGAAGGGGTTGTACAAAAAAGCGAGGGCTGGCGAGATCCCCGAATTCACCGGAATTTCCGCGCCATACGAGGAACCAGAGAATGCCGAACTGGTCGTCGATACCGGTGTGAGTTCCCTGGATGACTGTGTCATACAGGTGTTGGACTATCTCAAGGAACGCGGAATCATCCCGTAGCCTTCCCAGATGCGGCAACTTCCAAAAGTTCACGTTTTGTCCCGGTTGGGATCTTGCTGTGGCTCACGCTGCCTTTCGGGTGACCAGCAAGAGCAAGCAGCCAACGGTGATCAAAGTTACGCCCAGGATGCTTAGGAACCGGGGGGCATTTTTTTGGCGATCACGCGCGTGATCGAGTTGTTGACGCAGCTTCCAATATTGGTTTTTTGCTTTGGCCAAATCCTGTGAAGATGGGCCTGCGTGGTCCTCTTCCCCGTGCGGATCAGGTGCATCTGGTATTTGCAGCAAGCGACCGTCTTGACCTTGTAGACGAGAGTCTATTTGCTGTTTCCGGTGGAGGTTTTGTTGTGCAAGTTGATGAAATTTGAGAGAGGCTTTTGCGTAGGCTTTTGCCTGCTCGTCAGACCACAGGTTTTTGGAGGTCGTGATCGACAGCCATGTCCAGGAAAGGACAAACAACACCACTCCGCAAACAATCATTACAACCGCAACCGGGCCTCGGTGTTTCTGTCCAAAATTCACAAACGACAAGTCCTTTGAAATACCGGATACTCACGATAATCAGTCCATGATTCAGTCAGGAGCTGTTTCTCCTGTCGTACTATCGGTTGAAGAAGTCCGGATCGATAAAGTTGCCGTCGTTGATACTGACTTTGAAGCCCATGACTAAACTATCGATTTCATTGGAAATAAAGTGGACTCGTCCGTCAAGGTAGGTTGCATTCACGCCCGAAGGGTGCATGCTACGTGGCGCGGCAGAGACATACCCAATGGGAATTTTGCGTTCGTACTGGATACAGGGCATCCCTTCCATTTGCGATTGCTGTCGTATTTCGTCCAGGCATTTGACCAGAGTGTCTGAATTCGGGCCAAGTAAATTTGGAAGTTGGGGATCCGGCCAGTCGGGATGTGCCACCCACCCGTGGTGTTTATCATATTTGCTTTCGTAGTGGTGCAAGTCGAAAGATAGCAGGCTGGCACCATTCCAGGGCAATGCCCAGGCACCTCGCTCATCCTCTGGGTGATTCAATGTTCGCACCTCGCTGAAAACAATAGTTTTGCTTGCGCCATCTGTTACGCGTTTGAGAGGCTGTCCGGTGCCAATCAGGGCACCCGGATAGAGATACTGCAGATCAGAATGATATGGGCTCACATATGCCGCATAATTGCCTTTGGCAAATCGTTTGCCCAAGGTAAAATCGTCGTCTTGATAATAAATCCCGGCATGTTGTTCGCTGGGGCACAGGTACGTTTCGACAAAGGTCTCCTGCGGATTTTGCGTTTGTCCAAGAATGGAAACATCGAAATCAAATTGGTCGTGCAGCGATTGTTCTTCGAGGTAGGGTAGCAGGAGAACCGCCCAGCTAAACATTTTCCCGTAATTTTGAAGGTAAACAGGGTGTTGGTCGCTGATGACTTGAGTGTCACCATCCGTAATGATGAGATTAGCTTCTGCCACGATACCACAGGCCGGAAGGACGCGATGCGCTTGCTCGTAGTTCAGCGCGGCCAAGCTCAATTGCTTGAGCCGGTTGGTACACTGAGCCCGCCGTGCTGATTCTCGAGCCGTTTGCACGGCAGGAAGTAGAAGTTGGATCAACACGCCAATAATTGCGATAACTACCAACAGTTCGATGAGCGTGAACCCCGTCCTGGGAATCGGTCTCGGTGACTGGGAAACAATTGGCAGGGGGGTGGTGATACGAGGTTGCATGTTGGCAGATCGAAAAGATCAGGCGGTATTCTGGGTAGTCACCCAGAGCAAACAGCCAGCACCGACCAAAAGTATTCCCAGGCCACTTGTGAACCAGCCAAAATATTTTGGGCGACTCCGGGCATGATCGAGTTGCTGGCGTAACTGTTGGTATTTGACTTTCGCTTCGGCCAATTCCACTTGGAACGGAGTTGAGCGGTCTTTCCGCACTTGCGGATGGGGGTTTTGATGCGAAAGTTGGTGAAATTTGTGGGAGGCGTTCGCATACGCTTTTGCCTGCTCGTCAGACCACGCTGTTTTGGATAAGGCATAAAATGGCCAATTCCAGGAAATCACGAGCAGTACCATCCCGCAAACGATTATCACGACTACAAATTGACCGGGTAGTTTATAGAGGCTCTTCACGGAGTGCAATTTCCCTCAACGAACTGGCCTCTATGAATTCCGCGTCATCGATACTTAGAATTTCTCGCCGTTGATAATGATTACAGGCAATCCACCCACTATAATGTTATCAGAGGAAGTGGTATCCATAAATTTTCCATCATGGATACTTACTTTGAACGCCATGACGAAGGGATCAATGTCATCCACCATAAATTCGACGTGACCATCGAGGTAGGCAGCATTCACACCCGCAGGGTGCATGCTACGCGGCGCGGCAGAAACATACCCGGCTAAACCCAGCCCATCTTCGTTCTGCAAGCAAGGTAACCCTTGAAGTTGAGCTTCCTGCTGCAATTCTTCGGGGCATTTGACGAGAACATCTGCATTGGGGCCAAGGGTATTTGGCAGTTGTGTTTGAAAGGCATAGAGGTCGAAGGCGACCCATTTGCTGAAAAAACCATATTTCGTGTTGTGGTGCATATCAAAGGCCAGCAGGCTGGCACCATTCCAACCCAGGGCCCAGGCACCCCGCTCATCGAGTGGGTGGTCGAATGTCCGCACCTCGCTGAACACAATCGTATCACTAAGACCATCGCTCACGCGTTGGAGGGGTTGCCCGGTGCCAATCAGAGCACCCGGATAGAGATACTGTAGATCAGAGTGAAAGGGGCTCACATACGCCGCGTAGTTGCCCTTGGCAAATCGTTTGCCTACCGTAAAGTCGCTGTCTTGGTAATAAAGGCCTGAATTTTCTTCGCTGGGACAAAGATAGGCTTCGACAAATGTCTCTTGTGGGTTGTTCGCTTGCTGTAAAATCGAAACGTCGAAATCAAATTGATCGTACAAATTTTGTTCTTCCAGGTAGGGCAGCAACAGTACAGCCCAGCTGAACATTTTTCCCTGCATCTGGTCGTAAACCAAGTAATTTTGTCCCAACAGAGTCTGCTGAACCGGGTCCACGATACCGCAGGCCGGAAGGACGCGATGCGTTTGCTCGTAGTTCAGCGCGGCCAAGCTCAATTGCTTGAGACGGTTGGCACACTGGATCCGCCGCGCCGATTCGCGAGCCATTTGTACGGCAGGAAGCAGGAGGTGGATCAACACGCCAATAATTGCGATAACCACCAAGAGCTCGATGAGCGTAAAACCCGTCCTGGGAATTGGTCCCGGTGATCGGGAAACAATGGGCAGGGAGGTGGCGATACGAGGTTGCATGTCGTCAGTTTGGCGAGTACTCTGCCTCAGAGACGAGTCTGGCCGAGGAGAGGAGAATTGCAGCAGGTTGTGGGAAAACAACGCAAGCACTTTCTGGGAATTGCCCCTGCTCTGGCCTCGCTCCAGGCGATCCCGCCTGTCATTTTTAATTATAACAATCTTTGTCGCGATGCGTACCATAGATGTCCAGAATAGCCCGAAAAAAAGTATTTTTCCGATTATAGGGAGAATCGCAATTTTTCACCGAGGGATGCCAGCCGCTCCGCCCGCAATTACCGGAAATAGAAAGCGTTTTTTGCTCCCGGCCCCTACCTTGACGATGACGAGCCCTATCCTAGTGTGGTGGGCAGAGTCTCCCCATGACCGTAATTGCAGGATGCAGATTTTGTGCAAGTCCGCCTGTCGGACAGTTTCTCCAGTTCAATTCCTTGCCGATAGAGAATCCCAATGAACTGCTATTTTCGTTCATCGACGTTTTTGACTTCCGTTGCCGTTATGTTGTGGCTCAGTCCCTCACTGTTCGGCCAGGGCGAACTTCCGAAGCAGGACCAAGTCGGGGCTGATGGTTCGAACCGCGCCGCTGACGACAACGTGTCGCAACAGCAGATTAGTTATGCGCTTGGTTTGGAGATCGGCCGTGATTTGCGGGCCGGTGGGGTGGAAATCAATTGGGAGAGCCTGGTCGCTGGACTCGAGGATGGCGTGCGCGGAAATAACCCTCGTTTACCCGAGGAAGTGCTTGCTGCTGCGATAGAACGTTTTCAGCAGCAATTGCAGAGTCGCACACGTCGGAGAATGGATGAGGTCGCCGACCGTAACAAGCAGAAAGCTACGGCGTTTTTAAAGGATAATCGAGGGCGGCCCGGTGTCGTCGAGACAACCAGCGGCTTGCAGTACAAAGTACTCAAGAAGGGCGAGGGACCGTCGCCAACCCTTTCTGACGAGGTTCGAACTCATTATGTTGGCACACTGCTGGACGGCACCGAATTCGATAGTTCGTATCGACGCGGGAAACCCGCAAAGTTTCCCGTGGGTGGTGTGATCCCTGGCTGGACCGAGGCTCTGCAAAAAATGCGTGTTGGCGACAAATGGCAGCTGTTCATTCCGCCGGAGTTGGCCTACGGCAGCAATCCGCCAGGCTCGACCATTGAACCGAACAGCTTGCTCGTTTTTGAAATCGAACTGCTGGGAATCGGCCCTTAGTTGTCATGCTCCCCATCGTATCGATGCAGCCTGCTTCAATAGCACGTTGCATCGACCCCGCCTGGACGGTCATCTCCCGCGGGTACGGTTTCGTTGCGTCATCCCTGTCGTCCCGAATAGACCGTCGCGCCGGAAATCGTTCGGAGCCGGCTCGGTAAGTCGATCCAGCATTACAATCCGGGCATCGCTCTTGAAATCAACCGACGTTGTGAATTTCGTAAAATCCTGAAAAGTTCTCGGAATGGGTTTGCAGACCCAATCTGTTCAGCTATCCTGGTTTAAATATCCGGCCTGGAGTCCGCAGATTAACTCGGTTTGGTGGGGAAACTATCGTCTGCCAGTTCGGCATGGCGTTGGGTTCGTGTCCATCAAGTGGGCGGGGTTCGAGCCGGACTATATCGGGGTTGATCTGTACGCCACCGCACGTTCCAGCGGATGCACTGTCTGATATACGGGCCATCTACGGTTGTGGCCGTCGTCGGCATTGTCAGCCGCAGAACGAATTGGATGCGACCTGCAGAAGTCCAATCAGGTTTTTTCGAACGCACCTTTGTTCAAGGGAGGATTTTCCTCATGAGGCGTGGACTCTTGGTATTCATGTCGGTCGTGATCTTGACGATGGCCACTCCACAGTCACCGACATGGGCCGCGAAGATATGTGGCAATTGTGGTTGTGTTGGTAACTGCAGCTGCGGATGTGATTGCGGTTCGAGTGACTGTGGTGGCACGATCACCAAAGCCGTGTACGTGCCAACTTATGAGACGCAAACCCGCACGGTCACAAGGACTGGTTACAAGAACGAACAGCGCACACGTACGTACACCGTAAACAAATGGGTACCGTACGCGGAAGAAAAAACCTGTAATTACACGGTCATGGTTCCGGAGACGCGTACGAAGACGGTTCAGTACTGCGAGATAAAGCCAGTTTGGGAGACGAAAACCTGCACACACACCGTTTGCATTCCTTACACCGAACAGGTGGAGCAGACTTGTACCGTGATGGTTCCCCAGTGGGAAGAGAGGGCCGTGACCCGGTCGGTGCAGGTTCCATATATCGAAGAGAAGGTTGTGACTTGCAAGGTCAATGTTCCCTACACCGAAGAACAAGTGCAGACGTATACCCGGCAAGTTCCCTACTACGAGGAGGTTGAGAAAACCTACACAGTCAACAGCTACAAGCAAGAGCAACGTCAAGGTACGTGTACCGTGACGAAACGCGTGCCCGAGACCGCAACCAGGACCGTGACGGTTCGCGGTGGGCATTGGGAAACCTGTGCGGTGGATAATGACTGCAACTGTGGTGGGTCTGGTTGCGGAAACTGTTGTGGTGGATGCACCCGGCGGGTTTGGGTTCCCACCTGCGAGACGAAGGAGGTTCCCTGCACCACGTATAAGTGTGTGTCGGAGGAAGTCCCTTATTCCTACTGCGTTAATGTTTGCGTACTTGAACAGCGCACCTGTACTGTGAAGGTCCGGAAGTGCCGTTCTGAAGAACACCAGCGAACGATCAAGGTTTGCAAAATGCGTTGTGAAGAGCGGCAACAAACCGTGAAGGTATGTAAATACCGTACCGAGGAGCGTCACTGCACGGTCAAAGTTTGCAAGATGGTTCCACAGCAGCAGAGGCGTACCGTAACCGTGTGCAAAATGCGTTACGAAGAGCGAACAGGTGATTACAAGGTTTGCAGGTACGTGGCGGAGCAGCACGAAAAAGAAGTGCAGTACACGGTTTGCCTGCCAGAACAACGGTCAAAGACTTTCCAGATCACCAAGTACCGTTGTGAACCCGAAGAGCGAACTTGCGAGTATACCGTTTGCGTACCGTACACCTACGACGAAGAGGTTCAGGTGAAGGTTTGCAAGATGGTTGCCAAGGAATTGGAAGTGCCTTGCTGCAACTGCTGCGGTTGCGGAAACGGTTGCTGAATTTCATTGCCGGTTGTTGAAAACTTGTGGCCGGGCCGCCGCCGGGGGCCCGGTCTTCGTGTCACACGGCTGTCCTCGGTTTGTGACGGCGGTTAGCTCGTAGAACTAAACGGTGCGTACTGGATCCGCTTCCAGGCGGCTTGCCCAGACTTTGGTGCTGGGCAACCGCGCCGCTAAATGGACGGCTAATTCTTCGACGGCAAACCGCTCGCTGGCAAAATGGCCTGTAATCACACAGCCAACCCCCGTGGCCAGCGCTTCCAAACACGTGTGAAAGTTCGTTTCGCCTGTCACAAAGCCGTCGCACCCTTGTTGCCTGGCGGTAGCGAGCAAGGTACCCCCACTACCACAGGAGACAGCAATCGTGGTGACCGCTTGAGATAGTTCGCCAACCACGTGAACTTGGGGCAGCGTCAGGAACGTTTTTACACGGCTGGCAAGTTCAGCAAGTTCAATTTGTCCACCGACGCCACCATACCGCCCATCGCCTGAATCAGCATCGTTCTCGTTGGCTGTTAGCGGTTTAACCTCGGTCAGCCCGAGGCCTTCGGCCAGATATTGGTTGATGCCAGAGCGAGCCGAGTCGAATGCCGTGTGCGGGCTGTAAATGGCTACTTGTGCCTCGATCAAACGTAACAACAAGCGGCCCTCGGTTGTATCGTCGGTGAGACGGGTGAGTGGTCGGAAGGGCAGAGGGTGGTGGGTGATGATCAGGTCGGCTTGCTCCGAAACGGCTTCGTGGGCGCTAACAGGTGTAATTGTCAGGCAGGTCATGATGCGATTCACGGCCCGGTCTTCCTGGCCGACTAACAGACCAACATTGTCCCATTCTGCAGCCAGTTCCAGTGGGGCGAACTTTTTGAGAAGCTCGACGATTTCATGAATCGTGGGCATGGTTCATTCGATTTGGGAAGTTGGGGGTCCGGGGCAAACAGATCGACAAGGTCTTGAGCGTCGACACACTGTCGTACCGTGTCAAGACCGTTGTCTGGAGAGGCTGTTTGCGGATCAACCACTCGACCTGCATGCCAGCGGAGTTGCGACCTTACGGGTGCAAGGACAATACGGTTCTTATCAATTTCGGCGGCCTGAAAACGCGCCTCAAGTTTGTCCATGAAACTTGGGAGCACCCGGATGGGAGAACTTGCAATCACCACAGCCCAGCCGTCCAACTCCAGGAGCAGAGCCCAGTGCTGGTTTGCCTCTCTGACCTGCTGGATCTGCACGTTTACGCAGTTTGGATACTACCGGCCGGTCTTGCGGGTCTAGCGGTCGGGCCAGAGGTCGTAGTGAACGTTCCACTCCTCGTCGAACGTGCAATGAAAGGCCTCGGTGGCACCCTTATGATGACAGTCATTGGTCGTGGCAGCAGACGCGGCTACAATCGAGAACCACATTACGACCGCTACATACCCGAGTCGCGTCATCATGGCATCGAACTTGAGAATCGGAATCCAAACCCGTAGCCTGCGCCAGCCGCTTAAGAAAGCATTGCATACCGCAGCCCGGTTGGGAGCCGACGGTGTCGAGATTGATTTGCGGACCGAGCTTCCCATGGCAGAAATGTCGCACACCAGTATTCGGCAATTTCGCAAGCAGTTGGAGGATTTAAACCTCCGCCTGTCGGCCGTGGCGTTTCCCACCAGGCGCGGTTATGACGTCCCCGAAGCATTGGATCGCAGGATTCTGGCGACGCAGCAGGCGATGACGCTGGCCTATCAGCTTGGGGCAAGCGTTGTGGTCAATTGCGTGGGCACTGTCCCGCCAGATACCAACGATCCGCGATTTGGATTGTTAGCCGAGTCACTAACCTCGCTTGGTATGCATGGCGAGCGAGTCGGTGCCCGACTCGCTGCCCAAACCGGCAGCGAGAGTGGAGATCGGCTCAAGCAGTTGATCGAGGCACTTCCGGAACAAGCGGTTGGTGTGGATCTCCACCCGAGTGGGTTGATCCTGCATGGCCACTCACCGCAAGAAGCCGTTGTCGACTTGGGGCCATTGGTTGTTCATGTACATGCTTGCGATGCGGTTCGCAATCTCTCCGGCGGGCAGGGTGGCGAGGTTGAACTGGGACGAGGTATGTCAGAATTTCCCTCGTTGTTGGGGCAGCTGGAGGAATTTGGATACCACGGTTGGGTAACCATTGAATGTCGTGACCCGGTAGATCCAATTGCCGAAGTTGGAAACGCAATCACGTACTTGCGGGAATTAGCGAATTAAGTCTGCAACAAGGGTTGCGCGTATTTTCGCAAAATGGTGATTAAATCAGCCAGATCCTGGCTTCTCGTGAGTGGGTTTATGACCGTTGTGCGCAGGTAGCTGCGGCCCTCGATCTGGTTTGCTACGAGGTAGGCCTCACCCGATTCAATGACCCGACGGCGCAACTCAAGCTGGAATGCGTCACATTGGTCGTCACTTGCAGCCTGCAACTGGGGTGGCAAATAGCGGAAGACAACGATATTGCACTCTGGTTGGCAAAAAACCTCGAAATCTTCGGCCGCGGTTAACATCTCGAAAAACTGAGCAGCCAGATCAAAGGTGACGTCGACCAGATCGGCGAATAATTGCGAGCCGAACAATGACCATATGCCCCAAAGTCCCAACGCTGCGGCCCGCTTGGTGCATTCCAGATTGACCAGTCCGCTGTCGTAATCTGCCAACTCGGGTGCCGAGGGGTCGAACAGGTAGGTTGCATCCTGGTGGAAGGTTGCATAGCAGTGTTGGCGATCACGGTAGAAGATCATTGCACACAAGGCGGGCATGAACATCATTTTGTGGGCATCGCAAACGACGCTATCTGCCTTTTCAATGCCAGCTATCAGGTGGCGATGTCGCTCGCTAAAACAAGTGGCGCCGCCATGGGCTGCGTCGACGTGTAGCCAAACACCGTACTGGCGGCAGATTTCGGCGATCTCATCAAGTGGATCGAACGCCCCGGTTGGCGTGGCGCAGGCCGCTGCCGAGACAGCGATCACAGGCACTTCCCGATTGCGCAAATAATTCAGCACGTCGTCTAGGTGTCCAGGATCCATTCGCCGCTCGGAGTCGAGCCCAACGCGGACAATTTGCTCCGTACCAAGCCCCAGGATTCCGGCTGCCCGCGACACCGAGTAATGGGACTCGGCGTGCGTCACGATCACCGGTGGCGGCTTCCTGCCCGCCAGGCCTTTGTTCCATACATCACCGAGCGCAATGTTGCGGGCTGTCAGCAAGGCGGTGAGATTTGCCAGCGACCCACCGGAAGTCACGAGCCCGGAAAAGCTGCCTGGATCAAATCCGAGTTGCCCGCCAACGGATTGAATCACAGCATGTTCGACTGCCGTCGCCCAGGGGCCCATCTCATAGATGGCCATGACTTGGTTCGTCACAGACCCGATCAGGTCAAACAACGCTGCCAGTGGAATCGAAGCGGGTACTTGATGGCCTACGTAACGGGGATGGTGCAGATTTGTACCATGATCGAGTGATTTGTGGACGAGGCTGGTTACTTGTTCCAGCAATTCACCCTTACCGGAACACGTGCCAAGAGATTCACGAGCTTGATCGATAAGTTCGGTTGGGAGTTGCCAGTTGAGGACGTTGCCTTTGCCAGCCTGGATTTGCTGCTGGTGAGCGGCGAGCAGATCCACGACTCGTTTGCCAACCTCAGCGAGCTTGTTCGGATCATACACCTCAGCGATCCGTGCGCGAGCGGTAGCGAGTTGGTCGCTTGCCTGCTTTTCAATTGCGTGATCATCCCTCATGATGTCAGTTCAGTACGAGGTACCCGAGGAATTCGGGCAAATCATTGCTGCCCGCTTTGGAATCATGGTGTGAGTTTTTTGTATTCGGCATTGAGCCAGCGGGCAATATCTGTGTCATACCACTTCGAGAAGCGATTTTCACTTGGTCCGCCAGGAAGATTCGTCCATGCTTCATCCGTGCCCAGGTCGGTCACCATATGATAACTGGGAGCAAACGTCGATTCGCGGGTTGCCGTCGCGAGCAGGTGCCCCTGAAATATGGTCGCGTGGCAGCCCCGCATGGGGATCGCGCGCGAACGCAGACCGAGTAAGCGGCCAACGCTGCCAGCCGAAAAGAAGCGATTGGCAAAATGAAACCAATTAATCGACGACCAGGTTTGGGGAGGCCGGTTCTCAACGCGTTTGACAGCCTGACGGATCATTTCACCCTTGTCCCGGACTTTCCACCACGAAGAAGTCACCTTGCGTAGCAGGCGGTCGGTGGCACAGAGGACCAGCGTGGAATAGCCCATACGGGTGCAAAGATAGAGCATTCGCCGCCAACCGATGCCCTCTTCGTAGCCAAAGATTTCCAGCAGAACGTGGTGGTAAAAATTCTGAAACAGGGCTGCTTCGGTACATTTGGCGTCGTAGCAATAGTCCCAGCCGGTGAGTGTCTCTTTGAACGGACCCTCCTCGACGTGAGCAAGTAAAATAGGCAGCAAATCTCGGGCTTGCATACTCAGCACGTCGTATTGCAACTCTTGCATGTCTTTGATTGTGGCCTGAGGAAGTTCCGTCAGCCGTTCCACGATTCGCCTTTTGCGGTAATCGGGAAAACCATGTGCGTGCAGTGGTGGACCATCCGTTCGATAAAGCTCTTCATTTGCAGTTGCTACGAAACCGATCGCAGGATCATATTCGTGGGGCAACAGTTCCTCCGGGACGGTTCCTTGCCAGTGATTTTTTTCATCCCAGGCAGGGATGGGTACGATCCCCGACTGGTTAGCACCCCGCACGGGTAACCAGCCGTTGGCTTGGCTCCCAATGTGGCCTGCGCTGTCGGCGAAGACCCATACGAGGGCAGGGTGCGGGCAGGGACGCACCGACTGCATAGCTTCCGACACACTCTGTGAATGTATAACTTGCAGCCAGTTTCCGATGGCACGAGCACCACCTACCTGTCCACCTATCCAAGCCGAGGAAAGGTACATACCAGCTCCATCTTTGTCGGGTGTCCGCGTGAGTGTGCCGACTTCATTCTCAAGCACATCGAGCACGACTTCTTTATTCCCCTTCCGCCTCACCAGTTCCTGGCGATGCTCAAAATCGTACCAATCACTTCCCCGTCGATATTGCCAACCTGTGGAGCCACCGGGGCGACAGTCTTCGATGAAGAAGTCGCTCGTGTTTGCGTGCAGGTAGGTCACACTCCAGGCGAGTTTAGGTGTGCGTCCCACAGCCATGAGCGGACAACCCGGCAGCGTTGCCCCCATCGCGTACTGCCCATCACCCCACTTCAGTACAATCTCATACCAAATGGCGGGCAACCGATTGACCTCCAGGTGGGGGTCACCAACCAACAGAGCGTGTCCCGTGGCACTTCGTGTTCCGCTAACTGCCCAGGCGTTACTCCCTGCCAGGCGTGGTAGATCTGCCAGCAGTTCAAGCGCATCGTCCGAAAGCCGTTTTGTGTTGTTGATTTTTCTCAGCGGAGCCAGGTCGATGCCATCGAGGTAGGGGTGGAACAGTTCCCGAAGCCTTTCATCACTTATTCCGAGTTGGATCAGTTCCAGCAGTTCACGTTTGCTGGTTTGTTCGGTGACCGAGAGGCCAGCAAAACTCAGCAAGTTGCCAATCAGCAATACCGCATAGGGATCCCAGGGGAGCGGCTGAAAACCAGTGACCCACATCGGAAGTGTGCGGCCAGCATCCAAAAAACCGTCATTGATCCCGTCGCTATACCATTGAAGTTGTTGCAGTAGGTCATCAGATAACAGAGCGACTTCATTTTTCAGATGACGTTCGAGTCCGGCCCGCCGCAAGAACAAGTCCATTTCCAGCAGTTCTGGCTTGTCAGCAATTCGTTCTGTTGCCTGCCCGCTCGCAACTGCACGGGCAAAATAGAGCTGTGTGGGGCGATCGGTAGCATGCATGTAGCCAAGTGCGTAGATTGCTTCTCGCCATGAAGATGCCATGATGTGTGGTACACCAGCATCATCGCGGTGGGCAGCGAAGGGAAAACGAGCCGATTTGGGAGTGATAGCCTCCATGACCAAGAGTTTAATGGGAGCCTTTCCATAGCGGAATGCAGAAACTCAAATAGAAATGCCAGGCCCGGTTGGGTACCGTAGAAGAAAGCCGCATTCGCCTTACCTCACTTTTACCGGCCATTTTGTAGGTTGAATTCCAGTGCGATTGACGAAACCTTCTTCCACCTGTAGGGTTTTTTCGGCCCTCCCTTTTATCAGTCCCTGGCTGGTCGGCTTTGCACTGCTGACCGTTTATCCGTTTCTGGCTTCCCTGTACTGGAGCTTTTGCCGCTACGATTTACTTTCGGATCCGCAGTGGGTTGGTGGCGAAAATTACAGCAGGCTGGCTCACGAGTTGTGGCAAGGTGGGCCATTCGGGTTGGCACTTTGGAATACCGTTTACTACGTTCTTGTGAGTGTTCCGCTTTCGATTGCGCTGGGCGTTGGGCTGGCTGTGATGCTCTCCTGCAAGGTCCGTGGCATTGCCGTTTACCGGACCTTGTTGTTTTTGCCGTCGGTCGTGCCGGTGGTGGCAGCCGCCATTTTGTGGATGTGGATGCTCGACCCGGCGCACGGCATTCTTAACCATATGCTCAGCGATTGGCTGGGCTTGCCACCCCAGGCATGGTTTCAGAGTACAAGTGAAGCCTTCTGGCCCCCGTCCTGGATTGGCAGCGATCCGATCCAGATTTTTGGTTCCAAAGACGGGCTCGTACTGATGAGTTTGTGGGGAGTTGGCAACTTCATGATTATCTATCTTGCGGCGTTGGGGGATATTCCCACAACACTTTACGAGGCAGCTCGACTCGACGGGGCTGGTCCCGTACGTCGATTCTGCCATGTCACTCTTCCCCTGCTTACACCAGTGATATTCTTTAATCTCGTGCTGGGAACCATTCAGGCTGCCCAGGCGTTTACCCAGGTTTATCTGGTAAGTGACGGACAGGGTGATCCAGCCGGGTCGACCCTGCTCCTTTCGCTTTACATGTTTCTGGCCGCCTTTCGCGATCTCGATATCGGATATGCGTCGGCGATGGCTTGGATCTTGTTCGTCCTGGTCTTGCTGGTGACGCTGGGCCTGTTCCGCTCCGCAAGCCATTGGGTGCATTACCAGGGTGTAGGTCGCGGTGGCGCTGCCGCTATCGGCTTGCTAATCGGTGTGGTGGGGTGCGTACCCCCGCAAACCGAAACCGACCGCGCCGAGGTCGTTTTCTGGCACTTTTGGGGTGGTCGTGACCGTCCCGTCGTGCAGCAGATCGTGGATCGGTTCAATGTTAGCCAGCAACGGTATCTTGTTCGCCCGATTGCGATGCCGGGAAATAATCTCGACCTCAAGTTCTTTTTGAGCGTGGTTGGTGGTGATCCCCCCGACCTGGTGAACCAGGATGACCCGATTGTTGCCGATTGGGCCCATCGTGGGGCGCTACTGCCGCTTGCTGATTTGGCGACTCCTGAGGAGCTTACCGAACTGCGAGGTTGGTTGTTTCCCGCAGCCCTGCAGTTGGCCAGTTATCGAGGTCACCTCTACGCAATGCCCAACGGTCTCGATATTCGCGCGTTGTACTACAACAAAACGCTCTTCGAGGAGTACGGATTGTCGCCCCCCAAAACGCTGGCTGACCTGGACGCGATTGCGGTTGCCATCGCCCCGCCCCATGAATCGAAGCGACTTGACCGGGTTGGCTATCTGCCCGACCCGCGCCGTCTCTGGGCTTGGGGTCCGGTGTTTGGCGGAAAGTTCGCCAATTTAACAGCCTCTCACCCGCAGGCCGCCATTACCGCGGACGATCCGGCAATCCTTCGCGCCCTGGAGTGGATGGCCGGTTATGCAGAGCGCTACGGCCCCGGTCGCGTTACCGCCTTTCGATCGGGTGACCAGGCGTTGACCGGTGCTTTGTTTCCCTTGCTCGCCGACCGTCGCTATGCGGTCATCATGGATGGCCAATGGCGCGTCCGTGATATTTTCGAGGCCCGCCAACTGGCTGCGTCCAACGGTCAACCGATCGACGAGTATGGTGTAGTCCCTTTGCCGCCACCTCCCGGAGGTTGCCAGCAGGCGGGTTGGGTGAATGGCAATTTCTTCGTGGTGCCCCGCGGTGCCCGCAACCGGGCCGGCGCGTGGGAATTCATGAAATTCTGGAGTGGTTTTGGAGGCTACGAGGCCGAGGCTGCCCGGGCCTGTGCTGCGGGTGGGTGGATTCCAGTCAGCCAAAGTGTGGTTAATCAGCCTCTTTATCAGGCATATTTGAAACGGATGCCGCTCATGGCCACGTTTGTTGAACTTGCTGGTAGCGACAAGCAGCTGCCAACTCCTGCGTTGCCCGTCGCTCCTTTCTTTTACCGCGAAGTGGTGGGTGCGGCCCAAGATGTCATGTACCGGGGGGCCGAACCCGAGTCGCGATTGCATCAGGCGGCCGATCGTGTCCGAAAGCAACTGCAAAGAACAATCGCAGCAACTCCCGTCCCCAGTCAATCATCACCTGGGCCAGGGTCGAAATGAAACCAGCCGATTTGAAAACATGAGTCGTCAAGCATCCATAACCGCGTATTTGCTGCTTGTGATTGCCATCTTTTTGATGGCGGGTCCGATCCTCTGGATGGTAACCACGTCATTCAAACCAGCGGCTGAAATCACTACCGCTCCCTACGAGTTTTTGCCAGAACAGTGGCGTCCGGAGAATTATCGTGAAGCCATTGCAACCCTTTCCCTAGGGCGTTGTCTGACCAATTCGCTTGTGCTTTGCGTGGGAAGTGTGCTGGGAACACTTACGAGCTGTTCCCTCGTTGCCTACGGTTTTGCCCGGTTGCGGTGGCCCGGACGCGATCTTGTCTTTGGGATTGTCATCGCAACCATGTTATTGCCCTGGCAGGCGACGATGATTCCCCGCTTTCTACTGATCCGCGAGTTAGGGCTTTATAACTCACTGGCGGCACTCATTGTCCCCACGTTTTTCGGCGACGCTTTCTACATCTTCCTGTTCAGGCAATTCTTCCGCAACATTCCACAAGAACTGATCGACGCCGCTCACGCGGATGGATGTGGTGAGTGGACTATCCTCTGGCGAATTGTGTTGCCTTTGAGCATGCCAGCGGTGGCAACGGTCGCCTTGTTGCAATTTGTTGCGGCGTGGAATGATTACGGAGGGCCGCTGCTCTACCTGAGTGATCCGCAGAAATTTCCTCTAGCCTACGGATTGGAGCAGTTCGTAAGTTCCCATTCGAGTGAAACGAACTTGCTGATGGCCGCGGCACTGTTGTTTACCCTTCCAATCGTTGCGCTCTTCTTGCTTACCCAAAGGACCTTCTTGCGCGGAATTGCAACGACCGGGCTGAAGGATTCATAAAACTCCCACGCCGCGATGGCAGTTGTTTGCCAAAACGCTTGCGGGCCGGTCGGCTAGGGCGTTTTTTGCGTCGGCCGAGGGAATTGAGCCACTTTTCGCCACTGCCGCGACTTCAAGAGACGTGCGAGTGACAAACGCATGTTGGCCCCGTCATGGTTCGATTGCACATCCGGTCACGATGCGCGTGGCCAAAGTCTACGTGAGACAAAGCATACGTGAGACCAAGTGCCGAAAGACAGAACTATTTCTTGCGGTGGCGAATTTTGGAACGCATACGCCGCTTTTTGCGGCCGAGCTTCCGCCGACCTTTACCAGATTTTTTAGTGCCCAAATTGAACTCCTCGGATGAGTGTGTGCCAACAGGCGAGGCAACGCGATTTGCTGCATGGACCTTGCCAAACAGCCAGCCTCGCCAAACAACCAGTCAAACCTTAATTTTACACACCTGACGTAAGTTCTTGCAACCACCGTTGTTGGCCGTTTACGCGTATCAATTCAGTTTAATCTTGCGAAACAACGGGGCGTGCCGGTAGTAGACCTCCAGCGTGCAACATGCCAGGGCAGTCATATAAAGCCGACCTGCCCGGTTGCCGTGCGGAGTATGTGGGTACCACCAACTGCCGGCTTCGTGACCGTGGGTCGATTGACTCGACACCAGTACATCTCGCATTTGCTGGTTCCAGCGTCTCCAGGCAGGTCCTCCCCAATGATGCATGACCTGGGTCGCGTAATACCAGTAGTAAATATTTGGCTCGCTTCGAGTTGGCGGGAAGTCTTCTGCAAGCCTCAAGACCCCTCGACGGAGGCCTCGATTTTGACTCTGCCAGCCCAGGTACATTCGGCTCAAGAGCCCTTCGGCCGTCATAACCTCTGAAAAACCGCCGCCAGGTTGATAGCTGTAAAACGCACCGTCCCGGTCGACCTGCGCGCTATCGAGATAGAAGCTAGCACCAATCAAAGCCAGATCCGAAACTTTCAGCCCGGCGGCTCTTCCGCTGTGCATGGCCATGAGTTGCCAGCCAATGACGCTGGTATCGCCAGCCTCACCCGGGTGGTACCGCCATCCTCCAGCGTCGTGCTGCGATGCCGTAATGAAATCAATCGCATTTTGGGCAGGGGCAGCGAGTTTCCTGTCCCCCGACATTGCCAGGGCATCGGCCAGGGCGATTGCGGCAAGTGCCTGCACATACATTCCCGCGTTTGCGCGGGAATCCCCACGCAGATCTCCATCCTCTTTTTGGATGTCGACCAGATACTGCAATCCGTCAGCGACCGCATCGCGGTAGATGCCGTGAGTGTGGGTTTGCCCGGCCCCCAGCAGCGCTTGCAAGGCCAAGGCGGTTCCTCCCGGCCCGGTGTGAATGTGGCCTGCATCCCGGCACTGGCCATTGCAGTCAGGCGCTTCGTGAAAGGCGTCCAGCGGCCAGCTTCCGTTGGGGTGCTGATGGAGCGTAATCCACTGCAGCCCACGAGCAACGGCAGCCTCTGTACGTGAGGTCCCTCCTTCCTGGCGAATTAATTCCTTGCGGATCCGCGGGTCGCGGGATGACAGCATTCGCCAATATTGATCTTCCGACTCCACCGCCTCGATCACGCGGTTCAACTCAGGAAGGTTGGGAGCCGGGTCTTCGGCACCGACCACGAGTTGGTCAGCCCACATTCTGGCCTCCAACTCTTCCGGATCGAGTGGCACTGGTGCCACTTCATCCACCGGGAGCTTGAACCCCAAATGCCGGACAACCAGTTCTTGCTTCTCGATTTCACCTTCGATCCGGATCGGATCGATGTGCAGGCTCAAGTGGAGTTGCTCCGCTTTTTCAGGGCCACCAATCGTTAACAACGCCAACAGAATCAGGAGAATTAAATGGGCAGCCGTACTGAGCAGGTACGCCACGATGTCGCGCAGTCGAGTTGCCCAATTCACTGGTCCCTGGGAAACAAACCAGGGGGGAACCGGTACTGTCGACCGCGGCGGAATTGCATTCCGCAGAGTCTGTCTCCCGGTTGCTCGCCGAGGCTTCCCCGTTTGAGGACGCGATGGCGATTTTACGGGTGCCGGAATATTGACAGGGCTCCCCTTAATTTGGTGGCCCGCAGCATGGTGGTCCGGTGCGGTGTGGGGAAAGCTGCCTGCCGCGTTCACTTGCTCATCGACAAGATACGCCAGTGAAATACTGATTTGGCATCGCCAGCAGTCGGCCGTCGCGAGCCACAGGCGGATGGCCATCGGGGCGCCGCATTCAGGACACGCGCAGGAAGTGACCTGCCCGTTCAGCCATTTGGGGTCCCTGAGGCCCGCCGTTTTAGCCGATTCAGTCGGTCGATTTGAGCAACGGGATGGGGAGTCCGCGTTGGCTGTCACGGTTTACCTCTTTGCTCACAGCTTGCACAGGTTTATGCCGGCGGCATGGTTAAGGGTATCGCCTGGGCTGTATGATGGCAAACCACCGCGGTCAGGCCTTGCCTGAAACAAGACATTTGTGTCAAAAACCAACGTGGTCACCAGATACCCTAAACGTAATAATAGTAACCGGAGCCTGCCTGCCCCCTTGTATGGGTGTTCGGGTATCCACGGCTCGATTCTCAACATGGAGCTTACCCGATATGCGTTCCCGCATGAACATTTTTGCGCTGTTACTTGGTCTGATTTTGGTGGTCGGTTTGGGGACACCGCTTCTTGCCCAAGAGGCGACTGAAGACAAGTCGGCTACCACCGCTGAACCGGTGACGGAGAACGACCAGGCCCCCGACGGGCAAGTTCCCGGCGAGCAGCCACCTGCTGAAGAGGGAACGAGTGCTGATACACCTGAGGATGCCCCGTCCGAAACGCCCGAGTCAGAAGATTCCCCGGTTGATGACAAGCCAGCCGAGAACGCGGGTTTGGACGATTTGGACGAAGCAACCACTTTAAAAGTTACTACTGAAGGACTGAGCGATGTCAACCGGGTGGTCGATCTGTTGGATTCAGCAATTGATAAAGGTCTTGATCCCGATAACCTGGACTTCGCCGAGCAGATGCTGATGTCGACTCTCATTCAACGTGCCCGCGCGTTGTCTGCTGCGATTCTCAACCGACCTCTGCCGAATCCGCGTCAGGATCCACGCTGGATTCAGGTTCGTCAATTTGCGTTGACCGACCTGCACCGGGCTTTGGAGATTGAGCGTAACCAGTGGGAAGCGCATCTCTATATCGGGAAGTTGCAGTCGTTGCCCCTGGGTGATATTCGGGCAGCGCGACGAGCGTTCACCCGGATGATTGATGCTGAGGGCGTTCCTGATAGAGAACTTGCCGATGCGTATGCCCTTCGGGGAGCAACTCGACAAAATGAGCCGGAAAAGCAACTGCAAGATTTCACAAAGGCAGTAGAGCTTTCACCCGGAAAACCAGATTACATCCGCGTTCGTGCTGAGGCGCTGTACCGTGCAAAACGATACGACGAGGCCCTGGCGGATATCGAAAAAGCGCTAGAACTCGAAAATGATCATGCCTCGACACACGAGCTTCACGGGATGGTCTTGTTGGGGCAGGAAAAATACGACGAGGCAAAGCAAAGTTTTGATCAGGCAAGCGAATTGGCTCCCGAGGCGATCCTGCCTTACCAGCACCGGGGCGAAATGTACCGACGGCAAGGGGATATGAAGAATGCAATCGAACAGTTGAACAAGGCTCTGGAAATCAAGTCCGACGACGTAGCCACACTCTTGATTCGGTCGGGACTTCTCTTCCAGTCTGGCGATTCCAAGCAGTCCCTGGCCGATATCAACAAAGTAATCGAGTTGCGTCCCGGTCTGGTGAAAGCCTATCAGATGAAGGCCGAGATCCATGCAACCGAAGAACGGTGGGATGAAGCCATCAAGGGTCTCAAGCAGATTCTCCAGGTGGCTCCTGACCGGCCGGAACTTAGGGAACTCCAATACCAGCTTGCCACGTATTATCTCATCCAGTCTCAATCGGAACTGGCGATTGAGACGTTTACAAAAGTCCTTAAGTGGGATCCTGACACTGCCAACGCATTGCGCGGGCGTGGAGATGCCTACCTCAATCTTGGAAAACACAAGGAAGCGATCGCTGATTTCGAGTCTGCGCTTGCCATCGATGATAAAGACCAGAGCCTCTTGAATAATCTAGCGTGGGTCTTGGCCACATCTCCGTTTGACGAATTCCGTAATGGAGAACGCGCTGTTGAACTTGCCACCAAGGCGTGTGAGCTCACCGCGTTTCAAATGCCGCACATCCTCAGCACGCTCGCTGCAGCGCACGCCGAGTTAGGGGACTTTGAATCTGCGATCAAGTGGTCGACGCAAGCTGTCGAATTAGGCCAGGGAGCTCCTAATCACCAACAGCTGGCTGAGGAACTTGCCGAGTATAAAGCAGGAAAACCATGGCGCGAGAGCAAGTCAAGCGAACCTCAGGAAGAAGAGAAGTCCGGTGGCGAACCGGACGCTGGCGATCAAACCTCTGTACCGGGCTCTGCCGCAACGGCGCCGGCCCATACTGCAGATTTCTGAGTTGACCGGCGGGTACCGAGCCTCACCTGATTGTCCGACTATTCCAGGTAACGCAAAAATTTCACTTCTAGCATCCGCCATTCGTCCTCAAAAATCAGTTCAAAGTCAGCAACGCGGTC
>CAUZEA010000052.1:0-38115 GCA_963578605.1 Planctomycetota bacterium
TTGACCAAGACACATGTTTGACCAAGACACATGTTTGACCAAGACACATCGCCGTCGCTGCTTTGTCGGAGAACCAAATCGATATCTTGTTTTCCATAGCCCGGATCTTGAGCATTATGTTTTCGCGCTTCGGCGAAGGCCAGCAGTGTTCCGTCCGGCGACGTCTCGATGGCGGGAATTCGAAACGTGTGGTATCCCTCCGTACCGGAAACGAACACATCAACATGCGTTTTGTCAGCAAGCGCTGGCAACGCAAAAAAGAAGGCGACCACGACACCCCAAAATGCATGATGCTTCGAAATAGATCGCCGACGCTTTGGGTTGTCCGTAACGACAAGCTGCCGGCTCGTCGATCCGCACGCCGGCAGCTTGCGGCGACAGACGTTTTTAGCTGGTGGCTGTATAACGGGGCTCATCGGGGGGCGTCAAACTTCTTGCGAGAATGAAATGCACGACGTTTTCGTGGATGTCGGTCGAACCCTGTCGTAAACACGACCAAGGTGTTGTCCAACATTTCGCGCTGCTTCAAATCTCGTAGTCAACTGAATAACTGATAACGAGTCCCATCTCCATCCCGCCGCTGAACCTACCTGAGAGGCTCCCTCTTGTCAAAATATGGAGCTGTTGTCCATTCATTTTTCCCGCGGCATGGAGCAATTCGGGCGGGCTTTTTGAACGTTCCGGGCAGTTGACTTCCCACGGACCGAACTGCTTGGCAAAGCCGTGGCAGACGAGAGTCGGGTCGTCATGCTGCGGTGTGGTTCGGCGAACCGTGTGGGCGCTATCTGATTGGTCCACCGCGTGCTCGATCAATGCCTATCGGTCGAGGATGCAACCCATGAAGCGAAGACCGTCGGCCTGTGCACCGGTACCACAAGAGGGGATGGGTCGTATGTTCAACTCGCGAAGGCAGCATGAGAGAAATTGGGGACGCACACTGTTACAACAGGCGACATTCCGAGCCTGGAGCGGTTCCGGAACCATCCAAGTGGGAGATCCTCGTCTAATTACAATTACGCTTTCTATGACAAGGCATCTGCCGGTCCCCTGAAAATTTTTTAGTACGATTATGAAATTCTATATACGCTTGATTTAACGGAAACAAGAATTGTAAACCATTTAATGGAAGTTAAATTCTTATCCTCAGCCAAGAGGGCTAGTTGGGGGCGGCTTCCAGAGGTAAGGCTCCACGATTACGAAGGAACATTAGCTGCCGACATACGATCTCGCGAACCTTCTTCTTCCCGGTTGCGTCGGCCCTGGCCTCGCAGTGGTTAGAAGTCACACAGGTTCGAGTGCTCAACAAAAGTTGGGAATCACCTAGCGGGTGCTGCTGATGAGACAGTTTCAAGCAGTTCGGGTGCTGAAGATTTCGGCCCAAGTTCTAACACGCGTTTTTCTCACTGCAAGTTTGCACACGGTCGACCTCTACGACCTGTCGGGTGACTTTTCGGATGGTTCTGCCGGTGGTACGAACCCCTCGGCACCGGGTTGGAACTACTACCATAACAGTAGCGTCACGTTTGGCAGCTGGCGCGATTACTACAAAAGAGAGAACTGTAAGATGAGATCCGGACTAACAGTAGTCGTTCTGTTTGCTGTCGTGGGGATCATGGCGGTCTGCACGCAGCAGGTCCAGGCCGAGCTGTGGGCGCAGTGGCTATTGAATGTGGATTCCGGCAGTGCAATCCGGGAGGAAGTGCATGGAATAGATTCCCTACTGGAAGGCCCTACCGCCCCCATCGCCGGCACCTATGTCTTGTCCCCGCACGGCACGGCGTTGCAGTTCAATAACAGCCAGTACATCAGGCTACAGTTCCCTGGTTCTCCCGGCGATGATCTCCCGGAAGGGTTCATGAACGATATGTCCGTCGCGTACTGGCTCAAGTTCGACGGAAGCCCCACCAATACTTACAGCTCGCTATTGACTAACAGCCACAACGAGTATGGCAACCGGCTGGTCAACCACTTATCAGGCGCATTCCGACTTTGTGGGCAATCACAATTTACCACCCTACGCGACTCGCCATTTCGCCAACCTATGTGGAACTGGCCCCGGCGACGGTGGCTACCACGGCGACAACAACATCGTTGAGGCCGACACCTGGCACCACCTGGTCTATACCAGCAATTGGGACGGTGACGCGGGCCAACGTACGGACAATTTTTATGTCGATGGAGTTTTGGCCGCGATCGCAACTAGCGACGATATATTGAACGCCCACGCCTCCCTGAAATTTGGCCAGTCTCGCGGCAACCCCTATATTTCAGGCCATCAACAATTTTACGGTCAGCTGGACCAACTGGAAATTTACGACACCGCACTGACCGTCAACGAGGTTGTTACGCTGTTCAATGACGGCTCGCCTCCCATAAACTTGACCTGGTCGGCCGATACTTCAGGGGATTGGTCTAGCGCCGCCAGTTGGACGCCCCCGGGTAGCCCCAACGCCGCGACCCACACTGCCGTGTTTGGCAACTCAACCACCGGCCCGACGACTGCCGTCCTGACGAGTGACGTTACCGTAAATCGTATCGAATTCAACAGTCCGCAGCCGTATGCGATCGCTGGTTTGTATAGCGTCAGCCTGGAAATCGATCCGGATGATCCGAGCGATCCCAGCGATGCCTTCGGTTTCCCCACACTGAGTGCCACTGCGGGCTCGCACCAGGTCCAGGCCAACGTCAACCTGCAGGCCAATACCACGGCCGACATTGCCGCCGGGGCGACGCTTGAATTTGTGAACCGGCTGAATCTCAACGACAACACGTTAACCAAATCGGGCGACGGCACGCTACTGGTCAACAACAGCTTCAATACTGGCAGTGGAACCATTGTCAATAGTGGCGGTGTACTGGGAGGCGGTGGTTCGATTGGCGGGGATGTCCAGAACTCGGGCGGCACCGTCGCGCCAGGCAACAGCCCCGGCACGCTGACGGTCGATGGCAACTACAACCAGGGATCGAGTGGAACGCTGGCCATCGAGATCGGCGGTACCCAGGCCGGGGTAGACCATGACGTGCTCAACGTCCTGGGCGATGCCTCGCTGGCCGGGACCCTGAGCGTATCGCTCATTGACGGTTTTACGCCAAGTGGGGGCAACACCTTCAAGGTGCTCACCGCAAGCGGAGGGCTGACCGACGCCGGACTGACGCTGGGCGGCTCCGATGCGGGATCGTTCACGATGAGTATCGACACCGCTAACGACTGGATCATGCTGATAACCGCCGGCGCTGGCCTGGCTGGCGACTACAACGGCAACGGCACTGTCGATGCGGCCGACTACACCTTCTTTCGGGACAACCTGGGTAGTGATTCGGCGGTCCTGAACGGCAACGGTTCCGGCGCGGCAACGGTTGTGCAAGCCGACTACGATCTATGGAAGCAGAACTTCGGGTCCTCCGGCACCGGCAGCAGTGCGGCTGTTCCCGAACCGTCAAGCCTGGCGCTAATGTTGCTCATCGGCCATGCCGCGATCGCACTGCGGAAGCGAAGCATGGCGTGAGAAGTGGCCAGTGTCACTCGCCACCTGCCACTCTCCTCAATCATGCAGTCGCTGGAGTGAATCCCGATCCGCGATACAATTTCAAGTACAGTTTTCACGGTTTTCAGCTGGTAATCGGGCTGCACGAGATCCCGCTTCCGAAAATTTTGCAGATTACCCAGAGAAGCTCGCATGGTAGGCTGGAACAAGACCCTCGCATGGTAGGCTGGAACAAGACCATCGGTTTACCAGATTCTCCTGTGCAACTTGAGTGCTGGACTGAATATGCGGTACCGACATAACGAAAATGGCGCAGTCAGCTGTGTAGTCGCTGGGACCGCTTTGATTTTATGCATCGCGATCCACAGTCCGCTCCGGGGAGAGCCGGTTGACTACGTCAGCAGTGTCAAGCCGATTCTGGAGACGAAGTGTTTCAGCTGTCACGGTGCACTGAAGCAGGAAGCCGGTTTGCGGATGGATGCTGCTTCGCTCATTCGTCAGGGAGGGGATAGCGGGGCGATTCTTGAAGTTGGCGATGCGGATGCAAGCTTGCTGGTGGAGCGTGTGTCATCCGCAGACGTTGACTACCGGATGCCTCCCGAAGACGAAAACTTGCCGCTGAACCCTGCGGAAATTGCAACCATACGGGCGTGGATCAACGAAGGGGCGATTGCACCGGACGAACCGATTCCCCTCGACCCTGCTGAACATTGGGCGTATCAGCCACTGGTTTGCCCCCCTGTGCCGGCGGTGAATAACCCGGCCTGGGTGAGTAATACGTTGGATCAGTTTATCGCCGCCTCGCACGATCAACTCGGTCTTACTCCTGTTCCCGAGGCCGCGCCAGAAGTACTGGTGCGCCGGGTTTACCTGGATTTGATCGGTCTACCGCCAACGCGTGAGCAGCTCGTCACATTCCTGAAAGACAAATCGCCCAGGGCGTATGAGAGGGAAGTCGATCGGTTGTTGAGCAGCCCGCGGTATGGCGAGCGGTGGGGCCGACATTGGATGGATATCTGGCGCTACAGCGATTGGTCTGGCTTCGATGGACAGGTCCGTTACAGCCAGCGGCACATCTGGCGGTGGCGGGATTGGATTATCGAGTCGCTCAATGACGACAAGGGCTACGACCGCATGATTTTGGAAATGCTGGCGGCCGACGAGCTCTACCCGGATAACGAGAATGAGATTCGCGCTACGGGATTCCTTGCCCGCAACTGGTACATTTTTGATCGCAACAGCTGGTTGGATGATGTGGTGGAGCACACCGGCAAGGCCTTCCTGGGAGTGACGATGAAATGTGCGAAGTGCCATGACCACAAGTATGATCCGATCTCTCAGCCCGAGTACTATCGTCTGCGGGCGGTGTTCGAGCCATACGACGTCCGCACAGACCGCATCTTTGGTGAGCTAGAAACAAGCAAAGACGGCCTGGCGCGGGTCTACGATGCCCAGCCTGAAGCACCGACGTACTTGTTTGAAGGAGGAAATGCCAGCCGGCCCGACACCAGCACCAAGCTCAACCCGAGTGGGCCGTCTGTTTTCGGCGGCCTGCTCGACATCCAACCTGTCGTCCTACCGCTTTCCAGTTTTTATCCGACGCTCCGCCCGTTTGTCACCCGTGCAATGATCACTGCTGCGGAGAGCGTTGTCAGCTCGGCAGAGGCAGAACTGAATGCACAAACGGAGCAGTTTGGAGATCGCGAACCGGATGACATATCTCTGGAATACAAACAGGCGAAAGAAGCTGTGGAACTGGCTGAAAAGAGGCTGCAGCTGGCAACTGCAACGCTCGCCTCTTTGGAGTCGCGTCTGGCTGCTGAACAGGCAAAGTATCAGGCCCAAACCACCGAGACTCCCATCGATGCAGCCAGCATGCAAAAGCTTACCGAGTCTGCTGGCCAGGCTCAGCGTCACGTCCAGATGGCGGAGATCGACGAAAAACTCCTGGCCACGATCCATCAACTGGGCAAACTGCGGTTTGAGGTCCTCCACGAGAATCGGAAATATGACACGACCGCCTCGAAGCAAGTGCTTCGTGAGGCTGAAAAACGGCTTGATAAACTCAAGCAGCAGTTGGAGGCATCGCGGCAAAGTCCCAAGGAAGGAGAAGCAGTTTACGAGCCACTGGGTCCGGTCTATCCACGTGTGAGCACCGGCAGGCGGCTGGCGCTGGCTCGTTGGATCACTGACCGTGGCAACCCCCTTACGGCCCGCGTCGCAATCAATCACATATGGCTGCGTCACTTTGGCCGACCTTTAGTGGAAAAGGTCGATGATTTCGGATTGCGCAGCCCCCGTCCGCCGCTTGCGGATTTGCTGGACTATTTGGCCACCGAGCTGATGGACAACCAGTGGAGCATGAAACACATGCACCGGCTGATAGTGACTTCCAGTGCCTACCGCATGCAAAGTGCGGCGGTCACGGTGCCGAATACCAATTCTTCGAAGGATGCGAACAATCCGCAGTCGATCGATCCAGACAACAAGCTCTTTTGGCGGATGAACGTGCGGCGGTTGGAAGCAGAAACGGTGCGCGATGCCCTGTTGTATTTGGGGGGGAGTCTTGATCTGACTATGGGTGGCCCCGATATCGACCATCACCAGGGTCTTGTAAATCCACGCCGCAGCATCTATTTCCAACACGCCCGCGACAAGCAAATGCCGTTTCTCGACATTTTTGACGCCGCGAATCCTGGTGAGTGCTATCGGCGGCGGACAACGATTCGTCCCCAGCAAGCGTTAGCGCTGGTCAACAGCTCGCTGGCACTCGCTCAGTCTCGGCAACTCGCGCGCCGCCTGAGTGAACAACTCGAGCCGGATAACGGGTCAGCGGCCAACGAGAAACAGAGCGGGTCGGCGCACAACCACTTCGTGACCTTGGCCTCCGAAACGATCTTGTCCCGCCGGCCGAGTGAGGAGGAATTGACCGCCTGCCACGAGTTTCTTGATTTGCAGGCTCAACAGCTCAGCGTTCCGGACCGGCTGACGTTGTTGAGCGACGAGGTCAACCGTGTTCCACCAGCGACCGATCCGGTCCAACGTGCCCGGGAGAATTTGGTTTTGGTTTTGATCAATTACAACGATTTTGTCACAATACGTTAGCGCGTAGCTGATAAGGTAAAGCTGACAAGCTAAAGCTGATAAGCTAAAAGAGTGACAAGCAGCGATAAGTCGCCCGCAACCCTGGGCCGATTGGCAACGCTAGAGATTGGTTTCAACGATGACACGTTCCACCGCTCAACACCTTCCGGTCATTTCCTCGACCCCCTCGTACCATCCCGCCAGCCACAACCGTCGCACGTTCCTGGCCGACCTGGGTATGGGATTCACTGGACTGGCATTGGGAAGTATGTTGGCCCGCGACGGCGTTGCCGGCCACCGGGTGCCTAATGGTCAGCCTGATTTTGCGCCGAAAGCGAAGAGCGTAATTTGGCTCTTTATGACAGGTGGCGTAAGTCACATGGAGAGTTTTGATCCAAAGCCGGCGTTAAACAAGTATGGCGGCATGACGCTCTCGGAGACGCCCTGGAAAGACGTCTTTGATTCGCCATTTGTCAAAAAGAATTTCCGTCCACTCCAGAAAGACAACGACCGCACCTTTCGACAGCGGATTTATCCGATGCAAATCGGCTATGGCAAGCGTGGGGAAAGCGGCATCGAGGTGAGTGACTGGTGGCCTCACGTGGGTGGCTGCATCGACGATATCGCCGTGGTGCGGTCGCTGTGGACAACAGACAACGATCACGGAGCACAACTCCAGTTCCACACGGGCCGCCACATCAGCGACGGATTTTTTCCCACGATCGGTTCGTGGGTACATTACGGTCTGGGTAGTTTGAATGAAAATCTTCCACAGTTTGTCGTAATGGGTGAACCGGTCAACGTGTGTTGTGGCGGCACGCAAGTGCACCTCGCAAATTACCTGGGGGCCGAGCATGACGGCATCATGCTCAACGAAAAACAACCTCTACCCTACGGCAAGCCGGCGGGCCATATCTTTCAGGAAGAACAGGCAGCCAATGTGGAATTGATCGGGAAGTTGAACCAAATGGCGGCAGTGCAGTATCCCGAGGATGCAGCGCTGCAAGCGCGGATCAGCGCGTATGAGTTGGCTTTCCGGATGCAGATGTCGGTACCCGAAGTCTTCGACCTGCGCGACGAGTCGCAGGCGACACTCGACGCCTACGGTGAAGGATACGGCCGGCAATTGCTGGCGGCTCGTCGATTCGTCGAGCGCGGTGTACGGTTTGTGCAAGTTTATCATGGCGGTGGTGGTGGCGGTGCTGGTTTTTGGGATGCACATACGGGTTTAAAAAAGAACCATACGGAAAATTGTGAGGCCGTTGACAAGCCTATTGCCATGCTGCTCAAAGACCTGAAGCAACGCGGAATGCTGGAAGACACGCTCGTGGTATGGGCCACGGAATTCGGACGTACCGCGGGCAGCCAGGAAGCGGACGGCCGCGATCATCATCCCTTTGGCTTCTCCTGCTGGCTGGCTGGCGGTGGAATTCGTGGCGGAGTCGTTCACGGTGCGACTGACGAACTCGGCATCCTGGCCACCGAGAACCCCCACTATGTGACCGACGTCCATGCCACGGTGCTACACCAGCTGGGTCTTGACTCGCACAAGTTGGAAGTTCCCGGCCGCAAACGGTTGGACATCGAGTTCGGGCAGCCAATTCACGAGATCATCGCGTGAGCGAAAGTACGCGCACAACGCCTATCTTTTGCGGCAACTGTGAATCCTCGGTGTGCGTGACCGAACGGAAGAAAACCGGGTTAGCCCCCGGAAGAAAAACGGGTTAGCCCCCGGAAGAAAAACCGGACGAGGAACTTCTCTGCGGCAGGCAACAGGAAGGCTGTGTCTGGCCGCTCCCGGATCCCTGATATAGTGGCCACTCCATGAAAATTGCCATGCTCCACGGTCCAAGAGACCTCCGTATCGAAGAACATCCGCTCGACACGAGCCCGCTGAAACCAAACGACATCTGGATCAAGACCGAGATATCGGCTTTCAAGATCGGAACCGATCGGGGCAACTACGAGGGCGCCGCACAGGTTCCTGGCGCGCCGGACTATCCGCGCGGGGTTGGGGACAGCAATCTGGGGATCGTGCAGGGTGTCGGGAGCAATGTCACGCGGTTTCAGGTTGGCGATCGTGTCGTCACGAGACAGCCCCACCAATCTGAAACCCTCATGGATCAATCGGAGAGCATTGTCAAAGTGCCTGAGGGGTCGACTCGGAGGACGCCGTCTACGCCCATCTCTATGCGCTCAGTGCCCACTGTTACAAAAAAGCCCAATTCCGACCTGGTGAGAACGTCGCGGTTGTGGGAGTTGGCGTCCTCGGATTGGGCGCTGTTGCCCTGGGTCCCTTGTTCGGTGGCCGTGTGGTGGCTCTCGCCAACAGTTCGAGCCGACTGAAGTTGGCGAGCCGCATGGGCGCACACGCGGGCTACCTGTCCGACGATCCCGACCTCGAAACAAAGTTGGATGATTTCACCGCCGGCGGAGGTATCGACTTGGTGATTCTGACGGCGAACCCGTGGCCAGCGTATCGCACAGCTGTCGAGATTGTTCGCCCCAACGGAAGGGTTTCGATCGTCAGCCTGCAGGGACGTGGGGAGCCACCGCTCGATTTCAATCCGCTGGCCATGAAATGGTTCTATCAGAAAGGAATAAGCCTGATCGCGGTTTCAGGGGAGGCCGGAAGCCTCTATCCCAGGTCGCAGGAAATACGCGAAACCGATCGGTGTGCCTCGCACGTTCTCTCTCTCATGGCCGATGATCGACTGGAGCCCAAGCGTCTGATCACCCACCGGTTCCACTACACTGAGATGGTTAAGGCCTACGACATGGCGGACCAACGAGAAAAATCGATGCTCGGTGTCATCTTCAACTGGCAAGACAAGAGCTGAACCACCAAGTCACGAAGACACCACGGCCACAAGGAAAAGGCTTTTTGGAAAGACCGGGCGTAACGTCACGACGAGCCAGTGCAATGTGGCCCCCAAGCGAGGAACCGCTACTTCAAACGCCCCTTCGATTGCGACGTCCATTAGACGTGGTTCGTTTTCACCGCGGATCGGCCAATCCGTCCTACGTATCAAAATCGAAAGTAGGGAAACCATCAGATGACGGATGTGCCGGACACAGATGCTACTGCCGAAGATGATTTGCCCCGGCGGCAATATCGGCCGTAGTATTGGCCTGCAGGTTGACGTTGGCCTGGACCTGGTGCGAGCCCGTAGTGGCACTCAGCGTGGATATTTGACTGGGCGTCGGTGGGAATGACTGGGCATCGGTGGGAATGACTGGGCGTCGGTGGGAATGAGTCGTGCTATCTAAAGACGGCACAACAAAGAGTGTCGAAAAGAGGGTCGAGATGAGTCGAAGTGGGTATCCACTCTCGATAGCATGGTCCCTCCCGGTAACCGTAAAAAATATTTTTACCAATAAATTCCTATATTTTTGGGTTTCGACGGGGTTTCAGGCCTGCTGTAGCATACTTGCAATCACGTTCTCGGAAAAAATCGCGTCGTAAACCCACACAGGAAAATCACTTACGGAAATACGACCAGCCCAGTTTTTTTGGGAGATTTAATTACCAGAGTGTTGACATTCTGAACATACAGCTTACACTGAAGTCTGATGCACTTATGAGGTTATCTGCACATTTGAGGTTATCTGCACATTTGAGGTTATCTGCACATTGTCTGCTAGTTACTTTTTATAAGGCTCACAACAATGGGAGGTATGTGAAGTAGAAGCTAGCGTTTACGATTTTTCCCCCTGTGGCTTTTTTTCGGAGGTTTAGCGTAATGAATTTAAAAAGAATGACTTGGAGAGTCGGAGTCTGTCTCTTGGCAGTTACAGCTGTTGCAATGCTTTCGGGTGTTGTTACGGCAGGCGAATCACAGAGTTTCGATTCGGCAGCATCTGCAGCGGCCGGTGGTTGGACTGGGTCTGGTAACACCACCTGGGGCCCGTATGGGTACAGCGATACCAACAACACGGGCGGAAGTAGTGGTGCGGGCGAGGCAGGCGGTACTTTCGAGCGAACCAACGTCGCGGCTTACTACGGCGACACTGATATTGGTACCGTCAACGGTGCCGATGGGTTTAGTGCCTCTGGTGAGTTGTACGTGGCCGCTCCCTTCGCCGACAACGACACTTTCGTCGGACACTTTGGTACGCCGGCAGCCGGTGCGGTTGGGTATGAGAACCATCACGGCGGATTCATGCTGCGAGAATTGAATACCAGCAACTTCCGGTTCATGGCTCGTGTTCGAGGCGATAAAGAGGGGCAGGAGACTGGTGATCAGGTTGTGACGCCAAACGGCAATTACAATTTCAATTACAACTACGATGCCGGTACACAGCAGTTGACAGCGACGCTGACTCATCCGCTTACCGGTGCGGTCGTATCCACTAGTACAACTCCGGCGATGACAAATCAGACGTTCACGGCCGACGCATTTGGCCTCCGCAGTGGATTCAACAGTGCTGGATCTGGCCAAACAATGACCGCCTACATCGACGGCGTGACTTATTCGTCAGCAATCCCCGAGCCCTCGACGCTTATCCTTTTGGCCCTGTCAGTGGTCGGATTGGTAATGCGCCGCGGACGTTAACAACCGTGTAACGCACGAAGTCTTACTTGGTGCGACGCGACGAAAAAGAGGATGTGGTATAGGAGAGAGAGAATCGCCCGGCGGTGTTTCTCGAACCCCTGTCCCATCCTCTTTTTCGCTTTCTATACCGCTCAATAAAAGGTTCCGGGGTACTTGCTCGCTCTTTGCCCCGAGCACGACCATTCCTGCGATCGCTGGGTTGCTGGTTGCAATCGCCATGCTGCCGAGGGCGTCCAAGTGCGGTCAGCGGCCGTCCTGTGCCGATTTCGGTTGAGAGCCGACAGGTGCAACTCTTCGTCGGCGTCTTGATCAGAGTCACCTACCTGGCTGCCAAGGGCGCCCCGGTTGGTACTTGCTCCTGGGTTTCATCGGGTTCTTGAGGCCCGTCCCCAGTTTTGCTATGTTAACGTGCGACTGGGGAGCAACTCAATGAAAATCGAACGAATTGAAGTCCGCTCGGTTGCGCCCCCAACAGGCCAATTTACCTGGTCGGACGATCTCCCGGCGCAGTTCGCAACCAATACGGTGTTGCGCCTCTATACAGATGAAGGGATCGAAGGGGTCTCCGGGGTTTGGAATGGAACTTCTTACGGGTTCGAGAAATACACCGCCGAAGCCATCCGCCACATCTCACCGATACTCGTCGGGCGCGATCCGCTTCAGCGGGAGGAACTGTGGTACGACATCCGTCCCCGCGTATTTCCTGTACCGCCGCAGGCGCTCGCTTCGATCGACATCGCTCTTTGGGACCTGGCCGGAAAGGTGGCCGGACTGCCACTCTATCGATTGCTGGGCGGAGCGCGAGAGCGGATTCGTTCTTATGCCAGCACCCCGATGCTCGAAGACGTGCCGGCGCATTTGAAGTTCGTCGAGGATTTGCTGGACGAGGGCTACACGGCGGTCAAATTTCACACCTGGTGTATTCCGGAAAAAGACCTCGAACTTTCGCGCGCCATCAGCCAGGAGTTCGACACGGCGAAAATCGACTTCATGCTCGATGTTGAGAACAACTACGACCGGGTAAGTGCCCTGAACGTTGCGCAGGAGATCGAGCAACTCGGATTCAGGTGGTTCGAGGCGCCATTGCCCGACTACGATCTGGACGGTTACCGAGAATTGACCCGCAAAACCTCCATCCCGGTATTGCCATCGGGTAACTGGTTCATGGATCTCATGACCTTCAACGAGGCGATCAAGACCAAAACTTGGCGGGCGACCCGCACCGACGTGCACATGATGGGTGGGATTACCCAGGCAAACAAGGCGATTGCCCTGACCGAGGCGGCCGACATCAACTGCGAAATCATGTCCTGGGGTTACAGCCTCAACGCCGCCGCCAACCTGCACTTGATGTTGGCTCACACCAACTGTTCTTTTTTTGAGCACTCGGTTCCCCAGCAGGCCTACGAGTATGGCATGCACGATGTCATTCGTTCGGACGCGAACGGGTACGTACATGCTCCAACCAAACCTGGTCTTGGGTTGGACGTCGATTGGGATCAGATGGAGGCGGCAACCTTCCACAACTTCACCATTGAATAGCGGTCTGTGAAGCCAGCAGAGCCATTCCGGCACGCGCAGGAGATGGAAGATCACCCGCCCGAATCAGCGCACACTGTGTGTTGGTGAGCTGAAACTCATCTCGAATGTGGGGTGCCACGATGGAAATGGCTACCGGGTCGACGTAATTCAGTACGGAACTACTCAGCAACAGTGCAGCAAACTACCAGCGGCAACGATAAGCAGGGTTGGTCTTCACTTGGCATCCTCCATGCGTACACTACCGGCTTAAGTGATCTTAAGTATGCTACAGGTGAAGAGGAGCCTGCGAATTCACTTTCAAATTCAAAAGCTCCTGGCAAACTCAAACGTTCCTGGCCACCCAAACTTGTAATTCTACCCGTCAAAATTCTGCTGATTATCGGAAGCACCTGCGATGTCATTGTGAAGGGAAAAATCATGAAAACAGGTTGCCCACCCACTTCCCCTTGATGGTCCGTCACCTCAGATCTCCGCGCTCCGCAACAGCGGTTGTTCGAGTTGGTCAGGAAGCAAACCTATGGATTTGAAATCGCCGTTTACTCGAGATGAATTTGTCGATCGCATGAATCGAACCGTAGCTGCTTTACAGCAGAATGGGATAGATGCGCTCGTAGGTTTTGCGAACAAAGTGATACCCGGTCATGTGCGTTATCTCACCGGCTATGAGACGCGCCATGGGATTCATGATGCCAGTTATTTTGTACTTTCACCCGGCTATGGCAAGGGACTGACATTAATCACAAACTCGAGTTGGGAACCTTTGCGAGAGATGAGCTGGGTGGATGAGATCATCGTCAGTAACAAGTTTGCGCAAATCATCCCCGACCTGCTTCCGCCCACAGCCAAACATGTTGGCATTGCGGGGTATGAGTACCTGCCCGCACCTGTTTTCCAGGCCATCGAGCAGCGTCTTTCCGGAGCCAAGTTCACAGATGCCTCGCGATTGTACTATCAAGTGCGCATGGTCAAGAGTAAAGCCGAAGTTGACGTCCTGCGTCGTTGTGCCGAGATTACGCAGGCAGGCGCACAAGCCTTTGTCGATTCGACCCAGGAAGGACGCCTGGAGATGGAAATCCTGGTGGCCGTGGAGAGCGCGCTTAAGCTTAACGGATCGGATGAAGTTTCCTTTACCACCCAGGTGGGTGCCGGACCGAAGACGTTCGAAATTAACCCCTATGCAACGGACCAGCCGCTGAAAAAAGGTGACATGGTCCTTTTGGACTGCGGGGCCACGTACTGTGGGTATCGCGGCGATATGTCCCGCACGACCGTGGTCGGAAAGGGCTCCGACGAAGTTCTTCAGCTTTTGGAGGGTACCGCCGAGATGTATGATCGATGCTTGGAGGAGGTTCGTCCCGGTGTGCCGAGTTCCAACCTGGCAAAGGCAGCCATAGCCGTGGCAGAGAGTCGCGGTTTGAAAGACTGTCTTTACTCGTCGCCCAACGTGAAAGCCGGTTTCATGGGGCATGCTATTGGCACTCACTACCATGAACCTCCCTGGATAGACCTCACAGAAAATACCGAGTTACGGGAAAATATGGTGCTCGTGCTGGAGCCAATACTTCGCAAGAAGGGTGTCGGCGGCGTACTGATTGAAGATGCAGTCCTGGTGACCGCCGCAGGAGCAGAACGGCTGTCGACCCTTGACATTCGCCCCTGGAGGTCGACACCCACTTAATAAAAGCAGGGCACGTGTTATTGAAATTCTGGCCGCTCAAGCGTAGGGTGGGACAAGCGAACCCCGCGACCAGGTCGCTGCGCCGGCGTAACTTGCTCCACCAGAATCTATGTCGGATGTCCGAACAGCCGGCGCTAGACCCCCACTCTGCCAGAGGACGTAGACCATGCACCGACGCGATTTTCTCACCGCCTCAGGGGTTGCAATGGCAGCTGGAGTGAACGCTTGCGGAGGAGCGGGCAGCAGGGAAGTCCAAGCTGCCCAGCCGGCCGACGACCAGGCCAAACCATTGCGTCAACGGGCGATGCAGTTGCACCGCGAGAACGTCGTGTGGGTCATCCACGATCACCGGCCGATTGCCCCCGATATCCCTCTCATGCTCGCAGGGGGTGTCACCGGCAAAATCTACAATCTAGGTATTGATGTCGACATTGAGCAGGGGATCGCCGCCAGCGCTGCTCGGCGGGAAGGTTGGGCGCGCCAGACAATGGCCGCCTTGGAGGAGGCCGAAAGGTCCATCCAAGCAGATCCGAAACATGTGCTCTTGGCGTTATCTGTCGAAGACATTCTGCGCGCCAAACGCGAGGGCAAAGTTGCCATCCTTTTCGGGGTGGAAGGGGGCAAGCTTTTAGAGGGCAAGCTGGAACTCTTGAAGACATTCTACGATCGAGGTCTGCGAGAGCTTCAATTGTGCTGGGCGGTTCCCAACCAGATTGTCGAAGAACAGGACTTGACGGCTTTCGGACGGCAAGTCGTTCGTGAGTGTGATCGGCTGGGCATTATCGTCAGCCTGACTCACATTGCCGAAACGGCGTTTTTCCAGGTGATCGAGATGACCCGAAAGCCCCCGATCGTCTGTCACGGGATCGCGTCGATCCCGGGTTGGGAGGCGGGTGACCTGAGTGACCGCAAACTCAAAGCGCTCGCCTCGCGCGATGGCCTGCTGGGCATTCACTTTTATCGCAGCTATCTGGGTTCCCAACCCTCGGTCGACCGCGTCGTGGACCAGGTCGACCACATTGCCAACCTGGTGGGAATTGACACGGTGGGATTGGGCATCGATTTTTTCCCCACCCATGGTCCATGGAAGAAACATCAGCTGGACCAGAACACCACGGAGATTACCTGGGCAATTCCCCACATCGGTGAGGTGGTCCGCGTCACAGAGGCACTGTTGGCACGCAACTTCCCAGAAGATGACGTTATTAAAGTTCTCGGGGGCAATTTCCTAAGGGTCTGCAAATCGGTGTTCGGATCATGAGACAGGTGACAAATTCGCACGTGCAACTTTGGTGAAACAGCTTTGCGAGGCAGGGGCCTGACAACTGTTGCCGGGCTTTTACATGTTTGTCTTCCGGTCGATGAGTCGTAGTGCCGCTGTTTTGTCAGCCTGCGAGGTGCGGGAATCATTCTTTTTCGGGCAACACTTTTCTGGGCGGTTCATCCTGCCGGTTTGCCACGTGTCGTTCACCGAAAACCCCCGCATTGGGCTGGCTTTTCGCCAACCCAGGTCGAGAACCCAGGTCGAGAACCCAGGTCGAGATTCACGTCGATCAACCGCCCATCCCACGCCCCGTGCCCGCTCCGGCGTCAGAGAGGTAGCAAGACCATGGTCGGAAAACGCAATTTTCCCGAAAACCCGTTGAAGATAAAGGTGGAGAAAGTGACAAAAACTGCGGCCTCAGGGGTGACGCAGGATAAAAATTTCTACCAGTCGACGCTATAATGAATGTTTCTTCTCAGTGATTCAGGTCTCTTCTCAGTGGATGCCAGCCCGATGCCAAACTCGCGCATATTCCGAGTCGTCGTTGCTACCGCGATGGTCTTTGTTCCGGGTGTCGTCGCGACATTCGCGGAGCAGCCCACTCCGCTCGGGCCCGAGATGCTCGAACAGCTATATGGGACCGGCGTTGATTTCAACACGTTCCTCAAAATTGCCGACAATCGTGGTGCGCTGACACAACTCGCCAACCCGTGGAACTCAAACTGGCGCAAGAGCGGTCCCTCCGACGACCAGGTCTCTCGGGCCCAGTCTCTTGCCGGAAGCTACCGCTTGCTCGCGGTTGTGTCCGAAACCTGCAGCGACTCAATCAACACGATCCCCTACATCGCCCGCCTGGTAGACCGGGTCGACCAGCTCGAGATGCAGATCGTCCCCCCGGCAGCCGGCAGGCTGATCCTCGAGGCCCACCGGGCACCCGACGGTCGCATGGCCACCCCGACGGTGGCGATCCTCAACGACAACTTCGAGGTGGTCGGAACGTGGGTCGAACGGCCCCTGCCCCTGAAAGATTGGTGGGCCCGCAACTCGACCATTAGTGAACGTGAAAAGAAGCAACGCAAGCAGTACTGGTACAACTGGGACGAAGGTAACCACACGATGGGCGAGATCGTCGACTTGCTCGAAGCCGCCGACGCGAATTCCGGGCGCTGAAGACGGCGAGGCCTTGAGGGCATGCACGACGCTACGTGATTCTTGACGCCAGGTGATTTTCGGCCAGCGACCACGTGCGATACGTTTGGCCGTGGCACAGGCGCCCAGCAGTGCCGCAATGGATGATCCAGGCGGTTGTCCCACTTGTTCATCGCGTGCAGGTCATCAGGTGAGGTGGGCGCCCCGCGTGTTCACGTAGACGGCATACAGGGACTGGCTGCCGGTCATGAACAGGCGATTGCGCTTGGTTCCACCAAAACAGACATTCGAGCAAATCTCGGGCAACAGGATCTGGCCGATACGATCGCCCTTCTCCGGCTCGAAAATGTGAACCCCATCGTAACCCTTGCCCACCCAGCCGGCGCTGGACCAGACGTTACCATCGACGTCTGCGCGAATGCCATCGGCAAATCCGGCCTTGACCACCTTCTCGCCGTTCTCGTCTTCCATCTCCAGGTCCATCGAGGTAAAGGTCTTGCCGTTGGCCAGGTTTGACTCGTTGGCAACGTCCCAGACCTTGATATTTCGCTTGGCCTCTGAGTAGTGACTGGCTCCCGTGTCGGCGACATAGAGTTTTTTGTAGTCTGGCGAAAAACAAAGACCATTGGGCTTGTAGATGTCGTCTGCCATCTTGTGGAGCTTGCCCGACTTCATGTCGATCCGGTAGATCGCTTCTTTTTGGTAAGGCTGTGGCCAGTTATCTTTCGTCTCGACCAGTCGACCCTCGTAGTCCATCACAGCTCCGTAGCCAGGATCGGTAAACCAGATGTCCCCATTGGGGTGGACCACGGCGTCGTTGGGAGCATTGAGCGACTTGCCGTCATACTTGTCGGCCAGTACCGTCTTGGTGCCGTCGTACTCGTACCGGACGACACGGCGGGTGAGATGTTTGCAGGAGATTTGCCGCCCGTGCCAATCAAAGGTGTTGCCATTGCTGTTTTCTGCCGGATTGCGGAACACGCTCACGGCACCATTTTCTTCCAGCCACCGCAGTTGCCTGTTGTTGGGGATGTCGCTCCAGAGCAGGTAACGACCAACGCCATTCCAGGCGGGGCCTTCGGCCCAAATCATTCGCTTGTTGTGATACAGTCGCATGATGGCCGAGGTCCCCAGCTTGTATTTCTTAAACCGGTCATCGAGCACGACGATATCGAGGTCCGGGTAACGGGTCGGTTGCTGGTTGTCACCGTAATCACGGGCAGTTGCCTTGCGGGCCAGTGCCGAAACGGCGGTAGCCGCGGCTGCGGTAGCAATAAAATATCGACGGTTCACTGTCGACGGAGCAGACTTTGCGTTTTTGGTTTTCATGATTAGTAGGTCAGCAGAAGATGAAGGGAAGGAAGTGACCATTCGGAACGACCAGTATGATTGTACAACGGTATTCCACCAAATGGGAGATTCGCAGAATATTGCCCGGCCAGGTAGCGGCCCAGCGCCTTCGCTCTGGCAAGCTTCCTTGACACCTCAAGCGGACCGGGGTGCGGTGTGGTGCCCCATCCGTGATGATGTATTCCCCGCCACCAGGTGTTTTCAAGAGATAGACCACAAGCTACATGTCGTTGCTGGCAGGCAACTCGTTTTTATCGATGCCATCGATCTGGATCTTGGCCGCACCGTTATGGTTCCACACGGGCCCACACAAACACGGCATAGGAGCTGTTCTTCACCACAGCGAGGTCGGGTCGCCAACTGAACACTTGAGCCGGCATACGTGCAAACAACTCTCAAGGCGGCGTCCCCCTCAGCAGCATCCGCTGCTGCGCGACTGGTGGTAGCCCCCTCGCCAATTGAGGTCTTGCAACCAACAGGCACTAGCGCTGAAGAAGAACCGTGTGACGCGGTGACCATCGATTCAATGTACTTTCCCTTTACTCGCTCTTAAACATGCCAAACTCAAAAGCCGACTCCAGTTCCGCAAAAGGGATATTTCCGTCATCATCGGTGACAAGCACCTCCTTCATAAGCCCTGTCCAGTCTTCCAGAATGGGGACCTCCCGACTGCGTTTCCAATGCGATTCTGACGGAGCCACGGCATGCAAAAACATTTGCTCCCCGTACACAAAAATGGCCATACTCACCTCGTTGCCATCCATGCTTTTGGCAACTTCAGGCCAGAGGTCATCGTGGTACTGCTTGTACTTGGCATAACAACCTGGACGCAAATTATAGGTCATTCCAATTGAAAACATCACTTGCTCCTTTTGATCTGTGAGAAACAAACCATGGTGGCTGGCACCTCACTCGGTGTCCCGTACCACCATGAATTCCTTGTGGTTCTTGAAAAAGGGTTGTCGATCCAAACCGATGTGCGACCTTTGATCGACTGTTCAGTTGCCCGATTGTTCAACAGTCTCGCGGTTCACGTCACTTGGCGTCGGCCAGAACCGTTTTGGAATCTTCCTGCAATTGGTACAGAGAAGTGTATTCGCTTACGTTCGGGAGGTACGGCGGCGGACCGCCGAGACGCGCGAACTGCGCTGGCTTGCCCCGAATGGGCCGATCCACGGCTTCGGCGAGCCGGGCCATATCGCCGTAGTAGATAGGAAGGGCATCGGTGGCCCGATACTCGAAAATGAGCGTACGGCGCGGTTGGTCCGATCGGTTAGGGTGCGAACTGTGCGGTGTGATGCAGTGCATCAGGATCACACTTCCAGCCGGCGCCTCCAGTGAAATGGGCTGGCCAAACTTGCCGCCTTCTAAATCTTCTGTGATCATGCCCGCGAATTTCCCGTCCGGCATCGCGTGGTCGAAAAAGTGCGTGTGATGGCGAGGTAAGACGCGCAGACATCCGTTTTGCTCGGTGGCGTCGTCCAGGTAAATCAGCAAGGTGACCAGGTCGTCGTTGGTGTGCGGAAAGTACGCCAGATCCTGGTGCCATTCCACGACCGACCCAACACTCGGGGGCTTCATGTTCAACTTACTGTGCTGCAGGTTGATATTGGGCCCGATTATAGCTTCGACACAATCCACGATCCGGGCACTCCCGGCCAGACCCTTGAAATCGTCGTGCAGGTCATACGGGTTGTAAATTCGCCGCACGACCACCTCGCCGCCCGCTGTTTCCGGTTCCACTTCGAGGATCTGGCTGTAGTCGTCACTGCCGAACGCATCCTCGGTGATCTTGTCGATCCGCTGGTCTATTTTTTCCAGGGCGATCGCATCCAGCAAACCTGGTAAGACCACGTAGCCGTCACGCCGGTACTGCTGAACCTGATTGTCTGTCAGACCCGTGGTTTTCATACTTAAACTTCTCCTGGCTGACTTATGTTGATAGGAAGCTCAGTCTCCTTTAACTTACCGCGACCTGTACTGAACCTCAACCGCAGGCGCTGCATTGCCTTGTTCGCAAACAAAGGACCCGCAGTGGTGGTGTGGCTGCAATTCCTCTTCCCTGACCGTATGGCTGCCTGATACTTTTTGGCGATCGCGCTGACTGCCGTCTCGTCGCTGCGGCGTGTCCCCGCCAACCGGTGAGGCCCTGCCTGGACTATTCTTTCCTGGTGCTTGTGGCTCGCGGATTAGCGCCAAGTCGTGACCTTGCGCTAACCGGCGGCGCCGTTGTCGTGAAATGCGCGTTTTATTCGCTATCCGCATAGTACATTTATGCCGGCGGTTCACGGCGGGTCAGCTTCGCCAACGCCGCACCCAGTTGCGCCATCCCCCGCTTGATCGTCTCTAGCGGAACGGCGTAGGCAAAGCGAAGGTGCCCGGGACGCTGAAAGAGGCTGCCGGGCGTCGCCACGACACGGCCACACTGGAGGAGATAACGTGCGAGGTCGTGGTCGCTTTCGACCAACTGCCCGTCGGAAGTCCGGCGACCCAGGTAGGCATGCATGTCGGGGAAGAAGTAAAAAGCGCCCTTGGGAGTGTGCCACACGGCATCTGGTGCGGCGCTGGCGAAATGTTCCAGAAGGCAGTCGCGGCGGCGGCAGAGCTCGCCGCGGATCTGGTGACGCACTTCGAGGTTCGAATCCTCTTGAAGAAAGCGGGCGTAACCCTTCTGGGTTGGCAGGTTGACGCAGGAAGAGGCATTGCCTTCGATGATTTCGAGAGTTTTCATGACCTCCCGCGGGCCGGCTACGAATCCTAATCGCAGTCCAGTTCCAGAAACCTCTTTGGACATGCCGCCCACAACGAAAACCTGCTCTGGAAGAAACGAGCCCATGCTGGTGTGCTGGATGCCGTCGTAGTAGAGCGTGCGGTAGACTTCATCCGAAAGCACAGCGATATCTGGATAATGTGCGATGACTTCGGCCAGTTGTTCAAGTAGCGGGCGCTCGTAAACGGCCCCGGTCGGGTTATTCGGAGAATTGAGGACCACGGCCCCAATCGAGTTGTCCTTCTTCAGAAGATCAGCAAGCTTCTTGGGGTCTGGCAGGAACTGCGCATCTGTCTCAAGGAGGATCGGTGGTTTACCGGTCAGGAGCATCGGAATATTTTCAAACGACTCGTAGCCTGGCGCCAGCATCACAAGGCGGTGCCGCCTGGCAGTGGGATTCAGCAGCGCCAAAGCGGCTTTGAAGATGGCGTCCTTTGGACCGGGGCAGACGACAATCTGCTCACAAGAATAATTGAGCTGGAATCGCCCGAGATCCTCGACGATGGCGTCGACCAACTCGGGATCCCCACCCGCGGGCGAGTAGTGCGTGGCGTCTTCTTTTAAGGCCTTTGCGATCCCCTCCTTGATGTTTGTGGGCAGGGGAATCTCGGGGTTCATTTCGCCAATACCGAAATCAAAAACCTCCCCGCCCGCTTGCCGCATCGCATCGGCGACAGCCTTGATCTTTAAAGTTGGCGACGGCTTGAGCTTCTGAGCCCACGGGGAATGGGGAATGGACATAGGGTCTCCCTTGATACGGCAAATCGGTGACCGCCTTGAGCGGACAATTTCGTGCGAATTCTCCCCATCCCCGCAAGCGAATACCGGGCCCGGTAGAACCGGTCATCTGCATCATCCCAAGTCATCATGTTTGGAAAGCTTGCAAGTCGAACTCTTAATATCTAATCATGTCAGGGATCATTGAAAAAGACTGATAACCGGTCCGAATTTTAAACCTCCTCGGCCCGTCCCGCAACGTTTCGACGGGGTTTTTTGAATGTCTTGTGAGGCGAATGTTCTTGTCTTTGGTGTTAAGATCGACAGGCCAACCGAGTTGACGACCAGGTCGGCCGGGTAGACCGTCGGCAGAGGCTGGATTTCGATCGGCTTCTGCAATCAAATAGACCCAAGTCAAGATGTCATCCAATAAAAGGCAGCAAGGTCGCGGTCGAAAACCGCGATTTTCTTCCAATACCATGTGAAGTAAGAGGGAAAAAGTGGCTAGAACGGCGTTCGCAGGGTTGCCTCGGGGGCGACGCGGGATGAGAATCCCTATCAGTTGTTTTCCCCGTCGGCATGACGTTACCAGCATTCATGCCACTGTGCTTTATCCATGCCACTGTGCTTTATCAGCTCGGGCCGACTCCTGCACGAGTTTGGCCAAGCATCCATTGCCATGGGTGTGTGTTCACCTCAACAAGGACGACATGCCCGTTGACACCTTTTCGGGAAGTCGCGGCGGCACCCTGGGCGTATCCGAATTCCCGCTCCCAGAGTGAGAGGGATTGAAGAAGGAACGAGTCATGGGTCAACAAGTCTCCAACGCCCTGGTTGCGTTACGCGAACTCGGCGCGCCGGATGAAATCCGCGCGCTGACCGTTGACCGGTATGGGCCGGCCACGCCGCCGCGCGTAAATGCTCACATTCATCTGCCGCCGAATTTTTCCGCGTTCGAAAATGTGCAACAGGCAGTGAGCCTCGCGAAAACACAAAACATCGGTGTGCTCGGAGTCAGCAATTACTATGACTTCGAGGTCTACGGCGACTTCGTCGAACGGGCCCGTGCAAGTGGTATCTTCCCGCTGTTCGGGCTCGAAATCATCTGCATGCAGAACGACCTCCGCTCCAGAGGTGTGAAGGTCAATGATCCGGGCAACCCCGGAAAAACGTACATCTGTGGCAAAGGCATCACGTGCTTCGACGAGATGACAGCGGAGGCTGCTCGATTGATCGATGTGATTCGACAGAACGATTCGCGACGCATGGTGTCGATGATCGATTCGATGAGAGAGATCTTCGCCGCGCACGGTCTCGAAACTGACATCGATGCAAAGGCAGTCATCGAAATGATTGTCCGCCGGCACGGCAGCCCGCGGGAAACGGTGTACTTGCAGGAGCGGCACATTTCACAGGCTTTTCAGGAATCGCTTTTCGAGAAGGTCGCACCCGAAGGTCGCATCGAATGTTTGAATGCAATCCTCGGCACCGAAACAAAGGCAAAGGACACCGGCGATTATGTGGCGATGCAGAACGACATTCGCTCGTGCCTGATGAAGGCCGGCAAGCCCGCGTTTGTTGAAGAAGCGTTCGTGAGTTTTTCCGAAGCGCATCGACTGATTCTCGAACTCGGCGGTATCCCCTGTTATCCGACGCTGGCCGACGGCGTTACGCCGATCTGCGATTATGAAGACAACATCGATGAACTAATCGGCAAGATCAAGGCGAACAAGGTCTACGCAGCCGAGTTGATACCGATCCGCAACCAGGTGGCGGTGACGCGCGAGTACGTGACCAGGATGCGCAATGCAGGTCTCGCCGTGACCGCCGGTACCGAACACAACACGCTCGACCTGATCCAGATGGAACCGTTTTGCAAGGACGGTGACGTGCCCAAAGCCATTCGCGAGATTTTCTGGGAGGGTGCGTGCGTCGTGGCAGCTCATCAGTTCCTGACGCTCAACGGCGAGGCCGGTTTTGTGGACGGCGACGGGTGCCCGAACGCTGATTACGCAAGCGATGACCAGCGCATTAAGGCTTTTGCCAAAATCGGCGCAGCGGTGATGCACAAGTACTACGGATCCAACGAATGAGGAAGCGACAGTGACGACCGCAACAACAACAACAATCGACTGGCCCGCCTTTGCATCAACCGATGACGAACTCGACGTCATCTGCAAACTGTCTCGCTTCTACGGCTCTGACCCGTCCATTGTTTTGGCTGGCGGGGGGAATACCTCGTGCAAGATCGGGAACCGCCTGTACGTCAAGGCCAGTGGTACATCGCTGGCTATCATGGAACGCGACAGCTTCGTGAAGATGGACCGCGACAAATTCAACGCACTGGCCAACGCAACCCTGGACGAGGACTCTGGCACGCGGGAAGCACAATACAAGGCTGCCATTAACGATGCGCGATGTGAACCCCAACGCGGACAGCGCCCATCGGTAGAAGTGCTGCTGCATCACCTCGTGCCCAGTACGTATGTCATACATAGCCACGCAACGATTGTGAACACGCTGGCGTGCCATGAGAACGGGAAACAACTCGCCCAAGAAATTTTCGGCGACGACATTGTGTGGCTGCCATACGTGGACCCCGGTTTCATTCTCGCGCAGACATTGAAGGAGGCGCTTGAAGAATACGCTGCTCGTGCCGGGGGCAGAACTGCCAAAGCGATCTTGATGGCGAACCACGGCTTGATCGTGTTCGGCGATGATCCTGACACGATTCGTGCGAATACCGGTGAAGTGCTCGAGAAGATCGCCGCGCGACTCGGCGACAACTGGCAAACAAGTTCGTTCGGAGGTGTGAAGTGCGTCGATGATGCCGCAGCGGTGGTGCGCGTCATCGGCCCAGCATTACGCGGTTTGCTGGCGGAGGATCCCGACAGGCTCAAATTTGTCACCATCGACGATTCGGACATTGCCCTTGGCATGGTTGGCACTGAATCGGGCAAGGCCATCGCCTGTGCCGGCCCCATGACTCCAGACCAGATTGTTTACTGCAACAGCTATCCGCTTTGGTTTCAGACCAGGGTCGATGAATCCGAAGATGACCTCATTACGCGATTGCGCAAAGCGATCGACCAGCACACGAAAGAGACCCGCTATCCGCCCAAAGTCGTGTTGGTAACCAGTGTTGGTTTGTTCGCGGTCGGTGATGATTTCAAGTCAGCCGACACGACCCGCGAGGTTTACCTCGACGCGATCAAGATAATGGCCGGCGCAACGCGGCTGGGGGGCATCAACTATCTTTCTGACCGCAATCGTTTGTTCATTGAAAACTGGGAAGTCGAGGCGTATCGCAAGAAAGTCGCTGCCGCCAGCGGCAGTGGTTCGGGACGCGCCAAGGGCAAGGTTGCCATCGTGACCGGCGCTGCACAGGGATTTGGTCTCGAAATTTCCCAGGGACTCGCGCGGGCAGGCGCGCATGTTGCGTTGACCGATTTGAATGAACAGGCCGCGGTAAGTGAGGGAGATCAATTGTCGGCCGAATTGGGCAAGGGCCGTGCGGTCGGCATGTCAATCGATGTGACCGACAGCGAGTCGATTGGAAACTGTATCGATCAAGTCGTTCGAAAATATGGCGGATTCGACCTGTTGGTGTCGAACGCGGGTGTGTTGAAGGCCGAATCGGTCAAGACGCAATCGGAACACGATTTTGATTTCGTGACGGATGTGAATTACAAGGGTTACTTCCTGTGCGTTCAGAGGGCTGCGCCAATCCTGGCGACGCAGCACAAGGCCAACCCGGCGTACATGAGCGACATCATTCAGATCAATTCGAAATCGGGCCTCGTCGGCTCGAACCGGAATTTTGCGTATGCGGGCAGCAAGTTCGGTGGCATTGGCTTGACACAATCGTTCGCCATGGAACTGATCAAAGACGGTGTGAAAGTCAATTCGATTTGCCCGGGCAACTTTTTCGATGGGCCACTTTGGTCCGATCCTGAAACAGGCTTGTTCGTACAATACCTCAACGCAGGCAAAGTCCCCGGCGCAAAAACAGTCGACGACCTTAAACGCTTTTACGAATCCAAGGTCCCCATGCGACGCGGATGTAAACCCGCCGACGTGATGAAAGCGATTCTGTACCTGATCGATCAGCAGTACGAAACCGGCCAGGCTGTGCCGGTGACCGGCGGGCAGGAGATGCTTCGCTGACGAAGCAAAAAGGAAATGGTGATGACGACGCAAACAAGTGACATCCCCGAAACACAACATGCGGTTCAACTCGTTGCGGCTGATGAATTGAAACTCAATACTGTAAAGCCGGTGATGAACCCGGGTCCGCACGAAATCCTTGTGAAGATCGAGGCGGTAGGATTGTGTTTTTCGGATCTGAAACTGCTCAAACAGTTTGACAACCATGTGCGCAAAAGCGAAGTGATTGGTGGCATTGATCCGGGGGCGCTCAACGCCATCCAAAGCTACGTGCCCGGCAATATGCCCGTGGTGCCCGGCCACGAAGTGGTCTGTCGTATCGTTGCGATTGGCAACGAGGTGAAGCATCACAAGATCGGTGAGCGGTGCTTGATGCAGACAGACTATCGACAATTGCCGACCGCGAATTCTAACGCAGCATTTGGTTACAACTTCGAAGGTGGTTTGCAGGAATACACGCTCCTTGACGAACGTGTTGTTATCGCCCCCAACCAGGATCGATTTCTGATTCCGGTCAGTGAAGAACGGAGCGCATCGGCGGTCGCGCTGGTTGAACCATGGGCATGCGTCGAAGATTCCTATGTCACCCGTGAACGCAACACAATCAAGACGGGTGGCAAGCTGCTGATCGTTCTCAGCGATGGCCATGAACCAAAGGGGGTGGTCGAGAGTTATTCGCCCCAGGGTGAACCAGCCGAGGTTCAGACGGTTCAGCCTGCCGACGCGGAAGAGCTGGCCGATGAACACTTTGACGACATCGTTTACTTCGGTTCCGACAAGGCGACGATCGATACGCTCAATGACAAAATTGCATCGCTGGGCATCATCAATGTCGTGCTGGCGGGTAAAAAGATAGGCGAACCGGTCTCCATTGGTGTTGGCCGAGTCCATTATGGCATGACGCGATGGATTGGCACGGTTGGTACTGATGCATCCGCGTCTTACAACATGATTCCGGCCAACGGTGAAATCCGTGAAAATGACAGCATCGTCATCGTCGGCGCGGGCGGGCCGATGGGACAGATGCACGTGATACGTAACGTGTGTCTTGGCATTGATGGTGTGAGTGTTCTCGGCACGGACTTCGACGATTCCCGCATCGAATCATTGCGAGCCAAAGCCCAGCCGATGGCAGATGCCAATGGCGTGCCGCTCCGCCTGGTGAATCCGCAGCAGGAAAAAGTGACTGGGAGTTTCAGCTACTTTGCCCTGATGGCGCCGATTGGAGCACTTGTTGCCAGTTCCATTGAACAGGCAACCGACGGTGCAATCATCAATATCTTCGCCGGAATTCCGGCGGTGACAAAGCAAGACCTTGATATGGACATGTACATCGAGAAGAGATGCTTTATGTTCGGCACGAGTGGTTCAACGATTGAGGACATGCGAATCGTGCTCAAGAAGGTTGAAGATGACCAACTCGATACCAACGCGTCGGTAGATGCCATCAGCGGGATGCTTGGTGCGACCGATGGGCTTGCCGCGGTCGAGAACCGTACGCTGGCCGGAAAGATCATCGTGTATCCGATGTTGCACGACGTTGGTTTGATCGCATTGGCAGAGTTGGACCAACACTACCCCTCAGTGGCCGAGAAACTCGACAACGGCAAGTGGACAGGTGAGGCAGAGCAGGAATTGTTGCGCGTGGCGCGATCCTGAATCCTGGTTGGCCTTTTGTGGCATGCGCTGGCCGGAAAAGAAGCCAGTGGAACCAGAGATAGCCGAGAGTTGCACGGCGTCTCAAGCAGCCAAGAAAATTGGGGGTGCGGAGCAGAGTGGCACTGCTGGCGTAAGGAGTACCGCACGAACGACGGGCGGGCATTTCGGCTGTTAACCATCATCGGTAAAACCACACGGGAATGTTTGGCAATCGACGTGGCAAGGAGGTTGACCAGCGAGGATGGTTTCCGCTCTTGAATTGTTCTCGATTCGAATGTGCCTCGTTCCGGATTACCGTCCACCCTCGGGGTGAAACCTTTCATAAATCAATCTGCTGCTGCGAATTGCCCCTTCGAATCGCTGCACATTGCTGTGCGCGTAGGCATCATTCGAAGTGTTGACCAATGTCTGCTTGAAATACGGCTCAAGGCGCATCCAAAGTTGCGGAGAGTAAATCTCTCCGGGGCCTGACATCGTGTGATTCGTGGCTAATTCTCTCGCTGTTTGATCTATCTCTCGGTAAACCTCAACCATCGAATTGGCGGCGGTCCCGTATTTTGCTTCACAGTATTGGGAAACAATTTCCCAAAGGTTGCTGTCTGCGTCCCAGGCCAGCTGGGCCACCAGGTAGATGGTCAGTTCGTGCTGGCCTCGGACCCCAAACAGGGAGTGTCCCATACCTGGCCAGGCGTAAATGCCTGCGATGTTAGCGCCTCGGTAGTATTCAAGATCCGCTGTGAGCCTCTGGGTCATCGGTTCGTATCCTGGGTGAGGAAACCGGGCAGACCAGTCGGTATCATAAAAATCGAGAATCCCTACTCGCTCTGGACGAAACAGTCGAGTCCACTGCTCAAGATATTCTTTCACAGATTTGTTGATCTCGCAGTGAGGATCTGCCATTGAATGTCCATAGCAGGCGCTTATAAGTGCAAACCAGAGAAAGAGGTTTTCTGCGGGTGTAACATCCTGCGGCGATTCTGTGTCTTTCCAGGTGGAAGTAACAAAGATTGCGATCTTGCGATCTGGAAAATCCTTTGAGATCAACTTGGCAACTTGGTTAGTGAAAAGCAGGAATCGCCTGGCCGGGGGAGGCACGCCGTCGTCCATAGCAGTACATGCGTCGCACTGGCAGTAGTCCTCATTGTCATTTGACCAGAGTCCCAACTTCTGGATTTCTCTTTAGGAAAGCAATCATCCGCTCGGTGACAATTCGCATGACATCTGGATTCGAGACGCACAGATGTGGGGGATCTGACCCGTAGGGGCGGTGACTCCGGTCGACCAACCTGTTTCCGTCGACAAGCGCAAAGTACTCTGGATGATCGCTTCCAAACTCGCGGGGAGAAATCCAGAATGGATGCGAATGATCGGTCACCTCGATGGACATGCCCCGCTTTTCAATTTCTTGCAGGAGGCCGTCTTTCAGCTTTTCCCAAATATCATAACGGTAGGTGAGATACGCTTCGAAATGGTTAAACTTCTGTTTAGCCATCCAGTCAATATCCAGAGATGTCGGAAGATCGTCGGTAATGAAGGCATTGCGTCTTGCCAGGCTGGCGGTGTGCCTTACATTTTGCGGAGCTAAGTGTAGGGTTTTAGAACTTGGCACCCTTTCACCATGTGGGCCCGGTTCAATCCAGCTACAGCCAATGCGTTGAAGAAGTTCATAGACGGCAAACAATGTGCTCCGCGGGTTAGAGCCGACCAGCAGCAGCGCCTTGTCAAAGGATTGAATCAATATAGAGTCTCTGCCTTTCGGGAATGCAGCCTTGTCAAGGAAGACCTGGCTCACACGGTTTCGACCGATTGTGATAATCGGAACAGTTTCCCAACGGGACGACAGATCCATTGCTTCAAGATCAGCGATTCTAAGTTCCACGCCGGTCATCTGTTTCACGTACTTCTGCAGTTCTTCAGCGGCGAACCTTTCGACCGGATCAGCACCGCTCTCTACAACAATCGTGTAGTTACTCACGCCGTCCGAGACCAGTGCTAGAGATTGACCGCTTACCACGAGTGGAGATTCGACAGCATGCGAGGCGAGCAATACGAAAATGAGGCCCCACAGCCAGGTTGGCAGAGCAGAAATCCTCACAGAAAAATCCCTAAAAGTCATTTGTAGTTTCCCTCTGAGAGTGGTGACCGAAACCGGTCATCGCTATTGATAGTCGACGTGTATTTCGACGGAGTCAACGATTACTTGATTCTCAGACTTCGGACCGCGCTTGTTCAGCCACAGGCCGACTTCGTTGCGGCCCGCCTGTAGTTGATCGGGCCTCAGGTTCAACTTGACTAGGCTACCCGCCTCAGGTTGAGGATCCGGCTTGAGGGAGTGTCCGTTCATGCTAAAGTCAATCACATCCCCCGAGCCCAGGTTCTTCAATTCGATCCACAGCTGAAGAGACTCGACGTTCTGCGCATTGTCGCTGCTGAAGTCGTCGGCTACTTCCAGCGGGATGACCGTCATTGAACTGGCGTTCCAAACCGGGTGCAGAGTAACAGGCAATGACGCAAACATCCAGTTGTGAAAGCGTGGGCTGGACGGGTGGTGTCGATTTTTTCCCGGACCATACTCTGAGGAGTCTGCCGGAAATATCTTGTCCTTCGTGGCCAGCACCTGTGGGTCTCCAATTTCCTTGAGCAGCTGTGCTTGATACGACAAATGGTCCGAATGGGGAAACAAATTGAAGGTGTACATGCCATCGGCTCCCTGCGACCAATAATTCGTCGCGAGGCCCCGCAGTACCGTGGTCCCACCTCCGTGTGTATGATCAGCCCCACCGATGACTTTCGAAGGATGCGCCACGCAGACGTACAGCTGAACCGGTTTCCCCTCGGTCAATTCCCGAAACCGTTGGATGTCTTGACCTGAAGGGAAGGCATAGTCGCCGACGATAAGAATATCGATCAGGTCTTCGTCGATCCAGGTTTCGACATCAAATCCATTCAGTTGACAGGCTACCAGATTCTCATCGACCCGCACTGCGACTTTAATCGCGCGGCCGCGCTGTCGGGCCCGCTCATTCAGCTTCTGCCGCACCGTACGCATAAAGTCTGTCAGGACGAACGAATTACGATATTCCAGAAACTCCACGAAAAATCGTGGGAAACGCATCAAGTCCAGTTCGATACCGTCAAAGTCGTACTTGTCAAATATCTCTTCGATCGTCCTTAACTTAAGTTCGCGCACTTCCGGTATGGCAAAGTTCAGAGAGGTGGTGAATTCTTCGAACTGATCACCCAGCATCCACTCTGGATGTTCCTGTTTGAAGGTAGGAAACTCCTTGGGTAAGTGACTGTCGTGGATATCATTGACCCGGAAAGAATAAAACACGTCCAGTTTTCGTTTGTGGGCTTCACGTACCACCACCTGCGGGGGATCATTGCCCTCCTCGATCCAGCGGCTAAGGGTGGGATCGACTTGATTGATGCGCGCCCCTGTGCGTTCCAGAACCTCGCTATCGTAGCTTGCGGTGTTCCCCCCGGCGCCATCGCACCAGAAGAGGGCATCCACGTGGCTGCCTTCCAGAGGGCCGAAGACGTTCTGGATATAGGCGTCGACGTTACCTTTTGCATCTACAAAGACACCGTACCCATCACAATTGAAAATGACGCGGTAAGGCTTACCGGCCGGGCGTTGCGCTGATACCGGCAGACCGCCCACACTTAACAACAAACAAGTCGATACCAATAGAAATAAATGGGGATGACCGTTCATGGTTGGCTACTTCCCGTTAGGTGGATAGTCCTGGAACCGCTCGAGGCTCGGCATATCGCCTATTGTATACAGTATGTGGCTCCCTCCCGTGTTTAGCGTGTGGGAAATGCTGCGCATTTTCGTCCTTACGACCCCCGTTATTGGGTTCCTCCCACCGGGATCACGCCCGACAGCTTCTTGGCCGGGCAAGGACGCTCGTAGTGCGCCGACCTTTCCCCTCCCATCCACTGCGGTGGCCTCTTCACGCTCCTGCGCGTCAGCACCCATCGAAGTGCGTCAACAATCTCAAGCAAATCGCGACAGCCATTCATCTCGTAGGAAGCCAGTTGAATTTACGAGTCTCATCCGGATGCGTTAGCCGTTTCGATTTTCAGTAGAGTAAACGGGTAGATGGTTGTGGCGTAAATCGTTCCGTCGCGGGTGACGATCAGGGCCATGATGACGTGCAGCGGCGTGAGTGTGCCGTCGGGCAGGGTGTGATAGCCGTGGATCGGCCGCGCGCTGCCGTCGGGGTTCTTGGCAGGGCCGGCGGTAAAGTTGAAGAAATCGGGGTTCTCGACAGCAAAGACGCCCAGGTCGTCCATCGCGCCGGTCGCCGGGTCGTAGCGAACCAGGTGGTGCAGGAGGCCGTCGCCGAAACCGGTGTTATTGTCGATGCGGACTGCCGAATAGACACAACCGTCGGGGCCGATATTGATCGAACCGCGCGAGTCGGGGTTTTCGCCTTCGATTCGGTCACCCAGGCTCGTGGCGATAACAGGTTCACCGGTCGCTCCCGTGAGATCCACGCGGAACATGCGGAGGTCATCAAGAAACTGGAGGTATGCGGTCCTACCGTCGGGTGTGATTCGCCAGTCAGGATGTTCCCGCTTGGCACCGACGTAGTCTTCCAGTGGCTTGCCTTCGACTACCAGCGGAGCAACGGTCACTTTGTCGGTTGCAGGGTCGTAGCGGGCGATTTTGTAGTCTTTTGTAATTGCCGTGCCACGGCCCTGGGCATCGACGAGCGTGTTGGGCTGGTCGCGCAGGATTGGGCCCAGGTCGCGGTACTTTTTTGTCTTCCTGTTGTAGAGCATCCAATGCTGCTCTTCACAGGTGATGACGTAGATCAGGCCGCGGGACTCGTCGGCGGTGACATCAATCACGCCTTCCCCTTCTGTCTTGCCATCGGCAATCCGCTGCTCATCCAGCGGCATGGGCATACCAAGGTTCTCAGTTTTGTCGGTTGCCGGGTCGTAAACCATTACATACCCGCCTCGATAGACAGGAATTTTCTCGTCCCGTTTCAGTGCCTCGCGTTCCGCCGCTGTTGGATAGCCCTGCTTGGAGCCGATGTAAATCTTGCCCGACGGGCCGACGAAGTTGCGCGTGTGGATCTTGGATTGGGCAGCGTACCCCGTGGGTGTCAGCGGCAGGCCAACCAGCTTGTGGGTATCGAGGACAATCCGCATCTTCTCTGTGGCGGGGTCGAACTCGACCAGATACGAGTTCCGCCCGTATGCGGCGGTGCCGATGTAGATTTTTCCGTTGTGCCCTTCGCAGAGTGAGAAGTAGCCCGACTCCTCGGTGGTCGTCTCGGACGGGATGTGGAATGCCTTGGCCCAAACGTAGGTGAACGGCAGCTCTTGTGCCACAGCCGGTGACGCACAGAACGCTTGGATTGACGCCCAGGTGATGACCAGAACTGCCACGAAACCTGGTTTCATGAATTTCTCCCTCGGTTTACGATGACTCCCAACGCGTTCGCAATTTCCCTTGCGCCGTTGGCAATGATACGACTTCATTCTATCGACGTGTGGTATCATCCTTCAATCAGAACTAGAAATGACTTTGTTTTGGCGAAGTGCATTACGGTTTCCAAATCACCGCCGAGACACTGCTGGCGCCAATCAGGTAGCCGGCATCGGGCGCTTGCCCCGGGAGTTCTTCGACAACCCCTACCCGTTCTTTCACAGGCTTCACGGGGCGGATCGGGTTGATTCGAGTGACCTCGTGGGGAGATGGATTCGGGAATTATGATTTATCGATTGAGCCTGTTCACTCGACCAGTTCGAATCGCTGGACCCGTTGCCCCGTGACGTCGCCGAGGTAGAGATTGCCTTTCGCATCCACGGCTATCCCGTGAACCCACGACAGTTCGCCAGGTTTCCAGGTGTCTGCCTGTGTAAATGGGAAACTCCACCAATGTTGCAGGTTCCCGTTGGTGTCGAACTTCATAACCAGTTGGTCTTTGGGCGGGATTCCCACTTGCAAGTTTCCCTCGCGCCAGTGTGAGGGTGAGGAGCCGCAGATATAGACTTCATCCTTGGCCGTGATGCGCACGGTCCAGGGTACGCACCGATTGCGCCACTCGGTGAGGAATTTGCCGTCCTGGTCAAAGACCTGCACTCTCGCGTTGTTGCGATCTGCCACATAGAGCCGGCCTTGCGAGTCAAGTGCGATAGAATGCGGAAGACTGAATTGACCAGGATTTACACCCAGCTTTCCAAAAGTCTTCACGAACCGCCCCTTGGCATCGCAATGCACGACCCGGTTGTTGCGATATCCGTCCGAGATAAAGACGTCTCCCGCCGGCGTTTCCACGGCGTCGGTTGGCCTCTTGAAGTGCTTGTCATCCTCGCCCGGCTCGTTGGGGACGCCGATGGTCAACAGGAGTTCTCCCGACGGCGCAAACTTGTACACGACGTGTTTTTTAGAATCCGCGATCCAAATGTCGCCCCGCGGTCCGATGCTCAGCTGATGGGGGCTGATGAATTGCCCCTCGCCCCATTGCCGCACGAGTTTGCCCTCGGGGCTATAGACCTGAACCGGCATCTCGCCGCGATTCAGTGTCCACACCAGCCCACTGTCGTCCACGGCGATGCCAGCCATCGCCTTCCATGCATACGTTGACTTGCCTTCAGGCCAGGTGGGGTCCACGCGATACCCCGTCGATAAATTCACGCGCGGGTAGTCGACTGGCGGAATCGCTTCCTGTGCGCAGGTGTCGGGGCCGCAAATTGTCGTGCCAGCGATAAGTGAAATTACCGCTACGAGAAGAATTGGACGTGGACCCTTTCGCATGGCAAGTCTCCTGAAAAATGGTAGCCATTCGCATGACAGCTACTGGGCAATGGTCTGATTCTGGGCAATGGTCTGATTCGCTTGCACCCGACACAGCAGTATCTTGTCGAATCAAATGGCCCTTTGCAAGCTGGAGCAGTTCCCAGCGTGCCTGGCACAACTGGGCGTATGACAAATATTGCTAATCACGTAAATACTTTATACGAGTTCATTATATCGGTATGCAGCGTCATTCTTCGATTGAAACCGGAAATGACTTTGTTTTGGAGAAACGCGTTACGGTTTCCAAATCCCGGCCACGAGTAGTGCCAGAAAGGCGTGTAGTCGCAGCACGAGGATGCCGACCAGCACGATACTGGTGCCGACAACGAGGATGATCACCGGGTGAGAAAGAAAGCCAAGCGTCTCGTTTTGGCTCCTGGGCAACAGGCAGACGGCAACAAGCATGCCGGATCACGCGCCCCTCTGCGATACCTCGGTTTTGTGCTCGATCGTAGCAAGAAGCACGAATTCTACTGTCATCTCCGGTAACCAGGTGAAGTAAGGATCGAACGAGTCGCAAGAACGACGGTCACAAGGTTGCCTCATGCCGAAACACGCCGTCCCCGGTCCAGCAGGCCTAGCAGCCCCAATCCCAGCAGCATGAGGGAAGTTGGTTCAGGTACGGCCGAGTCGGTGTCGGCACCGGCCAGGTCAGCGGCGTTGATCAGGTCATCGCCGGTCAAATCACCACCACTGGGAATTGCCAACATCCACGATCAGTGAGTCAATCGTCAGCACCTTTTGCCGACATAAAGACGCACTTCCCCGGTGAGATGCTTTTCGCCAAAAGCCATTAATTACTTCACCTTCATTGAACTGTCCGACGTGGCGATAATCTGTCCCGGGTTGATCAACAGGGTCGTCTCGATACTTTCAGCCTCGAGGCCCAGACCATCGCAGTGGATTATCGAATTTCGTAATTTCCCGCCTTTGCATTTCAGCAACCAGGCGTTGCCCGGCATGGATGATGTCGGCTTGGAGTGGAAATATATCTCGTCGAAGACAGCGTTGGGATCGCCACTGAAAACCGCAATCGCGGCCTGGAGTTGACATTCGTTGACGGAAAATCCATCGAGTCTTCCCGAGTTGTGGAAGATTGAGCCGGCTGCGAACCCGACTTCGGAGTAGAGTGTCGTGCCCACGAACGTGATGTGGTGGTTGTGACCCGTAAAATGGATTAACTTGTCGCCTTCGCCTGAAATATTGCCCCCCACCCAACGCATCTGCATTGTCTGGTCGAGCCGCAACGCGGTCAGCTTACTACGTTGCCCCTTATTACGCTGGGTTGAAAGGTCGTGAAGTTCGCAGGCGGTCAGCGTCCAGTCGCTGGTGTTGAGATAACCCTTTTCCTGGGATGGCTTGTCGACTTCGGTGAAGGCCGACGTAACCCCTGCGTAATTGTTGCGCGTAAAAGCCATCACAACCGCTTCACCACCGGGGTAGAAGTTGTAGAAATCGCAATTCAGCATGTCGCTGCTTGGGCAGCCGAAGTCGTAAACCGTGGCCAGGCTGAAATGACCTGTTACGAAAAGGTTCTCGAAATGAAAGGCATTGGAGGGGCCGCCGGAGACCTGTGCCATCAGGATCGCCGTGCGGGGCACAACATTCTCGCTTGTGGTACTGATCCAGAAATTTTCCAGATTGAAGTGATAGGACCCGGTCAGGTCGAGGACATTGACCCCGCTTTCGGTCGCTTGAAGCGTGGAACCGCGATAACCGGCGCCTGCTCCCCGCAAAACTATCCCGCCGCAGTGCGTCAGGTTCAGGCTGCGAACGCGATAGGTACCCGGAGGCAGATAAATCGTCCCGCCCTTGGCTTTCGCGATGTCGATAGCACGCTGGATGGCGTCGGTATCGTCGGCCTTGCCGTCACCAAGGGCGCCGAAATGTTTGACGTTGCGCCAGCCCTCCGGTTCGGATGCTGTTGGCTCGTCGGCCAACACGAACAACTCTGCGGGAAGAGGACAGAACAGCGTCACTAAAACAAACCAGCAAATCTTCCACAACATAATGAATTCTTGCTTTCTGGTTTTACACCGGCTCATTACGGGGCCTGAAAACCATGATTCTCGATTGACATCCATCCACTTCAATTCCGGCTTGCGTTGCATGACCAGCTCGGAGGCTAATCGAGTTCAAAGGTCGTCCTGGGTTCGAAATCACTGTTGGCATAGGTGATCAGGTCCTGCAGGATCACGGCTGCTGCCGGATCCTCCAGCATGGGCAGGATCAGGTTGAACGTCGAAAGGATCAGGCGTCCTTGACCGGCCTTGAACTGGACCAGCGTTCCACTGACCTCTTCCCAGGAGGTTTTTGCCATTGAATCGCGGGGAGTGGATCGAAACAGGTTACCATGAGCCCCGGCCAGTACGTCGTTCCATTGCTCATCGTTCAGGCCGGCGATCACGCGGCGTGGCCAGACCTGCTTGAACGACCAGATAAAAGGATTGTCATAAGGAACCCGGTCAAAGATGTCGAGTCCCTTGCGTGCGTAAAAGCTGTCGCTGTGGCCGCCTTGAAACCGGCGTCCCAGGAACAGGTTGTTGCGTTCCAGCTCTTTCTCAATTGGCAGGATTCGTGGTAGCGTGGCCCCGTTCCCAGTAGTCCGGATATTCGCAAATAAAGACAATTGCAGTCCCCCCTTCGCGAACATAATTTTTCACCGCTTCGTCGAAATTCAACTGGTTCACCAGGACGACCGGTACGTCCCGTGAAAAATCTCGTAATTGGTATCCAAGGATTTCAAAACGATGTGCTTCCAGACCGTGAACTGCGATATTCCGGGTTTGGGGACTACGATAGCTCCGCGGATAAACGCGGATGCATTCATAATTCTCGGAAAGCGTCTTTCCATCTGCTGACAACAACCTGGCGTGGAGCCGCCGCAGCCCGGATTTGTCAATCTCGGGAATTCGAAAAACGACATCCTCAACACGTTTGACCTGCCCGGGTTTCAAGTTGATACCAGAGATGGTGCCGCGTTCATCCGTGCCTTCAAACCACCATTCAACCCGACCGTCATCCAGGGCTTCCCGGCTGAAGTGTGAAACAACCAGGGACGCATAGAGGTTTTCCCCTTCCCAGTAGTTCTTGCGCTGTTCATCAAATAGTACCAGGTCCTGGGTCCAGATCTTCGCCAGTTCATCTCCATACACTTTAATATCTTTGAAGAAATCGATTTGTCCGACCGGATGCGGGGCACCGTCGTACAGCCAGGCCACCCACCCGGAAAGCTCCGGATTCATACGCATCAGTTGGGTCTGGTATTTCAGGGCCCAGAAGGAATACCAGTCACTCGCTTGCGTATAGGCCGTGAAGTTTCCATAGATCTCGTTAAAATGCCAGCGATTAAACCGGTCCTCGAATCCGATCAGATCCCACTGGGCAGGCATTGCAGATTGCAATTGCTTCGCGTTGAACCACCACGGTTCTTTGCCTCCCCATTTCTTTCTGATTTTGCTGATGTCATAAACGTAAGGGGACGGCGCGAACTCGGTTACCAAAACAGGTTTCTCCTGCCAGCGGATGCCGAGCTGACCTTAACCCCGTGAAAAGTACCAGTGCATCTGAGAGAATCCAGCCCGTGCTTTAGCCCGAAAAGGATTTTTTGCGATGGCACAGAAACGTCATGGAGTTGACCAGATTATCCCGATGTTGCGTCGGGCCGATGTTGAGCTGGGCAAGGGAAAGAAGGTCCCCGAGGTTTGTAAACGCCTGGGGATCACTCAGCAGACGTACTACCGATGGCGTCAGAAGTACGGCGGTATGGCTCCGGAGATGGCCAAGGAGCTGAAGGCCCTCCAGAAGGAGAACACACGGCTGAAGAAGCTGGTGGCAGATCAGGCCTTGGACAACGCCATCTTGAAGGAAG
>CAUZEA010000053.1:0-37517 GCA_963578605.1 Planctomycetota bacterium
CCCGCCGCTGTTTCAATCGGGGCCAACGACGCAGAATTTTATCGATGTTGTGGTGGCTGACGTGCTGGAAGATGATGGCGTTGATGAAATCGTCGCTGCCAGTGACAGCGGGTTGATTTTTGTCTATCCCAACTCTGTAGCCGGAGTTGTCGGTTCCCCGTTTGGACTGGCCGCGGTGTTTAACACGGGAAATCCTTTGGTGTCGATCGCGGCGATTGCAGTTCCAAGTGTGGCGACTGGCCTCCCCGGTGATTTTAACGATGATGGGACGGCCGATGCGGCCGACTACACGATGTGGGCCGACAACCGAGGGTCAACCTTTGATCTGGGCGGCAATGGGGACGAGACCGGCGGCAGTGCCGGCGTTGTCGATGTTGCTGATTACTCCTTGTGGAAAGCCAGTTTTGGCAATACCGCCGCTGGTTCGGCAACGGGAGCCGTTCCCGAACCAACATCCTTGCTCGTCACGCTTGTGGGAATGCTCGCCCTCGTCCTGTTTAACTGGCGCCGTTAGTCGTACAGCCGAAGACCAGGTTGACCACGACGCGGGGACTGGCGGCATTTTTCTTCGCGGTCACCGCACCGGTCCTGTTCCGCGCAGAGGCAAACAGGGCGGCTGTCGACTCGGCCAGATCACGCGCAGCGCGGGTCGCCTTGCTGCCAGCGGTTAAAGGCCACCTCGTCACTGTGAGCCAGCTTTCGTCGGGCGGCATGCCAACTGGCGGCCCACGCTGATGCGTCGTGGAGCTCCGTTTCTGGATGTCCCTTGCTACGGGCGACAAAACCGGGAAACCAGGGCCGCCCGGTCGGTTCTCCAATCGGTTGGTAGCGCAGATCAAAACTCCAGCGAATCTTGTCGCTGCGGTTAACGAGCCCACAATGAATTGTCCGTCGGTGCATGAAGATTACGTCGCCCGGTTCCATCGCAAGTGGTACCAGGTCCTGATCGATAAGTCGATCGGGAATGCACGTCTGATCGATATTCAACGGGTTGCGACTTGGGCAATGCAATTCCACGCCTTTTCGGTGGCTTCCGGGGATTACCGCCAGGCAACCGTTTTCCACGGTTGAGGAAGTCATCGGAAACCAGACCGTGAGCATCGAGGTCTCGTCCGCGTCGGCAGTCACAACCCCCGAATCCTGGTGGCAAGCAACCTGAATCGTCAATCCCGTGCGGACTTCTTCGGGTATGAGGTGCTCCGGGATTTTCACGCGTGTGTGCTGGACCGGGTTTGAATAAATCTCTTCACCAAGAAATTCTGTGACCTGGTCGAGCAAACGATCGTTGCGAAGCAGATCGAAAACAGCCGGTCCGGTATGGATGGGGGTTTGTTCGGTAATATTCTGTTGCGGCAGCGAAATGTCGAATTCCTGATCGTAGGGCAACCTGGCCTCGCGGGTTGCCTGAATCAACCGATCGCCAAACGGCAAGTCCGAGTGCAGCGTGGCAAGCCGGCCTGCTGCATGCCACTGGTGGACCAGGCGATCGAGCACCTGTTCGTATTCATGCACGACTGGTTGCAGATCTTCTTCCCAGTTCAGCAATCCTCGTACGACGAAGTAGCCTTCGTCTTCAAATTGGTTGAGGATTTGTCGAGTTGAGTTCATTGGTAAGTTCTCTCACTTCCAAATCGTTTCCAATGACTTGACCGGCAGTCCAGCTGCAATTGCTCTCAGCAACCGGTTCCTACCGGTCACTTGTACAGGTGTCGTCGGGATTCAATTCGCAACAGGCCGAACTGGGCCAAACTGCTTTTGTAAATCGACCTGGTTCAAAACCCATTTGCGAATGATCTGATAGCCGGGATCCATCGGCTGGTAACGCCGCCCACCTTGGTGACCGTCTTCCTGGCCGGTTTGAATATTAAGGGGTTTGCGAAGAAATTTACTTTGCTCAACATCTGACAACTTAACACGGTGTTGGAGCGTGGCATAGTTGTCCAATAGTTGATCGACTGGCAAATAGCCGACCTTATCGGGCCGGTGGAGTTCCATCGACGGCACGCGGCCTGGTTCGCCGTGGCAGTGCATACAGCTGCGTTCGTCTCCCCGGAGCACCCGGGTCATCTCCGGCACAACATAGTCGCGAAAGAAGGTAATGTCTTCGAGGAACGGTTCAGGAATCATCGACTGGCCATCGTCACCTGTGGGAAAAAGGTGGCTCGCTTTTTTCTGGACCACTTCGCCGAGCTGTTTGGCAAAAGAGCCGCGCTCTTGCGAGAGCACGTTGCGAGCGTACTCCAAAGTTTTTTCGTCTTTTTCAAACGATTCCAACTCGGCGAGGGCTGTGAGGACCTCGGGGTTGCGTCTCAAAGCGGTCTGGTTGGCGAGTTCGACTGCCAGTTCGCGATTCGCCGCCAGCACAGACGGCCCGATCTGGCCAGTGAACAAATGGAGTGCCCGGCTCCGCAGTTCCTCGAAGGGATCGATGGGGGGCAATTCCCGGGAATCGGATTTGATGGCTGGGAGATCCTGCTGGAAGGTCAGAATCCAGGGAATGTTGCGAATCCAAAAGCGCGCGGTCGCCCCGTTGTCAAATTCCCGGGGCAGGGCAAAGGCAAGTTGTTCAAAATGCAGATCAGGATTTTTACGAACCGCCTTCCCAAGGCCGTTCGCGAGGTACCAGGCGGCATCGGCATCACGCTGGGCCTGTTGTTTTGTTGCAGCATCCTGCACGGTTTCGATGGCTTCGGGACTTTGCCAGTTGGAGGTATCTGGTACGAGGTAACGTAAGATGTTCTGACGTTGCTCTACTGTCCGGGAAAGAACCCACTTTACCCCGCCGAGCAATTTGAGAATCGGGTCAGAGAGGCTTTCCCGACGGGGTGGATCGGCTGCCCCCCGTAGTAGGATCCGGTGCATCGGTTCGAGTTGTTCGGCAACGGCTGCCAGTTGCACCAGGCGTGGATCCGAGACGCTGGAGGCTGCCAGGCTGCGCAGGCTTTCGGGGCCATGCAGTGAGTACTCTATCAATTTTTCCTGGAGCAGGTCGTGAGGAATATTAGCGGCACCTTCCAGGACAAACCTGGTCAACAATTCCTGCTGCGGTTCTGTGGACTGTTGCTGGGCGGCTTCAAGTCGGGCGAGGGCAATCTGGCCCAGCAGTTGACCCAAGCCGGGAGTCACATATCCGAGTTGTCCCGGGCCACCATCGGATCCGCGGAATGAGTAATAGGTTGCCGCAACGCCCAGCAAACGACTCGTAAGGAGATCTGTTTGTGGATCGTTCTTGTTTTGCTTTTGAACGTCCCCGAGCATAGCCACCAGGTCAGCCAGTTCTTGATATTGGTGTTTCTCACTGCCGTTGCCGACATGCCCGTTGGCTACCAACAGCGCATGGCTTTGGTAGCGGATTGCATTTTCCACCAGGGCGTTTGGTTCGGGCCGCCCCAGCAAGCGAAGCCAGGCAGTGTTGAGACCAGCCCGGGTTGGTGGGTTCCAAATCCACCACTGCCACGCCGCCCGAGTTGCCCAGGCCCGCACGGCCGGGTTCGGATCGTCATTCATGGCGTGATCGAGCACCGAAACCAGTCGGTTCCATTCGATGCTCGAACCAGTCATGACACCGTCAACCTTCATAACCAAGGTGCGAATTGCCGCTTCCCGGGTAGTGTCGTCTCCCTTGCTGGCAGCCTCAAGGACTTGATCCCAACCACGGTCGTCAATCAACTGTTGGCGCAACGCCCAGTGGGCAGCTTCGCGCACGATCTTGGTCGAATCGCCTAAGCCCTCAATGAGTGGAGCAATCGCACCGTTGTGCCCGGGAAACGCCAAACCGAGCATTGCCCAATAACGTACCAGCGGGCTGTCGTGGCCCGCGGCCTCGACGAGCCGGGGCACAAAACGCGGGTCGTTGGTCAGCGAGAGCCGACGGACCCGACCGATCGCCGCCACGAGTGTTTCCTCATCCGGTTGTTGGAATTCGGCAAGGGAGAAATGAGGCGGCTCCACCGGAAAATAACGCGATAAGGCATGTAACGCATAACTGGTCGAGACAAAGCCCGTGTTTGATTCTCCGTTCCAGTAACCGGTCGGATGTTGTTGTGCAAGTAACGCTTGAATCGCTCGACTCACGACCGGATCATCCCGACCGATGCCAGCTGTCTGAAAGGCAATGATCGCCAAAGCAGTTGGAGATGGGTCGGGTTTACCCTCTTGAGCGACCCAGGTTTGTTTCACGTCGTCCCATTTGCCAGGATTAAACCCCCAGCTGCCATCCTCCTTTTGAATGGCCCGTAAACGTTTCAGATCGTGCTCGACCTGCTTTTTGATTTGCTCATCGAGCTTCCCTGCGGCAGCCATAGTGGCCAGGCGGTCCTGGCGAGTCAGCTTTTCCTGTTCGGCAACCCGGGCGGCCGCAACGACGTAGTCCCTGGGAAAGAAGCGATAAATGAGTTCCACGCGATGGCAAAGGTCATCGGTGAATTTCACCTCAATCTCTAATACCTTGGAAACTTTCTCCTCGAGTGCATGAAAATACTTCGGTTCTCCGGTTTGTTCCCAGGCAGCTTTGAGAACCTCGCCGGCATAGTTGAACACAACTCCCTGACCAACGTTCGCCCCGGGGCCAGCTGCGTTGATACCACCAGGATCGGCCGTTTGTAACACGTAATTAGCCGCCCGAACTGCCTGGCTGCTTTGCAGACGGCGAGCAGGAAGATAACGTTCTAATGTCACCACCGAGTGTCCCGCGACGCGTGTGCCGGCCGGCCCGTCACCCACATCAAGGGGTTGCAAGCTCGTATTGTTGGCGGCGTTTTCCAATTCGTTCGTCGGTCGCATTGACTGATAACAGGTGTTGACCAGATGTTGCCACATCTGGGTGTTTTGGGGTCGGTAACCATTGGCAAATGGAACGGATGGTCCCCATACGCCCGACTGCGTGTGGCAACTCATGCAGTTGGTACCAAGAAGATTGCCCGAGTCGCGGATCCTCCGTTCCACAGCTGCATCCCTTGGGCGATTGGTTAACCAGGCGTCAACCTGCCCGATATGATCGTACAGTCCCCGACGCACCGATTCTCGTGGATCTTCATAGGGAGCCGGCTCGACCACGCAAAGCTGAAGTTCATAGGCTGGTGAGTTGGCTTCGACTCGGAGAAAGTAGATCCCCCCGGGGTCGAGTTGCCGATTAATTGCCGTACGGTATTCTTCTTCGTCGGATTGTTGATGGGGCCGTTCGTTCGCATTTTTGCCCTCTTCATACTTTTCCAAAGGCAACAAGCTTGCATTCAGTGGCCAGGCACGCGATGCGGCCGTGTGCTCAGGCACAATGCGGTAAGCGCGAATGCGAGCAACCACTTGTTGATCGGGAATCAACAGACAAGCGGCCAGCAACCGTGGTTCGTTGCCTTGGTATTCGATGCGGAACCAGTCATCGCCACCTGCACCAAGGTATCCGTTGTCAAAGTACTCGATGTCGTCACTGGCCCCGAACACGTGGACCGGTGTCCCAACGTCCTGTTCGTTCAGGACAATGTTTTGACCCTGTTCGGGTGTGTCGTTCGGTTCAGTTTCCAACAGAACTCCCACCGTTTTGGTCTCGCTAACATCCAACACCTCAATCCCAAATACCACCGATACCACGCTGTTCTCCGGCCAGAGGACTTTTTTGGATGCCGCGGTTACCTCTGCAACAACCCCTTTTTCACGCCAACGGGGACGGTCAAAAAGATCAATTTCTCCTTCCTCTGGTTCAATCCTTAATTCGTAAACTCCAAATACAGGGGCCCGGTACACCACGTAGACGTCGGGGTCCAGTCCGTGAAGCAGTTTGGACCAGTTCGCTGTGGGATCGTTATAAATGCCGAAGGCATTGGTTTTGCGGTGCGGTTCTTGATGCTCGGCAGCTGCCCGCGGAATACGGGTAGGATTGTCGGCTGACACAAGCGACCAACTAACCTTGAGTCGTACATTGGGCGGCAACTCAGACGGCTGGTCAACCCGCACCAGGATCTCAATGGTGTCGCCGGCTGCCAGCCTGATTTGTTCAACATGGCCTGATGGAACGTTGATCTGCTTATGCAGGCTGATCTGGGTTGCCGCATGGCCAAAAGATTGACCACCAGCGACGATGGCGAGAAAAATCAACGTTTGAAGACCGCGTAGCCACATCCAAATAGGACCATCAATACGGGAAGAAACCTCAAATCTGAAGGCAATTTCACCTCGTGGACGCCGGAACGTTGCCAGTAAGCGACCCGCAACGTTACCCCTCATAGTTTACCAACCCCAACGGGTACCGTCACAATTTCCACAACTTCCCACCGGGGGGCTTACCGCACCCAAGATAGCTGGTCTGCGGGTACCTTCTCAATACTGCCTTCGCAGCGAGTCGGGTAAGACTCTTACCACAGCTGCCGTAGAGCAGGGTCGTTGATGAACGCGGCAAAGGGGCCGAGTTGGCAGGCCCCCGCCGGAGCCGGCTCCCGAGGTCTTGTGACCGCTGGGAAAAATTTCCCGAGCGGCAAACACACCCCAATTTCCCGGTTTCCTTAGGTTTACTGCTGACCACTGCACCATCAATGTCGAGTCGGTCGGGGCGTAGCTCCGATAACGAGTAAGAGGGATCAAATGGCGATGTTTTTAGCCATTTTCCTTCGATAATGGCGGGGTGGGGATTCCAGAAATCTCGAAAAACAAAATTTCTTGCATTTTTTACCTCATCAATTAAACTAAAGGTAGCGGCAATCCCATTGGTTCTGAGAGCTTATGCAATCGAAGCACCGCAATTCGTCTGAGGTCGTCGTGGTTCTACACGGCTTTGCTGCATCCCCAAGGTGGATGACGCTGGTTTGCCGTCGGGTGGCCCGCACCGGACGACGGGTGGTGAACTGGGGGTATCCGAGCTGGCGGAGGTCGATCGACTTGAACGGGCAGGACTTGTTGCAAACGGTTTACGATCTTGCCGAGGACCAGTCGGTCCAGCGGATTCATTTTCTCACCTACAGTATGGGTTCGATCATTTGTCGGGCAGCCCTGTTGAAGGATCCACAAGTGCCAAAAGTTGGCAGGGTTGTGATGCTGGGACCCCCGAATCGCGGTTCCCACGTGGCGTCGCTGTTGGCACCGTTGTTTGGGTGGATGGTTCCAGCTGCACGCGAACTATCGACCAGGCCCGACAGCTATGTGAACGGCTTGCCACGGATGCAAGGGGTTGAAGTTGGAGTGATCGCAGGCGGGAGGGATCGCGTCGTGCGACACGACTGCACACATTTGCCCAGCCAGCGCGAACACCTCGTTGTGCCCCGTGGACATGCGGGACTCCTGTTGAGTCGCGAGGTGGCTCGCACGGCATTGCGTTTTGTCGAAACAGGCAGTTTTGAGTTGCTGAAGGAAGTGCCGGAAACAAAAGCTGTCGTCCTCGGCTCGTGGCCGGTTCCTTCGGTCGGTACGGGTTTGCCTATCGAGAACGTATAGTATGGTGGCAAGTTGCAGGCAGGAGTCGACGACTGCTGTCGCTTGTGCTGGTTGGAACGTTCTCTCTTTTGTCGTTCAGCAGCAGGTCATGGCACACGGGCGGTGTGAATCGGGCAACGAGCCAGCACCCGCTATACTTTTCTTCCGATCACAAGCAGCAGCAGTACGAGCGTACCTAGTTGTAACGGCAACAGGAACCAAACAGAGATACCCCAACCGAGTGGCAGTGTGCCGAAAGCGATAACCACCATTGCCACGGTAAGGGCGTAAGGGAGTTGCGTACGCACGTGCGCAATATGGTCACAACCGCTCGCGTGCGAGGAGAGAACGGTGGTATCGGATATTGGCGAACAATGGTCACCGAAGACGGCACCCGCCAGTACACCACCAATAGACCCAAGCATGATGGGGTTCGAAGCGGAGACCGTTTGTCCATCCCTGGTTAACAATGCGTGGGCCAGAGTCACGACCATTGGCATCAAGATTCCCATGGTGCCCCAGCTCGTTCCGGTACAAAAGGCCACGATGGAGGCCAGCACGAACACAACCGTCGGGAGCATTTTTATAGAGAGGTTGGAGAAGGCTGGTTCCTTTGAAACCGTGCCTTGCTGATGATCGGCATCGTCGGGAGAGATGAGCGATTTGAGGTACTCTCCCGTATAGAGCCGATGATCAGAGAATTCATAAGCATCCTGCGTTGCTTTTCCATCGACTGAGCGGTTGCCGGTCATACGCGACAGGGTCGCAGCCACCGTGAGGATGGCAATGGCCGGGAGCACGATGCGCAGGCCTTTGGCAGCCGCCACGAGTAGTTGGCGCCCGTTGAGCAACCGGCTTCCGACGGCCATCACGATCGCCAAAATGATCCCAGCCAGCGCCCCGTATAGCAGGGAAACACTCGAGTCGGCGGCCCCAAAAATATCGTGTAGGGGTGGGTTGTCAGCAGCGGTTGTGTCGGTTTTCAAAGCCGCTTTGCCGGTTACATATAGCAACAGAAGAACCATTGCCAGCGTGACACCGATTGGCACAACGGCGTGGTACCAGCCGCCGGCGGCAATTTCGTCTGGCTTTGAGGAGTCTTTGTGACGAGTGGTTGGGGAAGTCGATTCATCACGCGCTGCTTTTGCAAGTCGTTCGGACTTTAACATCGGTCCAAAGTCTCTCCCCAGCAGCGCTGTCAAAGGTACAAAGAAAAGTGCCATGAGCATGTAAAACCGGTAGGGGATGCTGGCCACAAAAAGATCAAACGCCTTGAGTTCGTCGGCGAGAGTGAGATTTTCGAGCCCCTGGTCAACGTAATCAATTTCGACCGCGACCCAGGTCGAAACGAGAGCCAATCCTGCGACAGGAGCCGCGGTGGAGTCGACCACATAAGCCAACTTTTCACGCGAAATTTTCAACCGGTCGAACAAGGGGCGAAACGTGCTCCCTAACAGTAACGTGTTGGCATAGTCGTCGAAGAAGATCACTAATCCCGTCAGCCACGTTACAACCTGCCCGCCGCCACGGGTCCTGGCCAGCGGTGTGATAGCTTCTACCAATCCGTGCATGCCACCCGTCCGCTGGATGATCCCGAGCATGGCCCCCATCAAGATTGTGAAACAAAAAATACGCAGCTTCCCAGGTGCTGTGAACGATGGCCACAAGTGGGTGAAGAATGTGTCATAGAGGGCCGAGGGAATATTACCACCACAGGTGAGCAGTGCACCAACGACGATTCCGACCAGCAAGGAGAGAATCACCCGACGTGTCGCAATTGCCAACACAATCGCGACGAGCGAAGGCAACAAACTCAACCATCCGTACGGGTGAGGCATAGGGAGAGCAACAAGACGTTCAGAAGACAGAATTCCAGCATTGAAGGCACATAGGAGGCAGCGCGATGGCTGGCCCGTTTTTAATCATTGTCATCCTGGTCACCCGTGGCAACTGGGCGACGAGTGGGCATATCTGCTTCACTCGTTTGTTTGAAACTTGATTCCGAGTTGTTCGAACAAAAAAGAGTAAACATCGACCGCCTGCTCAATTCGTTCGTCAAGCGATGTGTCACCACCATGGCCGGAGCCGGCACTGGTACGCAGCAAAATCGGTGCGGCCGAGGCGGTACCTTTCTGAAGTCGTGCCGTCATTTTGCGGGATTGCATCGGCTCCACACGTGGATCGTTTTCCCCAGTTATAAACAATACCGTGGGATAATGTGTGCCGTCGACGACATTATGGTAAGGGGAATAACTGAAGAGCGCCTTGAATTGGTCCTTGTTCCTGACGGTACCAAACTCGGTGATGTTGAATTCACCATTCGGTGAAAGTTCGACACGCAACATGTCGTAGATTCCAACGTAAGAAACGACTGCCTTCACCAGGCTGGGGTGTTGCGTGAGCAGGGCTCCCATGAGCAGGCCACCATTGCTGCCCCCAATAATCGCCAGCCGCTCACGATTTGTATAGTTGCAATCGAGGAGATGGTGTAACACCGCGGCAAAGTCATCAAACACATTTTGTTTTTTCGTGAGATTCCCCTCCAGGTGCCACGCTTCGCCATGTTCCCCACCGCCACGGATATTAGCCACGGCAAAAATGGCTCCATGGTCAAGTAGCATACGCCGGACTGGATCATATCGAGGTGTATTGCTCACACCATATCCACCGTAGCCAGTTGCCAGCAGTGGGTTCTTGCCGTCGCGCGTGGTTCCTTTACGCATCACAATATTTACCGGTACCAGCGTACCGTCTTTGGAGCGGGCAAACTCCCGAACTACCTCGCAATCGTCAAAATTGACAGGCGAGGTTGCCACCAGGGCTGTTTTCTTGGTTGTCCCGGCGGCCCCTGAAGGACGGAAAATATAGTTCGTACTGGGCTGAAGGTAGGAACTCGTACCGAACAGGATGTCATCGCCAGCAAGCGGAACCATGCCGTACACATTTGCAACCGGCAATTGCGTTGGGGCAATCGCGGAGGTTCCGTCGTGATGGAAAGCACGTATTTCCGTTGGGCCCCCTAGTTGGTAGATGACGTATAACCGCGCTGTGGTGGGGAGAATACTCGTATGTCCCCAAAAACTCGTGACAATCGAATCGCTTCCCTCTGGTAAGATTGTTTGCACCGCTGCCAGGTCAGGCAAGTCCGCGATCGGTAGATGGAGAATCTTGCCCTTGGGGGCATCTTTGCGGGAAACAATGAACAGGTCGTTGTTTGGGCCGAACTCGGCTTGTACGACGCGGTCACCAAACCGACTGAATTGTGTCCAGCTTCCAGTGGGCCCACGGAGATAATGTGCAAACTCCCCACCGTCACCGTCCTGAATCGTTGCCAACACCCGTCCGGTGTGATCGTCTACTGTCAACTGGGTTTCGGCAATCCGCGGCGAATCTTTTCCAAGTTCATAACGATCGTCATCCGTAGGCGTGCCGAGTCTGTGGTAGTAAACCTGCTGATAAAAATTCATGTCTTTGGGGGGCCGTTCTCCCGCTCGCGGATGACGAGTGTAGTAGAACCCTTTGCTATCGGGTGCCCAAGCCAGGCCGCCACCCGCCGTACCTGTGTTGACGCGAGGAATGACCTCGTACACCTTTTTCCCGGTGGCCACATCGTAAAGGTACAGGTTGCCCACCTCCGTCCCTCCAGCTGAAAGCGATATGGCAACGAGTTTTCCATCGGGGGAAGGATGGTACCAATCAATCGAAGTTCCGCCTGCCGGATCAATGTCGTTAGGGTCGACAAGAGAACGTTCGGAGCTCACATCCAAAGCCGAGCTGAGCAGAACAAGGAAAGGTTGCTGTTTTGGAGGTTGGCGTTTAATCGCAAAAAATTTCCCTCTGCGTTCTGAAATGTCGCCGTAGCTGACTGTCTTTGCACCGAGAATTTTCGTGACCTGCCCGCGCATCGCTGCCACATCGGGAAGATGGTCAAGAATACTGCGTGCGTATTCGGTTTGGGCTGTTCCCCAGGCTTGAACCTTCGGGTCGTCCGATATCTCCAGCCAGCGGTAGCTTTCCGTGACAGTGATGCCGTGGTAGGTGTCCGAAACAGGGACCTTTGGGGTTACAGGTGGTGTGGCAGCGCTGGCCGAATGGGCTGGATTTTGAAGAGTGGTAAGCGCTGCACAACAAGTGGCCAGGTAATGAAAACGATTTGAATCGTGCATCTGGGGAGTTCCGTTCACGGTTGGCGGGTCGCATTGATGGACGCTTCTGCCTACGATTGTGTTCGACAACCCACTGGACCTACAAGGCAGGCAGAACCGGAATGGGGGGTGGCGGGGCGAACTTACCCCTCACTTCAGGCAGAATTTTTGCTGAACAGTCCAAGGGCAGGGCTCGGTCCGGCGGGGACGACCAGTTTTCGGCAATCGTTACGGCTAGTCTCCACCGGCCTGCTGGGACTGATTGGTTCGGCCTGTTCTGCTATATTCCGGATCCTGGCAGCGAGAACCGCTGCCCGAGGGTTGATGGTGGAAACCACCAGAAATGCTACTACCTGCCCCAGAGGAAATTCGCGATGCTCGGCGCCCAACTTGATGCCCCAGACTATCTTTCTCACCTTCACAAGATTTTGGAGGGAATCGATTTAACCGCACTCCAAAGGTGGTCGGACGCAATTTACGACGCGTGGGTACATGAACAATTTGTCTATATCATTGGTAACGGCGGGTCAGGAACGACGGCTTCCCACATGGCTGAGGATCTCGGCAAATCGACTCTGCGGGAAGAAGACCTGCGCGATGAATCAAAGCGACGGTTAAAAGTGCTCAGTCTCACGGACAACGCCGGGTGGTTGATGGCGGTTGGCAATGATTTGGGCTACGACCAGATTTTTGTCCAGCAGTTGATGAATTACGGACAAGCAGGTGACTTGCTCATTGCGATTAGTGGGTCGGGTAACAGTCCCAACGTACTCGAGGCGGTTGACTGGGCCAATCGCCACGATTTGAAAACGTTTGCGCTGACCGGCTTCGACGGTGGCAAGCTGCGCAGCCTTGGCCAAACGGGCCTGCATGTGCCACTGGACGACATGGGAATGGTCGAGAGCGTGCATCTCTGCCTGTTCCATTGGGTCTTGAACGACCTGTTTTCCCGCATCAATCATCAAGGAAGGTATACTTCGAGCTAGGCATTCAGAGTGAAAAGATTTCGGAGAATCTTGTTGGCCACATGAGCGAGAGTGCCGTGTTTCGGGCGGCCCCGGATCGATGTCGAAATCGAGTTTCAGCGGGCTTTTCAATTCAAAAATCTACCGACCGGGTGTGGCAAGTCCGGGAGCAGCGATGAAACTGTTGATCTGGCTACCGTCTTCCAAATTCCAAACGCAAACGCGCCCATCAAAACACCCCGTGCAGAGGCGTTTTGCCTCGAAACTGACGGCCAGAGCGACGGCCCAGTCCGTATGATCACTGAACCGACGCACTTCTTTGCGGTCATCGATCTGGTGCTGCCTGGCAGTCTGATCAGCCGACGTACTGAATAGCTGGCCATCAGTCGCCAGCAGCTTGAATGCTTCACCTTCGTACTTGGCTACCTCGGCAATTTGTTTTCCGTCTTCGGAGTTCCACGCACGAACCAGGTTGTCAGCGCCCGCAGAAAAGATCTGTTTTCCGTCGGCACTGACCGCAACATCGTGGACAGGCTGGCCGTGTGCTGAAAATGTTGCCAACAGTTGTCCGGAGTTCGCATTGAAAAACTTCGACGTTTTGTCGCGACTTGCCGAGGCCAGCCTTTCCCCGTCGCTACTCCAGGAGATGGCGGTCACCCAATCTCCGTGATTTTCAATGGAAAGGTCCATCTGACCGGTCGACACATCAAAGATACGAATGGTGCCATCGGCCAGCGCGACGGCAACTTTCTGACCATCGGGGCGAAATGCGATGTCAAACGCAACGTCGGAGCTGGTCGATAAGAGCGCGACTTCAGAGCCATTTTCTGCATTGAGAAGTCGTGCTTCACCCGCAGTTCCAGGGGCCCCGCCAGCCACAGCGAGTAATGAACCGTCGGGGCTGAAGGCCAGGCCATACGTCCGTTCTGCCACGTTATTGATGCGGCGGATAAGTTGACCCTCCGACATCTTCCAAACGGTCAGTTCATGAAATCCACCCACGTAGACATGGTCTGTTTCGGGGCGAATCGCCATGGCCGTAATCGGTACGGCTGCCGGGTACACGTCTGGCGACTGCGGGTAGTCTGGGCGGGGTAGCTGTTGGTCGAGCGGCTCGCTTTGGCTTGTGCCGTCGAACGACGCGCCCTGCTCAATCCATTGGCGAACCGTTTCGATTTGCGCAGCTGTGAGGGGCGTTCCATCTTTCGGCATCCGCTCGTCATCGTCGTCGGAAGAGATCAAGCGAAACAGGAGACTCTCTGTGGGTTTTCCTGCCACGATCGGCGGCTCACCGAAATCCCCCGATTTCAGCAGATCATCAAACCTATTAAGCCGATAGTCACTTTCGGATTCTTTGTTGCCGTGGCAAGCCTGGCACTGCTGCACCAGTACCGGTGCAATCTCGCGTATGAAACTCACCTCTTCGGATCGACTCAAGGTTGGCGTAGCAAGGAATGCAGCAAACAGGGACACGACGATGAAGGTCCGTGGCGAAAGGGCCAGCGGAACGGGGATCTGGGCTGAAGCTACGCAGGAAGTTTGTGAAACTCGTCGGCGGATGACCTGGATCATTTTCGATATTTCCTCAGTGCCATCGTGATGAACCTTTTGGCAACTGGTTGGGTATCGTTCGCTGCTTCCGTTATCTAATGTTGCATCAAGAATTCGTTCGTGTTGATCAGTGCCCAGCAGATATCCTCGAAGGCTTCGGCACGGTTCTCCTTGGTAGTGATGTGTGCCCGGACCGCTTCAACTTCGGCAGGTTTTGGCCGGCGGCAGAGACTGGCCAAATAGAGTTCATCGATGATTTCTCCATCCGACTTTTCGGCACTGATCAACTGGTGAAAGCGGTTATCTTTGTCACCAAGTTTGGCGTGGATGAGGGGACCGTTGAAGAGTTGGATGGCCTGTGCCAGGTTGCTTTCACTGGATCGCTCACACGCGCAGGCCGTGCTCCGATCAGGCTGTCCAAACACCTTCATAAACTCGTGATTGGGCGGATTTGCCAGCGCTGTCGCCAAGGTGCCAGCTGGCACACCTTCAAAGTTTTCTGGAATCCTGGTCAGGTGACAAATGGCGTCGAGTAATTGTTCTGCAGCGAGCAGCTTTTCGAATCGCCGTGAAAAGTATTTGTGGTCACCTTGATTGAACGCATTGGGGCGCGCGCTCCTTTGGTAAGTTCGGCTATTGAGGATTACGTGCAGCATGTGTTTTTGATCGAACCCACTTTCACGAAAATCGGCGGCCAGCGCTTCGAGTAGTTCAACATTGGAAGGCGGATTCGTGACCCGAAAATCATCGACCGGCTCCACGATTCCCCGACCCATGACGTGCGACCAAAGCCGATTAACGGCAACGTGTGCGAAGTAGGGGTTTTCAGGCGCTGTCAGCCACCGGGCAAACAGGGTGCGACGGTCTGTTTCATCGAGGGTGTCGATTCCTTTGCCAGGCAACCAAGGCTGCATGGTTTGCTTGGTTCTGGGTTGCGTGACTTCTCCGGTGCTGGCCATCCAAATCACCATTTCGTCCTCGCGCGAACCAGCTTTCGTCTTCACCCGGTTGAAAAATGCCGTTAGACCGTAGTAATTGTCCTGGGTCCAGCGCTCAAAGGGGTGATTGTGGCACTTGGCACATTGGATGCGCACTCCCAAGAAGAGTTGCGCCGTGGCCTCGGTGCATTCCTCTGTTTTTTCCAGGGTGCGGTAATAGTTCGCCGGCGGATTCAAGAAAGTACTGCCATCGGCGGTGAGCAATTGCCGCACGAACTGGTCGAACGGCATGTTTTCTGCAAAAGCATCGACTATCCAACCGTGATACTTCGAAACCCCCCGTCTACCGACGGTTTCATCCTTCAAGCGGAGTAGATCGGCCCACCGCATGGTCCAAAAGGTAGCGTACTCAGGCCGGTCCAGCAGTTCGTCAATGAGTCGCGCCCGTTTGTCCTCAGTCGGGTCGGCGAGAAAAGCCCGTACCTCATCGACCGAGGGCAAGACACCAATCACAGTAAGATGAACACGACGCAGGAAGTGCTCATCGCTTGAATCTTCCGAAGGAAGGTAACGTAACTGTTCGAGTTTGTTGTGGACATGGGTGTCAACGTAATTGTTTTCGGGAGGGTTATTCCAGACAAACCCTTCAATGTCTTTTACAAACGTAAAATGAACTGCTTCAACGTGTTGCAGATAACGAATCATGATCGCCGCTTGACCGCGATCGTGGCCGACGACCAGACCGCTGGGAAGCACTTGCGCCACGTTGTTATCAGAACTTGAAAAGGTAGCCAGCCGCGTCACGTCACGAACTGTGCCGTCAGAGAGGTGGGCCAGAGCAACCAATTGTTGCGTGTGAGCGGGCCGTTTCAGTACCCGCCGTGCGCCAGGCAGTATCTCCAACTTCGTGCAGTGCGGTTGCTCATCGGAATCAATTTGACAACCTTCGTCGATCCAGTCTCGTACCGTTTGGTAGGGGTGTTCGTCCTTCTTAAGCCGCAATCCGCCACCGTGAGCTGTCTGCATGGTCGGTTTAAGGAGCAACAGGCTTTTATCTGCGTTCAGCAGATTGACGCGCCGGCCAAAAAATTCGCGGATCAAAGTACCCTGGTCAAACTTGCCGTCATACGCCTGCATCGAAAGGCGAAATCCACCTTTGCCACTGGGTGATCCATGGCACGCGCCACTGTTACAGCTTTGTCGTGTGAGCAGAGCCAGCGTTTCATTCCGAAACGATACGGGGTCCGGATTTGCATGACCGGTCACCGTGACAGGGACCGTTTGTTGGACCTGGCCAACCTGCACGTTGACAACCGTCGTCCCATCTCCGGTTGGCCTGAGCAGACCATCGGCGACATGCACGACTGCGTCGTTGTCAGACACCATCGTGGCCACTTGAGTTACATCCTGAAGCAGGCCATCTGAGTAGTGTGCTGTTACAATCAGGTGTTGTACCTGCCGCGCGGAATTGATGGCGACTGCTTCAGGGTCAACTTCAATGCGATCGGGAGACCCAATCACTATCGATTCCAGGGAAAGCTCCGTCACCGAAGGTGCCGTTTCGTCGGCTCCAGCGTGGGCAACCAGGCTGATGGAAATAAGGCTGATGGCAATAAGGCCCAGCCACGGTAGAGATCTCCAGGACACGACCCGCTCTGCAGATAGTTTGTGGTGGGTGATCATCGGCTTTCAACCTCCATCGAGCCAACACTGGTGTGACAGTCCCGGGGATTTCTCAGGAAGCTAGGGACACACGCTGAACGTCAAGGGAATCGAGATTTGCCTGTCAATTCCGTTGGTTACGGCCGCCGTCATTCCGTTGTCGGATCCGTCGCTGCACTGCCACCAATATACATGGTTACAGGCACACTCTCTACCACAATTTCCTGGTCCTTGAATTTTGTCGAAGCGCTGAGCTGCAGCGTTCCAGACGTATCGAGCGCCGCGGTTTCTGCAGCGGCTAATTCCACTTCGATATGAGCCGCATCGGCTGGTATAAGGCTATGCACCGGTACCAGGATGCCGGCTGGCGCGTCGCTCCAGGTTAACATGACCGGATGGTTTTCCTCGCCAAATCGGCGGACACGAATCACAACCTTTTGACGACCACCCGGGGTAATCGGACCGGCCGGTTCGACAGTGACCACTAACGGTTTGACCACATGCAAAGTCAAGCCCTCGATGACGGCTTGCTGGGGTTGCAGCTGAAAAGTTCCCTCCGCGGTGATGCGGATCGGATGATCGCCAAGGGCAATTTCTGGTGGTCCGGTGAGTGTGACCAGATACTCCGTTTGGCTTCCTTCGACCGGGTTGGCCGCGGCCTGCACACCCTCGGGAAGTCCCTCGACTGACAGAGAAATGGGGTCCTTGAACGCGCCCTGCACACGTTCGAGCAATACCTTGAATGTCGACGACCCCGCGACTTGGGGAAAATAAATCGGTGTTGCGTCGACCTGGACCTTGTAAAAGTCTGGAAACGGGTTGGTCACGCCAATCGCAATCACGCCGTCGAGACCATCCGGCAAGGCCGCTACGTCTGGCAGAACCTCGCGCAGTGCCGCCGTGGTTTTTGCTTCTACCAGGCCCGTCCCTTCAGCATCGCTGGGCTTGCCAACGATGCGTACCAACTTCAGTTCTCCGATTTCGATTTGGTCAGACAAGGTTGCTGTGACCGTGGTTTCCGTCCCGTCTTTTGCAATGGTTTGACCTGCAAGTTGGATGTTGTTGCCGTCCCCTGCCAGAGATAACTCAATGGGACCGGCGTAGCCATGCCGCGTGGCGGTGACTTTCTGCTGAAATACTCCACCACGCGGGACAGTAACCGTATCTTTTTCCACAGCCAGTTCAAAACCGGGATCTTCATTGCGAACCACAACACGATACGTATATATGGACCCTGCGCCGCCCAGAAGTTCGTTGACGCTGAGCAAATACGTACCCTCCTCGGGAAAGGTGAAATGGAGGGCAGCTTCGCCACTGCCAGCGTCATCCATCTCCTGGAGGACCTGGCCTTCCTGGTTGATCACGCGCAGCAACAAGTCGGCAGGTGAGCCGAGCTGTCGTGTGAGGCCACAAAAAGAAAGCCGCTGCCCCTTGGTCACGGTGAAACTGTAGTCATCGCGATCCTGGGGTACGGCGAAACTGCCGTTGATCGAGCAGGGGACTTGAATCGGATTGGCCTGGGCCTGTTCGTTGTTGGGTTCGACTTCGAGTTCTTCCGGTTCGCTGCCAGTTGCCACCAAGACAAAGCCTGATCCCCGACCATCCGGAAATGCCGCACTCAACAACTTCAGCGCGGGTCCGTTGGTCGACAACTGCACCCGCAGCGGGGGTAGCCCTTCGACATGCGGCCCTTGGAGATGCAGCGTCGTTACCGAGCCGACCTGGCCACCCATTGGATAGGCAACGGTCGCCAAAGGAAACCGGCCTACCCGCAGGCGATACCGAAAATTGTCAGCCCCCTGGTGGCTGACATCGCGCAGCTCCAGGTAGCAAATCCCATCGGTCGCAATTTTGTGACTTAGTCGGCTATCCCCTCCAATACCAGGTTCGTCGTCACTGCGGGCAAGTTCGTGCCCTTGGGCATCGAGCAGTCGAAGCACCGAGTCGAGTGCAAAACCTAACCGCTGGGCGACAACCTCAACCGTTAACCATTGCCCGGCCCGACCGGTCAACGCGTAGTAATCCGATTTCAGTGCCGTACAGGTACCGTCGATAGCTACGGGGAGTGTAATTTGTTGAGCATCGCCCAGAGAATGATTGGAAGCCGCCTGGGCGATGGTGGGCAGGTCGTCGACCATGATCATTTTCAGCCCACTCACACCCCCGGTGGTGACGAACCTGAATGCCTCGATGCCTACCTGCGCGTCGCGCGGCAATGTGAGTTGGCAGTCGAAAGACTTGCCATCTTCTGATGATGTGGCATTGGAGCAGGCGACTGGGAACGTGGTCCAGAGTCGCCGAAAATCGCCCAGGTCTGTTCCTTGCAATTGAAGTTGGGTCACGGCACCAGGGCCAACTGCCAATGGCGAAATCCCCGAAACACTTGGTGGCGAAGCCCAGAGCGATCCGCATGCCAGCAGAACCACGGCTCCAGCCAACCTGGCGAGGATATTTTCAGAAAGTCTGGGCGGGTGATGAACCATGATGATGCTTGCAGGTAATCTTTCAGCTACTAATCATTATGCACAATCGGGCCACATTTTTCTGCCCTTGGGGGCAGAGTGCAGAGGAATAGAGAAATACGAGGGGCCAGCCGTATATCGGATCGACCAAAATGCCGTGGGCGGCGGCCCCGGGGCAGGGGGGGCCTGAGTAACGAACTGGCCGTGGCTGCCTCCAGCCCCGGCGGGAATCACTTGCTGGACCAGCAGCTGAAATCGAGTGCCACACGGTTCATCTGCAAATCGAGGTCTCAGCTCACCTTCAAACGCGCGTAGCGGATGTGCGTGGTCGCGACTTCGGTGCACCAAAATGTGCAAAAAATATCCCCATCTGCGAGTACCGTGGAAGTCGGTGCGCCAAACGATATCGTATCGTGGGATCGGGGATAGTGGTCGCTCAAGGTAATGCCAATCTTGTCGCGTCCGGTTGCGTCCCAAACGTGGACCCGGTTATCGAGGTCCCACGTTTTTCCACCATCTTCTGAAACGGCTGCATAGAAGCCGGGAGGATTTGTTTCGCGCACGGTATAGATGACCGCCATGCGGCCGTCGCCAAGATCGACTGGCCAGTTGGTCTGACCAGGGATATTCGTCGGTGCCGGTGTCGACCACTCATGCCCGTCAGGACTGCCTACACAATAATGGTGAGGCATGGCACCCTCGGTTTTCATATTTGCGGTCCAAAACAAGGTAAACAGGCGATCATCGCGGAGGCGGTTAATCCGCCCGTGCCAGTGACCAATCTCAGCAGTATCGCTTACGCCGAAGGTCACCGGATCGCCCCACGACTGACCGCTGTCGGATGAAAAGAGGCCAACCGTGCGCGGCTTGTACGGCCCGGGTGCGTCGTAGGCATGCCATTGGTCCGTAGGAAGCATCCAGCGGCCATCTTTTAAAACAACGATCGGAGTACTCGGAGTGAGGACCATGCCCTCGGGCATTTGCACAATTTGCGGATCAGACCAGCTTGCGCCATTGTCGGTCGATCGAAACAGCACCGTATCAGCCGGGACGATTCCGCCGGTCTCTTCGTTGAATAATGGATTGTTGGGGTCCGATCGATCCCAACGCGTGGCGTTGGCGATCAGCGTGCCGTCGGGCAGTCGCGTTATCATCGGACCGTGGTATGAATAAACGCGGTCGTCGTCGACCGGGTCAATCATCAGACCTTCGGTTTTCCAATTCTGGCCCCCGTCGGTCGAACGGGCCTGCAGTAATTTCGAGTCGACACTATAGAGGGCCTGGCCACGTTGAAATCCACAGAACAATTCTTGCGGGCCGAGCTGAACCAGATGGCTATGACAGGCGAAGTAGTACTCGTAACCCGGGTTCGAGTTGATGTAAATCACACCAGTATCAACGATTTCAATCCGCGACATTTCAGCAGACTCCAACGGGATTCAAACGGCAGGGGACCCGGGCTCTCAATGCCAGCTGGGCACCTATTAAACAGGAGTCGAAACGCGTGGAACAGACCTTTTGAAAACATTTCCCCGACCCCTGGTTTTAAGCGGTGGCATCATTTTTTTGATCCCTCGCCCTGGGGAGTGTCCGGTCAGCTGACCTGTCCTTGGCTCAAAGCCTCGTTTCGTACTGCCATTCCATAGACCACAACAAGCTCTGGCCCTTGACTTGAGGCTACCTGGGTTGCTGTTCGGGCATTTGGAACCACAACTTGTCGCGAGTCTGTTTCTTGATAAGCTGGTGCTACCGTATTAGCTAAAAAATAAGTGCTATGAAGACGGGGAAAAAATCACATTTCAAAGGAACACTGGATCGACGAACGTCGCCCCACGGTTGTGGAGCCAGTGAACAGGAGCAAAAAATGCCAAAGACCCTCACCGCTGACACTCTTACCCAATACGACCATGACGGTTATTTCTTTCCGCACAAAATACTGGCCGACCAACAGGTCGCGGCCTGCCGCGAAAAACTTGAGAAATTCGAAGGTTCTCAAGGCAAGCCCATTGGCGGAGCCCAGCGGAACAAGTCTCACCTGCTGTTCAAATGGGTCGATGACCTGATGCGTGATCCGGCCATCCTCGACCCCGTTGAGGACCTGGTCGGGCCGGACATCCTCTGCTGGAACACGTTGTTCTGGGTTAAGGAAGCCCACAGCCCGAGTTTCGTATCCTGGCATCAAGACCTGCGATACTGGGGTCTGGATACCAATGACCTGGTCACCGTGTGGTTGGCCCTCTCGCCCGCAACCCTTGAAAGCGGATGCATGTTCGTTCTGCCCGGCAGTCACCAAGGGGAACTCATGCCACACCAGGATGAATTTCAGACGAATAACATGTTGACTCGGGGCCAGGAGATTTCCGTGGAGGTCGACGAATCAAAGGCTGTGGCCATGCCTCTTCAGCCGGGCTGTGCCTCTTTTCACAATGGGCGACTGGCACATTCGTCGAGCCCCAACCACTCAGCGGATCGTCGGATCGGTATTTCGTTTCATTACATGCCTACTAGCACTAACCAGGTCGTAGGAGAGTGGGACACCGCGGCACTCGTCCGAGGCGCGGACCGTTTCGGTCACTTTGTCTTGGCGCCGCAGCCCAACCGAGACTTCGATCCCGAAATGGTCGAGTTTCATCAGAAGGCTACCGATGCGGTCCGGGAAGTTCTTTTCAAGGACGCGGAGAAAGTACGCAAGACGCTCTGAAGCCCCATCCGATCACCAACGGCAAATTGGTCGTGTCATGCCAATTGAGTTGGTGAGGGGTGCCGATGGCGAAGGACGCAGCCACGGCTGGACTGGAGTTCCGAGGGCCAGAGGGGATTAGGTAAGCTGCTTTTCAGTGGCCGTACTGTTTGGCACACGGTCAGCAACTGCCAAAGGACCCGGCAGGAAGCTTCATGCGCAGAAGCGTTCCAACGACGACCATGCCCAAAAGAAGAACCGACGTTGCCGGCTCTGGCACAGTAGCAGAATCGCCACTCGCGCCAACCAATGATGTCCCAAAGTTCGTCTTCCAAATGTTGTAGTCAGCCTGCTCGATGGAGCCATTGCCATCGCCGTCGGCAGCGAGGCCAGCGCCGGTTTGGCCCATTGAGTCGGCCCAAACCGTGTAGTCGGCCGCGTCAACCACACCATCTGCGTTGTAGTCTCCCGCCAGACCCGTGAAGAGTGATGTGAGGATGAGAGTTCCGCCTATGGCATCGACTTCGAAGTTGGCGGAGTTCGCTCCCGCCAGCGTCAACCCGCTGTCGGTAATACTGCCGGCGATCATGATCAAAAATTGTGCGCCCTCGGTCGGTTGATAACCGCCTGCCAGGATCACGTCCAGCAAGCCAGCCAGATCGGCATCGTCGCTGACCAACAGCAAGTCACTTGACGAAGGTCCATCAAGTTCAATTTGCAGAGTTGCAGCTGCACCCAGTGTAAAGTCGCCACCTACACTGAGCGTTCCGACGCTTTGCCCCGGCGCGACAACTCCGCCAGAGGCAACAAGATCACCATGGACATTACCACTACCTCCCAGCGTCCCTTTGATGACTTCTAGTGTGCCGCTGCTAGAATTCGTGCTGCCGTTGATGTGGAGCGCGCCTTCTCCTTTCTTGGTAACCGTAACGCCATTGAAATCGAACGTGTCGTCAAGACTCAAGGTTGCGCCCCCGGCGATATCAAATGCCGTATTGGCATTGGCGTGTACATCGACGTTTAACGTGTGGTTACCACCGGTCACGACAACGTCGGCCTGACTGGTCTGGCCATCCAGTTGAATCGTGCCACTGCCACTCACTTGGAACGAACTGCTGTTATCTGCGATGAGTTCCCGCAGCGTGACTGTCGAGTTGAGCTGGATATTTGTTATGGGAACCGCAGACCCGGTCAACTTTGCCGTCACCAGGTTGGAATTTGGCACAACCCCTGCCGACCAGTTTGCAGTCGCATTCCAGTCGCCACTGGCGCCACCGGTCCACTCCAGGGTTGGGGGCTCGGTCGCGGTCAAAAGGAGACTGTTACCCAGCACAGTGTGTTGGAAATAACGCGTATCCGAGCTGTCGATTGTGAAACCAAGATCCGAGATGGAACTGGCAATCATGATGAGAAATTGGTCGCCGTCATTGGGTTGGTAACCATCAACAAGGTCAATGTCTATCGATCCTGACAGCTCAGCATGATCACGTATGAGCAACACGTCGTGCGATGAAGGCCCCCCGACCTCGATCTGTAGAGTTGCATCCGTGCCAAGTGTAAAGTCACCACGTACATCGAGCATCCCAACACTTTGACCCGGCGCAATAACTCCGCCAGAAGCGACAAGGTCTCCATTGATATCGCCGCTACCTCCAAGCTCCCCTTCGATAACTTCGAGCGTGCCGCTGCCAGAATTGGTATTGCTGTTGACGTGGAGCGCGCCTTCTCCTTCCTTGGTAACCGTCACGCCATTGAAATCGAACGTGTCGTCGAGACTCAAAATTGCTCCCTGGGCGATATCAAATGTCGTATTGGCATTTGCGTTTACGTCCAGGTTTAACGTGTGCTCTCCGCCAGTCACCACAACGTCGGCCTGGTTGTACTGGCCATCCAGTTGAATCATGCCACTGCCACTCACTTGGAACGAACTGCTGTCATCTGCGATGAGTTCGCGCACCGTGACCGTCGAATTGAGCTGGACATTCGTGGCGGGAACTGCAGATCCGGTCAACTTTGCCGTCACCAGGTTGGAATTTGGCACAACCCCTGCCGACCAGTTTGCGGCCGTGTTCCAATCGCCACTGGCGCCACCGGTCCACTCCAGGGTTGGAGGATCGATCGCGGTCAGCAACAGAACGTTACCCACTGCGGCATGCTGGAAGTAGCGGGCATTCGGTCCTTCAATCGTCAAACCGGAATCCGTGACGGAATCGGCAATCATGATAAGAAACTGATCGCCATCGTTCGGTTCGTAACCGTCAACCAGATTAATCTCCAGCGAACCTGACAGGTTGGCGTCATAGCCCACGAACAACTGGTCGTGCGACGAAGGCCCGGCGATTTCAATTTGAAGTGTCGCACCGGAGTGGACCGTGAGATAGCCTTGGATGTCGAGCGTTCCCACGCTCTGACCTGGAGCAATCACTCCCCCGGAGGCCACCAGGTCACCATTGATATCGCCACTCCCTCCCAGCATTCCACCGTCTAAACGGAGCGTGCCGCTGCCGGAATTCGTGTTATCGTTGATATAGAGCGCGCCATCTCCCTGCTTGGTGATCGTCTTGCCGTGAAAAACAAAGGTGTTATCGAGGCTGAGTGAGGCTCCCGAATTAATGGTAATATTTGCATTCCCGCCCACATTGACCGGGATATCGAAGACGTGGTCGCCAGCCATCACATTGATTTCGATAGTATCTTCAAAATTCTGCTGCAGCTCCAAGCTGGCCGATGCGCCTTGACCGGTAATGCGATAATCGGTGCCGCCATCGATATCGATGATGGCAACCGTCGTGGCCTGACTCACATCGATGTCTGCGGTAGAAGCGGTCGCACCGGTCAATAGCACCCGCGCGTAGCTACTGTTGGGATTGGCATTTGGCAACCAGTTCGAAGCGGTGTGCCAACTTCCGCCCCCGGTCGCCACCCACTGATACTGCTGCATCCCGAAATTGATCACGTGCAGTTGGTCGACGGCCAAATCGGTAACCTGACGCGTGGTTCCACCGGGCCAAAGGACATCGATATCGACGGGACCGGCGTGGTTGCCCAGGCCAAAGTGTAAGGTGGGATCATTCTGATTGCCTTCACCCGTGCCAAACTCGACCTGACGCATGTACGTATTGCCGCCCACTTGGATCCTCACCTGGGCACCGACTGCGTCACGGCTGATCGTCTGGCCGTCGCCGACCATCTTTAGTTTGAGCCAGTGATTGTTGTTATTGCCTTCGTTGTGGAAGATGAAGCCGGCGGTGATCAGGTCCAGGTTGCCGTCGTTGTCGTAGTCGGCAAATCCGGCCTGATACGTGTCCATGGCCGATCCGGTGGAATCCGACAAGCCCTCCGCAGAAGTCACGTCGGTAAAACTCCAATTTCCGTTGTTGCGAAACAACTTCGATGTGTCTGAGGCCGAATAATTACGAATGGTTGTAAAAAACAGATCCAGGTCGCCGTCGTTGTCATAGTCACCTGCCACAGGCGAGCCATACGACTCCTGGTAGGTCGCGCCGCTCTCGCCCATGTCTTGAAAGGTGTACCCGGCGCCAGGTCCTTGATTGCGGAGAAACCGGGAGTGCGGATTAGACGAATGGGCAAATTGGCCTGCGAACAGATCAATTTCCCCGTCGTTATCGAAATCACCCCAGGCTGAGCCAACACCGTGCCCCCAGGCACCGGACCCGCTGCCTCCCTGGACACCACGGGCCGCGCCTTCTTCGCTGAAACTGCCAGTCCCGTCATTGACATACAGCGAGTTCGGTTCCAATCGGTAATTCGAGACATAGGTGTCGATGTCCCCATCGCGATCAAAGTCGGCCGACGTAACGCCACGTCCTGGTCGTGGCCAACCGGTTGTATAGAGCGTATCGGCCGGCTGGGTCCACACATTCGTAAACCCCGTCCCCTGGTTGTTCCGCAGCATAACGTCCGAGTGCCAAATCGTCGGTGGCCCCCAGGTTTCATGACCACCAACGTAAAGGTCCAAATAACCGTCGTTGTCGTGATCGCTCCACGTAGCCCCACGGCTAACCGGCGCAATACCGGAATCTGGAAGACTAACCGGCGTGAAGTCAATGCCTGCCTCGTTGTGGAACAGCTCGCCGGTGTCATAGGAGAAGAAGTCGAGCCAATCGTCGTTGTCATAATCTCCCCAGATGCCGGAGGAGCCGAGGCTGCGCACGCGTGTAAAGCTCAACCCACCGTTGTTGCGGTGCAGAACTCCAACCACGCTGACGTCGACGAAGCCGTCGTTGTTGTAATCTCCCCAGGCCACCTGCCCGCCACCCATAGTGGGATCAATACCCGTTGCGTTGGTAAACACGGCACGGGCAGGATTGCAAACACTCAACCAGATCAAGAGCGGGGTAAGCCCAAAGAATGCCGCCGCAGGCCAACGAAATTCGGACATGCCAGGCCGTGCACGAAGGAGCCGGTTCACCGTGCGCGACAAAAGCTTACGACCACAGTCCAGAAAGGGCAGCTGACGACACCCACAATTGGGCAGAAGGAAACTCACGCGGTGCCACACGTTCATCGGATTCCCGCACCTTGAAGGCTGGTTTATTCGTCGATTTATGCTGCCGTTGGCTCCGTAGTTTCTCAACCACATTATAACATGGCAGTGAGGATTATGTACGTTGAAAACGCGGCGGGGGGCAATGGCGAAATGCGAACCCACGAAGCTGCCGGAAGCCGAGGCTCAAAGGCCGAAAAGTCGCTCATCGACCCAAGCGATCTTCACCGAGGCTGATTAACACAGCAGGCGCCAACGAGCCAACGGCAACCCCTTCGAGTCACCTTCGGTTTTTAATACGAACCATGCCGAAAAAGGCGGCCAGTAAGACCAGGGCCAGGCTCGACGGCTCAGGCACTGCGGCGCCACTGCCACTGCCACTGCCCGCATTGGTGAACTGGGTCTTCCAAAAAAGGTAGTCCAGATTATTGATCGTACCATCGGCGACGCCATCGGCACCCGTACCATTTGTCACGGTTTCGCCAATCGAGTCTTGCCACACGGTGTAGTCGGCTGCGTCGACCGACCCATTGCCGTTGTAGTCACCCGGCACACTGGTACTGCCGCCAACCAGCAACATCAGGTTGTTACCCACAACACTGACCCCCGTGAAAGAGCCCGCGCCCGCGCCGGCCAGCGAAAGGCTCAGGCTGTTGTCGACAATCCCACCGGTCGTAGTGAGAACAGCAACGTCGCTCGACGGGGTGTAACCGCCCAGCACGGCGACGTCGACGATAATGTCCCCACTCAACGTGGTCGATCCGACGACGTCGAACTGATCGGACGTTTGTCCGGTGCTGTTATCCCGCACATCGATGGCGAGGGTGGCCCCGTCGAGGCTCAAATTGGCACCAATCGTGGTATCACCTTCGGTCCCCAACGTTCCGGACCCGAAAATGGAACCGCCTTCGCCCGTATCGATCACGCTGTGATTCAGCGACGTGGTACCCGACAGGGTGAGCATATTGCCCGCCACGTCAACCGCGTTGTCAAAAGCGAGGCTACCGGTGGTGATCGTGACAGTCGTGTCGGCACCGATTGAGAACGGAGTTTGAAACGCGTGGTCGCCGCTTAAAACGCCAACCGCAGGCGCCACCGGAGTGTCCTCGGTCGTCGTGATCATGCTCACCCCGCCAGGACCCGCAATGGAATAACCGGCTGTCCCGCCGTCAAAGTCAAACTGATTGACCTCAATCGGCAAATTGGTGAAGACGGTCGAATTCACACCGCCGGTATCCCCAAACGAGACCGTGTCATCGCTGAGAGTGGCCATGCCGTTGCCTGGGTTTCCGGTGGGAGTCCAATTTGCAGACTGACCCCAGTCACCCGACCCACCGTTCCAAGTAAAATCGGTAGGTGTGGTCGCCGTGATGAGTATGTTATCGACATCCATGCCGAAGTTGTGGTCGTTTACATTAGGGCGGAGGTCAATGTCATTGCGGATGTGAAAGCCCGTAATACCATCCCAAACGTCTTGAGTGAAAAGCTGCGGATCAAAATCGTAACCTCCAACGGTAGCCGACGCCATCATGGTTGTTTTGTCGAGCGTGATCGAAGCTGTGGTCGGGTTGTTGACGGCGTGCCAAATGCCAGCCGTGTCATTAATAGTTGTCTCACCTGTGTATTGACTGGTACCAGACAGTCCAGGGCCGTTGTTAATGAAACCCCAGCCTTTGCCATTGGCCCGCGAAAAATGAAGGCCGAACTCGGCGTTCGTCGCGTCGTCCTTACCGTCAGCGTCCACGTCGCAGCCACAGGTGTACTCCAAATAAAATCCGGAGTTACTTGTGCCGTTAGAATTACTGCCGCGCTGTACAATCGTATCGAAACTCACCGAGTAATCCATCGCTTCGGCGTTGGTCGTGGGACCGGGGACTGTAGCTCTGGAGGTCGACCACACTCGGGCCGGGTAGCCCTGCGGGAGCCCCGAATTGCCATCCAAGGCCATTCCACTGCCGAGCAGCCGATGGCCGTCTACCGAGTCCTCGTTGTAACCATTGATCAGTATGGGACCATCAGCCGCAGAAGTTTCCCACCCAGTCGCGGTCTGAATATCTGTTCCAGCTGCATAAGCCTCGAAAGTCTCTTCCCACAACGTGACTGCACTGGCAGGGACCGCTATGAGCAGAACCACAACCGTTACGACGGCACACGCTATTGTTGCAATCAACCTCATTTGACACCTTGCTTTCACACAATTGAAAAAGTGTAGGAAGGGAAAAACTGCCGTCCCGATACCATTGCGGCTATCTCTGCACCGGATCGCATCTCGACAGCGGAGCGGGCTCGAACACAGCCCCCAAAACGCCAACGACTGCACATCGCCCAGATAGGTCCATCTCACGCCTGTGATGACGCCAGATTTCAGTATAAGCGATATTAATTCTATTGCCAATCAGACAGACAAGAAAAAATAACAATTCCCCCTGAAACTCAACACTCCTGGCCGTTTGGTAACCGACATAGCCGGGTAAGCATACTGATGGAAATGTCTGATAATTAGACAAGTTATTGGTCGACGCGCCGCGGTGGGCCAACCTGCCTTCGTTCGGAGAGCGGTCCGGAATTCACGGGGACCGAGTGCGGGGTTGGCTGGGCAGAGGTTGTTCATCGAACCTGGCAGCCCTCAGGAGCCAGCCCGTAAGAGAATGCGCTATCGTGAGCTTCAACGGTAAGCTTCACAACCAGCAGGCTGTGGCTGGCAAGTGGTTTTGACACATTGCCGGGGGCACCAGGGTGGGTGAAAAGCTCTTGAAATCGTGGCGCCCTTGCCATCGAGACCGGGACCGCTTAACCACCGGTTGTCGCCCGCCACGACTCGATGTTTACCGATCCGCGTTGCCGAATCGACTCTTCGGCGGCGAAACAGACCTCGAATACCTGGTAAGCAATCTCCGGTGCCAGGCTGGGTGGCTCGCCGGCGGCGACTCGCCTCACCACATCGGCCAATTCGCCATGGGTGTTGTGTACCAGGTCCCAAGGGTCCTCCTGGAACTGGTGACTCTTTAGAAGATAGGGCCGGGTCTGGCCATCACTATCGTAGAGGTACAGATCCAGCACGCGGGAATCGTGCAGGTGAAGACTCCCCTTCTCACCGATCAAAGTCTGTTCGATACAGTGTCCCGTCCCTCCTCCATCGACTCCCTCGGCCTGGTCCTTCTCGGCGGTGCTGGCGCGACAGAACGAAAAAGTAATCACACCCGCAGCACCGTTCTCAGTCCGCATGCCAACGTGAACCGTGTCTGTTGTCTTGAAGTACGAAAGCACAGGTTCCGCGGCAAAGGTATCGACCTCGGTAACCACCGAGCCGGTATACCACTGAAACAAGTCGATGTAGTGCGACAACTTTTCTGCGATCAATCCGCCCGACCGCTCGCCCAGCCATTTCCACCCCCCGGCGTGATCCAGCCAGACATGCCAGAGGCTTTGGAAGTAATCCATGTGGAAGTTGCGAATACACCCCACCTGCCCGCTACGGAGGATCTCCTTGGCTCTGCTGTAGAGCAGACTGTACCGGCACTCAAAACCAATCTGGAGAAAAGCACCCGTCTCCTTTTGTACCTGCATGATGTGTCGGCATGCATCGATGTTGTGCGCCATTGGTTTTTGCAGGAGTACCGACTTACCCGCTTCCATGGCCGCACAGGCGACCTCTTCGTGCTGGTCGTTCGGGGTGGCAACATAAATCAGCTGAATGTCATCGCGGCCTATGATCGTCGACCAATCGGGCTCAACCTGTATGCCGAATTCTTGCCGGGCCCGGTCGGCACGATCGGGTTGCGGTTCGCAACCAACCACCAAGCCGACAGATGGGAGACTCACGGCATCACGAACGGTCTTGGTCCCTCTGGCACCAACGCCGATCACCGCCATTCCCAGGGATTTTTCAGCGCGAGTTGCGCTCATGAGGGGCTTTCTTGGTACGACACGGCTCCGTTGGCCAGGTTACAAATGTTGGCCAGGTTACAAATCACCAGGTGACTTCTTAACGCGTCACAGACGCAATGGTCAAGGGTTGATCACCGAGTTGCTTTCGACTCCGTCCTCTCCCTGCCCGACCATCGATCGCTCGTCAGTCCCCGCTCGGTCAGTCTCCGCTCGGTCAAGGGCGGTGACTTGCCGCGGGGAAACAAGTAAACTGGCCTTCAATGGTCACAGGCCCGCCAGACATGCAATTTCCCGAGGGCCCACCGCCGAGGTTGTTTTTCGCATGGCCCCTACGAATCTAACCCGCCTTGCCATTGTCCGCTGCGACACGCACGCCTACTGGTATGGCGTTTTCATGGACGAACCGGACGTTCTTGCCCTCGCCACGGTGCACGACGAGGCACCCACCCGCCCCGGCATACACAACTATTTCAAGGAGGGCAACGAGTATACCCGGCTTAAAATCGAGCGGGTTGAGGGCTTTGTCATCAGCAAGCTGTTCGATCGGATTTTCGAAAAGGGCCAGGACGAAAGTGGGAACCCGATCCTGCAATACGGCACCTATCCCGGCCGGGCCGAGCAACTCTCACAAACCTTCTTCAGTCGCCCAGCTGTGTGCGACACGATCCAAGAGGCTACTGAGGACGTCGACGCCGCCTACATTGCCGATTCGAGCAGCCCAGGCGACGGCGCAGACCATCTTGAACTGGCTCGCCCGTTCCTGGAACGCGGCATCCCCACGTTCGTCGATAAACCGTTCGCCGCCACGCTCACCGATGCCCAGGAGATCCTTCGCCTGGCAAAGGCCAACAACACGACCGTCATGACTGCGTCGATCCTGGCTCACACCGAGGTCGGCATGCATTTTAAAAACCGATTTGCCGAGATCGGCGATCCCGGCCTCCTGATCGTCAAGGGCGTCGGCTCAGCCAACGCCGCGGTGATCCATGGGTTGGCCACAGCCCAGGGCCTGTTCGGCTACGGTGTCGAGTGGGTCGAGTGCCTGGGAGCCACCCCGCTGGAGTGTATTCAGCTCTATTATCCCGACGGGCGCGAGGCGTTCGTCATCAACGGATCGCAGCGCGTCTTCATGCAAACGTGCTCTTTTTTCGCCTCCGCGTACAGCAACCAGGGGGTGGTCCATTCGCCGCCCATCGGTGACCCCGAGTTCCACACCGGCACGCGGAGGATCGTCGAAATGTTCCGACAGATGATCGATACCGGCAAGCCTCCCGTCCCCTACGAACACATGCTCGAGCCGATTGCCATCATCGAGGCGGCGACGATTGCCCAACGCGAGGGGAGGCGGGTACCACTGGCTGAGGTGTGGGATGGCAAGGTCTGAAGAGCCCAAGGGCCCCAGGAGGCTATTGCCTGCTCCCCCCTCCGATCCCAAAGCGATCAAACCGCACCGCACACCCTCTCGGCTGAAAATGACCGTCCGTGGTGCGGGTAGAAATAGACACACGAACCGAAAATCCGTCAGCCCGCGGGTCGAATCTTTCCCCCGTGCATCGCCTCCAAAAAATGGTAGAGTGGATGGTTAAAATCGCAGGTGGAAAATAGCAGCCTGACCCAGCGTTTCTGCGAATGGTGAATTCTCGTCCGTCTCCAGCGGCTTCCGTTTTACTTCGACAGGGCCACTCATGTCTTCAATCTCGTTGAGTTATGTCTCCGGTCAGCCACACCTGGTGCTTACGCACCGCGAGTGGTTGGGCCAGTCGATCGTTTGCCGGCTCCCTGAGTTTGTCCGCAGCCGTGACCAACGTGAACGAATCTTCCCGGGCGATGTTGAAACAGAGATCGTCCGGCCGGGGGTCGAGATTCGCTACCGGTGGTCAGCCCCCGACCAGGTCAAGCGCCGTCTGCAGACCGACTTTCACAGCCATGCCTGGGTGGAGGACGATGTCGTACGATTCGAACTGGCAGGCAGCGTGGTCGGCCCGGAACCTGGTGAGCCTGGCCTCTACCTGGTCTGCCTGCAGTGTGGACAACACGTGGCGATGCAAGATCAGGATACCACCCGGACCTACCTGCGATCGGGCGGCCGGTGGCGCACTGTCGATGAGTGTGTCGGTAGTGCAGGCTTGCCCGATCACCGGATGTTCGGGTCTGGCGATCCTCCAGTCGCACTCGACCGGGTGTTGATGGCAAGGGTTACCGAGGACCGATGGGTGGTTGGAATCGGAATCGACGGCCCCGGCTCGGTCTCCTCGAACCATCAGCCCTGGCCGTCCTGCATCCATGCGAACCCGACCTGGCCGACGCTAGGAACCGGCGAGGAAGCCACCGTCCGCGGAGTCATCCACTGGTTCCGAGGCACACTCGACGAGTTGTGGAACAAGATCCAAGACGAGTGGCCTGACACCGCACCAGGAGGTGCCCCCGATGACCACGCCTGACCCGCATGCTGAGACTCGACAGCAACTCTACGAGTTGCTTGGCCCGCTCCCACCCCGTGATCGACCGGTCGCCGCAAAAGTGGTGCGGACCGACCTGCACGACGGGTACCAAATCGAGAGCCTGCTGCTGGACCTGAATGACGACGAGCCGGTCCCTGCTTACTTCGTTAAGCCTGTCGATGCCAAGGGAAAACTGCCCACGGTACTCTACTGCCATGCGCACGGGGGGGACTATGTGCTGGGCAAGGACGAACTGATCCGGGGACGCTCGGTCCTGGTCGACCCGCCGTACGCGAAAGCGTTAACCGATGCTGGCTGGGCAGCGCTTTGCATTGATTTCCCGCTGTTCGGCAACCGCAGAGGCCTGGGCGAGTCGGAGGCGTTTAAGCTCGAACTGTGGCACGGCCGTGTGCTGTGGGGATTGATGGTGTACGACCATCTGAAGGCAATCGACTACCTCTGCGGGCGGGAAGAGGTCGACGCCGATCGGCTGGCGGCGATCGGGATCTCCATGGGCAGCACGATGTCGATCTGGCTCGGTGCCCTGGACCCGCGGCTGAAAGTCATTGTCGACCTCTGCTGTCTGACCGACTTCGACGCGTTGATCGAGACTCGTCAACTCGACAGCCACGGGCTGTACTACTACGTGCCGGGGCTGCTCCCACATTTCTCGATGGGCGACATCAATGCACTGATCGCACCCCGCCCACACCTTTCTGTGGCGGGAAACCACGATCTGCTCACACCGCCGGCGGGCCTTGATCGGATCGACCACCAACTGCGACAGGTCTACGCCGACGCGGACGCGCCGGACGCCTGGCAACTGCGGCGACCGAACACGGGCCACTTTGAGACGGACCACGTGCGGCGAGAGGTACTTGCGTTTCTACGGGATCGGCTCTAATCGCGAAGTCCAAACCGGAGGACTACGGTGGGCTGTCGACTTACCGCAGAGGGCGTCTTCGCGCTCTTCGAATTTCTCATTTTGTGACCGCTGAACCCTCCAAGGCATTATCATTCACAGGGAGAGCGGGACGGAACGTCGCCAGGCAGTTTCTCGCAAAACTGCAGCAAATAGTGCGTTGCATCAAGGCGCCAGACCATCGCAGGCGAATGCCCGGCAAAGTCCACCACGTGGAGCTGATTGAACAAAATGGCTTCAGGGAGTGCCTGCTGCTGCTTCTCGAACAACCTCATCCCAAGGTGAACGCAGGGAGCCACTCCCACCCTGTCGTCCTGGCTGCCAATGCACAGGTACACCGCTTTGTCAGCCAGTTGATCGACCCACCGTTCGATGCGCAGGTGCCTGGTGTTACACTGCGAGAACTCCGTGAGGATAGCCCAATCGGTGACCGGCGATACCGCCGCGACGGCGCGGACTCTGGCGTCAGCCGCGGCCAGACGCAGGCAGCAGTATCCGGCACGAGATATACCGTAAGCCACAATCTTTCCGTTGGTGCCAATATCTTTGTTAAGGCACCAGTCTAGTGCGGCGATGCCGTCGCTCACGAACTGCTCGAAGGGATCATCCCCCGCGATGAGAGCCTGGCTCATGCCCACAAGTTTCTCACCGTACTGTTGAACGCGACCACCATGATGGGGCAAATCAAAACTCAGAACGTAATGTCCCGCCTCGAGAAAAAGCACCGTCGGGTGATTCTGTGCTGGATCATGAAGGGCAACCTGTCGTGAACCGCCTATATGCAGAAGCAGACCTGACGCCTCACTTCGCAGCTTCTTTTCGGGGGAGGCAAGCGTACAACCGAGCTTCTCACTACCTGTGTCGACCGTAAAATCAGTAAGGTTCATTTTTCACTGCCCTAGGTTTCACTGCCCTAGGTTTCACTGCCCTAGGTTTCACTGCCCTAGGTTTCACTGCCCTAGGTTTCACTGCCCTAGGTTTCACTGCCCTAGGTTTCACTGCCCTAGGTTTCACTGCCCTAGATTTTACTGCCGTAGGTTTTGTCGCCGGACGCCTGAGGGGCCCTTCACCTGCCAGAAACGTTCAAGGTTGGACCGTAGCTCATCAACCAACTGGCGCCAACCTGCCAGCCCCATCCCAATCTCCCACGCCAAATCATGAGCCTTGCCGTCCGGGCCCCACGTCCCTCACGACCGTCTTGGTGACTGGACCCAAACACTCCCGGTCACTCGCTCGGAGGTACCCTCAAACAGTTCGCGAACCATGCGTCGGCTTTCAGCATCGTGGGCTCCGCATTTTCAGGTACTTCTCGTTTACAGGTCGGGCCGTTTACGCTATTTCTAAAGGCGGCTCACGGCAAACCGGGGCAAACCCGATCGCCCGGCCGGCTGCTTGGCCGAGAGAAAAAAGGGCCCTGGAGGAGCTGAATGCCTACATCGACCCCTTGATCATGAGCGTTCGTGACCAACCCTTGATGCCCCAAGAATTCGATCGGCTGTGACTCGTCCATAAGAATTCAAGCACTAGGGATTGCGTGCCCGCCCTGGCCTCTCTTTCACAGCTTCACCAATTTCTTTCACAGCTTCACCAATTTCTTTCACAGCTTCACCAACTTCTTTCTCACCTTCACCAACTTCTTTCACACCTTCACCAACGGCCACTCCCATCAAAACCGCCCCATGACCGACGCCGAACTGAGCTTTGAACTGTTGACCGCCTTCGATGCGCGCCAGTCGATCGACATTCCCTCCGGCGAGATTGGTGAACACCTCAACGCAACGACCGTGCGTTTTGCCTCGGGATGCGAATTAAAAATCGAATTCGACGACGACGGGCCACTGCGGGTTGGCCATATTGAAATCACCGCCTGCCAGTTAACAGAGCCGTTCATCATCCTGCTGCGCTGGTCGCTACGCAACGACACGCAACCCTACTTCATGATCCCCGCGACGCTGTACGGCACAAACAACGCCGACCGTGGCGTTGTGGCCAATCACCAGTCGGGCACCGGCGGAGAACCAAAGCTGTCCTATCGCGCCCAGGGCGTAAAAGGGCATTTTAGCCACAGCTGGCACTTCCGCGCCGATCACGCGGCGGTCCCGTCAGTCAGCGCGACATTCGACGGCCGGTTCGTGGCATTGGGCATTGAAGAGGCAACGAACCATGGCACGTACAACGGCATCGGTCTGTGGACCGCTGCCGGTGGCGACTCGATCACCGTTTCGATCGGCTCCCTGGACTGGCCCGGCCGCATTGTCTGTCACCGTTTGCATCCCGGCCGCGTCGTCGAACCCATCGTGCCTGAGAGTGCGGTCGGTACTTCATGTCGATTCTGCATGTACCAAAGCGAAGCGGAAGATCGATTTGCCTACGAACCGTTTATCTCAAGTTGGTACGAACAAATTCACGAATCTCCCCGCGGTGGTCCGCCGCCGTTGACCGCCATGCGCGACGTCGCCGAAACGCTGGTCACCGATGGCATCAATCCCGACAACGGCTACTTTTTAATGCTGCGCCATGCGGATGCACTCCAGGACCCTGCGCTGCTGTTGGCGTGGGCGGGGCTCTGCCAGATCGCGCGGCCACTGATGAACGCCGGGCGCATCCTCGGTGAGCCACGTTACCTGCAAATTGGCGGCGACATGGTCGATCGGGGCGTTGCTGAGTCGATAAGCCCCGACACGGGCCTGTTCTACGACGTCTACGTCCAGGGCCGCTGGCAACCCAACCACTGGTGGCACGACCTGGGACACACCGCACTGATCAACGGCCACGCGTGCTACCTCCTCCTGAAGATGGTCGAAGACGACCCGTCGCGCAAGGCCTGGGTCAACATCGTGAAGTCGATCCTTAAGCGCGTGCTTCCCACGCAGCGAGCCGACGGCCGTTTTCCTCATGGATTCTCGCCAGCTGACGGCTCACCCACCACGTTCGCCGGTTTCGGTGGTTGCTTCTTTGCCGCACCGCTCCTGATGACCGGCATGACCGACGCTGGCCTGGCCGCGGTCGAGCATTACTGGCAGCAGTTCACCCAGCTGGAATGGATCGGGGTAGACCTCGACTGTGCCGGCGCCCAGGATTCTGGCTCCAGTTACGCGCTGATCCGCGCATTGACCGAACTGCACCGCCAGACGGGCGATGCAAAATGGCTCGAACGCGCCGGGCACGTCCTGCACTATGCGTTCACTTACCGCTTTGGACACAACACGCAACACCGCTACCCCGTCTGCGACTGGTCCAGCAGCGGCAGCAAGGTGACCAGCACCCACAACCAACACCTCGACGCCTACGGGGGTGAAATCCTCGAAGAGTTGCACTACTATCTGCAACACGCCAGCGACCCCTACCTGGAAAGCCGCCTGGACGACTCGCTCGCCTGGGCGCGGCAGGCATATAACCGCACCGACGGCGAGTACGGTTTTGGGTCGGTCGGGCAGTGTACCGAGCAGTACTACCAGACCTACGATGTTTACCAGGCACACGAAGGCGATGGCCGGGTGTGGTCGGCGTACTTCCCGTGGGCATCGGGGTCGCTGCTCAATGCGTTCATCGTCGACACCAGGCGATCGGGCTGAATAACTGTGAAATGGGATTTGCCGACCTGGTGCAGGCGGTCAAGCAAAGCGTACTCCAGAGCGGTAGCGCGCCGCTACCTCGCGAAAAGATCGCAGCAACCGAAAACAAGGAATTGATCGAAAAGGAATTGGAACTGCTGCTCATGGGACGTTTCGCCGACCCGCGTGAAGTGGCCTATGCCATCTTGTTTCTGGCTTTGGACGAAGCGTCGTTCATCACCGGCACCGGCCTGACTGTCGACGGCGGCTACACGGCCCAATGAATTGTCCAGATTACGAATGGATTATGGTTCACTCCTGCAAATTGACCGGTCGCCGGTCCCGGGCTTTTAACAATCGCGAGAACTCCCCGCCAAGAAGTTGTCCGTCCCGGTCAAACAGGA
>CAUZEA010000054.1:0-37239 GCA_963578605.1 Planctomycetota bacterium
AGTTGACTTTGCGCCGGATCACCAGCCACGACAACCCGGTCGCCAGAGCTCCGTTGGGCTGTGAGACCTTCCTGCGTGTCGAGACGCAAACCGGCCTGACGGGCACTTGCATCGAATCCATGGCATTTGAAACAGTGAGCGGAGAGAATCGGTCGAATGTCGCGATTGAAGTCGATTTCGCGACTCTCGGCGCCAGCTCTTCCTATCGGAATAACGGTCAACGCCACCAACAGAAGCCAACCAGGCTGTGGGGCAGGAATATGTCCCGAATTCATAATACAACCCGAAACGAGTGAGGTACTACTTCAACCGAATCGCAAACAACTCGCCGCAGAACGGGCCATAGTCTATTGTCACACAACGATCAACCATTGCTACAAAACGGACTGAAGCCCAGTCGGCGGCTATTTCGATACGCGGCACCGAAGGTCTAACCCCCATTGTAGCTAATCCACACCGGTTTTCCAACTCACTTACGGTTACGCTTGATCCACACAAGCTACCCGTTTTGAGCCCAGCCATCTGGTGATCAACTCGGGAATCTCCAGTCCTTGTCGTCCACGGCAGCCAACCATGTTTGATTTCTGATTCCGCGTACTCGCCTTTGTCTCACACGTCACCGCGTGGGCTGGGATTTGGGAACAGTTTTTGACACCAGGCACCTCTAAACCCGCTGTCTGCCAGAGAGTATTAAAACATTCACTGATAGGTTACAATCAAAGGCGTCGCCAAAGTGGCAGTCGCCGCTGTTGATCAGGCAGGACAATCTGAACATGAACCATGGTGTTTTTCACTTTTATGAACGCGCGGTGTAGCATTCTTGGTCTCCTGCTGATCACCGTCGCATCAGCCGGGGAAAAAGCCGACGACGGTGCCGTGTCGGACGGGGATTTCTCGCGCAGTTCCCAGGCGAATCCGCACTGGTCGTTCCAGCCAGTACAACGTCCTGAACTACCCATACCTGTCGACGGCGAGGTCGTTCGCAACGGGATCGATGCCTTTCTGCTTGACCAACTCCAGCGTGCCAAGGTCGTACCATCCCCCAAGGCCAGCCCGACCACCCTCATTCGACGGGTCACGCTCGATTTGATTGGACTGCCGCCCACGCTGGAAAAAGTCGACCATTTCCTGCGGGACGAGCACCCCGACCGATACGAGCGACTTGTCGACCGGCTGCTTGCTTCCCCCCACTATGGTGAACGCTGGGCGAATGCCTGGCTCGACCTGTGCCACTATGCCGACACTGATGGATATCTCACCGATCAGGCTCGTCCGGTCGCGTGGCGTTATCGATCCTGGTTAATCGATGCGCTAAATCGCAACTTGTCATTCGATAAATTTACAGTACAGCAATTGGCGGGGGACTTGTTGCCAGGTGCAACCGACCAGCAGCGTATCGCCACTGGATTTTTGAGGCAAACACTCAGCAACCGGGAGGGAGGAGCCGAACCGGAAGAATTCCGCGTCAAGCAGGTTGTTGACCGTGTGGAAATGGTGGGGACAATCTGGCTTGGATTAACCGTAGGTTGCGCACAGTGCCACGATCACAAATACGATCCGCTGGCACAGCACGAATTTTTTGGACTCTACGCGTGCTTGAACAATGCCGACGAAATAAACATCGACGTACCCCTGCCAGACGAAGCCGAAGCCTTTTTTGCATCACGAGGTCATTACCAGGCAAAACGGCAGGAACTTCTTGAACCAGTGCGCGAGGAACTGATCGATTTGCTGAAGCGATGGGAAACGAAATGCCTCCACGCACGTGATAACCCGGGTGAGGATCACGTTTGGGATCGGCGGTGGGAAGTGCTCGGATTGATTTGGGGCGGAAAACTTGGTGAAGGACAGTTGGAAGGCCAGGAAATTCTCAAACTGGCTTGGCCTCGCCGCTCTGCTCGACAGCTGAATGATTTGATCGATTACTTTGTCGAGCATGGCTCGATCATCGATCCAGAGGCTTTCAAACGTCTCGAGCTGAGCAACCTGGCTGAACAACTCCAGGCATTGAAGGAAGAATTCCCCCAGGCAACTCGAGCCCCAGTCATGCAAGCTGCTCTCACTCCACGACCAACTTACCTGCACCGACGTGGTGATTTTCGTGATCGGGGAGAACCGGTCGAGCCTGCGCTGCCCGGTTGCCTTCCCCCGTGGCACCCCTCTCAGGAAGATCCGCGACTGCCGCTCGCCCGCTGGTTAGTTTCACACGACAATCCGCTTACCGCTCGGGTAACCGTCAATCGCATGTGGCAAGAATTTTTTGGGCGGGGGCTGGTCGTTACGACCGAAGACTTCGGCACTCGCGGTCAGAGACCGGCACACCCGCAGTTACTCGACTGGCTTGCCCACGAATTCATGGAATCAGGGTGGGACATGAAGACAATGCACCGCTTGATTGTTTGTTCTGCCACTTACCGCCGTTCTTCCACACCTCGTCACGATCTCGTCGCAAGTGACCCGGAAAACATTCTCCTTGCCCGCCAGACTGCATTACGCCTCCCTGCCGAATCAGTTCGCGACGCCGGCCTGACCGTGAGTGGCCTGCTCCATCGCAGGATTGGTGGACCAAGCGTCCGCCCTTCCCAACCCGAAAGTGTTGTCCTGGAGGGATATGGTAAGGAAGGTTGGACACCGAGCCCGGCTCCCGATTGTTACCGGCGTGGTATTTATACCTACAAAATCCGCACCACACCGTTCGCTCAATCCGTGACCTTCGATGCACCGAATCCGAACGCGATTTGTACGCGGAGAGGCCGCTCGAACACTCCGCTGCAGGCACTCACGCTGCTGAACGACCCGGTTTTCTTCGAAATGGCGCAAGCTCTTGCAGATCGAATTCTTCAGGAAGCATCCCCCAACGACGCCGATCGAATCACCTACGGATTTCGCCTATGTATGGCTCGCCCGCCGACCCCCCAAGAGCATTCCCGCCTGACGAAATACTATCAGTCACAGTTTCAGCACTTCTCTCAGGACAACGCGTCTGTGGAAAACCTGCTCGATTGGGAGTTTACAGCCGACGTCACCGGCGCAGAACAAGTGGCAACCACGCATCTCTGCAGTGTACTTCTCAATCTGCACGAGTGCATTACACGAGATTGATACCCAGCTGCAATTCATAGCGACCATGCAAATCACGCCCATCATCAACCGACGGCACTTCCTGCAAGAATCGGCTTGTGGCCTGGGAACAATCGCCTTGGCAAATTTATTGCGTGTCGATGAGGCTAGCGGGGCTGACAATCCCTACGCGGTCCGAACCACGCATCATCGGCCGACGGCAAAAAACGTGATCTTTCTGTTCATGGCCGGAGGACCAAGCCAGATTGATTTATTCACGCCAAAGCCAAAAATGCGAGAGTTACACGGCCAGCCCGTGCCAGCAAGCTTTCTGCAGGGACTCGACGATGTACTCATTAAGGGCAGCGCGAGGGTCTTCGCATCGCCGAGAACATTTCACAAATCAGGGCAATGCGGCATGGAGTTCTCTGATTACCTCCCGCATCTTGCCACGTGTGCCAACCAACTCTGCATGGTCCGTTCCATGACGACCAATACCAGCAATCATCACCCTGGCCAACTGCTGATGAACTGCGGTGTACCAAATTTTGGACTCCCCAGCATGGGCTCGTGGGCAACCTACGGCCTGGGCTGCGAATCACGAAACATGCCCGCGTTCATCGTTCTTCTGTCGCGTTACAATTCGGGCGATTTGGGCGGCCAGGCCCTGTGGGACAACGCCTTCCTGCCAGCCCCGTATCGGGGCGTCACACTCCGCACCGAAGGTGATCCCATCCTGCATCTGGCGAGTCCCAAAAGTTTCAATCCCACGAGGCAGCAGCAGCGACTTGATGCAATTCATGCCATGAACCAGTTTCGCCGCCAACAACAGGCCGATCCCGAAATCGACGCGCGGATCGCCGCCTACGAACTGGCATTTCGGATGCAAACTGCCGCACCAGAACTGACGGATATCGCTGGTGAGTCACAGCATACGCTTGACGCCTACGGCATTGGCAAAAAACTCTCGGATCAATTCGGCAAGAACTGCCTGTTGGCCCGGCGCATGGTCGAACGCGGAGTCCGCTTTGTGCAGCTCTATCACTTCACCTGGGACGACCATTCAAACCTCAACCAAAACTTGAAAACGAACTGCGAGCGTACCGAACAGGGGGTAGCGGCCTTGATTCACGATCTTGACGAGCGCGGCCTGCTCGATGAAACGCTCGTCGTGTGGGCGGGAGAATTCGGGCGCACGCCCATGAACGAAGTCCGCCGTGGAATTAACCCGGGGTATGAAGGGCGAGACCACCATCCCTTTGGATTTACGGTACTGATGGCTGGCGGGGGTATTAAACGTGGGCATGTTGTAGGAGCCACCGACGAACTGGGATACCATGCGGTTGAAGACCCGTTCCACGTCCATGACCTGCAAGCGACCATCTTGCATTGCCTGGGTCTCGATCATCTGCAACTCACCTATCGGCACAAGGGACGCGATTTCCGCCTGACCGACGTGGGAGGTGAGGTCATGACAAAAGTCCTGGCTTAGTCAGGACAACACGACTGGCAACCACTGATTTATCCGTCGCTACAGCACTCCTCGGTAATCGTCCTAGTGGGCGATCACAACCCGCCGCTCGCCCAGTCAGTCAAGCGGGTATTATGGACCGGCCTTTTACAAATTCATGCGGAGTTTGGTCATGACCTGGAAAATCGCTGGCATAAATTTCGACCATATGCATATGGGAGATAACCTGCGGATGGCCCACGAGCATCCAAAGGCGGAAATCGTCGCACTTTGCGATGAACAACCAGAGCGGATGCGCGATGCAGTCTCCCGGTTCCAGATTCCCCAGGACCGCCTCTTTACGAATGTCGATGACTGTCTTGAAAAATCGCAGGCCGACATCGTGCTGCTTTGTCCGGAAACCAATACGCATCGCAGGTGGGTTGAAACAGTTGCCCCGCACGGTGTTCACATCATCCTGGAAAAGCCGTTTGCCGCGTCGCTTGCCGATGCTGATAAAATGATCGAAGTCACGCAAGCCACAGGAAAATTGTTTGCCATTAATTGGCCCATGGTGTGGTATGCGGGAAATCAAACCGCCAAACGGCTCCTCGACGAAGGAGCCATTGGCCAGCTGCGCGAAGTTCATTATTACGATGGCAATCGGGGACCACTTCACCACCTGGCCGATAAGGTCGAAGTCTCTACTGATGATGCCCAATTGGCTAAAGCAGACAGCTGGTTCTACAAAAAAGCAGCTGGCGGGGGGGCGCTGCTTGATTATCTCGGATACGGAACCACGCTTGGCAGTTGGTACCAGGGTGGCAGAATGCCGCTGGAAGTGACCACCGTTGTCGATCAGCCTCCCGGACTGGAAGTCGAGGAACACAGTATCACCGTGGCCCGCTATGAACACGGTCTCTCAAAATTTGAAACGCGGTGGGGCACCTTTACCGATCCGTGGGTTTTGCAGCCCCAACCCAAATGCGGGTTTGTGCTCACAGGAACCGAAGGCACAATCAGCAGTTACGATACGGAACCGACCGTCCGACTTCAAACCCGCGACTGCCCGGCAGGACGTGAACTTGCTGTCGATGCGTTGGCAAGCCCTTACCAAAACCCCATTCAACATGTGATTCACTGCCTGGAAACGGGTGAGGCCCTTGAAGGCCCTCTCTCGCCAGAGATCAGTCGCCTGGGGCAGCAGATTGTCGACGCGGCAATTCAAAGTGCCCGGGAAAAGCGAACTGTTCGCCTGGATACCGGTTCGTGAAACAACGACCTGAAGACAACTCGGCCGCCACGACAACGTTTGCTGCTCCCAGGGGCAAGGCCCGCACCTCGGGTACCGACGCTAACAGCTCGGTACACTGGGTGGCGTTGAAGATCCCTGTGATCGTGCCCGGCATTATGAAAATTGCTTCCGGTCGGTGCGATCCGCCGTAGATCACTGCCCTCTGGCGACCCCGTCGCTCCTGGTCCATAAGCACACCGCGCATTATACTGCCGCTTTCCGCCTGGGAGTAGCGTTATGAAGTTTGGTCAATTCTATCTGCTCGAGAATCCACCAGGCAAAGACCATTCGGTGGTCTACCACGAGGCTTTCGACCAGTTCCGCCTGCTGGACGAAACCGGTTGGGACGCGATCTGGCTGGCAGAGCACCATTTTGACCACCGGGTGCCGGAAGCGAATTATTACTCCATCACCCCGTCGATTCACACGATGGCTGCTTATGCCGCGGCGATCACCAAGCGGATCAAGATCGGTACGGCGGTCGTGGTACTGCCGTTTCATCATCCTGTAATCGTGGCCGAGGATTTTGCCACCGTGGACATCATGTCCAAGGGCCGGTTGCTGCTGGGCGTCGGTCGGGGCTACCAGTTCGAGGAGTTCTACAACTGGGGCCTTGATCTGGACGAAAGCCGCGATCGATTCCAGGAATCTCTGGAGATCATTCTCAAGGCCTGGACTGGTCCGTTTGAGCACGAAGGCCAGTTCTATCAGATTCGGCCCGTGAACGTCCTGCCCAAGCCAGTGCAGACTCCCCATCCCCCGATTTACGTGGCAGCAGTCAGTCCGTCCACGTACGAATGGGTCATTAAGAATGGCTACAACGTGCTGACTTCTTTTCTAGATCCCTACCCGAAAGTTTTCGAAGCGTACGAGCAATACCACAAGGTCGCCGAGCAAGTGGGACTCAGCGGAAAACTCGATTTTCCGTTGGCGCGATTTCTCTACGTCTCCGAGACAACCGCCCAGGCCCGGGAAGAGTGTCGTGAGTCGTTGCTCTGGTACTTCCGAACGCTACTGACGTCTCTGATCGCACCGCCCGCCGAGATTGCTCCCCCCGATCAGGACGAGGGCTTCTACCTGGACCTGCAGGAGAAGTTCCGCACGATCTCCTACGAACAAATCCTGGAGGACCACTCCGTCATCGGTGATCCGGACTACGTGACCGAACGGCTCAAGTGGATCGAGGCCAACACCGGCACCCAGCATTTCATTGGCTGGACACGCATGGGCAAACTCGCGCCGGAACTGGTCTGCAAGTCGTTGAGGATGTTCGCCGACACCGTGATGCCACAGTTCAAGGAGACGACGGTATGACGACAGAATCCGCTCGCAACGCCGACCTGGTCCGCGGGTGCATCGAGGCGATGCTGGCTGCCGACTGGCAGACGGTGGCCAACTCATACGCCGCTGATGCCATTCTGGTAGATCCGTTGTTGCCCGACCCGGTGCAGGGTCGTGACGCGATCGTCGCTCTTTACCAGCAGTGCCGCGAACACGAACCGGACATGGAGGGAGAAATCCTGAGCCTGATCGCAGCGGATGACAAGGTGGCGGTAGAGTTTCGCACGACCGGCACGATCCAAAAGCCCTTTCCCGACATGCCCGAAACCATCGTGGGCAAGCGCGTGGAGATTCCGGAAGTCAACATTATCGAGCTACAGAAGGGACAGATTGTCTCGAACACGGTTTACGCCGACACCGGCGCCCTAATGCGGCAACTCGACCTGTTGTCGACATGAACCCGGGTCATGCTCTTGAACCAAGTTCAAGAAATTACCAGCTATTCTTCACGCCACGCAGGCTGGGTAATGTGTACCAGTAGCGCCGCTTCTGGCACGACGATCGTGCCCTCGGTTCCCTTGGGAATATAGCCCAGGTCGCCAACTTCAAAGGCCAACGGCTCCTGGTCGGCAACATGCACCTCCAAGTAGCCCTCAACCATGAAGAAGACCTCGTCGTAGTCGAACGTCCAGTCGAATCGGCTGGGGGCCATATACTCGGTGAAACCGGCCGCAAGGTTCCTGTTCGGCCCCACAATGGGGTCCGACACCTGGACCTTGGCCCCGTCGACTTCAATTGGGGTCATGTCCCGTTGATTCGACTTCACGCGATGTACCATTGCAAGCTCCTTTTCGCTGTGCTGGCAACCACCACAGGTGCCAAGGATGAATATTCCTAAACCAAGATACGTTATCGAATGCGTTCGGGTCATTGGTAGTTTCTAGGTGTGAAGGCCCTGGCCGGAGCGCTTCACACGGCCCGTTTCCACAAGCTTCTTTCACACGTCCATGGGAAATTGCGGCGGGGGCTCATCCTCCCCTAGCCTGGTCCTGAGTCTACTACGGGTCGGTTCGCATCGCAAATAGCAGCACCAGGCAATGTTTGCCGATCCCAGTCACCGAATCCTTGAAGCGTTCGATCACCCAATCGAGTCGGGATGCACCGCTACTGGGTTTCACCAAGACAAAACAGCATTTCTTGGCGATGTTGGTCGTGCTGCATGGCGACCCGCATGTAAATCCGGTTGCGACAGCAAATTGGGGAAGCAAAAACTTCATCGCCCAGTTGGTTCTCGGCAACAAGTTGGAACTCGTCAGGGGTTGCCTTAAACACGAACGCGTGGCCACTTTCGTTGACCGCGAAAATCTGGTCGCCGACCAGCACAGGCGACGCCGTAAATGTGCCACCCAAACGAGCTTTCCACAGCTCTTTGCCCGTCTGACCCTCAAAGCACATCGCAATACCTGCATCTGCAACCGCAAATAGATAACCGTCTTTGACGAGCATCGAGGGAACATAGACCCGCACGTTGTTCTCCCATATGATTTCACCTGAACCATCCGCCCGGATTGCGTCAATATGGTTCTCGGGGTAGCCGCCACTGGAGTAAATCAGTTCGCCATCGGTCACCACCGATGTCACGCATTCGGTGGTCGCCCCTTGAATGTCCCACAGAGGGGTTCCGGTCAGTGGATCAAAACTGCTGACCCGATCACATCCCGTAAAAACAAGCTGATGACGGCCAGCAACCGGGAGGACAATGGGCGAGGTGTAATTGGGAGCTTCTGGACGTTCATGACGCCAGACCACATCACCTGTTGTTCGTTCCAGTGCCGTAATGGCACCCCCCCCCTTGTTATCGGCTGAAACAAGCACCAGCGGTCCAAACACCGCGGGTGACGAACCATATCCTTGATGCAATACGTAGTCGGAGATTTTCGTCTGCCAGATCTGCTTGCCATCACGATCCAAGGCCGTGGTATAGACCGCGTCGTGATTGTGAAAATTAACAAACAGGCGTTCACCGTCGCAGGCCACCGTTGAAGCAGCCTGTGAGCGTTTTTGATTCCCGCCCGGAACCAGCCCACCTTGATGCACCACTTGCTCCCATTGTTGCGCGCCAGTCTCCGCGTCGAAACAGAGCACAACCTGGGCATCGTTATGGCAAGTCGCCAGAAAAATTTGATCCCCGACCAGCGTAGGCGACCCATGACCGTGACCAGGCACAGGACATTTCCAAATGACGTTTTCGGTAGCACTCCAGGAGAGCGGCGGTCGCTGGTCGGCTGAGGCCACTCCGTTGCGGTGTAGACCGCGCCACCATGGCCAATCAGTCGCCTTGAGCGAGGCCAGGGCTTCGTCCTGCTGCTGCGATGGCCGAGCAGGTTCCGCGGAGACATTCCGCTCCGGGTTGGCAAACAGGAGTAGCATCCACAGCGCAAGGGGGCCAACCATCAACCGCGGAAAATAAAATTTTATGGCACGATTCATCGATGTGTACTCCTGCGCGAAACCACAAGCCGGCACCTAATTTGCTGAAGCTTCCCCTGGTGCATAAGGAATCGTGTGCAGCTGATCAACGGCAACATCGGCAACGCGCTGCGTTGATCCTCCAGGCCAAAGAATTTCAAGATCGACCGGACCGGTGTGGCTCCCCAGCCCAAAGTGGAGGACGGGATCATTTTGATTACCCTCACCGGTACCCGCTTCGACCTGGCGGGTGAGCGTTTGGTCCCCCATCGAAATCCGCGCCTGCGCTCCGACCGCATCGCGGTTGACATTTTTCCCATCGCCGACCAGTTTCAACTTGATCCAATGGTTGCCATTGCCGGTGTTCTCGAAGAGCTTGCCGCTGGTCACCAGGTCCAGATCGCCATCGTTGTCGTAGTCGGCAAAAGCGGCCTGGTAGGTGCTTCCCAACTCGGCAAGGCCGGCGTTCTGGGTCTGATTGGTAAAGGTCCAGTTTCCGTCATTACGATACAAACGCGGGAAATCACCCCCGTAGACCGTTGTGAAAAAGAGATCCAAATCGCCGTCGTTGTCGTAATCACCTAACACGGGCGAAGCATACGATTCCTGCCAGTCGTCTCCGTCCAGTTCCTTCATTAGTTCAAAATGATGTCCTTGTTGCGGGCCGAGATTGCGCAAGAACTTTGCATGATCCTGGCTACCGTCACCCCAGCCATGGCGGAAATTTCCGACAAACAGGTCGAGTTCTCCGTCATTGTCCAGATCACCCCAGGCCGAGCCAACCGTGTGGCCAAACGGAAAGGACCCCTCCGGCTCACCCCTGACTCCGAACTCGGCTCCCTGGTCAGAAAATTGACCGCTCCCATCATTGACATAGAGCCCATTCGGCTCGAGTCGGTAATTGGACACATAGACATCGATATCGCCATCGCGATCAAAATCAGCCGAGGTCACGCCGCGCGCCGGGCGCGGCCGGCCAGGGGTCACGATCGTATCGGGAGACTGGCTCCAGGTTACACTGAACGTTTCGTCGCCATTGTTTCGAAGCGTCGTGTCGGGATAGTAGGCGCTGGGCCATGTTTCGTAGCCCCCCTGGTAGAGATCCAGATCACCATCGTTGTCGTGGTCTGCCCAACTCGCTCCACGCCCATTTTGGATTTCGGGAAATTCGGCGTCGGCAAGGCTCACCTCTGTAAATTTCGATGCAGGGTGGCTCTCTCCCTCATTACGATAAAGTTTTCGCCCACTATACGAATAATAGTCAGCCCAGCCGTCGTTGTTGTAGTCGCCCCAAATCCCGGAACCCTCCAACTCTGATCCTTTCAGAGTCACGCGGCCAAAATTCACACCGCCGTTGTTTTTCCAAACGGCCCCATCGACATGAAGATCGACAAAGCCGTCGTTGTCAAAATCAGTCCAGGCCGCTTCACCCCCGCCCAGACCCGCGATAGCTGTGTCGGTCACATTACTAAACGTTTGTGCGATCAACCTCTGGCAGCAACATCCAGCCAGCAAAAACCCACCGCATACAGCCAAAACAGACACGGGTCGCCAAAAATTCATCGTGATCCTCCTGGGGCAAGTAATCGGCCAATCGCGGGCATCAGCACACCTTCGACCTCGGGAGCAACACGTGAAACCCCTTGGTTCACCTCGTAGCCTCCCTGTGGATAGGAAGCTTCCAGGCCGATGTATCCCGGGCCATAGTCTCCATAAGCTGCCATTGCGACAAACTTGTCAGCTCGCATCTTTTGTGCTGCCAACTGGTACTCAACAAACAACTCACCGCAGAGGTGCAAGATACGCACATCCCCCAAGTGAAGACAGCTCAAGACCACCGGGTCTTGCGCATGGCAACGGCGCATCCAAACCAGGTGACGAGCCGCTTCGAACCGCTTATTGAGTTGGGCATTTCCATCTTCCAATGTTGCAAGAATGTCCTGCTCAATGAGATTGGTTGCCACCGGCAGGACCACTTCCTCAGTACGCCACGACAGGTCGTCGGCAGCGACGGGGAATTTCTGGAGCGAATTCCATGCACGGGCCATGCCTTCGGCCAGCCGATCAGCGAAGATCTGGCGGTTTTCATGAGATCCATCGTTGTATTTTCCAGCCGCAATATTCCCCCCCGCTCCGGTGAAATAAACGTGAGGCACGTTGAGCGCCTTTTCACGAGTGTCGCGAGCAATCCCTACAAAATCGGGATTTGCTTTTCCCGTCCGGTAATAACTCATTGGATGAGTTGCATAGTAGCAAAGCACAACGACCGGTTGCCCTTCGTTGAAAAAGGAAACCGACCGTACCAACGGATCGATCAAACCTTCGGGTTGGGCGCGGGCGACTGCATCTCTGGTCGTACTACCTCGCCAGTATTGGACCTTGCCATCCTGCCCAATCACCCGCCGGTTGGAGGCAATTTTCTGGACCTCTCCAGTCCCCATGCCAACATGAGTCACTGGTTGAAGGTCTGTTTTGGCCTTTCGGACTGCTGCCGCGACATTGGCCAGCGTCTGGCGGGCATAATGCACGTCGTACTGCTGTCCGGCTAAACCATATTCCGCCAGGACCAACTCAGCTGCAAAATCACATCCGGGTGCATCGTGTTGGTGAAGGGTATGGACTGCAACACGATCGGTTGTAGTTCCAGCTGCCGCGGCTAGTACCTTCCGCCACTCAGTATTTCCGCTGTTGCCAATACCGATCCAATCTACAGCACACAACACAATCGGTTGGCCTTGACCAAGCAGTACCACCCCGCGGGCCGACAACGGCTGCTCAACTTCGGTGGTTTTTTCATAGAAGAGTGGGCTTCCGAGGGGAGGCGACGCATCAGCCTGGAAGTATGCTATTTGCAATTCGTCGGCCCGTACTCTCACGATGGACACCAACAAAAAGGCAACAAAATACGCCTGAATGATTCTTCGCATTGGTTTCCCCTGTTCACACCATCAAGAACGCATGGTTCCAGACAGCGAACGATTCATGTCCTGGGAAATGTATCAACGGCAACCGGCCCAGATCTCCTGCGTGGATTGTAAACTATTTGGTTTGGTTGCTCCACTTGCCGCGAGCGCAGGCTTGTTGTCGTAGCACCAGGGAAAACTGGCTGAACCAGTTCATTCACCAAACAACTCATTTGATAGCAAGCTCGTCGATTTATGGTAGAATGATGAAATCGACTCGAACAGCATTTTTTCAAGATCGACCCACGGTCGCTGGGAAGCGTTTGCCTGTTTGCCACACTCTCTGCTGCATACCAAAGACCCACCACAGTGTGCCTTACATGAACCTCTCTCTTGTTTGGTGATAATGCAAAGTCTTTCCAAACCATTTCCAACCCTGCCTGTCGCAGTGCAATACCTGTTTGGGCTGTGGTTTGGGTTACTGCTCTCTCTTCACACAGCTTGTGGGCAAACCTCGCTACCAGATCAACACCTGGTCATGTACGGCCACAGCGACAATGTAGGGACTACCGATACATTCCGGGAAGACGTAGTCCCTGCGTTTACTGTGATCGAGGGGACCAGTAGCGATGTGAGCTTTATCAAGGAACTTCGTGATCAAGGAAAAGTTTACGCGGCCCACGTGAACAATGTGGCTGGCGAATCGGCATCGCAGCTGCTGACTCGCTGGAGGGCGCCTTTCCAAAACACTCTCGGGGGTCAACTACCGGGCGGCTACGATGCTATCGCAATTGATGAACTGCTGGGAGCTTCGACTAATGGCACAGCCAACTCCAATGCCGTGGTCAGTGCTCTCGGACAACTCCGTAACCTTTACCCGGACAAAGGCATCTACGTAGCCACAACCTGGCATTACGGCAGCCAAAGCAGCAACTATACGGCTCAGCTCAACGCCCTGAACACTTACGCCGACCTGATCATGGTTGAAAACTACCTCCGCGAGGACAATTATAGTTACAGTTACTTCAGTTCGTATGCAGATAACCTGAAATCAGCCGTCCCGGGTATTTTGAACAAGTCTGTTTATGGTTTGTACATTCCGCAGGGTGGCTACGTGGCCGACACTTCAACCAACGTTGGATTCTGGGGTTTCCTGGACGATCAACTACACCGGATTCGTAACGATGCCGATGCCGCGACAATGCCCGGAGTCATGTTCTGGCCCTACTATCGGTCTGAACAAGATCTCACACCCGACTACGTCTCGAGGTTAGTCGACCACTATTACGTCCAGGAGAACACCAGTTTTTTCGGTGACGGTGGCATGGAACAACTGATCACGAATCCCCAGTTCGAAAGTAATACCAGTGGCTGGTCCCTCTCAGCGGGCAGTGGGGGTTCCATTCAAAGATTCAACTACAGCTCCGCTAGTATTCAGAGTGACCACGATAATTTCGGCCAGACTTCCCATGGTTCATCCGGTTTGAAGATGGTGCGAGGATCGACTCCCAATGAGGCCGCGTTCCGGGTCAACGGCCTCGATCCGAACATGGTCTACACCGTTTCGGCATTCGTGATTTCAGAAACTGCCAACCAGCGGGCACAACTGGCCGTCACGGAGTTGGACGGAACCCTTATTGAAATGGAGCAAAGCTACACGGTTGGTTCCCCACCCGATTACTATCACAAGTGGAACGAGTGGTCGCGGTTGGACTTTCATTTCGTACCAACCGCCAGTTCGATCAACGTGGTGTTGAGGGATGGAACAACTTCCAACGGGACCACCCTCTATTGGGATTTTGTCGAACTCGAGGCAGCCTACCCGGTCGATACTCCTCCTCCCGCCCAAACCGATTTCACCTGGGTAGGCACCTCATTTTCCAGTTGGAATGCACCCGCAAGCTGGTCTCCCGCCGCCGTGCCAGATGGCAATGATGTGACGGCCCGTTTTGCGGGCAGCGGTGGGTCAAGTATGGTTGTGCGGGTTGATCAGCCGCAGACCGTTCAACAGATTCACCTCGATGGAGCCAGTTCGTACTCCCTCATCGGATCCGGCCCGCTACAGCTGGACACCGATTCGGTCGATTCACAGTTGGTCGTCACCGGTGGCGACCATAACTGGACGGCCCCGGTCAATGCCCTGGCCAACACGACAATCGACGTCGCATCGGGTGCCTCGCTGGCACTGGACGACACGTTTGAATTCAACGGGGTGACGGTCACCAAGCAGGGGTCCGGTACGCTCTTGATGAATGGACCGGTAGCGACCGGAAGCGGCTCCTTGAATGTTACGGAGGGAACACTTAGTGGGGATGGCGTTATATCTGGAAGCATCAATATTTCTGGTGGAGCCGTGGCACCCGGTTCAAACACTGGAAGTTTGTATGCGAAAAACAATTTCACGCTTGGCTCAGCGGGTGTACTGCAAATCGAGCTTGGTGGCTCCAGTACTCAGAACTACGATTCTCTGAACGTTAGTGGCGAGGCTAATCTGGCCGGTACAATCGACGTCACACTGATTGACAACTATGAACCTGTCGTCGGCCAGTCGTTTCTAATCCTCACAGCCAATCAGGTTGTGGACCAAGGCCTGGTCCTTTCGGGTCCGAATGCAAATCAATTCGATTTGCACATTTACAACACAAGCCTGGTGTTGGAAACCATCGCACTCGAATTGGCAGGCGATTACAACCTGAACGGCATCGTTGACGCAGCAGATTACACCGTCTGGCGGAATACGCTCGGCTGGACAGATGTCCTGCTGGCCGATGGCAACCACAACGGTATGGTCGATTACGCTGACTACCTTATTTGGAAGCTCAACTTTGGAGCTACGGCCTCGGCTCATGGTGCTGCGACCGACGCACCCGTTCCAGAACCTTCGTCGGTCGTGTTGCTCACTGGACTGTTGGCGATGGTGATCGCTTCCAGCAGGAATGCTGGATTTCGTGTAAATTCGGCATGGTGAACACCTTTCTGCCCCAGCAAGTCGCGGCCCAGGGTTTGGTGGCGTTAGGAACATCCCGACAAACACGCTGCCGGAGAAAAGCAAGACGATCTACTCCAGGTCACAGCGACCGTTGCCACGCCTCATCAAGTCGACGGGCCTTGGTGAACCGAAGTTTCAAACTGACGCACCAAAACCGGCTTGGTCACTTTGCCAAGCGGATTACGAGGCAATGCGTCCATCAAACGTAACAGCGTCGGCAGTTTGTACGGCGCAAGCTGTTCTTTTCCCCAGTTTCGCAAGCCATCGATGTCGAGCACGTGACCTGGCTTGCAGACAACAGCCACGGCAACCCGCTGGCCCCATTCTTCATCGGCAACCCCCACTACGGCACATTCGGCCACGGCCTCATGCGTTTGCAGCAGGTCTTCGATTTCCAACGCCGAGACCTTGTAGCCGCCGGTTTTGATGATGTCGACCGACTCTCGGCCAAGAATGCGATAGACGTTGTCTTCGAAAACAGCAACGTCGCCCGTCTTGAACCAGCCATCGGAGGTAAATGCAGCGGCTGTCTCCCCCGGCTTGTGCCAGTAACGGCTGAAGACCGCCGGGCCCTTCACTTGAATCTGCCCGGGCTGGCCACCGGCGACTTGCTGGCCATGTTCGTCCACCAGTTGCAATTCGACACACGGCAAGGGTCTGCCCACATATCCTGGCCGCCGCTCACCTTCAAGCGGATTCGACAAAGCCATTCCAATCTCGGTCATCCCGTACCGCTCCAGCAGCGTGTGGCCGGAAACCTGGCGCCACTTTTCGAGCATGGGAACCGGCAGGGCGGCAGACCCGGAAACCATCAAGCGGAGCTTGCGGCAACCGTCCGTCATGGCCTGCCGGCGACTTTCGGCGGCGGCGTCCCACGCCTTGATCAGTCTCGCGTAAACGGTTGGCACCGCCATGAACAAGGTGAGCCCATCTCCGGCAATAATGCGGTCCCAGACACGATCGCAGTCGAACTTGGGAAGAATCTCACATGTGGCTCCTGCCCAAAGCGCACAGGCAACTACGTTGACAATCCCGTGGACATGATGCAGCGGCAAGACCTCTAGTATGTGATCGTCCGCAGACCAGCCCCAGGCTTTAATGAGCGCGGCAACTTGGGCAGCGATGTTGTCGTGGGTCGTTACGGCCCCTTTGGGCCGACTCGTCGTGCCGCTGGTATAAACAAGCATCGCGTCACGAGTCGAATCGATCTCCGGCAATTTAACCGCCGGGGGATCCGCACGGAGATTGACCAAATTGGAAGTGAGGGCAAATCGCAAACCCCGTCCGCTGGCCAGAGACTGCACGCGATCGGCAAAATCGGGATGGGCCACCACGATGTCGGCCACAGCGTCATCCAGCACGTAGGCGAGTTCGGGTTCGGGGTGCTGCACACAGAGAGGCACCGCGATTCCACCAGCCCGCCAGATACCCCACTGAACCGCAACGTAGGTCATCGAGGGGGAGGTCAGAAAAGCGACCCGTGCCCCGCCCAGGTCGTGCTTGCCGTCAAGCAATCTGGCAGCCACCTCTGCTGACGTGTCAAGCAGTTGCTGATAGGTAAACTGACCTTCCTGTGCAATTATGGAAGTGCGCTCGACAAATTGTCCGGCGCGTGCAACTAGCGGAATAGAAGTCATGAGGCTCGAAGGTCCCCGGGCAGGAAGGTCCTCGGGGCTGCTGGAATTTCTTAGATCTCCGCAAGGGGTTGGTCTGCATCGCCAAACTGATCCATTGGGACACCCATCTTGTCCATCAACGACAAATACAAACGACACATTTGCCGATTGGGCTGGTCTTTGTAGTTGAGGACCCTGCCGCCCTGAATTTGGCTGCCAGCTCCCCCCAACAGCACGACCGGAAGATCATCCACGTGGTGATGACCGTTGAGCATGCTCGACAAATAGAGCAACATCGTATTGTCGAGCAAGGTCTGCTCACCTTCCTGGATCGCATCGAGTCGTTCGGCGATGTAGGCGACCTGCTGCATAAAGAATTGATTGACCTTGAGCCAATCGTCCGAGTCGGCATGGGACACAAGGTGATGGATATCGTTGACCTCGAGATGTGGAAACCGCAACTGCGACCAGTCGTTATTGAGCTTGAGTGTACTGATTCGCGTGGTATCGGTCTGAAAAGCGAGAATCAGGATGTCGCACATGAGCCGCATGTGCTGGTCAATATCTTGAGGCCGGCCATCGGGCGGTCGCGGCATGTTGGGCTTCTGAAGCGTTGGCCTCCAACCCTGCAATCGTTGGTCTTTACCGGCACGCTGGAGCCGCTGCTCCACTTCGCGGACCGAGGTGAGATATTCGTCGACCCGCCCCCGATCGGAAATACTGATCTTTCCGCGGAGGCTTGCCGCCTCCTCCAGAACCGCATCCAGCACGCTTTGATCTGCCCTGCCGGGCTCGTTACGAAACAGACGATCAAACGCCAGTGCCGGATAAAGTTCCAGGGTAGCAGGCGTTGTTGGTGAACTCCACGAGATATGGGAACTGTACACCATCGAGTAATTCTTGTGTACGTTCGGCAAGGAAGCTTCGCAGCCAAGCACCAGGCTGGGAACTTTTGTGTTGCCGCCGATCTGCTGGGCTATCACCTGGTCCATGCTGGTCCCGGAACGGATGGCACCATTGGGTGCGAGTTTGGCACCGCTCAGAAGCTGCCCGGTCTGGGCACTGTGGATCCCGCCATGCAGTGCCTCGGCATTGAACAACCCCTCGATGAAATTCATCTTTGCGCGGAAAGGAGCCAGTGGCTGAAGCACCTCGCCCAGTTTCATCTCGGCCCCCTCACCGCGGGCCCACCATTCGTTCGCGTGGAACCCGTTCCCGGAAAAAAGACAGGCGAAGCGAACGGGCGGCTGATCGGTCGGCTGTCCAGCCGTTGCAGCAGCCCATGTTTGCAGAGACTCCAGCCATGGCAAAGCCATGCTCACGCCAAGACCACGCAAAACGGCGCGCCTGGAGGGAAGGCTATGCTTGGGTAGAAATGAAAGGTTCATGGCTTGTTTCCCAATTTTGCGATGCAGGCAGGCCGACTGCAACACGTTTATTCGACCAATTCCGATCCACGAATGGTCTGAAACTGCTTGCTGGCAACAATAGCCAGGATTGCCGCTGACGCGGGGCCGTCGTTCTTATTCAGCGTAACGACCATCTCTTCCAACAGTTGCCGATCAGAAAGGATAACCCCCCTGCCTAACGCATAGCCGAGCAATTTACGGCAAAACTGTTGTAGAAAATCGTCTTTCCGTTGGGTTAACAGGTACTGCCGGAGCCCGTCGATCCCCTCAAACCGGGTACCATCTTTGAGCGCTGCCTTGGCGTCGATTAGCCTGCCGCCAAGGTCCTTTTCGCGCCAGCGGCCAATCGTGTCGTACTGTTCCAGAGCGAAACCGAGCGGATCGATCCGCTCGTGGCAAACCGCGCACTGCTGCAACTCGGTATGTTTTTCAACCAACTGACGAATGGTCAGTTCTCCGGCTGTTTCATCTTCAGGAAGTTTAGGAACATCAGGTGGCGGCCGCGGAAGCCTTTGACCCAAAACAGTTTCAGCAATCCAGTTGCCCCGCAAGACCGGACTGGTTCGGGAAGCGCCTGAATGCTTCGCCAGCACGCTGGCCCAGCCTAACATGCCACCACGACCGTAGGTCTTGACCCCTTCGACATATCGAAATTCGTCGCCTTCAATGCCCGGGATGCCGTAGTACTTCGCCAAGGTCTCATTCAAAAAAGTATGGTCGGCATCGATCAACTTCCAAAGCGACCGGTCCGTTTGGAACAGGTCCTGGAAAAACAAAATTGACTCTTCATACATTGCCTGGCGAACCGAACCATCGAACATCGGAAACTGTTCCTGGTTCTTTCCCTGAAACCGATCGAAGCTGCGAATTTCCAGCCACTGGGTACCGAATTCAATTGCCAGCCCGCGGCTTTTTGGATCTTGCAACATCCGTCGAGTTTGTTGCGCGAGCACTTGCGGATCGCGCAACCGGCCACCGGTAGCAGTCTGGCGAAGCTCTTCATCGGGCATCGTCGACCACAAGAAATAGCTCAAACGTGTGGCCAGTTCCAAATCGTTTATGGGCGCGGCTTCATTTCCCTGCGATGGCTGCTCGATGCGAAATAAAAAGTTGGGTGACACCAATATGCGGGCTAACACCGATCGGAAAGCCTCTTCATGAGGCAAGTCGTCCTGCCGCAATGATTGATAAAGGTCATCTAGTGCCTGCTGCTCTGCGCCGGTCAGTGGTCGGCGATAGGCGCGGTCAGCGAAGTCAAGCAGGGACTCGACGTGACTTGGCTCTGACTCCAGTCGCATCTGCTCGGTTTCATCGGCACGGCGGTGAATCTCTTCGAGAACTGGCTCATAGGACTTCATTTCACCCTGAATCAAAGTTGCAAAACTGTCGCGAACCTGCTTTGCGTCCTGGCTAATGTAATGCAGTTGCTGCCAAAGCTGGTCCAGCAGCTGATGTTCCTGTTCGCTGAGCATAAGCTCCGAAAGCAAATTGTCACCGCGATGGAATCGCTCCAAGGTGACGACCGTGTCGCGGACAATAAGTCCCGGGTAACACAAACTGATGGGAAAAACACGCTGCAACTCTTCAATGGAGCAACTGATCTCGTCGCGAACCTCTTCGTCCGCGCCAGCGATCAAGAGCGGCAAATCGACCGGTTGCTCATAACCGCTCCATTTCAGGGTCCGTTCGATCTGAGTTGGCGTTGGGCTGAGTCGAGCCTCGAACCGTACCAGCGTTTTGCGCTCATTGCCTGAATCTGGCCTGACCTCAACCACAAACTTTCGCTCCTCAACGAGGGGAGCCGGTAAACGCACCTCCACGATTTCCGAGCCATGCAAAACCAAGCTGTCTTCCGCTGGCAACTGGTCTTCTGAGGGATTTTCCAGCCGAACTTCGTCCAGACGGCTCACGCCTTCGGGAGGATCGGGGGCCTGGTCGATTGTCTCCTGGGAGGCGAGTTGCAGTGCCTCACGCAACGGGAGTGGCCCTTCGTCAGCAGCCGGATCGCAAGACTCGAATCGCGGATGCTGCAAAATAACACTCGCTTGATCTGCATTGCCATGCAAAGTCTGGGTCGCCAGGTAGAAAACGGCGTAAGCCTCTGGTTCCTCTTCTTCCTCTTCTTCTGGAGACTGTTTGCCTGGCATTTTGAGTTGGTAAACGTGGCTTTCAGCCAGTGAGATCGGAGCGATCGCGAATCGATCTTTTAGTGCAGTTGAAATTTTCGTTCCCAGCGAACTCTCTGATCTCTGCCTCCGCCAAAGAATTCCCTGCCAGGTCGCAATTTTTGCCAGCAGGTTGCTGAGATCCACGGGCATTTGCGTTGTGGACGCGTCTGCTGGCCCATCCGAACCAGTACGGGAAGTCGAGGCCGCAGCACGACAATCATTCCACTCCGCCTGAATCTCTTGCACCAGGACCGAAGCCTCATCGTCGGTTACCAACTGCCAAACTGTTTCGAGGTACTTTGGCGAGAGTTTTTCCGTATCGGCAACTTGTTCCAGGGAAACGCCACCGGAAGAAAGTTCATCAAAGTGCATAATCGTGGCCGCCAGATACCGATCGAGTGGAATCTCTCCCAACTCGGTTAAATAACGGGCGTAAAGTTCCAATATCTCATCAAGAACCTCGTTGACCCAATCTTCCCGAAATTTGGAATCTGAAAAGTCGAAACCGTCGGGTAAAAGCACGGCGTGGGCAGCAACGTTCTTGGCCGCATCGAGATACTTGTTCATCAAGCCCGACGATATGGCCAGCGTATCGGTCGCATTCAGAAAGCCCTCCCCAGCAGCACCGTCCGCCGGGAATTGGCTCGTCGGCCGCAGGTCCACCCCGGTTAAATCGCGGATGGTATAGCGGTACTCGGCATTGTTGAGGCGGCGGATCACAACCGGACCTGGATCACCTGCATGCAGGTCGGCTTCTTGCCGGAGCAAATTGCGAATCCAAGTTATGAGCGCTTCGCGGTCTTCTGCGCTTGGTTGAGGATTTCTCTCAGGCGGCATCTCCTTACTTTCGAGCATGGCAAGCATTTCTTGCCACGACTCGAGTTCTGCCCGCACTTCATCCAGAGTGGCGAACCGCTGAAGGTCGAACCCGGCCTTCTGTACCTCCGTCGAATGGCACTCCAGGCAATGCGTCACCAGGAGCGGGCGGATCCGGTTGACGAATTCCGTCGTGGCATCTGACGCCGCCGCAAACGGCACCCAACCCGGCACGAAAATCAGAAGAAAAAACAACACCTGGCTGAATTTGGGTTGTTTGGGGAGGGATAAAAATGGCCTGCTGTGCCAGAATTTAAACAGATGTCTTTTCCCGTCTTCCCCGCCCGTGTTCAGAATTCGTATTCCTGTCATGGTAGTCAAGAAAAGAGTGGTCGCTTCAAAAGGCACCTCTGCCACCAGAAATCCGATGGACCCATGAGTTTATCATCTTAACTGATTAAAAACAAACTCGTTACAAACAGTGTCCTCTTGTCGGGCACTAACGGTGAGTCTCCTATTACGTTGGAATCGTCCCCGTGGTTTACGTTGGAATCGTCCCCGTGGTAAAAACAACGTCGAAACTACAAACTAGCAAGCCCTTTCAATTTTTCAGGCAACGGAGCGCCGTTAACATCATTCCTGCGTACACTGCCTGTCAAACGATGAGCGAACGGAACTTTGTACCGGTGGCAACCGTGACCTCGTCGATGCTGGAGCACAAAGACTGGTGACGCCACCGAACCGAAAGAACCCAGTCTGAAAAAGCGTGTACGAAAAACCAAGTGTCCTTTTGGGCAACTTTCTCCCTGGCTACGCATCTTTGCCACCAGCCCACTGTTACAGAGACCTGTTGCGGGCAACCTTCGTTACCGTTGGATCCATTGATAGAACGTCAGTCTGTTGCTTCAGCTGCCCAGGCCAGGTTAAAATGACGTCGGGCGGACCGAGACGACGAGGTGAATCGCGGCTGAGGCAGAATCGGCTGGTTGGCGTGGGGTAACACTCGGTCGATCATATTGGGTGAAAAACCCCAAATTCACGGGTTGGGATGGCGTTACGTTTGGAACAATCGGGCCAACTGGCCCCTATTCTCGGCACCCCGGCCTTCCCAAAATTTGCAACTTTCTCACAAGTCAATGATAATGAACATCTGGTGCAACGCTGGTCTCCCGTGGAATCCACGTGCTTGCCGCAGGGACGTACCAGGTCATTTTCAAGCTTGACCCTCCTCAGACAGGCCGACCGCACCTTCAGGACTATTCGTCCAGACCACCTTCGATGTCTCCCCAATCGTGAAAAGACCGGTCTCTTCTATGTTTACCCAACTATCTCAGTGGCTACGCAATTCACATCGCGTTGAATTTCACCCAACGTCTCGCGACTTGACCAGGCGTTCTCTACGACTGGAGCCGCTCGAACGACGGGATATGCTCGATGTGTCGCTCAGTATTCTGGGTCCGCCAGACTTGCCGGAAGGGAAAACACAACTCGTGGCCCTCAACGGCGTCGACGAGGACAATGCCAATCAGGCCATCACCTATACGATCGAAAGTAGCGACTCTCGAATCAAAACCCAACTCGTCCAGGGCGGTCAAAGCCTCATGCTGAATGTCAGTGGCGTCGACCAGAATGACCAGGCCTTTACCGGAAATATTGTGGTACAGCTTCTCGAAAATGAGGCGCCCCTGGCCACTGGTCGCATCAAACAACTTGCCACCAGCGGGGCCCTCGACGGGACCGATTTCTTCCGGATTGCAGACCTTACGGGCAATGGAGGAGAAATTGCCCAGGGCGGAATCCAGTTCACCGGGTTGGCAGATTTTCCGGACGAGTACTTGCTCGATCGCACCTATACCAGTGGCAGCCTGGCTGCCAGCGCAAACGCGGGAGACGATACCAATAACGGACAATTTTTCTTTGTGGCGAATTCGCTTTCACTCCAGCAGATGCCTCAGCACCTGAACTATAATCACACCATCTGGGGGGTCGTCACGGGAGGCCACGACATTCTCGACGCAATGTTTTCCACGTCTCGCGTGGGAACGTCCCCGCTCAGCAAGCCGGTAATTAATGAAGCGACCATTGTCGATGATATTCAGCGCGGCATCTTGGAAATCTCCGCAGCCGAAGGGCTCGCCGGTACGACGGCCACCATTACCGTAACCGCCAACAACAACGAGACAGACTCGTTTCAACTGAATGTGGTGGATGACACCCTTAACGACAGGCCGTTTTTAGGCCCTCTCTCCGACGCGAGTCCAACGATCGACCAAAGTTCGTCGTTCACCTTCACGGTGAAAGGACTCGACATCGACAACACTCCAAACACTCTCGACGACAACAACCCCCTGCATGATCTCAATGAGCATATCCATGCAAGTTTGACAATCGATATCAACGGCACGCTGGTGCAGATTCCCGACGAGTTGGGGGTCCTGGGGGATGGCACCATTGTCTCTTCAACCCACACACATAATCCCGATAATGTCCTTCATATCCACTCAGTCGCGGCCGATCCAGTTACGGATTTCGTTACGCTCGGCGACTTCTTCGAAACGTGGCGCACAAATGCGGGTGCAGCTGGCAATAATCTGGATGCCAATTTTAATGCGGAACAAATCCTGGGCAATTTTGCCGATGCCAGTAATTCGATTACCATGACGGTCAACGGAGTCACAACGTCACTGCGTGACGACTACAAGATTAAAGACGATGACGACATTCAAATTGTCTACGGTCCCACGCCCGATCCACTGACCTTCGTAGTCCGCGATGCAAACAACTTTGACAATCCACCGCCAAATCTGACCGTCGACATCGAAGCTGGCCACAATCAGGCAACCGTAACCCTCACGCCTGATCCAAACTTCCAAGGACCAATTGAGGTGTTGGTGGGCGTGCGTGATCAGACAAATCGTGACTCGTTGGATCTGGATGCCCGTGGCAATTTTGATACAGAGCAGCTGACCTTGACTGTGAATGTCACGAACAACCAACCAACCGCAGACTCCCAAGCGGTCACCACAGGGCAAGGCGAAACATTCTCCCTTCAACTCACGGGTGACGACGGCGATTTGGACCAGGAGCAAAACCTCACCTTTGAAATCTTCGACCAACCTGCAGGCGGAACCATCGACAACTTCGACGCCGCCAGTGGCACACTCGACTACACTCCCCAGACAGGTTTTACCGGTAGCGACTCGTTCACTTTTCGCGTGCTTGACGACGGTGGCACAGATAATGGTGGCATCGATACAAGCGACCCTGCGACGGTGCATGTCTGGGTCGGCACGATAGCCCCACCAACTTCCGTCGAACTCTCTTCCGATATGGACGACGGGTTGATGCCTGACGACGATTTCTTTTCCACCCCGACGCCAACTTTTACTGTTCGGGCAGAACCGAACATGACGGTGGAAGTATCGGTCAACGAGGGACCCGCACAACCCGCCAGCGAAACGTCACCTGGTTCCGGCCAGTACTCCGTCACATTAAGCTCCAATAGCCTTCATCTGGGGGAGAACACCCTCACCGCCACCACGTCGGATGAATCGGGAATTCACTCCGAATCGACGGATCCGGTCACCGTGGTTTACGCCCCTGATTTCGACGACTTTTTGACCGTGCCCGGCGATGTTGGCTCCGAACAACAACTTGCGGTCACGTGGACTTCGCGACAGGCCGGGTATGACAACGAAGTCGGAATATTCACCATAGACGACGTCGAGGGTCGCGTTGATGGAGTGGCAGCGGGAGACGCAAACTATGCCGAAACGGCTCTCCACAGCGATTCCCGCCAGGTCCTTTTTGCCAGTGGCAGCGGTGAGGGAGCCACGACCACGGTCACGGCCAAGGGAGGAGATCGACTGGCGTTCTACCTGATTGCCAATTCCTCAACGTCGTCGTTTCTGGAAAATAATCCAGCCAACGAAAATAGCGGACCGCACGCGTTCTTTAGCTTCGAACAGGCCAACCCTGATGGTGCGGTCCACATGAAAGCCGTGGGAGACGTACTCCGGGGAGAAGCGCTGTTGCACTGGGAAGATCTTCTGAACCTTGGGGACAGCGATTTCAACGATGTTGTGATGTCGATCATACCCGCAGGGGAAAGTGGTGCTGAAGCTTCCGAAGCAGTACGAGTACCCGCAGGGAAAAACACTCAGGTTGATCTCTCGTTCACGGTCGACGTTGCCAAACGTGCCCATGACTCCGATGCTGGCCAGCCGCCCACCAATGTCGGTGGAGAGATCGGTTTGTTCGAAGTGCTTGATTCCCGCGGCACCATCGGTACCGACATCAGCGTCGGTACCAACAGCACCGTCGGCAACACGGCCAGCAGCAACAGCGGTGGCCTTGACGGCGATTACAACAACGATGGCATGGTCGATATCACTGATTACACGGTCTGGCGAGACAACCTGGGTGGTGATTCGTCGGTACTCAACGGCAATGGCACCGGTGCAAGCACCGTTGTACAGGCCGACTACGATCTGTGGGAACAGAACTTCGGCAACTCCAATACCGGCAACAACAGCAGTAGCATTGACGGCGATTACAACAGCGACGGCCTGGTCGATATCGCTGATTACACGGTCTGGCGAGACAACCTGGGGGGTGATTCGTCGGTGCTCAACGGCAATGGCACCGGCGCAAGCACCGTTGTACAGGCCGACTACGATCTGTGGAAACAGAACTTCGGCAACTCCGATACCGGTAGCAACAGTAGCGAGCAGACCGTAGCCCCAGGAGACGATGCATATGTGGTAGCGGTGCTCAATAGCCCCACCCGTCGTGTGCTGTTTAGCGATGAGGAACCGGTCGGTACCACCCAAACTGTGCAAGTCACCGGTTCCAGCCTGATCGGCTTCTACTACATCCCCAACGGAACCGCCGCACAAGCTACCTCTTTGAATCCGGATAACAGTGCGTCCGTTGAACCGTTTGTCCTCTTTTCATTCGACACTGCCAATCCTGACGGCAGGGATCACTTTCGCTGGTTTGGCCCCGAAAGGGTCGCCGAATCCGCCGATGGCTCCATCGCACGGCTGCACATCATGGATAAGCTCTTTGGCAGCAACGATGACTTCGACGACTTCGTCGTCTCCTTGCGATTTGGCTAACCCCTCATTTCAAGACGGCAAACACGTCTCCATCTCCAGCAGTGATCCCTGCGGCCCTCCCGTACCGAGAAAGCTTTTCAGAACTCCGACACGGCTTATCAACCGTCCCGGTCCCACCGCAAAATCAAGATGATTCGTCCGGGGCCTCGACCGCAGGCGTTGCATCGTCCCAGTTCTTCACACGAGGATCGCCGAGCTTGCCGATGCTCTTGGCCACCAGCATGCTGACCGTTGCGTCGCCCGTGACATTCACGGTGGTCCGGCACATGTCAAGAATTCGGTCGACCGCAAAAATCAGGGCAAGCCCCTGCTCGGGAACACCAATCGCCCCCAGCACAATCACGAGCATCACCATTCCCGCACCTGGAACCGCCGCCGATCCGATCGAGGCCAACGTTGCGGTCAACACAATGGTTAACTGGTCAGCAAAAGTCAACTGGATGCTATACGCCTGGGCAATAAAGAGCGCGGCCACCGCCTGATAGAGGCTCGTTCCGTCCATGTTGACGGTAGCCCCCACCGGCAACACGAAACTGGTGACTTCCTTTTCTACACCCAGATTTTCTTCCACGCATTCCATCGTGACTGGCAAGGTGGCGGCGCTGGAACTTGTCGAGAAGGCAAGCAACTGCGCTGGCGAGATTCCCTGGAAGAACGATGAGTAACTCCATTTTGTACCCAGCACCACCAGCGCCGGATAGAACCCGAAGACCATCAACGCCAGGCCCGCAATGACGCACAGCGAATAAACCGATAACGCGACCAGCAGATCCATTCCCGGAGCTTCGATGATCAAAGCCGATAACAGGGCGAACACACCATAGGGAGCAAGCATCATGATGAGGTCGATTAGCTTTAGAATGATCTCATTCAATCCGTCAAAAACGTCCTTCACTGGCTTTGCCTTTTGCGGCGGGATAAGAATTAACCCAATTCCGAAGCACACCGCAGCGAATATAATCTGCAACATATTCCGGTTGGAGGTCGCCGCCGAAAAGATGTTGTCGGGCACCAGATCGACCAGTGGCCGCAGCGGTCCCCGCTGCCTCTGTTGTTCGGCTGTCACAATGCGGGACTTGGCATCGCCGCGATAGTCATGCAGAAGTTCGGCTCGGGTTCCTTCCGTTATCCTTTCACCCGGCTTCACCAAATTACCAATCACCAGTCCGACCGTAACTGCAACCACGGTCGTCATCACATAAAGGACAATCGTTCGAGCCCCCATCTTGGAAAAACGGGAAATGTCCTGCAGATCCGACACGCCCTTGATGAGAGACGTGATGATCAGCGGAATCGCGATCAGTTTCAGCACATTGATAAAGATCACGCCGAAGGGCTTGATCCAGTCGGCAGAGAACTGCTGCCATCCCATTGCGGACGCAACCAGACCAAACACGATACCCGCGACCATGCCGATCAGAATCTTCCAGTGAAGCGCCATACGCGGCTTGCTCATATTGTCCGAATCCTTTAGATGAAAAATGGGGGGGCACAATTTTAATCTTGCCAGCCGGGCAATCATCACCGGTGCTTCGGCGAAGTCACCGCCGTCCACCTTACCGTGAATCATCCCCTCCCAGCGCGCGTTTCACCTCGATGTTGCCTCGATTCTGCAAATCGGCAGGGTCGGCAAGGCGTACCGAAAACAAAGCGTCCCCGGCGACTTCAACTAGCCGAATAGCATGCCGGCATAACCCACCACGCGGCTCTTGTCCCCCGTGACCTCGGCGCTCGTGGCATAGTCGACTTCCCGGCTTTGCGACAACCGGTCGAGCAGTCGCAAGGTCTCCAAAACGATAACCGCCGGGTTGACTCCACACATACTGATGTGATGTTTGTGGACGGTTTTCCAGACCGTCTCCGGATCCATCCCGGAAAGAGCGTCCAGGGCCAGCCGGTCGAGCTTTCGATTCTCGTAATCGTTGGCGAAGTGATTCATATCGCTGGAAATTACGAGCAAGGGTGCTTCGGGCATTTCACGAATCACTGCAGCGAGTTGCTCGGCAAATATTCGGCAGCGATTCAGATCCCCACGCCCTAACACAATGCCCACGACCCTGGACTCGGGGGCCAGGCGATGGATGAGCGGCAATTCGACCTCGATCGAGTGTTCGTCGCGATGCGCGACCGAGTCGAGTTCGAGTCCCGAGATGCGATCGGCCAGGTGGCGTGCCAAGGCCGGATCGGCGGATAGCTGACCACCGGGCAGCATCCAAGTCTCATGGGGAGCAACCGCCGCCTGAACTCCCAGACGCGTGTGTTTAGGGCCCAGGACAATCACGGTATCGGGGAATCGGATGCGATTGAAGGTGGCACCAGCGACTTGGCCCGAAAAGGGTAACCCGGCGTGCGGGACCATCACTGCGGGCCAGGTTTCGTCACCGCGGTTGCCGACAGGCAGCAGGTTATCCAACATGGCATTGAGCTGTGTCGCATCAGCGGGGTAGAAGGAACCGGCCTGCGCGGCTGGCCGCGCAAGGGTACCCATTTCCGCCTCGGGGACGTTGGTAACGAGGATGCGAGAGTGGGATCCCACGGCTGCGAAACTGAACAGATCGGATCGGTCGTTCAGGTCGACTTGAACGCGCCGGACGAGCTCATCGAGTGTCTCCTCCGCCGACTGTTGATCGTCGACCAGCCAGCCGCTGTGGTTGTCCTGTAGGACCATCAGGGCACGGCGGCCCGGCTCGAATCCTCGCAGGTCCGGCCCGTCAGCACGGCCGTGCATGGCCGGATCGGTTAACACGAGCAGCTTCAGTCCAGGGAGCCCGGATGGTTCCGACCCGGGGTGGGATGCGAGCCACTTGGCGGCAGCCTCGACCAGTTGGAAGAGTGTCGATTGAAAAGGAACACCGGGCCGCGGCGAACACTGCACGAACGACCGCTCATCTTCTCCCACCACGATGGTCAGTAACACGCCCTGAACCGTACCATCGGGACACTCCGGCAGGTAGTAGTTGGGAGTCGCACCTTTGAGCAGCGCCAGCAAGTTACGGCGGCAAAGCGTGGTGACCTTGTCGATTTCATGGGTCGAGATTACCGGTCGTGGCGCCGGGTTAGCATTGGAGAGCGACAAGGGGCCTTTGAAAACAGCCGTGCAAAATGTCTGGAGCTGAGCCTGCGAGTCTTGCCAGGCGGCCGTGGGCAGGCCCGCCTTGTTACACACTTGCCGAAGAAATGTCTCGGCATCCCATCCGTTTTCAGTCGCCACGCTTGGCAGCAGCCGACCGGTTGCCTTGCCGCGCTGGATGGTCAGGCCGTGTCGTCCGACCTCGACCGCGGCAACTCGTGCAGCACCCTCGGCGGTCACCGACTCAAAACTGTGTAGCAACGAAACATCGAGGTCCAGATAGGGGAGTTCGCTGGAGCTTACCGGCGGCATCCGGACGTCGTCGGTGGCAGTCCGCTCAGCCGCGTGGCGGACTGCGTCCATCAATCGAAACGGCATTCCCAGGACTCCGCAGCAGCCCCGCAATTGACCCTGTCGTTTGAGCGTGACGAAACATCCCATCACAGTTTGATCGGCGACTTCCGCCAGGTCCTGCAGGTCGAGTTGCGGGGGGCGCCCAACCACGCGGGCCGCCACGATTTCACTGGCAGCTTCGTGAATCAGGTGTTGCTGGTTTTCACTGAAATCTGAAAGAGGGACTTGAGTCGGCGTCGAGGGCGATGGTTCCAAAACAGTAACTCCTGACGTGGGCGAAGATAATGCGTAGTCGGATATGCGAACGGGCATGCGTTTGCGACCCCAGTCGCCCGGAACCGGGTCGAAGTGTCCGGGAATGAACTCTCCACATTTTGAACACTGGTTACCTTTTAGCCTATAGTCGCCCAGTTGATGCCAATCGCGTTCAATCAGCAGCGTGTCGCAGGCCGGGCAATAAGTGCTCTCGTGTCGGGTATCGTGAACATTCCCAACATAGACAAACTTGATTCCCTGGGAGCGGGCAATATCGTATGCCTCGAGCAATGTTTCGTGAGGCGTGGCGGGTCGGTCTTGCATGCGAAAATCCGGATGAAACGCCGTGAAGTGAACGGGCACATCATCTCCCACATGCTGCAAAATCCAATCGCACATTTTTCGCATTTCGTCCGGGCTGTCGTTCGCCTGCGGAATGATCAGGTTGGTGATTTCAAACCAAACCTGGGTCTCGTTCTTGAGCCACTCCAAGGTTTCCAGCACCGGCTGAAGGTGGGAGTACGTGATCTTATAGTAGAATTCTTCAGTAAATGCCTTGAGATCGACGTTGGCTGCGTCCATCTCACGAAAGAAAGGCTCCCGTGCGACAGACGTGATGTAACCAGCAGTCACCGCAACCGACTTGACTCCAACGCTGCGACACGCCCGGGCGCAGTCGATGGCGTACTCGGCCCAGACGATCGGGTCGTTGTAGGTATAGGCAACGCTGCGGCAGCCAAGACGCTGTGTGGCCGCCGCAACCATGTCGGGTGTTGCCCGTTCGCTCAGCCGTTCGACTTCCCTCGACTTCGAGATGTCCCAGTTCTGGCAGAACTTGCATCCCAGATTGCAACCGGCGGTGCCGAACGACAGCACCGAAGTACCCGGAAAAAAATGGTTGAGCGGTTTCTTTTCGATGGGATCGACACAGAAACCTGTACTACGACCATAGGTGGTCAGCAGCATCTCGCCGTCGCGGTTTTCCCGTACGAAACAGAAGCCGCGATCACCTGGTTTGAGGTGGCATTCCCGGGGACACAAATCACAGACAATGCGGCCTGCCTCGTCCTCGGTGTGCCACCATCCACCTACCCGCGCACCGTCCGAGCGAGGTGGTTCACCAGGGGGCAGTTCGACAGTACGAGACATGGAGCGAATCCTCTCGAGCCGCTGGCCGCCAATCAGCCATCGAGCTGTTCACCTGACCAGGAAAGATCTTCTCGCAGTTCCTCCTGCATCTTCTAGAATTTGAGCAGATGCCACTGTACGTGTCGATAGCTCCACCAGCCGATCACCAGAACTCCGCCTCCCAGCAACCAGCACCAGGGTACCCAAGCAATTGCCTGGACATACTTCAAATGATGGGCCATTTGCACCGGGATCAATCTCAATCCGAACACCACCCATACCACCACTGCGACCATGCAAGCGCCAACTCGCTTGACTGTGGCGACTTCACTCTTTCATTCCGCCGTCGCCAGCTGTCATTGCCAATGTTTGAACCGAGCGACGACGTGCAGCCGGCGCCTCGTGTCGCCGGGCAGAGTTGGTCGGCCAATTACGGGTCGCCTCCTTTTCCATGAAGTCGCTGGGGGGTAAACTACGCGACGAGTTGCTTGCTTTGGCGATGTTCGACACAATTCCCTCAGCCAGGATCCCTGTCGAAAGGTGGCGAAGGGATTACAACCGATCCAGCCCACATGGTGCCCTGGGCTACCGGATGTGCCCTGGGCTACCGGATGTGCCCTGGGCTACCGGATGTGCCCTGGGCTACCGGAGCGCGGGAAACCCTTTGGCCCTTTTGCTTCTGCCGACAGTTCGCGATTTCGGCACCTTCAATTCGATCTACTGGCAATTCGATCTACTGGTTTGACGGCACAACAGAACCGCTCTGACATCATCTCACTTTTTTTGAAAGTTGAAGAATGCATTGGCAATTAGTCACCGAGGGGATCTGGCGCTTCCAGGACAGTTGCAACGTCTACGCGGTCGAGGGCCCGCAGGGCACGATCGTTATCGACGCGGGAACCGGCGCGTGGCTCGACCACGTAGACGCTCTGCCGTCCCCACCGGTTGCGGTCCTGTTATCGTGACCATGCTGCAGGAGCGGTTCGTGCGGCCAGGTCGGGGCTGGCTGTCTACGTATCCGAATATGAACGTGATATTTTGACCGACCCGCAGCAGCACTTCCGTGAGCGGGAAACGTACGTCATCTACGACAACCTGTGGGACCTTTTTGCGCCAATCGAGCCGCTTGAAATCGCCGGTGTCGTGCCCGATTATGGGACAATCTCCATTGGGGGATTGGACGTTGAGGCAATTCCGTTGCCTGGCGTAACCTTATCGCAAACTGGTTACGGTATTACGACCCATGGTGAGCAAGTTGTTTTTTGTGGAGAAGCAATTCATTCGCCTGGCAAGCTGCCTCGCATAGCGCCCTTGCAGTACAACTACAACGACCTGCCTGGTGCAACCAACTGCTATTACTCAGCGCAGGTGCTCCGGAATCGCAAGCCTGCCGCACTGCTCCCGAGTCTCGGTGAGCCAATCCTCGATGGCGTTGATCAGGCCCTGGTAGCGCTGCAGGATAATTTGAGACATATGACAGAATGGCGGCCCGAGGCTTCACAACAAATCGAAGCGGTCCACAACGATACTTTAGTACGGATTACTGACCATGTTTGGCGTTCAGCCAACGGTAACGCCCACGCTCACTTTTTGATCAGTGAATCGGGTAAGGCCCTGGCAATCGACTATGGCTATTGCTGGGCAAGCAATGCCTTTCAGGCGTATTCAAAACCGGCTCGCCGTCGCGCACTGTTACACGGGTTGGAAGACCTGAAAAGAAGATTTGATATTGACCAAATTGACGTTGTGCTGGTCAGTCATTTTCATGACGACCACGTAGCGGGTATTCCAGTGTTGCAGCGACTCTTCGGCACCGAATGCTGGGCCGGTGAGAACTTCGCCGACCTGCTGGCCCATCCCGAGGCACACTGTTTCCCTTGCAACTGGCCCAAATCAATTCGTGTGGACCGCCGACTCCCCCTGGACCAGGTCGTGCATTGGGAAGAGTACACTTTCGAGCTGGCACCCATGAGTGGCCACACGCGATTCGCAAACTTGATTGGTTTCGAAGCCGATGGGAAGCGGTTCGCGCACACGGGCGATCAATACATGTACCTGGTCGATGAAAACGGGTTCTACGACCGCCCCGACCGGCACAATTATGTGTTCCGAAACGGATCGCTCCTCGACGGATACCAGCAGAGCGGCAACTGGTTGTTAAAGTGGCGGCCAGATATTGTCTTAAGTGGCCACTGGGCAACAACGCACACCAATGAGAAGTTCTTCCAGTACATCGAGAATTACACCAACTATTACCGGCAAATGCACGAACGTGCCATGCCGCTGGGAGTTGATGAACCACATTTCAACATCGACAGTTGGGGAGGCTGGATCTGACCGTACCGCACGCATTTGACCGAGCTGGGTAAAGTAGCCGTGACCGTGACCGTGCGCAATCCGTACGCACGTGCGGCTAAGCTCGACGTCCGCTTGGTTGGGCCCACTGGTTGGAAAGGCACGTCAGCGTCGTTGGACGCTGACGCCCGCGCCGATGTGAGTTGTGAGCTATCGATCGCGCCAAACGGATTGTGCCGCCGGCAGCCATTTGCCCTCGAGCTCACCGCTGACGGTCGCCCCTTTGGCCAGGTCGCCGAAGCCCTGATCACCGTGGGTGGTCGCCAGTTCTGATTCCCCAGTTTGGCTCCACACCTACGAAGTTTAATGCGCCGGCTGTTTCCGGGCTGGTGTGCGATACGGCCGCCCGGAAAATCTCAAGATCTGCCCGGGCAGTGGACAGCGAGGCGAGAGAACACGATATTAAAGTAGTGTACATTCCAATCCTGAACCTGCTGCAGGTTCGATTCCCTCAGTCAGTCAACGGTAGAACAGGACGGCATCATCAATGCAACAATCACCAGTTCCAAAAATTGATCCAGAAGAGCAAATCGGGTTCATGAATGTGGACGATACCGATTTTTCGACGTTCACTCGCGGCCAGCAGATCCGTCACCTGGAGGTCGAGGGTTACGTTGTTTTCCCGGGAATCCTGGAGCTAGAACTTGTCGCTCGACTGAAAACTGAACTGGCCGATGCCGAAATGTCCCACACAAGCTACAGCGTCCATCAAACCCGCTCGGTCAAGCAACCGCAATGGCACAGCCAGGCCGCTGCTGAATTGATCGGTTATCCTCCGGTGGTCGAATTTCTGGCCGACTTGATGGGACCGGAAATTGTATTCACGCGCGGGTTTTTCCAACGTACACATCCTGGCTCACCGGGAATCTCAATCCACACGGATGGACAACCGCATGGTTCAGATCTTTTTGGATACGAGGGAAGCTGTCCCCGGCTAGTGCGCGTACTCTACTACCTTGACGAATTGACCGACGAGCGGGCACCGTTTCGGCTGATTCCGCGGTCACACCTGTCGTTTCACGCTGAAGCCAGTCCCTATGTTCGCTACAAATCACATCCGGAAGAAATCACACTCGTCGTGCCACCGGGATCTGCTGTCGTCGTTCCCTCACTCGTCCTGCATGGAAGCCACCCGAATATCCACCCAGAGCCGCGGGAATTGCTCCAGCTAGGATATCGCCCAGCCTGGGCGGGCCCCGTTCAACCGGTCGATGAATGGGACCCGGAGCTGGTTGCAGGCGCTCCGGAAATTGCAAAACCGTTTTTGCAGAGCCTCAACACAACCGGGAGCGACTGGGAGCAACCTCACAAACCGGTTGGCATGAAGGCCGAGGCCCCTGGTATCAATCCAAGCCGTTGGGAGGCGTAGACCATCGACGACAGATCATGGACGACGCGATTTCCAACCCCCAGTGGTGGCACTGTTTAGGCCCGGTATCTGCTTCATAATCCGCCCTGGAATTCGCCATAAGGCCATTGGGGAAAACCAGCAAGAAATCCACGAACTCATCGTCGTCCGATTCTTGCGTCACCCTAGGGCACTTCCAAAGGCCCGGAAGGTTGTGGATGGGTCTCCCAGCCACCGACGACGGTCTGGTCGAAATCGACGATCGCTCCCGTCATGAGGCCTGATGCCGGTGAGCACATAAAACCGATTGCGCGGGCAACCTCCTCCGGCTTCAAAAGGCGCCCAAACACCTGGCCCGCCTCGGCCGTCTGCAGCCAGTCATCCGGGGCATCGTGTGCCGCTTTCTGGATTGCATGCTCGCCGGGTGTGTCCATCCAGCCGGGTGCAATTCCATTCACCCGGATTCGATTCTTTAATAAGGCAAAGGCCGTGTTTTTTGTGAGACCAGCAAGCGCTGCCTTCGAGGGGGAATACGCGGCGAGAAAGGGCTGACCACAGTGCATTGCGGTGCTGAGAACGTTGACAATACTTCCTTCGACCTTTTTCTCGATCATCCAACGAACAGTTTCCTGCATGAGAAAAAAAGGGGCCCTGAAGTTGACCGCCATCATGTCGTCCAGGAACTGCTCTGACGTATCAACAATGGTGCTGCGGCGGGTATCCGCGGCGCAATTGACCAGGTGGTCGATCCGGTCGAAGTGATTCCGCGCGGTCTGGACAACCTCCCGGCAGGCATCGACCGACCGGAGATCGGCAGCGACAAACACCACTTCGCAGTCGTGCACGGAAAGCGAGTTCCGGACTGCCTCGCCCCGTTCCTGATTCCGGCCTGTGATCACCAGGCCTGAAGCACCGTTTCGAGCGAAGTGCGCCGCGACGGCCTCCCCCAACCCCTGCGTACCACCAGTGACAATCGCCCTCTTTCCATCAAATTCACCATTCACGATTCCCTGCCCTCAGTTTGTGGATGAACCCAGTTCGATTTCCCGGCCCGTGGCGAGCGACTCGACTGCGGCCTCTGCCAGCAGGAGGGCCGCCAGTCCATCTGCCCCGCCGGGTACCTGCGTTGGCTTGCCTTCCAGCACCTCGAGAAAACAATCCCATTCAGCACGGTAGGCTTTGGCATAGCGCTCAAGAAAAAAGTGCCTCAGTTTGCTTCCCGTAACACCGTCGGCATCTGCCCGGACCAGATTAGATTCAAATTGGTTTGGGACACTTAGCATGCCGTTGCTGCCATGCGCCTCGATACGCTGGTCATACCCGTACACGGCACGCCGGCTATTGATGATGACCACGAGTTTTCCCCCGGCTGTGCGGAGGCTCACCACGGCAGTGTCCACATCACCGAGCTCGCCAATGCCCGGGTCCACCTGGCAACTGGCTGTGGCCGACACCACAATCGGCTCTTCGCCCAACAGAAACCGCGCCATATCTAAGTCGTGAATCGTCATATCACGAAAGAGGCCTCCAGAGACCTTGATATATTCCAGCGTTGGCGGTGCCTGATCCTTCGAGACGATGGTCAAGAGTTCAAGGTCCCCAATCTCCCCGGCCGCGATCCGCTTTCTGAGCGCGGCAAAGTCGGGGTCGAACCGGCGGTTGAATCCGACCATCATCCGGACTCCGGCAGCATCGACTGCCGCCAGGCAATCCTTCACGCGCGCAACGGAGAGATCTACCGGTTTTTCACAAAAAATGTGCTTGCCGGAACGGGCAGCGTCCTCGATCAGACTGGCATGAGTGTCGGTTGACGAGGCAATTAGCACTGCATCAATCTGGTCGTCGCCGAAGATCGCATCTGCCGTTCGAACTTCGGCACCATAAATTGCAGCCTGGGTGCGAGCCACTTCCTGGTGGGGATCTGCAATCGCCACCAGTTTGCAATTTTGGTGACTGGCGATATTGCCAGCGTGATGAACGCCTATTCTTCCCACACCAAAAAGTCCGATATGAAACATTGAATTCCCTCAGTAGTGTCCCAACGTTTTCGCGTTGGAGGATTATAAGTTATTGTTTTCTATCACTTTACGGAAAATCATGACCTGTATCGATTTGAATTCGACATGGCCGATAATGTCTCATTTCGGAGGCATC
>CAUZEA010000055.1:0-36113 GCA_963578605.1 Planctomycetota bacterium
GTTTGACAAGTATGGAAAACATTGCGGGTTGAATTGGTTTTTTCCAACAGGTGTGGCCCTCTTTGCTGTTCTCTGTACAGGCATAGTGGTTCTCTGCACATGCATGGGCCCCTTGGCTTTGAAGTCGCACGGGCAATCGGTTGCTCCACCTGTAAGCGTCGCTCCCCCTGTAAACGCGGAGCAGGATTTGGGAGCTGCGGCAGAGCTTCCATCGGTGGTCTATGCTCGCCATTATGGCATGCCCTGCTTCGGCGATTATGTGCCAACGGTCGAAGAGGTTAATGGAGAGTTCACGGTCTCGATGGCAGCCAACGAGATTGAGCCGGTGCAGATAGGAATTTATGTGCCTCAAGGGGCAGAGCTGCTCAAGCGAGTCTCGCTCGGGGTGCACATCGACATCCCCTGCCAGGTCGGCATGATTCATCACGAATCGTACAGGGAACATTGGAGACCCATTGACAAAGGTCGTTGGTATACCGACTACCCAGGGGGCCGTCAGTCGTTGCCCCTCTACCTGGTTCCCGGGGATACCATGACCGAGATCAAGCCGGGACACTCAGCCGCTTTTTGGATCACTTTCAAGCCGGCTGGAAAAATTGCCAGTGGCATTCACAAAGGGTCTTTCACGCTGACGATTCCGGGCCAGGAGACTCGCCGTTACCCGTTGCAGGTGGAAATCCACCCTTTTTCTCTTCCTCGACCGGATGTGACTTTCAATATTTATGCCCGCCCGGATCGCATTCCGCGTTATTACCAGCGGAAATACCAGGAGATGTATGCTCGTGACATGGCCGAGCATGGGCACAACAGCGGTCAGATCGTCAGTTTTTTCGATTCCTTCGCCAACGAAGAATACCTGAAAACAGGCAAACTCCCGCTCCCGGGCACCGCTGGCCAGTGGATTGAGCCGTGGACCTGTTTGCTTGATCCGGGAGAGGTCGCAGATGGAAAAGTCGATCCTGAGCGGCTTGTGGAAGCGCAGGTTGAAATTATGCAGCGTGCGGGACTCGCTCAGGAGGATGTTCCGCTCATCATGGTCCAAGGGAATTGGAATTGTGAGAATAAGCCACTCGTCATGGATACTTTCCGGCGGTTCGCCATCGAGAAAGGCTGGCCGGAGATCATGTTTTACACCCGCGACGAACCGCCCCACTGGCGGCACGGCCCTGCTGCCATTCCAGATATAACCACCCAGGCAATGTTGGATTTCAAACGGATAAAAAATGGTCGTTCTTATACGGCCCTCAGTGGTCATGGGGCGGTAATTTTTGGGCACTTCCATGATGTTTGGATTGTGTTGGCCGGCCAAATCACGCCGGAGTTGATTCAAGAGGCCAGGCGGCAGGGGGCTAAAATATGGACCTATTCCGAAAGGCTCCGGATTACCAATTTGCGGAGCAATCGCTATTATGCCGGCCTGTATACCTGGGGTCTTGGGTTGGATGGTAATACGACTTACGCCTATGGGCATTACGTTTTTCAGCCAAAGAATGGTGAGGGTGCTCAGGATCCGGTTTGGTCGCCACCGCATGGACGGACCACCATGCATGTGATTAACGGCTACGTGATTCCGGGGCCCAATGGCCCGATCCCTGGCATGGGATTCGAGGGGAGACGCGAAGGAATTGATGACTATCGGTATCTCCAACTGCTGGAGGCGCGGCTTGCTGCTGCAGACCCCAACCTGGTGGCGGCTAAAGAGGCAAGTCTATGGCTGGATAGCCTGAAACAACAAACTCGTTCAGAAGCACTCGAAGGTGTGTACGCCTCGGGTAGTCAACATGGTTGGGAACTCGACTGGGTAGAACCGAGTCCTAATATCGGCCCGGCCCAATACGCTTCCCTGCGAGACACGGCGGTCGGGTTCATTCTGCAATTGTCCGAAGCGCCAGGCGAGCTTAATCCTCCCCCGGCTGATCGAGAGTTCATTGCCAGTGGTTGGGAGGGAGAGGCCTTTCTCGACAAGTCAGGCAGCGAGATCGGTCTGGCATTGCAACATGGATCGTCCGCCCTGCAGCGTGCAGCTGCCACGGCGCTTGTCGTCGTGGAGATTGACGATGATGGTGTTCAAGAGGTGGTTCCCGCTTTAATCGCACTAGTGGAGAAACCGGACGTGCGTTTGCCGGCAATCAATGCGTTAGGTGCGATTGGCCCAAGGGCGGCCATGGCAGTCCCGGCACTTGAAAGAGGGCTCGAGAATCCCGATCCGATCGTTCGTTGCGGTAGTCTTTTGGCATTGCACGAGATGGGGCCGGCTGGCGTCGATGGATTGATCCTCGGATTGCAAGATCCATTTCTGATGAACAAGACAACCGCGGCTGATTGTCTGCAGCAGATGGGCCCGGCAGCAGCCAAGGCACTGCCCGCACTTGAAGCCGCAAAAAATTCACCAAACGAACATGTGGCGCGCACGATGCAGGGAGCCATCGACGCGATCCACAAGGCTTCGAATTAAGTACCGGACCAGATGGCCGCCCGGTCAGCCGGCGCTGGTTGATTCATAGTTGCGTGCATCGGTTGTTTTTTAACGCGGTGTTATCAGGACTTTGATCCGAATTGTCGTGAGCGCCTCCCCAGGGTGTAACCGGTCACCAAAAAACAGTTTTTTTAGAATTGTGCCGGGTACGATTGGGGCCGGCAGCTGTCAAGGCTCTCCCATCGCTCGAGATTGTGGAAAATTCGCCCAACGAGTCGATAGCCGGACAAATGCGCGGGTCGATAAATTCGCTACGCCCAGGTGCCAATTGATATTAAGATGGAAGGGATGCCTGATAGACGCATACTGCTAACTGGAAAGGGCGTCCCGTTCCCTGGTCGTAACTTGATACCCATGTTGCTCACGGTGTTTGCGCTGCGTGCACTATCTATCGCCTTGGGCCAATCGTGGAGTTGCTATGAACACACCTGCTTGCGAGATGTTTGATCGTCGGGGATTTCTGATCACGATGACAAGCGGTTTGGCTGCCGCTCCGGTCGCGATGAACATCGCGCCGGTCGCACTGGCGGCGCAGGAAAAATCTGATTCGCGCCATGGGCCGATCAAGGTCACCGACATCGAAGTCCACGACATCATGCTGCCCTACGAGGATTGGATCGCTTACCAATTGGATCATTACTACGGGCCGTCGCGCCGCACAGTCTATGTCGCGCACACCGATAACGGCCTCGTCGGGCTGGGTGAAAGTAACGGCCGGGAATCCCAGGAGGTTATCGAAAAGTATATCGGCAGTAACCCATTCAACTGGATTGGCGACGAGACGTCACTGGGCCTCGGCACGGCCATGTACGACCTGATGGGCCAAGCGGCGTCGGTCCCGGTCTACAAGCTGTTTGGCCAGCGGCATCGGCGGTTTGTGCCGGTTGGCGCCTGGACTGTTTCCACCCATCCGCGCCGCATGGCTCAAGCGGTCAAAGAGTACTCCGCCCGCGGTTACACCTGGCTGAAATATCACCTGTCACCGTTCGAGAACGTAATCGACCAACTGCGAGCCATGCAGGAAGTCGCACCCGAGGGTTTCAAGATTCACTTCGACCTGACGATGGGTGGTACAACCGATCACACGCCCGAGTTGCTTGACAAGATGGCCGAGTTCCCCATCGCTGGCTGCTTTGAAGACCCTCTGAACGAGCAAGACATTGAAGGTTACATTGAATTGCGTAAGCGATCGCGGTTGCCCATCGTGCTGCATCACAGCCCGCTGGGCTTCACCTTCGATGTGCTTCGTCGGGCGGCAGATGCTTACATGGTAGGCCACGCGACAATCGGCAACGCAATCCGCCGCGCCGGGGTTTTTGCGGCTGCAGATGCTCCCTTCATGTTGCAAAACGTTGGCGGTGCCATCACGGGAACCATGACGACGCACATGCAAGCCGCTTTCAAAACAGCCGATTTTCATTTTCACTGTGACAGTGAAACGTGGAAAGCTGACGTCGTGAAAGAGCGGCTTAAGCCGGTTAACGGATTCCTGCGCGTCCCGGAGAAACCAGGGTTGGGCCTGACGCTGGACCGTGCGGCATTGGATCGGCTGAAGCAACTAAAACTGCCGGAGCAGCCAAAGTGGATTATCAAAACGCGATTCGCCAACGGTGTGACCATGTACAACATCGCAGACCCCAAACAATCCAGTTTTATGGTTCGGCCCGACATCCGGCGGCTCATCCCAATGAGCTACATGTCCCCGATTACCACCGAGTACTGGGATGACGACGGGTCGGCCGGGTACAAGTCAATGTTCGATCGCATCGAACGCGAAGGCGTTGTACTCGTGAATTGAGTGATACGACAGCTGCGGGTCTGAAGAATCATCACGTACTGTTGAAGCAATCGTGATGGCCAAATGCACACAAGCGGTTTCGGTGACCTGCCAACCTGAATACCCCGACGCCGTGTCCGGCGGCAGTCAGCCAGACCGCACGAGCCAAAAGGAACGGGCAACGCAAAATGGTTTGGGTTAGCTGTTTCAGATCGAGCGCGGACTTGTCTGGCCACCGAATCTTATGAATTGCGATTTCAGGACTGGCCGTCCCACTGCCTGGCCATGGCAATAAGCTTTGCCACAACGTCTTCGTACTGCGGGTCATGGGCCAGGTTTTGCTGTTCGTAGGGGTCGGTCGTCAGGTGATAGAGCGCGGGATCCTGGTCTGCGAGGCGTTCGTCCATGAAAAAGACAAGCTTCCAGTCCTTGGTTCGGACCATGACGCGGCGACCGCCACCTTGCCGCAACTCGTCATACATATCCTCGCTGTGGTCGTGCTCACTGAAACAGGCTTCCCGCCAGGAGTCAACCTTTCCCAGCATCAAGGGTATGAGACTTTTGCCCGAAATATGGGCAGGAGGGTTCATGCCACACAGCTCGATGAGCGTAGGAAGAAAATCAACCATTTCCACAGGTGGGCCAACAACTTTTCCAGCTGGCAGTTGCCCGGGGGCGGAGATGATCAGGGGAACGCAAACGTTCGTATCGTAGAAATCGCGTTTTTTCCACAGGCCATGTTCGCCGAGTTGGAAGCCCTGATCGGAGTTGATGACCACGATGGTATTTTCCAGTCGTCCTGCTTCTTGCAAGACCCGCATGATTCGCCCGACTTGATCGTCAACAAGGCGAACCATTCCAAAATAAGTACCGCGTGCCAAGTCGATTTCTGATCGCGAAAGATCGGCGGCACCGGAATAGGCATGCAGATTCTCCCGTTCAAACTTCGGTTTGTTGGCAACTTCTTCCGCAGTCGGGAGGGGGAGGTCGATCGTACTCGGGTCGATGAAATGGGACGGGCAGATGTAACACGCCACATGCGGTGCGTGAAACGAGACACGTAAGAAGAAGGGATCGTCACGGGCAGTCAGTTTCTTTAACTCGGCAACTGCCCGGTCGCCAATTCTTGATTGCCTCAGCTGGCCGACAGGCACGTCAAGTTGACCACCAATCATCCAATGATGGGTCTTGGTGTGAACGGACGAAAGTAATTTTCCCTTCCATTCGGGTTTGAACAGCGCGGTGGGCTGTGCCACGTGACCCAAAATCGGACCGAAGTCGCCGAGTTGGTGCCAGTCCTTTTTAAACACGTGCATCTTGCCGATGTTTTTGACGGGGATGCCACGTTGCGACCACGCTTTGAGCAGATTTTGTTGCTGCGATTCTGACCAGACATTTCGACGATACTGGCCGGGCGTTTTCGTGGGACGCCCCATGGCCATGACCCCGGTCTGGTGTGCGTAGAGACCTGTTTTCATGCAGGTGCGCGATGGTGTGCAGACGGGATTTTGCACAATCGCCGTTTGAAATCGCACGCCGTCAGCCGCGATGGCATCGATGTTCGGTGTCTGGGCCCACGGTTTGCCATAACAGCCCAGCGCGTCGGCCCGGCCATCATCGAGCATGATCCAGAGCACGCTCGGTCGTTTGTCTTGTTTGCCGGCGTCGGCCTGGTCAGCACAGAGGCCACACACCGGAATCAACCACCCACAGAACAGCAACCAGGGAATCAAACGGGGTGGCATGGGTGGAATTCTCGTCACGGTGCCTGGAAGGTGTCCAAGGCAGGAACAAAATCTGGCGAGGTTGATTTGTGGTGATCAACCGACTTGTTCACCGTAGTGATTGTAACGCAAATTGAGCAAGTTGGAGGATCAAACCACGATTTGCAAAGAGTAGAGACCACGTTTGCAATCTTGTGGCGTTGCATTTGTCTGCTGTTTGACTTCGTTCTACCTGAAGACAGGTTTTGGGGGAAATCCCATCCGAACGGGTGACAGCAGATTGTGGCACGACACGAGTCAGCGATGGTGGCTGATGCGGATCTCACCCAGGGCCAGTGGTTGCGGTAGCTCCCGATCCGACGAATTTTCAGCAACAGCGGCCTGCTGCAGACCGAGACAAAAGGCCCAGCCTTGTGGCGACATACAACCTCATGGCACCGCAGGATTGGCCCGGCCAGTTGCGGTGGTTAACCACTTTGGCGGGGTCAGATGTTGGCCGGGCGACCTTCATACGATCGCCCTTGGAAGATGCAGCCGGCCAACAGCAGTACCAGGAGCAAAATCAGGCCGACTGCCCCCTCGTGCATGCCGAGTCCGTCGACGATCGCGACGGCTCCTACCAGCGAAGAGAGGATGATGATTGCCCAGTCCATCAACAAGGCGGCAAACACCGCACCGATCACGCCAGCCACAACGAACCAGATCATGGAAGAATCACTCGCTTGGAGTTGATCGGCCAATATATTTCCGACATAACCACCAGCGAAAAAACCACCGAGAGCGAATGCCAGCCGTTGTAGAACAATGGCCAGGACGGCACTCACAATGCCCACCAGCAACGCCACCAGGAAGGTCATCATGGTTGAGTCGAGATGGAATAACTGGGGAGCAATTTCGAGCCCGAACAGAAAACCAGCCAGCCCGACGAACAACCAGAAGAGCCTGCGGCCAAACAGTAGTAAAATCACGCCGGCAATGATTGGCAAAAGATTGCTTGTGAGGTTCTGCATGAGTTTGCCCTTTCATGGGTTCGCTTGCGCGTAATGATGGGGTAGCTTTCAAGAACGCTGTTGTTGCCAAAAACGTTGTGTTTCCAAAAACTTGTGTTGCGATGAAATAGTACAGGTCAAGATCTTGTTGCAAAAGAGCACTGTCGGAGTTCGACATCACTGCAGATGCTAGCGACCGAACTTTCGCACATCGCTTTCGGGCGGTAGGGGTGCCATCGGCAAATCAATATTCTATGCCACTTTTGGTGGTTTGTTGGGTGTGCTGGCAGGCGCTATTTACGGGAATCTCTACCGGCGAACGCAACAGGTTGAGCAGTTGCAAAGGTCCGGCATGACCGTGAGTCGCTCGATTATGATATAGTAAACGTAATATTTCTCGGACGTAGCAGCTTCATGCTGTCCGTTCGTTGCGTGTTTCCATCGCGGAAAAAGTAAGTTGATGTGTGGCCGGGAGGAACTTTTTAAATGACGTTCGTTGCAAAAATTTCCCACTGTTTTGCAGGTGCTGTCGTCCTGTTGCTGGCGTCGCATTGTGTTGGCGGTTTGCCAACGGTCCTTGATCCCACCAAGTCACGGGTCGATCAGCCAGTACCCAAGCCACCCAATCTAATTCGTGTCGACAATGCAAAGCAGCTATTTGTCGATGACTGGATTATCTGGCAGATGGACGGCCTCCGGAGAACATTACACCCCGTCCAAAAACACCCGGACAATCCTCTCCTGGAGCCAGAGCGGGAATGGGAAAAGCCTGCCGTGCTGCTGTTTGGGACCGTGATGTTTGATCCTCACCGCGATCACGACCGGTTCCGCATGTGGTATCTCTGTTATTCGCCAGAATACAACGCCGATTACACCGAGCGCTACCACAAGCACGGGCGGATTGCCTATGCGACGAGTCGCGACGGCCTTCATTGGGAGCGACCCAATTTAGGAATTCATGAATACAAGGGGAGCAAACAGAACAACATTGTCATTCCCGGTTCGCCCGACAGCACCGTCATTATTTACGACCCGCGTGATCCCGATCCAGCACGTCGGTACAAAGCCCAAATTCGGAACCTGGGGCACCGCGCTTATTTTTCGGCCGATGGTATTCATTGGACCGAACATGGTCCCATTGATATCGATGGTTATGACCGCTCCACCGTACATTGGGATCCCATTCAAAAACATTGGATCGCCAGCACCAAGTCGCTTTACCGCAGGCCTTCGGACGGGTCGGAAGTGCGCGGGCGTGGCTACCAGGAGAGTGACGATTTCGTGACCTGGGGGCAGGCCTCCTTCATGTGTGGTACGCCTGAGGGTGACCCCGCCGTCGTTTACAATCTCGAGCCCTTCTATTACGAGACTTTGTTCCTCGGTATCTGGGGGCGCTATATCAGAAAACCCGATGCATTGCTTGATGTACAGCTCGCGGTAAGCCGCAATGGCAAACATTGGCAGCGGCCCAGCGACGAGGCGTGGATTCCGCTCTCACCCTTGCCAGCCGATTACCGCCGCGTCAAGAATGCCCGCACCCCCTTGACCGGCGTCGATCCGTTTGATCCTCGGGTGCCGTGGGACTATGCCAACAATGCGACCAGTTCGCTGGGCCCGGTGCGTGTGGGCGATGAATTATGGATTTACTACAGCGGGCGCACCTCTGATCACAAATCGAGTCCCAACACCGGCAAGATTGGATTGGGAACCCTGCGGCTCGATGGCTTCTTTTCGCTCGATGCGGGTAGTGAGGAAGGAACGCTTACGACACGACCACTGCAATTAGTGAACGATACCCTGCGAATTAATGCCGACGCCAGTGAAGGTAATCTGGAGGTTGAAATTCTCGATGAAAACGGCGCGGTTATCGCTCCTTTTAGCCGACAGAACTGTGTGCCTGTAACCACGGACCATGTTCGACATGTTGTGTCGTGGGGAGATGGGGCCGAACTAAAGGTCCTCCGCGGCAAGCCGGTACGCCTCCGCTTCTTCCTTAAAGACGCCGAGTTGTACGCATTTTGGACGGGTGAGGAACGCCAGTGGCATACGCCAGATACCACAACCTGGTGAGCGGAAGTGGAAAAATCCTGCCGTTTTGCTCTGTGGCTCGGTTGTGATTGATCTCCAGCGTGATCACGACCGACTTCGCAACAACAAGCATGGGAGGATTTCCTATGCAACGAGTCGCGATGGTCTTCATTGGGATCGACCCAACTTGGGCATTCACGAATATAATAGCCGGTTGCTCACCATCGGCACACGGACAGACCGATTTAAGCGAGGTAGAATATGCAAACAAGACGATTTGTCGAACAACAAGATGGAATTCTGGTCTTCGACACGGAGTATTTCCGTGCGGGTCGGGCGGCTAGCCACCTTATCTGGCACAACGGGCAGGCGGCACTGGTCGATGTAGGGCCGGCAGCAGCTGCACCCGTGGTGCTCAAGGCATTGGCTGCTCAGCAGATCGATCCCTCAGAGATCCAGGCCATTTTCGTCACGCATGTTCACCTTGACCATGCCGGGGCTGCGGGGCACCTCCTGCAGGCGTGCCTCAATGCGAGCGTGGTGGTCCATCCACGTGGTGCAAAACACCTGGTTGATCCTGCACGCCTGGTGCAAGGTGCACTGGCCGTGTTTGGGGAAACGGTGTTTTCCGAGCACATTGGCTCAACGGTACCCGTTGCCGAGGATCGCATCTTGATTGCCGAAGACGGGGCCACATTTGATCTGGCGGGACGTTCTCTGAAAGTGCTCCACACCGAAGGACATGCGCGACACCATTATTGTCTGGTCGATGTTGACTTCGGCGGTATTTTTACCGGGGACAGCTTTGGTATCTCTTATCGAGAGTTGGATACATCCGCGGGACCGTTTATTTTTCCCGCGACTGCACCAGTTCAATTCGATCCCCCTGCCGCTCACGATGCCATCGAGCGAATCATGAGCCAGGCTCCGCAGCAAATCCACCTGGCCCATTTTGGCCTGCTTGATTGTGAGCAGCGTTTGGCCGATGATTTGCACCGCGATCTTGACGTGTTGGTTGAGTTGGCGACAAAACATGAATGTTCGAAGGATGGCGCAACGGCACTTCACACGGCAGTCGAGGGCTATTTATTCCAGCGAGTTCGCGACCATGGTTATGCGGGCAGCGATGCTGAACTGAAGTCATTACTTGACCTCGATATTGCAATCAACGTGCAGGGTCTGGAGGTATGGCTGGAGCGGGAGGCGGGTTGAGCTACATGGGCCCCAACGGCCACCACTGCTACATCTCGGCAAGGTCGATCACAGGCAGGACTTCATCAGGACAGAATGGCATCGACCGGATGTTGTTCTTCAACGCCTGTCAGCCGCATATCGAGCCCCTGGACGCGGTAGGTCAGTTGTCGATGGTCAATTCCCAGGCAGTGCAGGATGGTGGCGTTGAGGTCGTTGACGTGGACGGGATTCTCAACGACGTTGTAGCTGAAGTCGTCGGTTTTGCCATAGCTCATCCCCGGCTTGATTCCACCGCCGGCCATCCAAATGGTAAAACAGCGTGGATGATGGTCGCGCCCGTAGTTTTCTCGGGAGAGGTCGCCCTGGCAGTAAATCGTGCGCCCGAATTCTCCTCCCCACACGACGAGTGTGTCGTCTAAAAGTCCTCTCTGCTTGAGGTCCTGGATCAAGGCAAAAGAGGGTTGGTCGACGTCGCGGCATTGATCGGGAAGGTCGCCGGTCACGTTGCCGTGCTGATCCCAGCCGCGATGGAAAATCTGTACGAACCGCACATTTCGTTCTGCCATGCGGCGCGCCAGTAAGCAGCTCGCTGCGTAAGTTCCTGGCTTGGTCACATCGGGCCCGTACATTTTCAGGATGTGTTCTGGTTCGTCAGAGAAATCGGCCAGGTCGGGGATGGATGTTTGCATGCGAAAAGCCATTTCCGCTTGTTCGATTCGCGTGTTGGTCTCCGGATCACCAATGCGATCGAACGTTCTCTGGTTAAAGTATGCAAGGCGATCGAGCATCCGCCGGCGGAGCTCTCTGCTGACACCGGGCGGGTTGGAAAGAAACAGTACCGGGTCACCAGTCGATCGGAATGAGACTCCTTGATACTGGCTGGGCAGAAAGCCAGCTCCCCACAATCGGTTGTACAATGCTTGTGCGTCTTCTCTTCCAGTCCAGGAGGGTGTCATCACGACAAAGCTCGGCAGATCCTCGTTGAGGGAACCGAGCCCGTAGCTCAGCCACGCGCCCAGACTGGCCCGACCCGGCAATTCATGTCCCGTACAAATGTAGGTAATGGCTGGGTCGTGATTAATCGCTTCGGTCGTCATGGAACGAATAAAAGTGATCTGGTCGACCATTTTGGCATGGTATGGCAGTAGTTCGCTCACCCAGGCACCCGACTCGCCATACTGGGCAAAACTGAATGCGGAGGGGGCGATCGGAAAACGCGCCTGTTTCGAGGTCATGGTCGTCAACCGCTGGCCCTGCCGGATCGATTCGGGGAGATCTTTGTCGTACCAGGCGTCCATGGCGGGCTTGTACTCGAACGTATCCATCTGGCATGGCGCCCCGGCCATGAACAAGTAGATTGCCCGCTTTGCTTTACCTGGCAAATGGGGCGCTGCAAGTTGACCTGCGGCGGCAACGGCCTGCCCCGGCATCAGACTGCCCAGCGCGGCTGTTCCCAAGCCAAGACCCGTTTGGGCAAAGAAATGGCGCCGGGTCATAGCCGTGAAGTGCTCTTGAACTGGATTGGCACCGGGGTGTATGAGGGGTTGGTTTTTCATGACAGGCTTGTCGGTTTGTTTGGAAAAGTTTTTGAATTTCAGTTCTTCGTGACGACCTCATCAAGATTCAAAAGCAAATTTGCAGCAAGGGTCCAGGCTGCCCAGCTTTCGATATCTGTTTCACCCACTTCGGAGCCAATTTTCTGCGGATCGGAATTGGCGGTCGTGGGATTTCCGTAGACGAGGCTTCTGGCAGCCGTGGGATTGGCTGCAAAGTAATCGCGATCGGTTTGCACGGCGCGGGTCAACTCGTTGAGTTCTTTGGTGGTCAGATGTCGACCGGTACAGGTGCGGAACATGAAGTTCGCCCGGTCAGCATCGGTGTCACCTCCGGAAACGAGGGTTCGCGAAGCAAGTGCCCGAGCTGCATCGACGAATTGCGGATCGTTCATCAAGATCAGGACTTGCAAAGGGGTATTGGTGCGTTCCCGGCGAACAGAACAAGCTTCTCGCGATGGGCCGTCAAAGGTGCTCATCTGGGGTGGCGGAGCCGTTCGCTTGATGAACGTATAGAGAGAGCGACGATGGATCTTTTCGGGTGTCGTATCAGCCACGAAATGGACCGTATCGGAACCGCTGTAACCCACGGCCAACCAGAGCCCGTCCGGCTGAGGAGGCTTGACGGACGGACCGCCCAGCTTTTCGACCAGCAGTCCACTCACCATGAGTGCCTGGTCGCGCAACATTTCTGCATCGAGGCGGAAGCGGGATCCCCGTGAGAGTAGCCGGTTTTCGGGATCGCGGCTTAAGGATTCAGAAGTCATGTCAGATGCCTGGCGATAGGTTGCCGACATCACCAGTTGTTTCATCATGTTGCGCAAATCCCAGCCGCTTTCGATAAACTCCACAGCCAGCCAATCCAAAAGTTCTGGATGACTCGGTGACTCGCCACGCGTGCCAAAGTCGTCCGCAGTTTTCACCAGGCCTGTGCCAAACAGTTGTTGCCACAACCGGTTGACGGTTACGCGAGCCGTTAACGGGTGCCCGGGATCGGTCAGCCAGTGGGCCAGGCCGAGCCGGTTGTTGGGCCAGGCCTCGTTCATGGGGGGAAGAATCGAGGGGGTCGCCCGGGGACGTTCCGGGCCTTTGTGGTCATAGGCACCCCTGACAAGAAAATAAGCCGGTTTGGGTTGAGCTCGCTCGCGCCAAATCATCGTTGTGGGCAGGCTGGCATCCAACTCGGAGTGTTTTTTACGGGTAGCGGTCAACTCGGCCAGTGATGCCGCGAGATCTTCATCCTGGGAAACTTTGAAGCGATAAAATTGCCTTAGTTCAGCACGTTGTTTTTCATCGCGTTGGGCTTGATCCTGCTGGGCGATGTTGCGAATTTCAGCCGGCAAGTTCACCCCGGCCGCGGCTTTGAAGTAAAACCCACTGCCTCCCCAATAGTTAACAATTTTTACGAGCAAGTGGTTTTCACCCGCCACTAGATCGAGTGCCACCTGCTGTTGATCGGGTTGGGCTGTTCGTGAAACATCATTTTCGAGAACCAACTTGCCGTTGAGGTAGACTTTAATGGCATCGTTGCTTCCAAGGGAAATGTCGAGTTTTTGCGCGCGGGATGAATGAATTGTGCGCACCAGAAAATGGGCAGCAAGTTCCTGGGAAAAAACGTTATGGACCTCGCCATCTTTCCATTCGGGGTGCCGTTTCCAAGAAACTTTTTCACCGGTAGCCAGGCTAAACTCTTCAGCGAGTGAAATGGTTTTACCGAGTTTTGCTTCGGGTCCTTGTTGGCGTCCAAACAGATACCGTTTGTCGTCTTTGAAGGGGCCTGCCACATACCAGTCATTTAGTGTGATCGACCCTTCTCCCACATCGGCTGCCGGAGCATTTGTGAATTGCTGTTCCCAAATTTGTTGCTGTCGATCGACCGATTCCCAGTCTTCCTGGAGTCGGGTTTCGAGTTGTTGAATGTTGCGATTGAGCTGGGTCAATGTTTGTTGCTGCTGTTCCGACACCACCTTCATGACAGGTGCATGGTCTTTTCGATTGCCGTCGAGCGGCTTCCCATCGATACTGTTGAAGTAGGCGAACAGCGAGTAGAAATCGTCCATCTTGAGTGGATCGTATTTGTGGTCATGGCAACGGGTGCAGTCCAGGGTCAGTCCCAAAAATACGGTTCCCGTCGTAACCACGCGATCGACCACATTGCGGACGTGGACTTCCTCGGCAATCGAGCCTCCTTCATTTGTCGAGACGTTGCAGCGGTTAAAACCGGTAGCGATGATTTGTGCGGGCGAGGCGCCGGGTAGCAGATCTCCAGCAAGTTGTTCCGTAATAAACTGATCAAATGGAAGATTGCGGTTCAGGGCCGCAATGACCCAGTCGCGGTACGGCCAGATTTCGCGATAGTTGTCCAGGTGCAGGCCATGGGTGTCGCCGTAGCGAGCAGCATCTAACCAAAAGTGGGCCATGTGCTCGCCATATCGCGGTGTGTTCAGCAGGCGATTGACGACCCGCTCGTAGGCTTGTGAAGTTGAGTCGTAAAGAAATGCATCGATTTCTTCGAGCGTCGGTGGCAGCCCGGTCAGGTCGAGCGTTACCCGACGAATCAAAGTTTCGCGATCGGCCTCGGTCGACGGGTTGATCCCTGTGACTTCAAGCTGTGCCAACACAAATCGATCGATGTCTCCCCGAGGCCAGTTGAGTTGTTTGACTGGGGGTGGGTCTGGACGCACCGGCGGCACAAATGCCCAATGTTCTTCCCATGGGGCTCCCTCAGCAAGCCACGACCGCAGCAACTCAATTTCCTGCTCGGTCAACGATTTTTCTGCCTCGGGTGGGGGCATATGCAAGGTGGCATCGTCACTGGTAATGCGTTTGAAGAGCTCGCTCTCTGTGGGCTTACCTGGCACAATTGCTGTTGCGCCTGAAGCGAGCGCTGCCAGGGCAGATTCTTTGCGATCGAGTCGCAGTCCCGCTTTTCGCTGGGACGAATCAGGCCCGTGACAGGTAAAACACTTGTCTGCCAGAATCGGGCGGATTTCGCGCACAAAGTGGGTATTGGTTTCCCCGACGGCTCGCAAAGGGAAACCGGCCAGAGAGATTACTCCGGCGGCTAAAGCCCAGTGAAGATTGAGCGTCTTCCCAATGGATCGATCTGCGAATTGACAACGATCAGGCACGGTGTATCTCAGTTCTGATTTTGTTACAGTTCCTTATTATGAGCGATGACAGGATCCTTGACAAATCGTATCCTCTACCTTGTGTCAAGATTGGGAATAATCTTTGCGAGGGCCAGTTCTTGTGTGGGTTGGATTGCGGTCGCATTTCGGGAATTTCGTTTTATAATTTATTGAGTCTCGAGAGGATTGTTTTATGATCAAGCAACAAAAGGTTTTGTTCAAAATTGCCTTCGGGATTCTGCTGGCCACGCGGTGTGCCTTCGCTGCAGATGATGATCCTGCTTCGGTGGCAGCACTTCAGCAGCTGGGAGCAAAGATCAAGCGGGACAAAAACAATCACGTGGTCGAAGTCAACTTTCGCGATGTCGAAGTTCTGAACACCGACCTCAAGCAGTTAAACGGATTGCCCACAATTCGGAGCGTGTTACTGACCGAGCGAAATATCGACGATGACGGTCTGGCCATTCTGGGGAGACTGGCCACGCTGCAAATCCTCGATTTGCGGGATTGTCCGATCAGCAATCGAGGGTTAGCACACCTGGCCGGTCTGAAGAAATTGCGGGGATTGAAGCTCTCCGGAAAAAAGGGGCTGACCGACGTCGATGACCGGGGGCTCCAGCAGCTGGCTGGGCTCAAGAATCTCAAAGCGTTGAGTTGCGATTATTTGTGGGTCAGCGAAGAGGGACTGAAACACCTGAAAAACTGCCGGCGTCTGGAAGAGCTTTACCTGGCTGCGACTCTTGTAGGGGATGATGCGCTGGCGCTACTTGAACAATTTCCCCGCCTCAAAAAGTTGCGTGTGGCGAAGAGCCAGGTCACAAGCGATGGGCTCAAGCACCTTGCTCAACTACCGGCCTTGGAAGAACTTGACCTGAGTGAGGCGGCGCAGGTTTCTGATACGGGTTTAAGTCATCTTGCCGGGATGACGGGCCTAAGGCGGCTCAACCTGTGGCGCGTTCCAGTTACCGACGTCGGCATAAAATCCCTGGAAGGGCTTGTGAATCTCAAGTGGCTGAACCTCGACAACACGGTCATCACCGATCGAGCGCTGCACTATTTGGGCAACATGAAACAACTTGAATCCCTGCACCTCGGTTCTACCCAGGTGACCGACGCGGGCCTGGCCCAGCTGGTGGGTTTACGTGCACTGAAAGATCTCAGAGTGACGCGCACGGCAGTCACCGCAGAGGGGGCAGCTGCCTTGCAAGAAAAACTTCCCGATACCAAAATCCAGCTGCATTACTTGGGAAATTAGTTTGCCCATCAGTGTGGTCGGAAATTCAGGCAACTTCCCAGCCGGGGCGATATGTTTTGCGGATCAGGTGGTCGGCTGCGGGGCAATTGACAGCTTGCAACCGCTCTGCATCCCAGTCGAGTTTTTGACCCGTCCGGTAGGAGATATTTCCGAGCAACACGGCTTCGGTAAGAGGCCCCGAGTAGTCAAAATTGCAGGTGGTAGGTGAGCCATCCTTGCAGGCCTTGATCCATTCGGCGTGATGGCCGATGGAACTGGGAATCGTCGGTTCCGGCAGTTGAGGTTTGTCGGACTCCGCCGGTGGGAAGATTCGATAGTTGCTATAATCAGCAAACACTTTTCCAGCCGATCCAACAAACATGACTCCGCTACTGGGTACCCTCTGGCCACTGATTTTCTTTAAACTGTTGTCACCGTCATGCCAGGTAAGCTTTACCGGGGGTCGTTGTTGACGGGCAGGGAATTCATATTCGACAGTTATCCCTGTTGGGCAGGTTTCCGGATCCAATTCGGGCCCCGTTGACTTGCAACTGGTAGGATACTTCAACTCCAGAGCCCAAAATGGCAGGTCCATGTAATGGCAGGCCATATCTCCCAGGGTTCCCCCACCAAACTGCCACCACCGCCGCCACTGTGCCGGATGATATCGGCCAGGAGCGAATGGGCGATGCGGGGCTGGTCCCAACCAGTGTTCCCAGCTTAGCGCCTCGGGCGGAGTTTGGATCTCAGCTTTGGTAGGAAGATCGTTACCTCTTCCTCCCCAGCCTTTGCCTACCCACACGTACACTTCGCTAACATCGCCAATGATTCCTGCGCGAATCATCTCCACGACTCGTCGGTAGTTGTCACCTGCGTGAATTTGGGTGCCAAGTTGTGTGACGACTCCACGAGCCCGGGCAGCTTCCGTGACAAGTCGCGCTTCTTCGACGGTATGAGTGAGTGGTTTCTCACAGTAGACGTGCATGCCCGCGCGAATGGCGCGGATCGTTGCAGGGGCGTGATGGTGATCGGGTGTTGACACGACAACCGCATCAATACGATCCCCTGCTTGATCAATTAACTCGCGGTAGTCCGTGAAAGCTTTGGCATCAGGAAATTCTGATTGGGCCTTGTTAAGATAGTTGTTATCGACATCGCAGATCGCTACAATCGCTTCACCGCGGACGCCCCTGATATTTGCAGTGGCTTGATTCGCCACCCCGATACAGGCGATCTGCAGTTTTTCGTTGGGCGAGTTCGATTCGCCAGCTGCCCGCCCGCTCCAGACCCCACAGGCTACAGCAGTAGCGGCTGAGGACTTGATGAAACTTCTTCGGCTAACATGATGGGAAGCAGACATGTGTGGCTCCGAGAAACAGGGGGCAAGAGACGAATCGTTACATCGGGTGATTGGTGCAACCGAGAAAACGGGCGTGGGCTGCTATTATCGCCACATTGTGCATGGTTTGCAATACTTCTGCTGACGATAGTGTTTGCGTACGAAAGAGAATCGAGCTGAGATTTTTCAAGCTGATTCCGGCGGTCATGGCAGGCCTATCTAGTGGTACAACTCGCCAACCTTGGTTAGATTAGTGGGGTGACCGAAGCGGTGATCTGAAGACTGTGATGTTCATCGCGGCGTTTTGTTCGTCACCGTTTCTGTGAATGCGAGGATCTCGATGAAACTACCCAAGAGCATATTTTCTGTGTTGTGTGCCTTGATTTTCTGTTTCCCGGCTGTGCAGGCAGGCGGTAATGCTCCACTAGGGTTTGAGCCCCTTTTTAACGGTAAGGATTTCAGTGGTTGGCATGGGATGGGCCATTTCGATCCGCGCAAATTGGCTGCGCTGAGCGAGGAGCAGCGAACTCAAAAACGAAAGGCCGATCTGGAGAACCTCAAACAGCACTGGACCATCGAGAGAGATGAGATTGTTAATGACGGGCAGGGTGTTTATCTCACATCAGATCGCGAATTTGGGGACTTGGAACTGTTGATTGAATACAAAACAGCTGCCAAGGCTGACAGTGGCATCTATCTGCGGGCGACTCCGCAGGTCCAGATCTGGGATTTCACCAAGGAAGGCGGAAAGTGGAAAAATGGCGCCGATAAAGGATCGGGTGGACTTTGGAACAACAGTGCAGGTGCTGCCGGCAAGGATCCGCTGGTGCTGGGCGACCGCCCTTTTGGCCAGTGGAATCAACTGCGCATTCAGCAGGTTGGGGCTCGCACGACGGTTTGGTTGAACGATCAGTTAGTGGTCGACGATGCAACGATGGAAAACTTTTGGGATCGGCAGCGGCCTCTGTTTGCGAGGGGACCGATTCAACTACAGACGCACGGAGGTGAAATCCGTTGGCGAAACATTTTTGTACGTGAAATCTTGGCAGACGAAGCCAATCGAATTCTGGCTGTCAAAAACTCAGAAGGTTTTCGACCGATTTTCAATGGCCACGATTTTGAGGGATGGGCGGGTGCTGTCGAGAACTACGAAATCGTGAACGGCACGATTCGTTGCAAGCCTGAACACGGTGGTACACTGCACACCGATGAGCTGTTGGAGGACTTTATCGTTCGCCTGGAGTTTAAGTTGCCTCCGGGTGGGAACAACGGATTGGCGATTCGTTATCCGGGTAAAGGAAGTCCTCATACAGAGGGTATGTGTGAACTGCAGGTGCTGGACGATTCCAGCCCACAATACAGCGAGCTTGACCCCCGCCAATACCACGGTTCGGTATACGGAATGGTTGCTTCCAAGCGAGGCTATTTGCGACCACCCGGCACGTGGAATTCGCAGGAAGTAACAGTACAAGGGTCCACGATTCGTGTGGACCTCAACGGGACGATCATTCTTGATGCCGATTTGAGTGAACTGACCGATTTTAAAGACGGTACTCCCCATCCGGGCAAAGATCTTCGCCGTGGCTACTTTGGGTTTGCAGGTCATCATGACCCGGTGGAGTTTCGCAACATTCGTGTGCGGGAATTGTGAGCTCGGGGAAGCGCCGGGCTGAGCTCGACATTCTCACGGAATCTGCCGCCCTGGCGAATCGAGCGATTATGCCAGAATGTCATAAATGGGTTCCGTGTCTTCGACGCCGATCAAGCGGTGATTCAAGCCAGCGTGAAAGTAAGCAAGTTGGTTTGGATCGAGCCCCAATAAATGCAGGATGGTGGCATGCAGCCGTTTGACGTGGATCGGAGCGGAACTTGGATGGGCACCTAATTCGTCCGTTTCTCCCAGGGAAATTCCACCCTGGATGCCACCACCTGCCATCCACATGGTGAATGCATACGAGTTGTGATCGCGGCCTGTTCCCTTGGCAAATTCAGCCGTCGGTTGACGGCCAAACTCACCGCCCCAAATGACAACTGTGTCTTCGAGCAGTCCCCGTTGCTTGAGATCGGTGAGTAGCCCGGCAATCGGCTGGTCGGTACGGCCGGCGTGCCGGTTGTGGTTGGCCACCAAATCTCCATGTGCGTCCCAATTGGTATCGGAGTGCGCACCACCCGCATAAAGTTGCACGAACCGCACGCCCCGTTCTACCAGACGACGGGCCAGCAGGCAGTTGCGACCAAATTCCTTGGTTTGTTGCCGATCGAGCCCGTACAGTTTTTTAGTGGCCATGGTTTCCTGCGATAAATCGACGGCTTCGGGAGCATGTTCTTGCATCTTGTAGGCCAGCTCGTAACTGGCAATGCGGGCGGCCAGGTCCTGGTTGTCGATCCGTTTTAGTTGATGTTCACGGTTGTATTGCTGCAACGTATTCAGCATGTTTCGCTGGTGGGCATCCGTCATTCCCGGTGGCAGATCGAGATTGAGGATTGGGCTTCCCTCGCTTCGCACGATGGTTGGCTGGTAGGTAGCCGGCATAAAGCCGCTGGACCAGTTCTTGGCTCCGTTGATTGGCCCGCCTGAGCGGTCGAGCATAACTACGAACCCGGGCAGGTTTGCATTGGCGGTGCCGAGCCCGTAATTAGTCCAAGAACCCAGGCAGGGGCTGCCGCTCAGCAGTCGACCTGAATTCATCATTAGCAGTGCAGAGCCGTGAATGGGTGACTCTGCCTGAAGTGTGTGCAGGAAGGCGATGTCGTCGACCAGTTTTCCCAGTTGTGGGAACAGGTCACTTACCCATTTTCCACACTCGCCATATTGCTTGAATTTCCACTTGGGGCTCACCACACGACCGGTCTTTTTATGCCCGCCACGACCAAAGGTTTCGACCGCTACGGTTTTCCCGTCAAGATTTTCCATTGCGGGTTTGTAGTCGAACGTATCGAGATGGCTGGGACCCCCGTACATGAACAGGAAAATCACGCGTTTTGCCTTCGGCATCAACTGGGGTCGTTGGGGTGCCAGCGGGTTTACAAAAGGCGTGGTGTTGTCGGCGGCAACTGTTTGCCTGGCAAGGAAACCATCACGGCCCAACATTTCTGCCAGGGCAACTCCCGCAAATCCGCCACCAGCTTGCCACAAGAACTCACGTCGTGTGCGCCCGCAGAAGGTGTGTGATTTTGATGGTGCCATGGTGTGATCAGTCCAAAAAAATAAACTCGTTTAGATTCAGTGCCAGCAGACAGAATATATCAAATGCCGCACCGGGGGACAATTGTTCGTTGTTGGCAAGGTCTTGTAAAAGATCAACGCCACGATCAATTTCTTCGCTGGTCGGGCTTCGTTGGGTTACCAACCACAGGGCCCGTTGCACCTGGTCGCCAGGTTTATCGCCGACTTCCTGGCGGACGCGCGCTGCCAACTGTTGCGATTGCTTTTGTGAAAAGCTGTTGTTGAGTAATTCTAAAGCTTGTGTTGGTTGGGTCGTTATAAACCGCACCGGGCAACTTTCATCGGGATTGGCTCCATCGAAAACCTTGATTATCGGCGGAATCAAAGATCGCTTCGTATGGACATAGATGGTGCGACGTGCCTGTTGGGCAGGAGAAGAAGCTATCCAACCAGCCCCTGGTTCGGATTGGGTTTGCAGTACTTCTTGTGAAAGTTCGGGGAAAATGCTGGGACCAAACATCTGGAGGTTCAACGTACCACAGACGGCCAGCATCGAATCACGAAGTTCCTCGGCGGACAGGCGCCGCATTGATTGACGGGAAAACAAGCGGTTCTCGGGATCACTTGCCAGCGCCGAGCTGTCGACCCTGGCCGACATGCGGTAGGCACTACTGGTCATGATCAGACGGTGCAATGATTTCAAGTGCCAGCCCTCGTTCACGAATTGCTGGGCCAGCCAGTCCAACAGCAGTGGATGGGTCGGTCGCGCTCCGCGGAGGCCAAAATTACTGGGCGAGTCCACAATGCCGCGGCCAAAATGGTGTTGCCATACGCGGTTCACGATCACCCGACTGGTGAGGCGGTTTGTTGGGTCCGCGATCCAGTCAGCCAGGACGGTTCTCCGGCCACAGCTTGCGGAGTTTGCGCCGGCTGCAGGAAGCACCGGGTCGGGGACATTCAAGACTTCAGGAAATCCAGGAACGACCTGGTCACCCAGTGCGCGGGCATTGCCCCGCGCCATGACGAAGGTTTCGGGTGCCTGGTTACCATTTTCTTGGACTGCCAGGGCTGCCGGTAAGGGGGCTGGTCCTGTTTTCTCACCCGCTTCCCGCTGTTCTTGGAGCACTTTCCAGAGCGCCTGGTCCTCTTTCGAAAGCGCGTTCTCCCAGTTTTTGTGAATCAACCGTTTACGTACATTGGCATTATCTTTGGCATCATCTTGTTCTCCTTTGGATAAGGAGGCAACAACCTTTTGTTCTAACTGGTCAATCTTTGTTGTCAGTTCGGCAAGCAATTTTTTATGCTGCTGTTTCCGATCCTTCCATTCTGCCTGTTGCTGGGGGGTGGCCAGGGGAATTTGCGTATTGAGTGTGAAAGCAAAATCTTCGTACGGGCCTTTCTTGACATTATTCAGGATGTTGTGAAAGAAGGCCATGAAGCGGTAATAATCCTGCTGACTGATAGGATCGATCTTGTGATCATGGCAGCGGGCACAGTTGATCGTTAACCCAAGGAAAACTTCGCTGGTTGTGCTAACCACGTCGTCGAGATGGTCATAGTAGGCCTGGAGTGGATCGACCGGTTCGTCGTCCCACAGGCCAAGACGATAATAACCCGTGGCAATGACCGTTTCGTAAGATCGCCCTGGAATTTCATCACCGGCCAGCTGTTCGCGAACAAATTGATCGTACGGTTTATCGCTGTTGAAACTGCGAATGACGTAATCCCTGTATTTCCATGCGTTGGGTTTGGGGTTGTCCCGTTCGTAGCTGTCGGTTTCGGCGTAGCGGACCAGGTCAAGCCAGTGGCGGCCCCAACGTTCTCCATACTGGGGAGAGGTAAGCAGGTGGTCGATCATCTGTTCGTAGACAGCATCGGCCGAGTCGTCGCCCTCCACTCGGGTAAGGTATGTTTCGACCTGCTCCGGTGAGGGCGGCAGCCCTGTGAGGTCGTAGTAGGCCCGACGCAACAAGGCAGATGGATCGGCCGGTGGTGCCGGAGCAACGGCGGCCGACTCAAGGCGAGAGAGAATAAATCGATCGATCGGGTTGCGAACCCACTTGTCTTTCTTGATATCTGGCAGGGCCGGCGAGGCAACCGGTTGAAAGGCCCAGTGTGAGCTGCCCACTGCCGGTAGAACGTCTGGCAGCGAGGAGGCCAGACAATTGCCTAGAAGAAACAACAGGAGAGGATGGCGCAAAATTATCTGCGGGATACCAACCATCAAAATTTTGAAATAGCCAAAGGGGAAAAAAGAAAATAGGTTACTTTAGAAGATATCATCGAATGGATGGATTGACACATTCGTCAATTGTTAATTTATCAAGAGCCGAAGTTGTCTGCAAACCCGTCGGTAAAGAAACTGCAAGTTGTGCACGCATTTGCCCCTTGCGGACACGTTTCCCAGACTCATGACTGCCCGAAGCTATTTTGCTAGGGTTGTTTTCGACACCAGGCGCCCACTTGTGACGGGACTGGTAAACCTGTGACAATGGCAGCTGGCGCAGGTTGAGTTTTTCGCACTGCGATGGGTAGGTAGAAGCGCTTGCTTGGGTATGTATGCGGTAGATGGTTCCAGACTTCTTTTCTTATTTCCTTTCCTGGTTGAGTACGCGATGGTTCGACAAACGTGTTTCCTGTTTCTGTTTTTGATGGGTACCAGCTTGTTGCCAGGTTGCCAGCGATCTGGAGATGACCGGCAAGCGGTCAGCGATGAGTCGCAGCCTACTGTTGGTTACGTTACGAATGGCATCGCTTCCTTTTGGGTGATTGCCGACAAGGGGGCCCGCGATGCAGCTCGTGATCACAACGCGCAGGTCGAAGTGCGGATGCCACCCAGTGGCGTAAGTGATCAAAAACGAATGGTTCAAGATCTGATTGCCCGGGGAATCGATGGCATTGCGATCAGTCCTATCGATCCTGACAACCAGGGCGACCTGCTCGATGAGATTGCCCGACATACCATTCTGATAACCCACGATTCCGATGCGCCAGAGAGCGACCGGGTTTGCTATGTAGGGATGGATAACTACGTAGCGGGTCGGATGTGCGGAAAATTAGTCAAGGATGCGATTCCTGAGGGCGGCAGCGTGGTAATCTTCATCGGGCGGCTTGCCCAGGAAAATGCACGCCTGCGACGGCAAGGTCTGATTGACGAATTATTGGACCGTTCCGAAGACCCAACACGGTACGACAGGCCTGACGTGGGCGAATTGAAGGGAGAAAAGTACACGATCCTTGACACGCGAACCGATGACTTCGATTTTCCCAAGGCCAAGGCCCAGGCCCAAGAGGTAATTACGCGATTCCCCGATGTGGACTGTATGGTTGGCTTGTTCGCGTACAACCCACCGCTCATACTCGAGGCAGTTCGAGACGCACGGAAACTTGATGAAATCAAGATCGTGGCCTTCGACGAACACGATGCCACGTTGCAGGCGATTATCGATGGTGAAATTGTCGGGACGATTGTTCAACACCCCTACCGTTACGGGTACGAGTCGGTACGGATTCTCGCCGGTCTGGCACGAGCCGACAAAAGCGTGTTGCCGGAGGACGGTTTTCTCAACATTGACGCACGTCGTATCACGCCGGAGAATGTCGATGAGTTCTGGGCGGAATTGAAGCAGTTGACTGCGGAAAAACCCGGCAAGTGAGGTAAACCTGCCCGTGGTTGCCAATCGTTTGACTCCGCTGCTCGAAGCGCGCCAGATCACCAAGCGTTTCCCCGGCGTGACTGCCTTACGCCGGGTAGGGATCACACTTGGTCGGGGTGAGGTGCTCGCTGTCATCGGTGAGAACGGCGCTGGCAAGAGTACCCTGATGAAGATCCTGGCAGGGATCCAGCAGCCGGATGAGGGTCAAATCTTCATCGATGGGCAGCCGACGGCGATCGATTCGGTTCACACGGCTCTTCGGCACGGGATCGCCCTGATTCATCAAGAGCTTAACCTGGCCGGCAATCTTTCGGTCGCCGCAAACATCTATCTTGGTCGCGAACCGCGACATTGGGGGCTGATTGACAGCAAGCAGATTCACGAAGATGCTCGCCTGATTCTGGCCAAAGTCGGACTGTCGGTCGATCCCCACGTGGTTGCCGGTCAACTTTCCATTGGCCGCCAGCAACTCGTGGAAATTGCCCGTGCCCTTTCGGTGGGAGCTCGCGTTCTCATCATGGATGAACCTACCTCAAGCCTGTCACAACAGGAAACCAAAACGTTGTTTGATGTGGTGCGACAACTTCGCAATGAGGGGGTCAGTATCATCTACATTTCCCACCGATTGGGAGAGGTAAACGAACTGGCAGATCGAGTCACCGTGTTGCGCGATGGCGAGTTTGCCGGCGATCTGCCGCGTGATGAAATTAATCACGATCGCATGGTCCGTCTGATGGTAGGTCGCGACATTTCGCAGCTTCACGTGCGCCAGGCCCGCACACCAGGAAATGTGGCAATCAGCCTTGATGGCATTGTGGTTCCAGGCCAGCCACAACACCGCCTGAGTTTTACGGCGCAGGCAGGAGAGATTGTTGGAATCGCGGGACTTGTCGGTGCGGGTCGCACCGAGTTGCTTCAAGTTCTCTTTGGCGTCGTTCCAGCAGTAGCGGGGACAATCCACGTTGCCGGAAAAATAATTACACCTCGCAGTCCGTTCGACGCGATGCATGCAGGAATCGCGCTGGTGCCAGAAGATCGCAAACTGCAGGGGCTCATTTTGCAAATGGCTGTACGAACCAATATCAGCCTCGCCAGCGTTTATCAACAGCGTCGGGCAGGTGTCTTCCTCAATGATGCTTTTGAGCGACGTGAGGCTGCCCGGATGGTCGAACGGTTACGTATCAAAACCCCAAGCGATCGTCAGTTGGTACAGTACCTGTCTGGAGGGAATCAGCAAAAGGTTGTGCTTGGGAAGTGGCTTTCGTTGGAACCCCGCGTGTTGTTGTTGGATGAGCCAACACGTGGCATCGACGTTGGGGCCAAGCAGGAAATTTATCAGCTCATGGAAGAGCTTGCTGGCAAAGGAGTTGCTATTTTGTTCGTGAGCAGCGAAATGGAGGAGATTTTGCGGATGTCCGATCGTGCCCTCGTAATGCATGAAGGAGCGATCATGGGAGAACTTTCACGTGACGAATTAACTGAGCAGCGGGTGATGCAATTGGCAACCGGGTCAATCCACTCCAGCGAGGCAGGCTCGGCACGTCAAACCTGACTGGCAATTTACGATGATGAAAAAGAATCTGGGTATTTTATCCCTGTTGATCACTGTGTTCATTGCTACGGCACTGTGCAGTGGCAATTTCCTGAGTGCCTACAACCTCGAAAACCTTATCCTCCGCGCATCGCTCTACGGCATCATCAGCATTGGTGTGGCGTTCGTGATCATTAGTGGTGGAATCGATCTTTCCATCGGATCCGTGATTGGCCTGATCGGTTGCCTTTTGCCAATGCTGATTACCGAATGGGGAGTGCCAACATGGATTGGGTTGGTGGTCGTACTTTTGGTCGCAGCAAGTATCGGCTTACTGCATGGATTGCTGATCACGAAACTGAAATTGCAGCCTTTTGTGGTCACGCTGTGCGGCCTGCTGGTTTATCGTGGAATTGCCCGCTGGATAACCGGTGACGCAACACTCGGGTTTGGCCGCGATCACGAATCGTTGCGCCTGCTTGCCACCGGGCGAATCCCGGTCGGCCAGGTCCCCGGGTTGGGAAACTTCCAGATACCTGTGCCGCTGATCATCCTGGTTGTGCTTGGTGTCCTTGCCGCGATACTGCTCAATCGGACAATCTTCGGGCGCTACCTTTTAGCGCTGGGAAACAACGAACAGGCCGCTCGCTATAGCGGAATTAATACCTCACGAGTCATTATCAGTACCTACGCGATTTGCTCATTGGTGGCAGGTTTAGGGGGAGTGCTCTTTGCACTCGATGTGAATTCGATTCAACCGGCCGGGTTTGGAAGCTTTTACGAACTTTACGCGATTGCGGCGGCCGTGCTGGGTGGATGCAGTTTGAAAGGAGGTGAAGGGTCGATATTCGGCGTCATTATTGGTGCTGCTATCATGCAGCTCCTTTACAACTCGATTGGCGTCCTGGGAATTCAGACCACGCTGGAGTACGCCATCATCGGCATCGTGATTCTGTTGGGAGTGATGGCCGATGAAATTGTGCGGCGTATTGCCGCGCGGCGACGAGCCGACCAGCAAGCAAAGACCGCGGCTCAATCGGAAAAGTAGCGGGTCAACGTCGCCACCTTCGTACTCGCGCGGTGGCTCTTGAGCCTGGGAGTTCCTGCAGAAGCACCTGCGATTGTCTGGCCAATTTCGGTGGCGTAAATGGGACGTCGCTCAACTTCAAAGCCCGTCTTCGGGTTGATACCCATTGCCGTAAAGATCGTGGCGTGCAAATCGCTGATCGTCACACAAATACCGCACCGGTCGGTTTTTGCCCGAACGTTTAAAAGTTAACCGTGACCTCAGGCATCGATTTCAAAGATGGCTTCAATCTCAACAGCTGCTCCGGTAGGCAGAGCCGCAAAACCGAGCGCACTGCGGGCATGATAACCAGCCCCTTCCTTGCCGAAGATTTGGTGCAGCAGGTCCGATGCGCCGTTGATTACCAGGTGCTGGTCGGTAAAGTCGGGCGCCGAATAGACACAGCCCAGCAGTTTCAAGACCCGCAGGCCTTCGAGCGTTCCGTGTGTGTTGTAGACGGAGCGGAGGATCTTCCTGGCACAGTCGGCTGCTGCTTCGTAGCCCTGCTCAACGGTTACGCCTTTTCCCAGAACGCCTGCCAGGTCGCTGGTGTGTCCGGAGGTCATCAAAAGGTTACCGCTCCGAATGCACAGATTCAAATAACCGGGTTCGATGGGCTCAAAAGAAACTCCCAGTTCCTGGGCTTTTTGGTCGATGGTCATGGCAGGGTTTCCTGGATGTGTGTGGTTTCTTTTCCCGCCGCGCGGGCAATGGTCGATTTATGAGGAGGTTTTAGACTTCCCAAGGGTAAGTGGCAAGTGGTTACGCGGGTCGTTTATGGGATTGCCAGTTCGTTTTGCCTTAAGTTCGCCATCGACTCGGCGAACTCCCTTGGGCCGTTAGTTAGCTTGAATGCTGCTGGCCAGTTGCGGCGTGAAACCAGCGCGGCTGGAGGTTTGGGGAGGGAGGGCGAGTTCGACCAGGGTATGGGTCCGACTTGCTGAACGCGACCAGCCTCGACACTTGCAAATTTTCAAGCGAACAGGGCCGTTAAAGCTTTTGCCTTGACGAGTTCGCGGGGCTGGTTGAGGTGGTTCATGACCATGGTTTCGGGATCGATCCCAAAACTGTGATAAATGGAAGCGAGCAACTCACGCGGATGGACCGCGTCATCGATGGGTGCAGAACCGGTCTCATCGCTTTTGCCGTGCACATATCCCCGTTTCGTTCCGGCGCCGGCGACAATAGCGGTGTAACAGTAGGGCCAATGATCGCGACCATCGGCGCTGTTAGTGTTACCGCTGGTGCTGACTCCCCTTTGGGGACTGCGCCCGAATTCACCGACGGCAACGACCAGTGTTTCCTCCAGTAAACCTCGGGAGTCCATATCTTCGATCAAAGCGGAGAGGCCCGAGTCGAGCATGGGACCTGACTGGTTTTTCATGCGTTTGGTCAAATCTGTGTGATGATCCCAGGAGTGGTTGTCGGAATTGGCGACTTTGGGCCATACGACTTCGACAACCCGGGTTCCGGCTTCCACGAGACGACGGGCCAGCAGGCAGCTCTGCCCGAACGTATGATGACCGTACTTGTTGCGGAGATCGTACGGTTCTTGCTGGAGATCGAATGCTTCGCGGGCCCGACCCGAGAGGATTAACTGAAGTGCCTGGTTGTAGTATTGGTTGAGGTTTTCTCCGGCCAGCGATTTTTCAAGTTCAGCAGCTCTTTTGCTTACCAGTTCACGAAGTCGGGCTCGTCGCTCAAGCCGCACCGAGAACATATCGTGCCGCATGGTAAGATCATCGATCCGAATACGGTCCATCTTTTCCATGTCCATGTCATCGCCATCGGGATAGAGCGTGTATGGGTCAAACGCTTTTCCCAGAAAGCCGGCCGTGCCACCTTTCCCGACCACGTTGCTTTCCTGCAACGGGCGGGGCAACATCACGAACGGCAACATTGGTTCGTCGACCGGACGCAGGCGGATGATATTAGAACCAAAGTTGGGGAAGTCTTTCGGGCTGGGGGGCTCCAACTGGCCCGAGGGGCTGACCTTGTCAGTCGTGTAGCCGGTCATCATCTGGTAGATAGCAGCTGTATGGTTGAAGAGCCCGTTGGGTGAGTAACTCATCGACCTGATCATCGTGAAGCGGTCGTTGAGTTGAGACAGGCGCGGCAGGATCTCTGTGAACTGGACTCCCGGGATCCTGGTGGAAATCGTTTTGTAGGTGCTTCGCACGTTGTCGGGTACATTTTCTTTGGGATCCCAAAGATCGAGGTGACTTGGCCCTCCTTGCAGGTACACCAGGATCATGCTTTTTGCCTTACCCCATCCCGGTCCCCCTTGGTGGCCCGCAGTTTTTGCAGCGGCTTGCAGTTGGAGCATCGGTGCCAGTGACAAACCGAACATGCCTGCCCCACCGATCCGCATCACGTCGCGACGGGTGGGACGCAACTGTGCGTCGCAAAGATCTTTAGCCTTCGATCCAATGATGCGAAACATATAAATACTCCCTTGCCGTATGGAACGGGTTGGTTACAGTTTGGGGCTGGGCAACGAACCGGAAAAAACACCTGCAGTCCAATGCACTACCTCAATGATTATACAGGAATTCAGGGCTGTTTATCAGGGCCCAGGCAATGTCCTGGGCCATCGTGAGTCGCTTCTGGGCCAACTGTTGTGTGCTCAGTTCAGCGGCTCGGCGCAAGCGAGCCAGTTTCGGGTCGATCGGAACTGGTTTGTTCAATTCGGCAACCTGCTTCTTGAGTTCTTCGGCTTTGGCATCGGGAGGAACAGGTGCTTCTGCGAGTGTTACCTTTTTCTGGTGATCGAGATATCCTTGTTCTCGCAGAAGATAGTAATTCAGCAAATCTGCTTTTTGCTCCGAAGACCGTTGATCAGCTGCGAGATTAACCAGATTAAAGATTCGTTCAGGCACACCGAAGGAGATCGGGCGTGGTGAGTTGGTCACCGAAATGCGGAAGCGACCCAGTTTTAGCGTGCCGTTGTCATGGTTGTGGAACATTTTCACGCGGAGTAAACCGTCGCCTGCAGCAGCGTAAGCTTCACTCGTTTCGAAGATTGCCACATGGTCACGGCCAGTCTGTGGAGAGATGCCCCAACCGTTTTCGTTGCCTTTTATTTTACCGTCAATCGCTTCTTCGACGAAGCGATCTTCCTGACTGAAATCGGCCTGTGCGTTTTGGAGTTTGTCCTCAGTAAATTCAGGAGCGGATGACTGGACAAGGCGAATTGCATCGAGGGGGATTTTTTTCCCGCCACCCTCCAGGTCGATCCGCAACATGGTGACGGGCGATTTCGGCTCGAAATAAATCCGATAGGTCCGCCACGTTTGGTTGCCCGGAGATACTTTGCGGCTCACAGACCGCCCGTTTTCAAAATCGGGTTCTGTGGCGGTTTGCCACCACACGCTCAGCTTGGTTTCGGCCGCCAATTTTGCAGTGATTTCCAGGGCCAGTGGACCTGCCGGTGCCGAGGTCGCGACGAACAACTGTGACGCAGCCTGCTCGTGTTCGAGAGTCAATCGGCCTTCCTCAATCGTCAGGGTCGTTCCCTCTTTGGCCAGCCATCCTTCGGTCGAATCCGGGAAATCCCATGTGCGGATGAGCGGTCGCGAGGTGGCGAATTGGGGTGACGTTTCCAACTTGATTTCTGTAAGCACAAAAGTGCCGTTCTCAGCCCGGCCCGGCCCACGTTTTGGAAGCTGATCATCCGTAAGGGCTTCGAGACGAATGCCGGTAATGTCGGACAATTCGGTGCGTGCGATCAAGTGGTGACTGCCTGGGGGACCGTCAGGCCCTGTTACAAGAACGCTGCGATCTTGATGCACGCTGAATGTTGTCCCGTACGTGGAAGTGACTTCCAACGGATTCAGGTTGCGCCAGACGGTAAGGGTCTTTTGTAATTCTTCCCATGCGGGCTGTTTTTCGACCAATGATGTTTTGGCGGCTGCCAGTGCTGCCTTGGCATCGGCGATGCGATTTTCACGTTGCTCGACCAGGCGTTTACGTTCGGGTACAATCTGCACCTCATGTTCCACGAGTTCTGCTTTCTTGGCGGAGAGCTCTTCTACCCGCTGCTGGTCGCGTTTTTCAAAAAAAGTCGCCGATTGCTGCTCGTGTTGCTCCAATTGGGTCAGTATCTGTTCGTGTTCGCTGTCGATTCGACCGATCACCTCCAGCGTGTCGGTAATTTCATCATCGACCGCTGGTCGGTTCAGGATCCGCAAGAAAAGTTTTTCGATCACTTTGCGGTCGTCCTCTTGGTCGGCGACTAATTCCGCGATTGTCCCCTTGGAATGGCTGACTGCATCCCCGACGGTAGCACCATTGATCAGGGCCATGACCGGGCCCATTTGGAGTTCATTGGTACGCTCGCACTCGCAGGCGCTCTGCCGCGCTGGTCGGCCCAGATTGTTGAGGAATCCATCAGGAAGCTGGATACCGACATCGGGCAACGAAGCGGCGCGGGTCCCTGGGGGAAGGCCCGGGAAACTGGAAGGGGCGCCAGTCGTATGGTAGATCGCGTCGTACAACACTTCAGCCGGCAGCCGTCGCGGTTGGGCATGCGAATAATTAATCAAGTCATCTTCATTAAAGCGATTGCTTGCCAGGGCCAGTTGATAGGTGCGCGATCGACAGATGATGCGCACCAGATTCTGGACATCGAAGCCACTTTCGATGAACTGGCGAGTGAGCCATTCCAATAGTTCTGGATTGGTTGGCGGATTTCCGGCTCGAATGTCGTCGATGGGATCGATCAGCCCGCGGCCGGTCAAATAAGCCCAGATCCGATTGGCGTAGCTGCGGGCGAAGTAGGAGTTGTCGGGAGAGGTGATCCAAGCAGCCAGACGTTCGCGACGGGTGGCATTTTCCCCACATTCATGTTCACATTCAAAAGGGAATTCCGGTAGGCTTATTTCGCCTGTGCGGAGGTGCTTCACCTCTCCTTTCGGTTTGGTGAACACCACCTCGTAGAGAGGCTTGGACGACTCGACCGCAGTTCCTGCAATCTTTTTGTCTTGGCTGGCGGGATCTTTCTTGAGACCAACTCGCGCAAAGAATGCCGAAAGCTGGTAGTACTGGTCCTGGGTCCATTTTTCAAAAGGATGGTCGTGACATTTGTTGCAATTGAACCGGGTGGCCAGAAACAGATGCGTGGTATTTTCCATCGTTGTTTCCGGTTCGCGCAGAATCTTGAAGTAGGAGCTGGCGGGATTCTCCTTTGTTGAACCAGTTGCCGTGATCAGTTTATGGGCAAACTTGTCGTAAGGCGTGTTTGCTTTCACTTCGGCACGAATCCAGTTGCGAAAAGATTCTGCTCCTTCGCGGCCAAGGAACTTGCTGTTGACCTGCAGCAGGTCAGCCCACTTGTTTGTCCAGTGTTCAATGTATTCCGGATTTCCCACCAATTGATCAATGAGTTGGTCTCGCTTCCAGCGTGAATCATGTGAGTCGGAAATGAAGTTATCGATTTGCTCGAGGGTGGGCGGCAACCCGGTTAGATCAAGATAAACGCGGCGCAAGAACGTATAGTCATCGCAGATCGGTGAAGGAGTCGTTTGGGTTCGCTTGAGTTTGGCGTGGACCAAAGCATCGATACGATTGTTGGTGGGTGGCTGCTGCCACACGAACCCGCTGCGATCTCCCATTACGGTCAGCGTCGTAGCGGCATACGCGCCTTCGTAGCGCACCAGAACCGGTGCTTCGCCACGCCGCAGAACTTCGATCAAACCATTCTGGCCAACAACAGGTTTGGCAATTTCAGTATCGGCACTCTCGACAAAAGCTTCCCGCGTGACATCCCGCTTTTGACCATTGGTAAACGTAGCAACCACCCGGAGTTGTTGCCGGCTACCAATGGTTTGCACGACCGGGTTGAGTGGTTGAATCTCCATTTGCTGCACACGAGGTGAATCGACGTTAAGGGATGCACCCGACTTAATCCAGGCCAGCAAGGTGCGATAATAGTCACTGCCAACCGATATGACCTGGCCACCTTTGTGGGGAAGGCGGGCGGTCGGTTTCATGAGCATCAAACTTTGTTCCGCTGCCGCAAGATTGATCCGGCGCGATGCTAAATCGTCCGACAGCGCACGCACATCGCCCAACGGATCGTACCCCCGCAGCGAGAGTTTGAATCCGTTTTTGCCATCTTGCGCGCCATGGCAGGTGCCCCCATTACAGCCAGTGCGGGCCAGAATTGGTGAAACATCCTGCATAAAGTCAGGCAGCAAAGGGGAATCGATTCCGGTTGCCGTGACCGGAATGGTTGCGGATTGATCTGCCAGACTTACGGTCAATGTGGTGGTCGTATCGCCGGTGACCGAAACCAGGCCCGTGTTGGAGATTTTCACTTCAGGAGCTGTCGTTTCCAACTTCACGATACGGGTAACGTCAACCAGATCTCCCGTGGAGAGCTTCGCCGAAACAATGGTTTGGACGTAAGCGGTGCTACGGTTGAGCTCAATGGCAGCAGGTTGAATCACGAGCTCAACGACCTCAGCCCCTTGGGGAAGTTGTTCTTCGGACAGGGTACGGTCGTTTTCCCGCTGACCAACCGACGCGACCGTTGCGGTTTCGTCGGCGGAGCCCGGTTGTGGTTCTGCTGCCGTGTCGCCCATCAATTCAATGGCGGGAAACTCGTGGGCGAGACTGCCGCTTTGGCCGTCAACCAGTCGAATCTGACCATCGGCCCCTGCCACCGCAACACGCTCTCCGTCGGGGCGAATCGAGACGGCATACAAACCGCCACTGTTGAAGGAGAGTTCCGCCACGGTCTTTACGCCATGGGCAAAATGCTCTGCCAGTTGCTTTTGCTCCTCGTCATTGCGTTCGTGGGTCGGTTTGAAAAGGATCTCCTCGATTTCCTTCGGTAGTGGTGGCTCTGGTTCCATCGTGTAAACGTGAACATGGCCATGGCCATTGAGGCTGCTGGCGGCAGCAATCAGGTGGCCATCCTGACTGAAGTCGACACTGAAAATACGACCAGGTAGTGGCGGCAATTCCCAGAGCAGATTGGCGTCGTCGCCAATTACCCGCCTGGTTTGGCGGTGCATTCGATAAATCTTTGGTGTCCCGTCGGCGCCGCCAAACAGAATCTCGTCACGGAGCGGATGACGGACTACCGCGTTGATTCCCCCCCGCAATGCACCAGGTGTGATTGAGGTTATATTGTCGACGAATCGTTGGGTGGGGACTTCGATTAATTTCGCCGTCGCATCACGACTGACCGAGGCCAGGTGGGACCCATCGACCGAAAACGTGGTGCCGAGAGCCCAGTCACTGTGGGCTCCCTGGAAAAGAACTTCTTCACCAGTCTCGCAAGCAATGACCCGAATCGTATTGTCGGTGCAACCAAAAGCCAGCAGCTTGCTGTCGGGAGACCACGAGGCGCCGTAGACGGTGTCGAAGGTAATCGGCAGCGAAAGGTCGAGTTCCCGGGTTGCCACATCCCAGATTTGCACCTCCCCCATTCGTGCGGGTAGTCCCCCTGTCACAGCCAGTTTTTGGCCGTCGGGAGAAAACCGGATCGACTCGATTCGTTCGGATATGCCAATCAATCGAGCCACCAGATCTGATTTTTCCTGCTCACCGCTCTCGGGATCGGCATTGGTCACACGATACAAAAAGACCTCATGAAAACCGGCTATCGCTAGTAGGGTTCCGTCAGGCGAATAATCGAGCGACGTGATCACCGGCGGTCGCGTGTAGAGGGGCGGGTGGTCGGTGTCGTACCGCTGCGGCGCATCGGCAGGCGTGTCGTCGGCTGCGCCCTCGGAAATCCACTGGCGGATGAGCTCCACCTGGCGTGGACTGAGCGGTTCACCATTTTGCGGCATCGTGGCCACACCATCTTCGGCCGTAATTTGCTCGACGAGATAACTCGCGTCGGGATCACCCGGTACGATGGCAGCTTGCTCACTCTCTCCCCCCTGATGCAGCGTATCGGCGCGGCTCATCACGTAACCGCCCCCGGCCTTGGCGGGTTGGTGACAACCATAACACCGCGCCTGGAAGATCGGTTTGATGTCACGAGAAAAACGGACCTCTTCGCCCCATGCCGGTGGTGCAACCCAACCTGAGCAAAACAGAACCAATCCCATGACCGGTAGAAGTACGAATGGGCGAGGCATTGTGCTAAGGGGGAAAGAGTAAATAGGGAGGTTCACAGTGGGACGACCCCGATGTCTAACCAGTTTCAAGTGAAACTACATGAATTATAATAGTTTATTATACAACCACAACTGGTAGAAAGGTCGATCGCAAAACACCTCCCCAAAGTGCTGGTGGGTGCAGAAATGAGCCTACGACAAGGGACTTGATCCCGACCGACAATCGTTTTGTTTTCCAGTGGGCCAGCAATCAACTGATATTATCAGGCCAAGGCACCCTAAATGTGTGGAAAACGGCAACATAGTTCAGCAAGATCCCCATCTGTCGAGATTGACTCTCCTGGGAAACTCTACGAATCGACCGCCGTGAGACTGAACTAGAATGTCAACCCGCCATGTGTTCCACAATACGGCTGCCATGTGTTCCACAATACGGCCTACGTGCCGTGTGATCCGACGAGCGGGCGATTGCATTCCGGGTTGGCACGCGCGGCGCTGACCGCCGGAGACCTCGAGAGCCCGCAGAGAGAGACCACAGGGTGGAATGCCAGTAGTCTGGACAATTTTTGGGCCTGGGTCTGTTGCAGGAAGTTGAACCAGGCGGACTACCGGTCCGTTGCAAAATCAGTGTCTTTCGAAACTCCGGAATAACCAACGCGAGTGCTCGACAACGACGAAACGTTTGCTGCGCTTGTTCTTGTAAACAATCCGCAGATCGTTAAATCTATCTCGTTGCAGGCTTCCAAGGCGCGGACCATCCGTTAGCCGTTTACAAATCATGGAGAGCTGTGGTTTGTATCTGTGTGCCGACAAGAGAGAATGTCACTGCCAAAATTTCCGCGAAGAAAGTGCAGAAGGGTCTTAAGTGGGAGCAGATTTCCAAAATGCTGGGTCAGTCACCGGTCTGGACTGCGGCCGCCTTAGGTGGTCAGAGTTACCTTGCTCCCGAAGATTGTGAGAAGATCGCGAATACGTTTGAGTTAACCGAGGAAGAATGTAAGGCGCTACAAAATTATCCATGTTGTGGGGCGTTAGATGATACTGTCCCTGACCTTCCCCCCGTGAAAAGTACCAGTGCATGTGAGAGAATCCAGCCCGGGCTTTAGCCCGGAAAGGATTTTTTCAGCTGGCACAGAAACGTCATGGCGTTGACCCGATTATCCCGATGTTGCGT
>CAUZEA010000056.1:0-35823 GCA_963578605.1 Planctomycetota bacterium
CCACCGGAGCCGTAGCCACCGGAGCCGTAGCCACAGTAATTGGGCACGTAGCGATAGCACGACCGGCGTGCGTAATACCCACCGGTGTAGCAGGTTGGGGCTGAATACCAGCCGTTATAGCCATGGCAACGGGCTTCGGCGGTTTCCATTCCGATGACTCCAAACACGGCAATGGCGATGACGGCGAACAACAACATCTTGGCAAAAGAATTCATAACAGGTCTCCTGAACAGAGGGGAACACGCTGATCAGGCCAAGCTCGACATGTCTTGACCTCTCTAAAAAGCAAAGCGAAAAACCAATCCGTCTGTTACAGGCAAATTTTGCCCCTGTCAGCCACCGGCCGTGGGGATTGCAATACCCCTGCGACTTCACAAGCAGTAAAGTATTCACAAGCAGGTAAGTAGTGATCTGCCAGGTAAGTGTCGTGACTTGCGTGGCACCGCTTTAGCCCAGATCTTTCGACGGACTCTGTTTTGCGATGAAGCATTGGACCCTTGTTGCCGGTCCGCTGGTGGCGCTTGGCTTGGGGATCGGTTTGTCCCTGGCCGGGTGGTCGAGCGGAATTGCATGGACCGCCGGTATCACCATGCTCACCGCCTGCTGGTGGATTTTTGAACCGATCCCGATTCCGGCCACCAGCTTGATCCCGCTGGCCGTCTTGCCACTGGTCGGGGTGATCTCGCCCACCCAGGTAGGAGAGGCGTACGGCAGCCCGTTGATTCTGCTTTTGCTGGGGGGCTTTATGCTCTCCTCGGCGATGGAGCGGAGCGGTGCCCACCGGCGGATTGCCCTCAGCATGGTGGGATTGTTTGGGGGTGGTAGTGGCCGGCGGCTGGTTTTTGGGTTTATGACTGCCTCGGCTGTACTGAGCATGTGGATTTCAAACATGGCCACCACCTTGATGTTGCTGCCGGTGGTAATGGCGTTGATCGAGAAGATTAACGATTCCCGCCTACGCGTGGCACTTTTGTTAGGCATCGCCTATGCGGCCAGTGTGGGCGGGGTGGGCACGCCGGTGGGGACTCCCCCGAACCTGATTTTCATGAAAGTTTATGCCGAGAATTTTGGTACCGAACCCAGCTTTCTCGAGTGGATGAGTTGGGCCATTCCCGTGGTGCTGGTGATGATTCCCTGTGTGGCACTCTGGCTCACGCGCGGGCTCAAACCGCACGAACCGATCGAACTGCCTGAAGTCGGCCCATGGCGGCCCGCCGAAGTCCGCACGCTACTGGTCTTTGGCATCACGGCACTCTTGTGGGTCACCCGCACGGCTCCCGGGGGTGGCTGGAGCGGATTTTTGCACCTGCCTTATGCCAACGATGCGAGCGTTGCCCTGCTGGCGGTCGTGGTCATGTTTATCGTCCCCAACGGTTCGGGTGGGCGGCTCTTGGATTGGAAGACGGCCGCGGGCATTCCCTGGGGAATCTTGATTCTTTTCGGTTCCGGGATTGCGATTGCCAAGGCATTCGTGGCCTCGCAGTTGAGCGTGGTGTTGGGCGAGTTGCTCGCCGGATTTGTCGAGGCCTCGCATCCCTTGGTACTGATCGGTGTGCTTTGCTTCTTCGTGATGTTCTTGACCGAGATCACCAGCAATACAGCCACGACAACCTTGTTGATGCCAATTCTGGCTGCGGCTGCCCTGACCGTTGACATCGATCCCAAGTTGATTATGGTGCCGGCCACAATCAGCGCCAGTTTTGCTTTCATGCTGCCGGTAGCAACCGGACCGAATGCGGTCGTTTTCGGATCGCGACAATTGACGGTTCGCACGATGGCCCGGGAAGGGCTTGCCTTGAATGTGATCGGCACGGTGGTGGTAACCGGGATCTGCTACCTCTTGTTCGCGTGAGCGAAGATCGGCCATTATTGCGAACTTGGAGGTGACACGAGAGTTTGCCTGCGGCGCAGGCACGGCGCACTTTCATCACCAGATTCAAAGGAGGCATCGCCAGATTCAAAGAGGGCATCTCCAGATTCAAAGGAGGCCAGGAGGCGTGCAAGTCGGCCTGGGCGGTTGCCGTCTCACAGCAAGCGCCAGTCGGTCTCTTCGTCCAGGGCAACTGCCAGCGCCAAGTCGACGTCGTCTGTGTTGGTGTAGGGAGCGTCGAGGACCGCCGAGTCCATCTCTTCATCGGACTGGCTGCCAAGCTGGCCGAGCACGAGGTTCAGCAGATCGTGCTCGACGGTTTCACCGGCAGAACTACTACTGGCGGCCACGACATGGGTATCGCCGGCCGTCACGTCCACCGATGGTGCCAGCGGGCCAATCACGAGAGTCGTCGGGGTGAGTTCTTCTTGGGCTTCGTCGAGCGAGTCACTATCGGTGACTGCCGAGACGATCCCGACACCAATCACGAGGCCATTGTTTTGCTGCCAGATGGTGTAATCCGCGGCATCAATCGTGCCATTGCCATTGCCATCGGCCGCCAATTCGGTGGTCGATCCAAAGCTGTTCCGCCAGACGTTGTAATCGCCAGGACCAACGATGCCATCTCCATCGTAGTCACCGGAGCCGGTCTGGGCTGTGACGGTCAGCCCGTTGGCCGTCTCAAACATGTAATCTTCGACTTCGCCTGCGAACAGCGATCCGCCCGTAAAGCTCAGGTCCGCTTCACCCCAGCGGAAGCGGGCAGCAATGGACCCATTGGCAAGATTGCCGGGGGCGTTCAATGGCAGGACGTAGCGACCTGGCCGCAGCTGGATGTTGTCAAAAATGTGCTCACCTGTGTCAAACGAGCCACTGCCGTCGAAGTCCATCCAGCCGTTCAGCCGTCCGCCCAGGCCTGCAACCACGACTTCCACCCGGTTATTACCGGGACTGATGGTGATCGGATTGCCAAGGATATCATGGGAACGGCCCAGGGCATCGACAATTTGCACGCCATCATCATCATCAATTCCACGGCTGTCGTCGCCCAGGGCGTCCGGATGAGGTTGGCCATCGAGTTCGCTGTCGACGAAGCTGCCAAGTTTGAACCCGGAAACTGTCTGGTGGTACGGACCATTTCGGGCGAGCGTGGTGGGAAAGCCCAGCAAGTCGCCAAATTCAAGGGTGCCGATGCCACCGCCGACAACGATGCCACCGCCGACATCGACGCCACTGACGATCTGGAGATTGTTAACTCCGAATTCAAGCCCACTGACGTAACCGGCCGCGGTGACCGATACCACATGGTAGTCGAAGTCGGGTGTGGTGATGTCCCATTCCACGGGAGTATTCATCCGCACGAACACGTTATCAGGAGTCACGCTGGTGAAGAGGAAACCGCCGCCACCATCGGTTATTGCCTGGGGTTCGCCAGTAGTCCAGCCGCCGTTTTGATCGCCGTCAAGGTAGACGGTGAAACCTGGGACACCAAAGTCATCGCTATCTCGGAGTCCATTGCCGTTATTGTCGTGGAAGACCGATCCCGAAATCCTACCCGCCATCGTAGCGGACGGCTTGATGCCGAAATTGATTTGGGAGCGGGCATCTCCGGGCGATGCTGTGACCGAATGTTCTTCAGCGTTTGGAGTCGTAATCGAAGCACCAGCCCCGACCTCAACCCGGACTTCGAAGCTCAGCGGTGATAAGGTGGGAATTGCCAGTTCGTGAAAGCCATTGGCTGTGGTGAACATCGAGGGTTCGCTGGCCGGATCATGCAAATTGTTACCGTCCAGGTCGGCATAGACTTTGATTCCGCCCTGGCCTGACTCGAACGCGTTCATCAATCCGTCCCCATTCGTGTCGGCAAACACCAGGCCGGTCACGCGGATTTCGCTTTCTGAGGGGGGCGGCTGCATGCCGAAATCGAGATCGTTGATAATGGTTCCGGGTTTGCCAAACTCAATGTACGAGCCGGTTGCTGGTGCCGTCTGGGTCCAACCGTCGGGGGGTGCGGCGATGATTTCAAAGACATTACCAATCGCGGTGGGAACGATTAGCGAATAGGTGCCATCGGTCAGGCTCTTGGCGGCAGGTTCTTCGGACAGATCAAACGTACCATTGCGGTTCAGGTCGGCAAAGATATCAACCCCTGCCTGGACTTCATCTTGGTTGTCGAAGAGTCCATTGCCACTGAGATCCGCGAATACCAACCCGTTGAACACGGCTGCTTGTTCAATGCTGGTGGCTGTTTCCAGCAGGAAGTTCACTGCCCGCAGGTCGGCTGGCACGGCACGGCCCGAGTTTGGATTGGCAAAGGGAAACGGGTTCCCACCGTCGTTAATGCGAATATCGTAGTTGACGGCCGGGTGGAAATTGTTCAAGACCGGCGGCAGCCGGTCGTGATCGAACGCATTGAAATAGTCGGGGGTGATTTCCCAGGAAGTTTTGTACTTGGGCAGGAATCCGGTGGGCGTGTTCGGGTCGTCCAGGACGGTCCGGCCCTGCGGGGCATCGATTTCAATTGTGTAATAGTCGGGAAGCACATCGAAGTAAAAGTTGCCATCGGCACCGGTGACGAATTGATCGACCAGTTCGCCCGATTCGGTCTTGGAAATATTTACTGTGATATTCGAAGCAAACGATTCCTGGTCGGGGTCTTGCTCGCGGGCAACTTCGCCGAAGCGCGTAATCTCTCCATCGCCATTGACATCCCTGTGGTACTGAATCCACCGCTGGAAGTTGAACATGCCATCGTTGTTGTCGTCGACCCCCACCGATCCCTGGACCCGCACTGAATCGGGGTCGATCCGTGAACCATGCCAGACGATTTCCATGGGCCCTAAACTAACCTCGGATCCCGAGAAATTTTCGACGTGCAACTGCCAGCCGTTGGGGAGGGAGGTCGCGTAGGGCTCGCCGGTGACCGGGTCGATTTGCGGATCGGCGTCGTACCGCTCGCCCCAGTGGCGGTTGGTGGTGAAGATGAAATTGTTGAAGAGAGAAGTTGTCGGGGGGTTCCGTTCCCAATTCGCTAAGTATTCTACATACCATTCTTCCAGGATCGTAAGCACATGCGGGTCGTCAGCATACTGAGGGCAATTTGTGCAGTTTGGGTAAACTTCTAAAATTGCAGCAGTTACATTTATCGCATCATATTGCTCTTTTGTCAGAGGGACTCCCGTTACGGTCCCCGGTAGCTCGGGGCCGGTGGCACCACCTTTGCCATTATTTGGATGACGAATGTCAATAGGACCCGATCCCAGCTGAGCCTGGATCGTACCGTCGACAAAATAATGGTTCAGTTCGGAGTGTGTGCCATCGGGTGAAACGAGCGTCATGCGGAGATTTTCGAGCTGTGCTTCGACTGCTCCAAACTCAACCTCGACCCATTCAACCCGCATCGCGTTCTCCTCCGGCAGTACGCCCAGAGGAATGTAGGTGCCGTTGCGGTAGGGTCCCTCGTACTCTGCGAGGTCGCATTCCGGGTCGGCAATACACTCGTAATATTCACCGAAGCCAGCTTCTCCGCCGGATTTTCCCGGGATGAGCATTTCCAGGGTGGGAACCTCTTCAGCGGCGATCGCACCCCCGCCATTGATGTAGGTGGTGTAGCTCAATTCGGTGGGGAGGGCCTGATTTTTCGTGTGCCACTGTTCGGCCAGGGTAACCGCCAGGTGGGCATCGACCACCCCGTGGGCGTAGCCCACCGCTTCACCAAAGCTGCCCCGTCCCTGGCTGATCGTGTAGCCGGCTCCGTTGGTATAGACATCAGGCGTGTTGCCAAAGCCCCTGCCGCCAGGGCTGCCAACCATCGGATCGGCAACCGGGTGGGTGATGTCCATAATCGTGGGCATGAGCCCGCCGGTGACTGGTCGAAAAAGTTCGTCGCGGTTGATGATCCAGGTGTTGTGCCACGAGATGCCAAGGTTTTTCTCAATACCGATGGCAAGTTCTTCCTGGGCCGCGTTCTGCCGTGCCGAGCGAATCAAGATTTCCTGTACGTCGCGCCACGAGAGTTCTGGGTTGGCCTGCAGCATCAGCGCCACCACCCCGCTCACCATGGGGGCCGACGCGCCCGTGCCCTCAAACCTCGACATGTAGTCGACATCGGCCAGGTAGTCGTTATCGATCTCCATGCCGCTGAACAGGGGCGACCTGTTCTTCCCATACTCCGCCGTGAAGTCGGTGGTGACAATTCCGCTACCGATGCCGGTGTCGTCAAGGATAGACCAGGTTGAGCTACTGGGTGCTGCCACCAGGACGTTGGGGCCAACCTCACCGTAATTGGTGATCGTTCCATCGACATTGTTGTAGCTGCCATCGTGATCGACGGCCGTAACAGCGATCGTGAAACGGGAGTTGGCGAAACGATCGTAGTTGGAGAAATCGTTGACATTGCCGCCATTACCCGCAGCCCAGACATGGATCACTCCCAACCCTTCGCGGCCGAAGACAATCGAGTCATTAAGGGCCTCTTGGATGTAATTGTTTAACGTTGAATTGTCAGTAAACCTGTCCAGAAATTGTCGCGAGTCCGGCGGTCCGTAACTATGATTAAAAACGTCGATCCCCTGTTGCCAAAGGTCGAACACTCGGATGTAGCTCGACCCGTCATCGTCGCCAAACACGTCTGCGTCACGAATGACCGGCACGATTTGTGCGTCGTAGGCTACACCCGTGGTGCCAATCCCGTTCGCCTCGGCCGCGATGATCCCAGCGACCGCTGTCCCGTGGGTGTCTCCTATCTGCAGGTCGGGTGACGCGTCTAGGTCCAGGTCCAGAAAATTGAATTGGAAAAACGGGTCGATGTTGGCCACCAAGTCAGGGTGGTCTGTTTGTACGCCAGTGTCGACCACGGCCACGATAACCCCGGCGCCTGAGTAACCCATGTTCCACGCGGGGGCCACGTTGATATCTTCACCCGCGACGGCGTAGATCTCCTGGAAGTCGGGATTGCCAACCTGCTGCCCCGTGTTGAGCAGGTACCACTGTTCGCCCAGCAGGGGTTCGGCAAATGCGTCGGCTGCCAGGAGCTGACGGTCCTCGAGCCGCTCGAACGTCCAGTTCCTGGGCGCACGTTTTGAGCGTGGGCCATGGGCACCCAATACCGCCCGGCGGGCCAAGAGCCCGATTCGCTGAGAGTTGCGTTTGCTCACCTTTGTTCCCCTTCAACTGTCCAAGCGGCCCAAAATTGCCGCAAGGCTGTCGCCGATTTGCCCACTCGATCGACGAACTAAATCATCGGAGCTTGCCCACGTTGCCACTCTTTATCCATTGACCTCTTGTTATCCATTTGCCTCTTACGAAGAGCGGCTGCCTGACACTTGCTACCTTCTATCTATCGTAAATTGCCGCTGAATTTTCGTCAAATATTCACATTCCCAGCTGCGGGCCTGCCCGTAGCACCGGCCACCGGATGCCTCGCCTGGCGACTCGAACTAACGGCTCGCGTCAACCTGCAAATCGAAAATTTCAAGCCGAATACCTTTACACGACTCGAGTTGTCTGTCCCGTCAAAAGGTTCGTCTCTACAGCAGCCGCCAGTCGAGTGTTTCTCTCAACACGAGTGCCAGTGCTGCGGTTATCGATTCGTCTTCATCGTGGTCGTCGACCACCACGCGATTGCGCTGGAGGTCATCGTCCGGGTCGGTGTCCCGCGGGTGGCTTTCGGCCAGGAGCAGGTCCTCAAAAATGGCCCTTTCGGTGACTTCGTCGACCGATTCGGCCGAGGCAAACGACTCGCGTTGCACTGTGGTAACCGGTTCGGCAAAGCGAATCACAAATTGCAAGTCATCACCGAACACGTTTTCGATGACCGGGCCGTGGCCTGTTGTGGAGGTATCCTGCTGGGCAATCGAACTGGTTCGGCTTGTTGACGGAGCCACATAAATAGTTTGCGTTCCATTGAGGCCGACGGAGATTGTTCTGGTGGTGTAGCCAAGCCCTGCGATGTAGCTGGCCAGATCGGTGAATGGGGCGGTAGTGTGCGGTTGGGCATGGTTATTGGGTGCACCGTTGTGGGGTGCGGCCAGTGACCGCGCGGCGACGCTCGATCGGCTGCTACTGCTGCTTGCGGTACCCACCTGGCGGTTATCGGCCCAGATGGTCATGTCGGCAGCATCGACCACTCCGTCACCGTTGCCGTCAGCCCGGAGATCGCTGGTCGAACCAAACGTCGATTTCCAGAGGTCGTAATCGTTGTTGTCGACAACGTAGTTCCCGTCAAAGTCACCATCGATGATTTGGGCTGGCGTAAGCGAGTTACCAAACATGTAATCTTCGACTTCACCCGCGGAGTTCGATCCACCAGTGTAGCTGAGGTTGGCCTCTCCCCAACGAAAGCGGGCAGCCACGGCACCGCCGCTTGCAGGCAGGGAGGGAGCTTGAAACGCGAGCATGTGCACCCCGGCAGTCAGGGCGTGATTGGTGAAGATTTGCTCGCCTGTATCAAAGGCTTGGTTCCCGTTGAAGTCCATCCAGGCGTTGAGCCAGCCTCCCGAGCCCGTCAATTCAATTTGGATAATATTGGTACCCACTTCCAGTTCGATCGGGTTCCCCAGTCCATCGGTGGGGCTACCTATCGCGTTGACCAGCTGCACGCCGTCGTCGTAATTGTCGCCGCTGCCGCCCGAGTCAGGTTTCCCATCCAATTCACCAGTGACGTTGTTGCCTATCGAGAACCCATAGACGGCCAGATGCCACGGGCCATTGTCCAGGGCTAAGGTGGGGAAACCACCTCCCAGGTCGCCGAAGTCACGTTGGGCGACCGCCTCGAGGCCGAACTGCAAGTTACTGAAAGTGCCATCGCCGGTCATATTTACCGAGTGGAAGCTGGAAAGTGGCATCGTCATCTGTGCCAGGTTCCACGTGCTTAGCCGGACGTGAACGGTGCCCGGCTGGACGTTGTCGAACGAATAAGCACCGTTTGCCCCGGTGATCGTCTCCGCCTCACCGGGATCAAGGTCGCCATTCAGGTTGGTATCGAGATAAACGCTCACGCCCGCTGCGCCGGTTTCGCTGGCGTCCATGACGCCGTTGCCATTGCTGTCGAGGAAGACCGCACCGAAGACTCGTCCCGGGACGGCTGGCCCTGGGGTTCCCGAGTCGGCCGGGGGCATCAAGGCGAAATCAACCTGGATGATTGGCTGCGAGGGGTTGATGGTGACCGACTGGAAAGGGCCGCATGCGCCGGTGTGGGTCCAGCCGGTAGGCAGCACGACACCCACGTTGATCGATCCCGTGTCGGTAGGAACTTCCAGTTGGTAGGTTCCATCCGAAAGGGTCTCTGCCGACGGATCGCCAAGTGGATCGTACTGGCCATTGTTGTTCAGATCGGCGAAGACGGTAAAACTGCCGACACCCACATCGAACCCATCGAACTGGCCGTTGCCCGCCAGGTCGGCATAGACGAAGCCGGTGCTGGTACCGGTGCCGAATTCCGGTTGCGGTGATCCCGGTGGAAGTGGCCCGCCGTCGAGCAGGAAATTGATTCCGCGCACATGGTCGGCAAGCGTGGTGCCCAGGTCAGGATGGGTCCAGGCAGCGGGAGTGCCAGAGCCATTATCGATGGTGCGAATCCGCTCGAAGTCGCCCGTGGTCCCCATGCCGTCTTGGGCCTGGAATATTTCAACCTCTTTTTGCCCGGCGTAGAACCACTCGGGCGTGATTTGCCACTGTTGCTGGAAGCGGGGCAGGGTATCGGCCAGGCCACCCGACTCGGCCAGCGGGTCGCGGCCGAGTGGGTCGACCACCCGGAGGGTGTAGTTGCCTGGCACGACGTCGAAGTAAAAATTGCCATCGTGTCCGGTCGTGAATTGGTAGATACCTCCGCAGCTATCGCCGGTCGGAAACAATTGAACGGTTACATTGCCAGCGAACGATTCCTGGTTCACATCGCCAATACGCGTGATTTCGCTCTGGCGATTGGTAATATGGTCTTGATCAAGATCTAATTCCGGCACGGTAAGCTGGGTGTTTTGCAGGTAGCGGTCGAAGTTGAAGTCGCCATCCTGGTTCTGATCAACCCCCACCGATCCCTGGATCCGCTGCGAGCCTGGTGGGAGCGGGTTGCCGTGGAAGATCACCTCGACTTCGTCAACGGTTAACCCGGAGCCGAAATTCTCCAGGTGCAGTTCCCAGGTTCGCTCGCCGGTTTCTTGCGGCAAGGCCGTGCCGCTTTGGGTGGCTTCCAGTTTCGAGAGTAAGGCGTCCTGGAGGAAGGGTTCGCCGGTGGCCGGGTCGAGAATCACCGCTGGATCGCTCCGCTCGCCCCAGGCCCGGTTGGTGGCGAAGGTCCAGTTTAGTTCTCCCTCGTCTCCCTCGCCTTCCTCGCCTTCCTCGACTTTCTCGTCTTCTTCGCCTTCCGCGCCTTCCTCGGAGCCAAACTCGCCGGGCGCGACGCCCGGCCATGACGGTTGCTGCAGCGTGTCAGTAGTCTCATCGCCAGTCTCATCGCCGGCAAGATCGTAAAAGCTGTTGAGTTGCGAATGGGTCCCACCGGGCGACACCAGGTTAATGGCCGTATAGTTGAGGGCATCGGTGCCGTCGGTAATCTTCAGCCGCACTTCAAGTGTTTCGACGTTCATCAATTGCGAGTCGGGAACCTTGACGGCGAGGAAGCCGTCCGAGTAACCAGTTACCGCCAACTCGGCAAGAGGGCTATCTTCACGGTTCTCACCAAAAAAGCCATCCGGAAATTCATCTCGACCTGGAAGCCGCCCGGGGACAAGCATCGTCCCTAGTTCTGTGTCGCGATCGGGATCTCCCAGTTCCAAGCTTTCTGCAGCTGCAACTTCCAAAGTTTCTGTTTGGGTGAACGTGGTCCAGGTTTTTTCGGGCAGCAGCGTTTGGCCGGTCGCGGTCCACTTCTGGGCCAGGGCCACGGCCATCTCGGCATCGACCCCACCATGACCGTAGCCAAAGTCTTCGCCAAACACGCCGCGGCCATGGCTAACGGTGTAACCTGCGGCGTTGGCAAACAACAGCGGTGAGGGTGGCGCATGAAACACGCGGCTTTCCAGGCCGGTGGCTGCCGGTTCACCACTCACGCGCCACTTGGGATCTTTTTGCGATTGTTCCTGCAGGACGTGACTGATTCGGGTTCCCGTTCCGGAGCCGTTCATGCGAATGTCCTGGTCTCGGAAGAGCTGGGCCGGGTTGATGGTCCAGCTGTTTTTACCGACGTAGCGATCATCGCCCGTGTTGCCAGCACCCGTTCCGGGGATCTCGAACTGGGCGATTTGCTCGGATGAGCGGACAAGGATTTCCTGCACGTCGCGCCACCCCAGGTACGGGTTGGCTTCGAGCATCAGCGCGATCACCCCGCTCACGATGGGAGCCGAGGCCGACGTGCCGTTGAACCGCGAGGTGTAATCGGTATCGGGGAAGTAATCGTCGATTTCCGATCCGCCGAGAGGTGGTTCTGTGTTATCGCCATAATCACCTGTAAAGTCAGCCGTCCAAATCCCGCTGCCGATCTTCGTGTCGAGGCCAATCTCTTGGAAGAAGGAAGCCGTGGGTGCCGCCACCAGCACACTGGGACCACCCTCAGGGTAATTGGTAATGGTGCCGTCGACGTTGGCGTACAACCCATCGTGGTCGTAGCCAGTCACGCCAATCGTATACCGGGATGAAACGTAGCCGTCGTAGCCGGCGAAGCCTCGCACGACTGCGCCACCATAGTCATAGGCACCATTGCCGGATGACCATACATGAATGTTACCTAGGCCGCCGCGACCGAGGAAAACGGAGTCCCGAAGAGCCTCGGTTGCCAATAGACCAGGCCCTTTAACGTTACGGGTGCCATCAGGGGGGCCCCAACTATGATTATAGATATCGATGTCGTCCATTTCGTAGACAAAGGATATTGCCTCCCCTTCGTCTCGCCACAACGGGGACAAAGGCCAATCTGGATTTTGGTTGAGCCAAATGGGCGCGATTTGGGCGTTGTAGGCTACGCCAGTTGTACCCAGGCTGTTGCCTCCCACACCCGCGGCAAGCGAAGCGACCTGCGTGCCGTGCGGGCGGGGCCCGGGTAGAGGCACCGGCTCCCCATCGATGACGACTATGCCCCCACCAAGTACGAGGTGTACATTGTCACTGCCTTCAGGTCCATCCCACGGGTTAAATCGCAGATCGGGATGGATGTTGGCTGCCAGGTCGGGGTGGGTGATCTCGACTCCCGAATCGACAATGCCGATCACCACCCCCGCGCCGGTGATGCCCTGCTCCCAGACGGGAACGACGTTAATGTCGACTCCGGGTGTTCCGTAGATCGGCTGAAAGTTGGGGCTGCCAATGTCGACCTGCCCCGTGTTTTGGAGGTGCCACTGGTACTGGAGATAGGGATCATTCGGCACCGATCGCAGGGCGGCTTCCCCGCCGCCGGATGTGTGCGTACGGGCCGCGGCGATTTCCCGAGACCAGATCTCGGCCAGTCCTGCGGCCGTATCGCTCGAGAGACTTTCGAAGTCGAGTAGCCCGCTTGCCGACAGGAGGTGACGCTCTTCGAGCCGCTCAAAGGTCCACTGTTTATGCGGGTGGCCCGATAGCGCGGCCCGCTCCAGCACACCCCATCCCCGCTGGGGACGGTGCTTTGATGGTTGCTTTTTCACAGCAAGTTACCTTCGCCTTTGTTCCGTGATATAGCGCTCGCAATCGCGGCTTGCGACAGGTTGCTAGCCCCCGCGCGACCCGGGATTATCCAAGCTAGTTTGGATGGGTCGATAGCAGCAATCGTAATGCGTCAGTCTGAAGCGCTACGTTTATACTAAATCCGCTTTAAAACCACGTCAAACAATTTAGTTGTGCTGACCGCTGCTGACTGCCAAATTGGCCCAGCCGGCCCTGCAGGGCCGCAAGTGCACCGAGTGTGTCCCAGTACGGTTTTTACGGGGTTTTTGAGTTTCTGTCGCCGATTCGGCTGTAAATTTGGGTTCCCTGTACCGATTTTGCGGAAAGAGCTGATTTTTGGGCTCTTAGCGGTCCGATAAATTACCTCGACTGGCTTTCCGCACAGCATGAATTCGGGCCTTGCGCCGGAAATCAACGGAGAAAATCGATGAAGGGTTGCCAAACGCTGGCCACAGTTGCATTTTTTACGGTGGCCAACCTGCTCTGCGTAACTGCCTTGGCCATACCGCCGGGAGGTTCTGTCGTGCCCCAAGCTGGGGCGGCGGAGCAGCCGGCCGGCGGAGGGGTTTTTCAGGCAATCTGGCGTCCGGGTGCCCAAGACGCTGACGCGGTTCGGTTTTCCAACTACGTCAATGCCAACGGTGGTCAGGTGGTGGTTCCGGCCGGGTATGGCCCGCCGCTGATTGCTGGCCAGGGTGCTGGCCAGAACGCCGGTGGCGTGATGCCGGCCGGGTATGCCTACGGGCCGGTTGGCTGCGCCGGGTGTGGTTGCGCGTCGTGCGGCTCGGAATGTGGGTCCGCTTGCTGTGGTTGCCAGTCGGGAGTTTTTCCCTGCGAAGGTTATTGCGGACGGAGTCCGTGTTGCAATCCCACTGCAGCTGGGCCAGGGATTTATGGCTGTTGTCCGCCACCGGGTACCGCCCCACCGTATGGCTACGACGAAGACCGGGCCGGTGCCGCGTGTTTGGGGCTCGATCAATGGGGTCCGCACTACTTCGACGTGCGGGTCGAAGCCGTGGCGATGACACGTGTCAGTACCTACGGGCCGTATCAAGGATTCACCGTAGAAGGAGCTAGTGCGACCCCCGATGACGTCGTCTTGGACAGCGACGATCTCAAGTACGGGTTTGCGCCCGGTTTTCGCATCATGGGCCGCTACGATTTGGGGCCGCTCGCCGTGTTTGAGTTTGGCTATATGGGTATTTACAGTTTCGACAGCAAAGCAGCTGCCAGGGATGAAGACGCCGGTCCGGACGACGAGGGTGACCTTTTCTCACTCTGGTCAGGTATTTTTTGCGACAGTAGTTTTACCCCACCAGATATCGTAACTCCAGCAATCCCTGGCCCGGCGGGGCCGCATGCGCAAACCGAGCGTTCGAATCTGCAGTCGATCCGGATTCGGTCGGACTTGCAAACGGCTGAAATGAGTTACCGCCGGTACTGGGTCGGTTACACGCCAAAGATTTCAGGTACGTTCCTGGCCGGGGCCCGTTATACGCGGATTGACGAAGATTTTCGCTTCTACACCTATGGTGGGCAGTATGACGAGGGCGACCCGGAGTGGCTCAAGTACGACACCGACACCGAAAATAACCTGATTGGTTTTCAGACTGGTGGTGACATGTGGATTACCATCCGGCAGGGACTGCGGATTGGTGGTGAGACCAAGGTTGGTATCTACGGCAATCACCACAAAGTTCACACCCATATCCGTGCCAGTTCGGACGAAGGTTTGGACCCGGACCTCTTTGAAGGAGGGGACGACTTCGACGAGAAGTTTCGTGGTAACCGTGTTGCCTTCATCGGCGAAGCAAGTCTCGACGTGGTCTTCGACCTGCTGCCGAGTTGCTCGTTGCGGGCCGGCTATGAAGTGCTGTTTGCCAACAGCCTGGCGCTGGCGGGCAACAATTTCAATAACGGCAATATTTACGATCAGGAGCTAGGCGCAGACTGCCCTCCCGTCAGAAAATCCTTCTCCAACAGCAATGCCAGCGCTCTGTACCACGGTGCGCACCTCGGTTTAGAATACATCTGGTAAGTGGCAAACTGCCTGCGATGCCTGCCAGCAAAACCGTGCCTGTCAAGAAAACCGTGCCTGTCAAGAAAACCGTGCCTGTCAAGAAAACCGTGCCTGTCAGATAAGAGGAAGTGCAGCGCTTTGCTGCCATGGTAACGGCGGGCCACCGCGGACCTGTCGAAGAAGGCAACGGCAGGAGGTGGTTTTTGCCCACAAACCGGGGCATTCTTTAAGACTCTACCGGCCGGTCGCATTGGCAGTTACAATAAAACGTATCTTTTGTGCGCCAACGGTGTATCTTTTGTGCGCCAACGGTTTTGTGGTACGAAGGTGTAGTGAACCATCACGCGACGTTTTGCCAGTTTTTGGCAAATCCCCACAGGTCCACCGATCCCGGAGATCCACCCACACAGCAATGGAAATTGATCGCAAGCAGGGAGTCGAAAGCGAAGCGGCACTTCTGGTGGGAGTGTATCTGAACGGTCAGCGACTCGCTGAAGATCCACTGGATGAACTTGCAGGCCTCGTAGAGACGGCCGGTGCGCGCGTGGTGGGGCTCATGACCCAGCGGCGCGAGAGGCCCGACAAAACCACCTATCTGGGCAAAGGCAAGCTGGACCAACTACAGAAGCTGGTCGAGTCGACCGAGGCCGATGTGGTTATTTTTGACAATGACCTTTCGCCGGCCCAGATCCGTAACCTGGAACAAACCTTGGAAGTGAAGGTCCTGGATCGAACCGAGGTGATCCTCGACATCTTCTCCAGCCGGGCCCAGACCCATGAGTCGCGGCTGGCGGTCGAACTGGCGCAACTGGAATACTCGTTTCCCCGTTTGAAACGAATGTGGACGCACCTGTCGCGGATGAAGATGGGCGTTGGCATGCGCGGCCCGGGTGAAAAGCAGTTAGAAACCGATCGCCGGCTGGTTGAAAAACGGATCACTGATTTGCGGGGTGAATTGGACAAAGTGCTCCGCCGACGCGAACGAGAGGTGGCCGCCCGCGATGATCGGATGACCGTCTCGCTGGTAGGGTACACGAATGCCGGTAAGAGCACGTTGATGAACGCGCTGACCGATGCCGGGGTTGTGGTCCAGGATAAATTGTTTGCGACGCTCGACACGCGGACCCGCCGCTGGCAGCTTTCCGGTTGGGGGCCCGTGTTGCTTTCTGATACGGTCGGCTTCATCCGTGATTTGCCTCACCACCTGGTGGCCAGTTTCAAGGCCACCCTGGAAGAAGCTCGCCAGGCCGATTTACTATTGCACGTGGCCGACGTGAGCAATCCGGCTGTGTTGGACCAGGTTTCTGCCGTGTACGGCGTGTTGGAGGAATTGGGGATTGAGCAAAAGGATACGGTTTTGGTGCTCAATAAAATGGATGCCGTAGTTGATCCAGGAACGATTGGTGCGATCCAACGCGACTATCCCGGGGCGGTTGCCATCAGCGCAACGGCTAGCATGGGTCTGTTGCAGCTCGAGAGTATTGTGAGCGAAGCGCTGAGCCACAATTTTCTGGATGTCGATATCGAGACGAGCGTCAGCAACGGACGGCTGTTGGCCTACCTGGCAAAAAATGGCGAGGTCCTTAGCCGCACCTACACGGAAAACCGCGTTTCGGTACATTGCCGTTTGCCACGCAAATTTGTGGGACGGATTTCCCCCGCAGAAGCGACCGTGAAATTAAGAGAAAACGGACGCGTCTCCTCTTCAGAGATTGCCAACGGACAGCCCCCGCTCGATTCGGATGTCGCCTAGGTTGTGGGTTGGCATGACTGGTTCAGGCCCTTGGAAATCGCGGCGGTGCCCATTTCTTTCTTTCGGGCCGCTCTAAAACCGTGCCTGCTTTGCAAGGCTCCTACATGGTTTGGCAAGTATTTGTGGGTGAAATTCGTCACGACTCTACCGGGTGGAACGTCTGGGTGGTGTTATTTTCTTGCGTATTTGCTCACAGGCTGAGTACAATAAAAACTGTGTGGCAACGGAGGAGTTGTCAAGCGGGAACAGTAAAGAAGCGGGGCTAAAACCGTTGGTGGGATGGTTTGTCTACCAGCGCGCCCTCAACCGTAGAGCAAAAGGCATCTGTGGCGATGAAATTTGGAACTGTGGTGGGAAGAGGGGCCAAAAGGGTCAAGCAGCAACAACGAAGGCTCCTTCGGGTTGAAGCGCTCGAGGAACGTCGATTGCTCTCGGTGGTGCCGTCGCTTGTGGACGATTTGACCCCTGCCGGTTTGCCATTCAATCCTGGCGGGGATTCGTTCCAGAGTGAGCTGTTTACCGAGGCGGGTGGTACCGACGAGATCCTCGCTGTTGGTGAGAACGTCTTTTTTCGGTCTCGCTACCTGTTCGAGCAGAACCAACTCTATTCGGTTGGTGCCTACGACGTACCGACCGCTCCCATCCCGATATCGACCGGCGGAGGATTCCAACCGACGGCGGTTGGCCCAAACGTTTACTTTTATGAGGAGGGCGCCGGCGATACGACTTTGTGGCAGAGCGATGGTTCGGCTGCCAGCACCGCGCAAGTCCTGGACATCGACGACACCGTCTCGTTCGATACACAATTGGCCGCGGTTGGCGGCAAACTGGTTTTCGTCAATGCCGATGCGGAACGTGGTGCGGAGTTATGGAGCCTGGATCCCGCGGGCGATCCCCCCACCGGGCCTTTCTTGGAACTGCGCCCGGGCCAAGACAGTTCGAATCCGCACTTTCATGGTGTGGCCGGTGACCAGCTTTTCTTTACCGCCCAGACTGGTGATGACAATTTTGGGCTTTGGGTGACCGACGGCACGCAGGCCAGTGAAATTATGGTCGACGTGGTGCCGTCGGTAGGATTCGACAACTTTCGCCAGTGGAATGACGAGATCGTTTTCCTGGAGCAGATCGGCGATGGCAGTTCAGCGCCCGACGTATTGTGGGCAACCGATGGTACCGCAGCGAATACTCGTAGGATTGATGTGCCGACTTTGATCGATGATGGTTCGACTACTGGTGTTGCGAATCAATCATCCCTGCTGGTTGTGGGTGACGACATTTACTACCCGGCCAAGGCCGCCGAGGCCGACGGTTTTGAACTTTGGAAGATCAGCAAAAAAATTTGGAATCCCAACGGTATCGAAATTTCCCAAGTGACCAACGGAAATTTCCAGCAAGGCCCTGCCAATTTAACCCTGGTTCGTAACCGGTTGTTTTTTACTGCCGCGACGGATGATGTTGGGAACGAATTGTGGTTGCTCGACCTTCAGGATAGTAGTGCAGCGGCGACGCTGGCCGTGGACATCAATACGGCACCGGGGGGAGGTTCCGATCCATTCTGGCTTACTTCTTTTGATCAAAAATTGTTGTTTGTGGCGGATGACCGGACGGGCAACGAGGCGGATCCGGGCGCGGCTGGTCGGGAACTGCACTATTATGATTGGGCCGATTCCACACATGGGGTGGTCGATGAGATTCGACCTGGTCAGGATGGTGCTGGTGCACCGGAGAGTGCATTTCCACGCTCTTTGATCGATGTTGGGGGCCACTTGTTCTTCACTGCCGACGATGGTACCCAAGGGCGGGAACTCTGGGTTGGGATCCCGGATGGTCCCGACATCGCGGTAGAAATCGATCCTTTCACGCCGATTGTACATCGTGAAGGTCTGATCGATTTCGGCTCGGTCGGCACGGGTGATACCTCAGAACCGCAAGTTCTGACGATAAAAAATACCGGAAGGGAAGCGCTGATCTTAGCTGCCGGATTACCCGTCCAGATACAGGGCACCGACCCAGATCAGTTTGATTACACGGCCCCACCGCCTGGCGAGAGGACCTTGAATCCCGGAGATTCGACCACATTCACCCTCACGTTTGCACCTGACGCGATCGGGGAGTTTACCGCCGCGGTCGTGTTGACTCACAATGATCCGAATGAGTATCCGTACCGGTTTTATGTGAAGGGAGTAGGTCTCGAATCATTCGTGCCCGATATCACGGTCCTTGGCCAGGGGCAGGAGATTGTCAACACCGATTTGGATCCCGATGTCGCCGATGGTACCAACTACGGCGATGTGCTGCTGGGTGAAGTGGGGGTTCACACCTTCGTCATTCAAAATGAGGGGGGGGGTGTACTGAATCTCAGTGGTCCGGCCAGTCCAATCGAAAATGTCCAGCCTACCATCGTTGACGATGAGCCGGCCGTTCCGATCATCATCACCTCGGCTGATATACATGGGCTGATGACTGGGGATCTTATACAGATTGAAGCAGTGGAGGGAATGACTAATGCGAACGGTCTGTGGCCCGTCGAGGTGACTGAAGGGGACGATTTCAATTTTGCACTGACCGGGAGCGATCCGTTTGTCGATCCTATGGCTGACCCGTTGGAAGTTCAGGAATGGGTCGAAGGCACTGGCCAGTGGTTCCAGATGGCGGAGCTGGTCTCGGTCGAAGGGTTGAATCCGGGTGATTTCACGGTCACCTCCCAGCCAGTACTCACCGTGCTGAACCCGCACGAGACCACAACTTTCGATGTTGAGTTTGATCCCCTGGCGGCTGGTCAGCGGGTTGCCGCGGTCACGATCCACAGTAACGACCCCGATGACGAACCTTACTTTTTCGGGATTGTTGGTGTGGGCCAGGTCCCCCCTCCCATACCTGACATTCGGGTGTTGGGTAATGGTCTGTCGCTTTTTAGTGGCGACATGGAACCCGGTACGCACAATGGTACGGCGTTTACCGATGTCTTGCCTGGGCAGCACGTGGTGCACAGCTTTACGATCGAAAACACGGGTGACGCCCTACTCAATTTTGTGGGCGATCTACCGATTGCCATCGGGGGTGAAAATCTCGGCGATTTCAGCATCACCTTGCAACCACCCTCGTCGCTGGAACCGGAGCAAAGCACGACCTTCGAAGTTCAATTCAGTCCAACCACGTTTGGGGTCCGCCTGGCGACAGTCTACATTGGCAACGATGACCCGGATGAAAATCCGTTCCAGTTCGACGTGCAAGGGCAGGTGAACCTGGTTGCGACCAGCGACTGGGTGTCCCAAGGCCCCGGGCCGGTGTCCAATGGACTGGTCGAAAACATCCTGCCGAACAATCCGGTGTCGGGTGCGGTCCACACGGTCCTGGCACATCCGACCAATCCCAATATTTTATACCTGGGTGCCGTCAATGGTGGGATCTGGAAGACCACAAACGCCACATCACCCACGCTCCAGTGGCAGCCTCAAACCGATCTCCAGTCCTCGTTATCGATTGGGGCGATGGCCTTTGATCCTTCCGACCCAACCGTGAACACGCTGGTGGCTGGCATCGGCCGTTTCAGCAATTTTGGGAATCATGGGGGAGAGCGGACCGGGATCCTGGTGACCGCCGATGGTGGCAATACCTGGACGAATCCTGGCAGCGAGGGTCTAGCAGGCGTCAACATCTCGGGAATTGCAGCCCAGGGAGACGAGGTGGTTGTGACGTCGAACCTCGGGGGAATTTATAAAAGCACCGACGGCGGCGAGAACTTCATCGGTATTTCGAGCGACGGCAACTTTGGAATTGGCGATGCTTTCTCCGACCTTGTACAGAATAGTCGAACGAATGCCCTGTACGCGGCTGCCCCTGGTATAGGGGTTTTTGAATCCACCGACTTCGGCGCAATCTGGACAAGTATCTCCGATGGCCTGGCGCCCGCCACCGACGCGAATGCCAATAATATCAAACTGGCGGTCGAAAAAGTTAGTGGCCGGCTGTATGCGGCAGTGCTGATTGGCGGAAAGTTGATTGGAATTCCAGGGGAAGAAGGTGAGTATTTGGCCAACCCGGGCGGAGTCTACTACTACGATGGCACCGAATGGTTAGGTGTCGGTGCCGCTAATAATCCATTTCCGATGCTACTGCTCAATCCGCCACATCCCGTGGAAGGCGTGGATCCCACCATCGTTGAAGACGAGGAGGCCCCTCCGATCATCATCACCTCGGCCGATCACGGTCTGGTGACTCTGGATCTTGTCATGGTGGAAAACGAGCCGGCGTTGGCGGGACAGGCGAACGGCTTGTGGCGGGTGGAGGCGATTGACGATTCCAGTTTTTCACTCTTGGACCCTTTAAGTTGTCCGTTTGTCGATTGTATGGCCGAAGAGTTGGAGCTTGCGGAGCCGGCATTCGAAGCAGAAAATGCGGGCCACTGGTTCAAGATGGAAGACACCAATCCCACCCCACAGCTTCCCGATCCCCTGTCGACCGAACCACCTCCCCATATCCCCTTTTCGATAGCTGTCGATCCCAACGATGAGACCGTGGTTTATGTCGGTGGCGAGCGGCAAGCGGATCCCTTACCAAACCGTATTGGTGCCGAGCAGTCCACCGGCGCAATCTTCCGTGGCATAGCCGATGGGATGGCGCCTGGCGAGATACCATTTTTGCCGCTTCAGTGGTCCCCCATCACCCACAAGATCGCGGAAATGCCACTGCGGTCCGACAACGACTCGGGTACGGCAACCCATACCGCCCCGTCTGCCGGTTCGCGGGAAATGGCCTTCGACGCGCTGGGCAGTTTGATTGAGGTCGATGACGGTGGCATCTACAAACGGACAAGCCCCGAGGGTAAATTTGGCGACTGGGTATCGCTGATTGGGGATCTCCAGGTCAGTGAAATTCACAACGTGGCCTACGATACCGTCTCCAATACGATCATCAGTGGTACGCAAGGCGGGGGTACCCAGTATCAATTCACCCCTGATCAAACCGCGTGGGTTACCCTCACAACGTTGGATGCGGGCGACGTTGCCGTCGATACCATGTCGCTGATCAATCAAGAACGGTCAGTCCGCTATAACACGATCGATTTTACTAACGGTGAATTCACGATTCATGGGCTCCAGAAAACGACCTGGGACAAGGAAGGTAATTTGTTGTGGAGCGAGTGGCCGGTCATGGCAAATTTGCCGGGAAGTCCCCCCTTGGAGTGGCAAGACAATATCACACCGGTTCAGTTGAACAATGTCAATCCACGCTGGATGGTGATTGGCGGTGCCAACGGCCTCTACGAGTCATTCGACCAGGGCGAGACCGTTTCACGGATCTTGCCAGGTTTGACGACAACTGCAAGCTACCAGGGCAATCCGCTCGATTACGGTGGCCGCAAAGACGGGGTCGACAACAAGGATGTTATTTATGCTGGTGATGCGGCAGGCAACATTTGGATTCGCAAACAACTTTTGGGGAATTTGACTTTCGTGTCCAGCCAGCCTCCCGGAGGAGAGCCAATTCGCGACGTGATTATGAATACGGAGGATTTCACGAACGCGTTTGCCATGACCGACAGTACCGTTTTCGCCACCAGTGATATGGGGGGGTCCTGGACCGATATCACGGGAGACTTGTTCCAGTTAATCGACTCGACCGGGGTGAAGGTCGCCAAGCTGCTCTCCCTGGAATTCATGCCCGGCCTCAACGACAGTGCAGTCGTTGTCGGGACCAACATCGGGGTATTTGCTTCGCTCTTGAGTAACCCTGATCACAGGTGGTTTGAGGTGGGAGCCGGCTTGCCCAACGCTCCAGTCTGGGATCTTGATTTCGATCCCGCGGACGATGTGACGGTGGTCGGGACACTGGGCCGCGGGGCCTGGAAATTAACCGGTGTAGGCCGTGAGATTGGCGTTTCGATCAACGAATTGAGGGTGACCAACTTGCTGGACGAACTAACGGGTGAACCCGCTGGTAGTTTCGCTGACATGCCGACGTTACGTGAGGCGATCAACCAGTCTAATCTGCGAGTCGGTAAACAAGTTATTACAATCGACCCGTCATTCGATGGCCAAACGCTCGATCTCACGCAAGGAGACCTGGTCATTACCGACTCGGTCGAGATCGATGTCTCGGCTTTGGATAGCTTTACGATTCGAGCCGGCGATCCTACCCCGGAGGATAAAATTGGCGACGGCCAGCGGATCTTTACGATCCATGATGGCGATGATTCGATTTCGATCGAGGTCGCGATTCGGGGACTTACCTTAACTGGGGGAGACGTCAATGGCGAGGGGGGAGCCATCCGTAATCGCGAAAACCTGACCCTCGACAACGTCACCTTCACCGACAATTATGCGACCCAAATCGGTGGCGCGTTGTCCCATCGCCAAGGCGCTCTCACGGTGACCAATTCGTGGTTTGGAGGCAATTCAAACGGCTCGGGTCATGGCGGGGCGATAGCTGTTTGGAATGCCAATCACGACGTGCTCATCCAGGACACCTCTATCCAAAATAATTTCTCACTGGGTGATGGGGGTGGGCTCGATTTCCTGGGGGGCGGCGGCCAGGTCGTGGTCGATCGCGTGACCCTCTCGGATAACGAGGCCACCGATCGGGGCGGCGGGATTTGGGCTTACCGACCCATTACTGTTATATCTAGTACGATCAGCGGTAATTCGGCTGGCGAAGAAGGGGGTGGTATCTGGACGAACGATCTGACGGATATCGATCATAGCACCATCCTCCAAAATCAGTCCCTCGGGGCTGGGGGCGGTATCTATGCCGCTGCGAGTGATCAAAGTGTAAACATCCGGCACACAATTATCGCTCAGAACACATCCCTCAGCAGTGGAGCACCTGATGTTGGGGTTGCCGTTGGACGTACAGCCGCGGCCCTGTTCAGTCTGATTGGCGACAACACCGGGTCCGGATTTTCTGCAGCACCGGTCACCGGATCTTCGGCAGATGGAAACTTCATTGGGAACCCCTATGGAGGTGGTGTCATCGACCCCCAGTTAGGCCCGCTGGCAGATAACGGCGGACCCACACTCACTCACGCACCGCTGGTAACAAGTCCTGTGGTCGATGCTGGTTATCCTGCCGCCCTCTCGGGTATGGACGGAATTCCCGAGTTCGATCAACGAGGCGACGGGGCGTTTCGTGTTGTCGATGGTACCGACAGCGGCGTTCGGCGGATCGATATGGGAGCGGTCGAGTTGAACCTGGTACTGACCGGCGATTTCAACAGCGATTACAGTGTTGGTGCGGCCGATTACTCGATTTGGCGCGACACCCGCGGTTCTACCACGGACCTGCGAGCCGATACGAATGGCAACGGGGTCGTGGACGATGCGGATTATAAGTATTGGAAACAGAATTTTGGTGCCGTAGCCGTGGTTACCATGTCGGCGGTTGCTGCCAACTCCGCTTTGGCCCAGGTGACCGTAAACACCGATGTTTCTACGCTGGTGCCGGCTATGACCACCGCGGTTGCGATGGCCATAATCGATGAGCCAGCGGTTGCCGTCATTACTCAAGAAGAGCCAGAGAGCCTGGCACGACCTAACGATCTTGCTTTTGCTTTGCTGGGTGAGCAAGCAGCCGAGTCGGGGCAGGGCGGGGTGGTGCTGTCCAGCACTGGCGAAGCCAGCGAGCCAGCTGCAAGTTTACTACTTTTGGCGGTCAATCAGAGCCGGTCTTCAGCAGCGTTCGATCCTGATCCGTGGAGCATCGATCAGGAGGCCGAAGATGACGAAAGCACGACTGCATTACTGACGGCCCTGGCCGTTGAGGATCTCTTTGGTGGAATCGACGGTTAAACGTTTTTGAACATTCTTATGGCACGCCGCGACCTCATGGATGGGCGAGCTTTGGTCACTGGGGCTTCCAGTGGTATCGGGCAGGCTATAGCCACCGAGCTGGCACGCTGTGGAGTTGACCTCGTGCTGGTGGCCCGGCGGGCCGAGCGGCTTGAACAAGTTGTCAGCCAGCTCTCTTCCTGCGGACGTACCGTGCTCCCGGTCGTGGGGGACGTCACGACCCCGGCGGTTCGCCACAGGGCACTTGAGTTGGCCCGCGACCAGTTGGGCGGGCTCGACCTGCTTGTCAACAATGCCGGAATCAGCGCGCACGGCCGGTTTGTCGATGCAGCCGATGACCGGCTCCGCCAAATCATGGAGGTGAATTTCTTCGCAGCCGCCCAACTGATGCGCGAAGCGTTACCCTTGCTTCAGCATGGCCGGCAGCCGATGGTGGTCAATGTGGGGTCGGTTCTCGGGCACCGTGGACTTCCCTTTACCAGCGACTACTGCGCCAGCAAATTTGCGTTGCACGGCTTCAGCGAAGCGGTGCGGCCGGAACTCAAACGCCTGGGAATCGACGTGTTGGTGATTGCACCGGCCACCACACGAACCGAGCTCAATGACCGGTTGATTGAAAAAACCGACGAGCGGCCCTGGAAAGAACCTCGGGGAGTTTCGGCCGACCACGTCGCTCGAGCCGCGGTGCGTGCCATCCGGCATGGACGCAGAGAAATTGTGCCAAGTTGGTCGGGTTGGTGGCTGCTTGCGCTGAATCGATTTTTCCCGTCGATCGTGGATCGAATCGTTGACCGGTATGGCTGACCGGTGCTGTTCGGCCAGCAGTGAAAACACCCCCGACATACCGCTCACGTTCCAACTGTTTTGCAGTTCACCAAACGTGCCAGTCTGGTCCTGATGCAACGCCCAAGAATGCAGGTTATGGATACCACGGATTCACCACTGGAGATCTTGTACCAGGATGGTCCCTGCCTGGTCATCAACAAGCCAGCCGGTTTGTTGACACAGGCCCCATCGGGGATTGACAGTCTGGAAGTTCGCATCAAGGTGTTTACGAAACAGCAAGAGCAAAAGACAGGCAACGTCTACTTAGGACTGCCACACCGGCTTGATCGTCCTGCCAGCGGTGCGATTGTGTTTGCACGGCATGTGCGGGCTGCCCGCAGGCTCTCGAAACAATTTGCAGACCGTTCGGTGAGCAAGATCTACTGGGCCTTGGTTGAAGGTGACGTCCAACCGGACGCGGGGACGTGGACCGACTATTTGCACAAGCGACATGGCATGGCCGAGGCAATCGTGGTTTCGGAGCATGATCCGCGTGGTAAGCAGGCCGTGTTACATTACCGGGTGATGGGGCGCACGGCCGATGCGTCATGGTTGGAGATTGAACTGGAAACGGGTCGCACCCACCAGATTCGCGTGCAGGCGGCATCGCGTGGACATCCGATTCTGGGAGACGGGCAGTATGGTTCGAGTCGTTTGTTTGGCCAGCCGCATGACGACTACCGGTTGCGAGCAATCGCCCTGCACGCACGACAATTGGGGTTTTCCCACCCCATGACTCGCAGAGCGGTGGAGGTGGTTGCGCCTGTCAGCGATGCCTGGCTGAGTGCCGGGATTGCGGAATTGGTGAGCGGTTGCAAGGGGCCGTAGTCTCGGCCAGATCGCGACTGGCCTTCAGTCCAATTTTTTGGACTCTGATTGTTAGGTCCCCGAGGTGTCGGAATTGGGTTCGGTCTTTTTCGTCGACGATGCGTCGTCGCTCTTTTTTTTATCGGAGGATTTCTCGCTGGCCTTCTTTTCTTTTTCGGCCCCTTTTTTGTAGGATTCGCTGCGGTAGTCGGTCTCGTAAAAACCGGAGCCCTTAAAGACCACGGCTGCCCCGGTGCCAAACAACCGGCGTAGTTTCAGTTTGCCGCATTCGGGGCATTTCCGCTTTACGGGGGCAGAAATTGATTGAAAGAGTTCAAATTCGTGGCCACAGGCGTTGCACTCGTAGTCGTAAGTTGGCATGGGGGATCGTTCGGGAGTAGGGGGTACGATTTACGATTCGGCGGGACCGGAAGAAACGATGACGTGGGGCGCTCTCACTACGCGTTCGTGAAGTCGACATCCAGTTTGAGTCACCATCATTACGGTCCCTGCTGGAAAATCATCAGACGGTTGTTGGAGGATTGCTTCGTGTTGCTCGGGATCGAATGGCTGGCCTTCTGCTTCGATCGGTTTACAGTGGTGGGCAGCCAGGACGTCGGCCAGTTGTTGCCGTACCAGCTTAAAACCCTCCACCAGGCCCTCGGCGTCGGAATCTTTTTCAGCCGCATCGATTGCACGACCCATATTGTCAGCAACCGGCAGAAGATCGCGCATCAGAGGCAGTGAGCCGTAACTCCGTTCATTGTTAATTTCCCGAGCTGTCCGCTGGCGGAGGTTTTGCATCTCGGCTTGAAGGCGGAGGACTCGGTCTTTTTGTGCTTCCAGTTCAGTCGCCAGATTTTGCGCGGGCAATGGCTCTTCGTGAGCAACATCCTGGGCAAGTTGCACGTCATCTTCCGACGACTGGTCTGCTGGCGGTGGCTCTTTTTTTGTGGGCACGGATTTCAACTCCTCGGAATGTGCGATGTTATGGCGCCTGGGATTCGTCTGTTGCGGTGAAGTAATCTTTCAGTTCTCCGAAGAAGCTTTTGCGTTCAGGCGCCACATGTTTTTGTTCGAGTTCCGCAAGCTGGCGTAAAAGTTGTTTCTCTTCTTTGGATACTTTTTTGGGGACTTCGATGGCGACTTGGACAAGCAAATCGCCCCGGCCACGGCATCGAGGATCGGGCATGCCTTCACCACGCATGCGAAAAACGTGCCCCGATTGGGTGCCGGTGGGGATTTTCAGTTCGCCCCGCCCCTGCAGAGTCGGCACTTCCAGGGTGGTACCAAGCGTGGCTTGGGCATAAGTAATAGGAACACGACAGATGAGGTGTTGTCCATCGCGTTCAAACAAGGAATGAGGGTGGACCGAGATAAAACAGTAGCAGTCACCTGGAGGACCGCCACCGGGGCTTGGTTCGCCCTGCCCGCTGATCCGAACGCGTGTATCGTTGTCGACTCCCGCGGGAATGCTCACCTCGGTCACGACCTTTTTCAGCTGTTGTCCGGTTCCTTCGCAGGTGGGGCACGGTTCGTCAACCACCGATCCCTGACCGTGACAAGCGGGGCAGGTCGTTTGCATGCGTACAATTCCTGCCGATTGAACAACGCGGCCATGTCCACCGCAGTAAGAACAGGTGAGCCGCTGGCTGCCGGTCGACGCGCCCGATCCGTGGCAGTCATTGCATGTTTCGTGACGGTGGAATGTGACCTCTTTGGTCACTCCGTGGGCTACCTCATGCAGTGAGAGGGTTACATTGCAGCGAACATCACGGCCTTTGCGAGGTCGGCGCCGCCCGCCGCCTCCGCCAAAGAGGTCACCAAAGATGTCGCCAAAGGCGGAGAAGATGTCTTCCACGTCGTGGAAATGACTACCTGCTTGACCATTCACGCCTGCATGCCCGAAGCGGTCAAAGCGAGCGCGTTTTTCTTCATCGGCCAGTGTTTCAAAAGCCTCGGCCGCTTCCTTAAAACGTTCGATGGCCGCTTCATCATCGGGATTCTTGTCGGGATGGAACTTGATGGCGAGTTTTCGATAGGCGACAGCGATTTCTTCTGTCGACGAGGTCCTATCGACGCCAAGCACGGTGTAATAGTCGCGGGGCTGAGCCATGGGTATGGTAGTATGCGAAATCGGGCCGTGGCAACGAAGACCGGTTTTCCACCTGGCAGGTGCCAGGCTGGCCAACATGCAAGTGGGCCACTTTGCCTCCAGGCGAAGCGGCCCACCGCGAATTCCAATGTGTTGCGCTGTGGTTAGCGGATACTGCCAACAACTGCCCGCTTGTCATTCTCGTTCGGATCGAAGTTGGTGACCAAAGCTTCGGTAGTGAGTAGCAGGCCCGCAATACTTGCTGCGTTGGAGAGTGCGGTCTTCACGACCTTGGTCGGGTCGATTACCCCCGCCTTGTACATGTCGACATATTTCCCGGCGTTGGCATCGTAGCCCGTATTGGTTGGCTTTTGGCTGACCTCGTCGGCGACGACACTTCCGCTCAGACCGCCGTTGTCGGCGATTTGCTTGAGTGGGGCATCGAGAACACGGAGCACGATATCGACACCAATTTTCTCGTCACCCTTGGCACTGGAACGTACGGCTTGAACGGCCTCTCGTGACCGCAGCAGCGCCACGCCACCGCCAGGAAGAATGCCTTCTTCGACTGCCGCCCGAGTTGCATGCAGAGCATCTTCAACGCGGGCCTTTTTCTGCTTCATCTCGGTTTCGCTGTTGGCACCGACCGAAATGATCGCCACGCCACCGGTCAGCTTGGCCAGACGCTCCTGGAACTTCTCACGATCATAGTCGCTGGTCGTTGCTTCAATTCCTTTGCGAATCTGGCCGATTCGCTTTTGAATGTCGGACGTATTTCCTGCCCCTTCGATGATTGTGCAGACATCTTTTGAGACCGAGACTTTTTTGGCCTGCCCCATCTCGGCGATGTTGATGCTCTCGAGTTTCTTGCCGAGATCCTCGCTGATGAGTGTACCACCGGTTAGCGTTGCAATATCGCCCAACATGGCCTTGCGGCGATCACCAAAGCCAGGTGCTTTGACGGCACAAACGTTGAGCACACCGCGCAGCTTGTTGACCACCAGGGCAGCCAACGCCTCGCCTTCAATATCCTCGGCAATGATCAGCAGCGGTTTGCCCTGCTGGCTCACCTGTTCGAGGATTGGCAGCAATTCGCGCAAGTTGCTGATTTTCTTTTCATGGATTAACAGGAAGGCACTTTCCAGCACACATTCCATGTCGGCAGTTTGGTTGATGAAATAGGGCGATAAGTAACCCTTGTCAAACTGCATTCCCTCAACCAACTCGAGGGTCGTGTCGGTCGTTTTTCCTTCCTCGACGGTAATCACACCGTCTTTACCTACCTTTTCCATCGCGTCGGCCAGCAAGTCTCCGATCACCCGATCGTTGTTAGCGCTGATCGCCCCAACTTGTGCGATCTCTTCTTTGTTGGAGACCTTCTTCGCCATGCTGTCGAGCTCTGCGATGGCCGCTGTAACTGCCTTGTCAATGCCACGCCGGACCGCCATTGGATTGCTTCCCGCAACAATGTTTCGCATGCCCTCGTGCAGAATGGCCCGTGCGAGCACCGTCGCCGTCGTGGTACCATCACCCGCCAGCGAAGAGGTCTTGTCGGCGACTTCATGTACTAACTTGGCGCCCATGTTCTCGAAAGGATCTTCGAGCTCGATTTCCTTGCTGACCGTCACCCCATCTTTGGTTACCGACGGTCCGCCAAACGATTTGTCGATGATCACGTTGCGACCCGTGGGGCCCATGGTGATCGCGACTGCGTCGGCCAGTTTGTCTACGCCACAGAGCACCTTGGCTCTGGCGGCATCATCGAACATTAATTGCTTTGCCACGGTATTGGTTCCTGTTAAAGGATCTCTCTTGGTATGTCTTAAAACCTGCTATCCGATTTGCCTGGTAACACGACGCCTGGGGTGTCGATACCCTGCTATAAAAAATATCGCAAGGCTGGCCTCTTACGACGAACCCTGGGCTACGCCATTTTTGCCAGGATGTCGGTCTCACGCATAATTTTCAGTTCGTTGCCATCGACTTCGACGTCCGAGCCGCCGTAACGGGCGAAGATGACTTCATCGCCAATGCCAATCGACAATTCGCCGCGATTGCCGCTGTCCAGAAGCTTGCCAGGACCGACGGCAACAACTTTGCCGCGCTGCGGTTTTTCCTGGGCTGCATCCGGCAGCACGATACCACCAGCGGTTATTTCCTCTGCTTCCAGCGGCTCTACGACCACGCGGTCCTCCAAAGGACGAAGTTTAAGTTTGGCCATCGTGAGGGTATTCCTTTCCTATGGGTTTAAAGTGTTTTGTTGTTGGGTTGAGGGTTTTGGGATCATGAGGTTGTGGGGACCAAGCAACTTTTCTGCTTCCGACAGGAACCTCTAAGCCAGTTCCCCATGCAAGCCAGTTTTCCATGTCCCGGTCGTCCGCGCCTGCTGGCGGTTTACGGGGAATTACATCATTCCAGGCATGCCACCCATGCCACCCATGCCACCCATGTCAGGCATGCCGCCACCCATGCCACCACCCATGCCACCACCCATGCCACCACCCATGCCGTGGTCATGATGATCGTGGCCACCTGCATCAGGTTCTTCTTCCTTGGGAATCTCGGTGACGAGTGACTCGGTCGTGAGTAGCAGTGCCGCCACGCTTGCCGCATTTTGCAGTGCGGTGCGGACAACCAACGCAGGATCAATCACGCCTGCGGCGACCAGGTCGCCGTATTCATCTTTGTCTGCGTTGTAGCCTTCGCTCTTGCCCTTGAGATTGCGTACGCGGTTCACGACCACCTCGCCATCCACACCGGCGTTTTCCGCGATGTAGCGGAGCGGGAGGCAAAGCACGTTCCGCACGATTTGTGCGCCTAACGCTTCATCTCCTTCGATGTTGAGCTTGTCAATGACCTTCTCGCTTCGCAGCAGGGCGACGCCACCTCCAGGAACAATCCCCTCGGCCAAAGCCGCATGGGTTGCCGACCGGGCGTCGTCGAAGAGGGATTTTCGTTCTTTCATTTCCGATTCGGTTGCCGCGCCAACTTTGATTTGAGCGACACCACCTGCCAGCTTGGCAAGACGTTCCTGAAGCTTTTCCCGGTCGTAATCACTGTCGGTTGAGTCGATTTCGCGGCGGATTTGTTCAGCTCGGCCAACGATGCCATCTTTCGAACCTCCACCGCCGACGATCGTCGTTTCATCGTTGCCGATGATAATCTTCTTGGCCTTGCCCAGGTCCGAAAGCTGAACGCCATCCAGCTTGATTCCCAAATCCTTGAAGATCGCCGTACCACCGGTTAGCGTTGCGATGTCACCGAGCATTGCTTTGCGACGGTCACCGTAACCAGGTGCTTTGACGGCACAGACGTTGACAATCCCGCGGAGCTTGTTGACGACCAGCGTTGCCAGGGCTTCACCGTCGATGTCCTCGGCAATGATCAGGATCGGTTTGCCCGCCTTTGAGACAGCCTCGAGAATGGGGACCAGATTCTTGGCGCTTGAGATTTTCTCCTCAAAGATCAGCACGAGGCAGTTCTCGAATTCGGCCGTCATGTCATCTTCGTTGGTGGCGAAGTGGGGCGATAAATAACCCCGGTCAAACTGCATGCCTTCGACCACCTCAACGGTGGTCTCGTTGCCACGACCTTCTTCGACCGTAATGACTCCGTTTTTACCCACTTTCATAAATGCGTCGGCCAGTACCTGTCCGATCGAAGGGTCGTTGTTGCCAGCAATCATGGCAACTTGTTGCAGGCTCTTTTTATTCTTTACATCGACCGGCTCGGCCATTTTGTCGATGGCCTCACTGACGGCCGTGGCAGCCTGGTGAATACCACGACTCAGTGCCATCGCATCCGCGCCGGCGGCAATCATCTTCAAACCCTCGCGGAAAATACCCTCGGCAAGGACCGTTGCCGTCGTTGTTCCGTCGCCGGCCACATCATTCGTCTTGCTGGCGGCTTCTTTGACCAACTGAGCGCCGAGGTTCTCATTGGGATCGGCCAACTCAATGTCTTCGGCGACCGTTACACCGTCTTTGGTCACTTTCGGTGAACCCCAACCCTTATCCAGTACCGCGTTCCGCCCGCGGGGACCAAGGGTGCTCCGCACGGCGCGGGCCAGTTTTTCGATACCTGCGGCCAGGGGAGCGCGGGCTTCATCCTCAAATACTATTTGCTTTGCCACTCTGGAATCCTCCTTCAATACGACTTGAATCGTAATAACTGCCGGCGGTCGTGAAACTCACTGAAAATTCGCCAACACCGGTACTGGTTTAGCAGACCTCGTAAACGCCTCTCGTCATAACACACTATCGCGTGTATCTCTGACTATTACGTGTATCTCTGTGACTCTTGCGTGGATCTGTGTAGCAACTGCCTGGGCAGTTGCTACCCCCCCCGCTCACGATGATCACCTCACCAGTTCCCAGCCCGGGAGTGCCGGACCGGTTGGGTTTTACCCCTTGTTTGGCGGATCAAACGGTCGGGATGGGGGAAACGAGTTTCGCCCAGGGGCTTTTTCCCCAAGAAACGCTCCACCCAAATAACAGACCATCTCCAGTCAACGGGGTGGCCGTCGCTCACCTGCTTGCCAAATCATCCGCTCGGCGGAAGCAGAGCGGTCATGGTTGACAGGCGCAGCCAACCCCGCAGTCTGTAAGTGCAACCTCCGTGCCAAGAAATAAGACACCAGTCGCAACTTGTTGGCCACTAATGACTTCAGCCAAGATATCCGTTTTCAGATGGGGTGCCACCCCCTGCGGGAATCGAGATCAGAGTGCCATTTTGGCAGTGGAGACGATCGAGCCAGGGGTGGGGTGCCAGGCCACGGCGGCTCGAATCAGCCACTTCAGTTAGAGGGCTGCATCCCATCGCCTGTGATGTGTACTCGCAACTGTTCCTGAACACCTGCCACATCTTGTTGCGAAATTAGCTCCAAGAGCTGGTGGTGCTCGCCAGCTGCCCGCTGGCGAAGATCTTGAGGTAAGTGCGGCAGGATGTGATTGAAAAAAATGACTAACAGATCATGGAATGCCATCAGCGGTTTCAGGCCGCTAGCCGATAACAGCACACGGTGAAACTCCAGATCGAGATCGCCCCATCCTTCGGGCTCGTCGGTCTGGGCGTTTGCCGACAGTTTTTCCGCAAGGGCAGTCAGTTGCTTATGAATGGACCGATCGGCCTCTATGTGCTTTACTGCCCGAGCAATTCCTCCTACTTCAATCGCGATCCGCGCGTCGATGATCTGGTCAAATGGGTACTGGGCGATGGCAAAATGGAACCCCAAGTATTGTGATAGGCGGTCCATGTTGACCGCCCCGATGGTCAAGCCCCGCCGGGGAGCTGCATCAATAATGCCCAGGAATCCAAGTGCCTTGGTGGCCTCGCGTACGCTAATGCGGCTCACACCAAACCGTTCAGCCAGTTCATGCTCGGTTGGCAAGCGGTCCCCTTGCTGGAGCCCCTGTTCAAGGATGTAGTCTTTTATTTTGGCAGCAATTAGATCACTGATATTTTTTCTTTGTACAAGATCGGACATATTCAGCTGATTTTTGGGGAAAATGCGAGCCCGCTCGCCAGGGAAGGTCACTACGGAGGCTAAACCTAACCTTATTATAATACAATTGTACTCTCGCTGCAAACCCTGATAAGACCTTAATACAATCGGCATACCCAACTTGCTATACTTGGCTTGTTCTGTAGGTTAGGATCCTTTCGTTTTCTGCAGGTTAGGATCCTTTCGTTTTTCTCTACATTCTGGTTCGCATGATGGATTCTTTTGCCGGTCAATTGCTGGTTGCGTCGCGGCATCTGGGCGACCCGAACTTCTGCCGCGGGGTTGTCTTGATCTTCCAACACGGCAGCCAAGGCGGGCTGGGGCTCGTGCTGAATCGCCCTGGCGACAAGCGAATTTCGGACGTCTGGGAGCGGACTGGCCACGAGCCATGCCAGAATCAGCAGACCATTTTTGTAGGTGGTCCCGTCCCGGGGCCGCTCATGGCACTCCACACGATCGAGCGGCTATCAGAAACGGAGATTCTCGCGGGGCTCTTCTTATCGACCCATAAAGATGCCCTCGACGAACTCGTGCGGCAAGAGAAACCTTTCCGGCTTTTTGCCGGGCATGCCGGCTGGGCCGGTGGTCAACTTGAGGCAGAGATGGAAGTCGGTGGGTGGCTCGTGACGCCTGCCACCGGTGAAGAGATTTGGCATGATCCGGAAGACATTTGGCGGTTACTCACCCAGCGAATCGGCCTGGGGATCATCGCGCCGAAAATCGATCCCAAACAGATCCCGACCGATCCAAGTCTAAACTAGCGAGCCGTCTGGCCGTTCTCAGACCAGTCGCTGACCAGAGTTTCTTTTTCGCTTTGCCGCCCGGGTTGCCAGCACGGCGTCGTGGCGGCGGTGTTCGTCACGGGCACCGGTGCTAGCGTTTGCGCCCAGGTGTCTTGATTGTTGGCGTGAGCCTTCGCAATCGCCGATGGTATTGCTGGTGGAACCTCGGTCCAAATTGAACAAGCGGTGTGCCATTGGAGAGCTGACTTTATGTACTGGCGACATTGGTCCGTTGTTTCGCTTGGCTTGTTGTTGGCCACTCCACTGATGGCCCGTGACATCTTCGTCAACAACCAATCCGGAGACGACCATTCCAACGGACGTGCTGCCCAGTTCGGCCCGGCCGGTGGTCCTGTTCACACCATTGCCCGCGGGTTGCAATTGGTCGAGCAGGGTGGCCGCATTCGACTGGCCAACACGGGGAACCCTTATCGTGAGTCGGTCTCTCTGAGTGGGCCAAACCATCGTGGGTTTGCCAATCGTCCCCTGGTGCTCGACGGCAGCGGTGCGATCCTCGATGGCACCGTCGTAGCCGCCGACGGTGCCTGGCACCATTATCGCGAGAATGTGTTCACGTTCAGGCCCCGCCGGTTGACTTACCAGCAACTGTTTCACAAAGGCCAACCACTCAAACAGGCGCAGGCTGCCAGGGGGTCTGCAAACGTCCCTCGACTTGAACCGCTGGAGTGGGCCTTGGTAAAGGGCAAAATATACTTCCGTGCCGAACAGGATCGTTTGCCAGGCGAATACCGGCTGCGGCATGCGGGACTGCCGGTCGGTATTTCCATTTACAACACCGACTATGTCCGTGTGCAAAACTTAACCATTCAGGGATTTCACAGCGACGGGATTCGCTTGCCCGATGACGTCCAAAACTGCGAACTTCTCAAACTTGAGTGTCGCGCCAATGGTCGCTGTGGAATTAGTGTGGGTGGCGCATGCCGGGTCGATGTGGTTGGGGTCACCTGTTACGACAACGGTCGGGCGGAGATGATCGTCGAGCAATTCGCCCGGGTGAAAATTCGCGATTCCGACCTCGCCGGCGGGATGGTGCCGCCGATCAAGGTCGAGGGAGGAAATGTCACCGTGGACGGTGTCGACTACCAACCCTGATCAAGGTTTTTTTGATGAACTCATGAAGCCGGGGTTTCTTCGTCGGGTGGCAACGGTACCTTCTTCCGCCACGTGAGATAAAAGAGCACGGCCAGGGCGGCTACCAGGATGGTTCCCAGCCGGTGTGAAATGGCCACGATTGAGCCATCTCCCGGGTTGACGGGAGTTCCCGCCGGGACGACTCGAAAGAGGCCCTCGAACGCCAATTCCAGCGTTCCGAATCCACTCGGGGTGAGCGGAACCACGGCCGTCAAGAGGGCCAGTGGCACGCAGACGAAATGTTCCGCCAGGGTGGGGGCTTCGATCGGCAGTCCTCGGGAAACCCAGTAGTACGACGTGATGTAGATCGATGCGGAGGTAAAAGAAATGAGGAGTGCGACCAGTAGATATCGTTTTTGGGAGCGGTAGGCTTGGGTCATGGAAAGTAATTTGACGACAACGTGGCCGATGGCCGGTAATTTTTCGGCCCAGTTTTTGAGTATTTCAAAAAGTTGGTTGGGAAGAAAAAGCAGCAGCAGAACGCTCGCGATTGCGACCATCGTTGCCAGCAGGGTTCCCCGGCACACCAGATTGACGGGTGTCGATTCCCCCTGGCCCAAGCCAAAAATCAGGATGGCCAGGCTAGCCAAGAGGAGC
>CAUZEA010000057.1:0-35673 GCA_963578605.1 Planctomycetota bacterium
CCCTCCCCGGCGATGTCCCAAATGGGCTTCCCATGCAATCGGTGTTGGAAAACGGTGGAGTGGCCAAAATTTTGAACAGACCCGCCAGTCAGGCGGGCGTTTCAGGAAACATACCCGTCGGCGTACCGACGGCCGGTTTTGCACCGGTGAACATTCCGCCTCAACGCGTGGGACCGGTTTTCCCCCACTACGGAATGCCAATCACAGGCACTCCGATAGGACTGCCCGGTCCACCCCACATTCCGCTTGGTTCTCCCGCTGGATTCCAGAAACACGTAATGAAGAACCGCACACGAATGGCAATTCCACCACCGGTCGACAAGATGAAGATCTCGGTCAAGCAGCGGCCTGGCTTGAATTACCCCAAGCCCGTACGCAAGGTGATGGTCGACGAGACAACGCGTTCACCTTTTAACCTGCACGGGTTGTTTGCCCATTAATGCAACACCCGCTGATTTGCTGTGCGTAGCAAGATGGAAAGTACCAGAATCCATGACAACGGTCCGGCTCCATAGCGCCACGGTGTCATACCGTGTTCGAGTCGCGAGCAAACTGTTTTTGGCAGTGATGGCGTATCTTCTGTCAGGCCACCCGGGCTTGGCGCAAGAACCGCCTCAGCATTGGCACCATGCTGGTGTTTTGCCTCCGGGAGCGATTGGCAAGCTCCGACTCCGCCGTGGGGGACCGTTGTTGGGACGTTTCCAGCCAGTGCAAATCCGAGTTCCTGAGGGAACTCGGATTGCACTGGCCATGGACGGTCAGTTTACCGATCCAGTGGCCAAAAACGCTCTCACCGGCATGTTGATCGGTTCGGTGTACCGCCTCAGGATTACCGATATACCGGTCGCGGCTGGGCAGGAAGTTTTTCCAACGATCGAACTGATCGATCGCACCTATCCACCTCCGGGGCTCGCACTGCGGTTTCCCATTCCAATCGAATTGACCGCCGAAGAGCTTGACATGGCCGCCCAGGGTGCCTTCATCACGCGGGTGATCTATGTCGAGGACCCCAGCCTGGCACTACCAGTCGTCCAAAAACCAGGTCAAACCGAATGGTTTGAGGCTGCTTCTGGTGAAGACCCCCTGGTTGTCGCAGATCGCCTCGGACGCCCCGTCGCGATCCTGCGGATCGGAGGCCGCTATCCTGACGATTTGCAGGATGACGGTCACTTCACCTATGGGACCCCTCCGATTGAAATCTACGATGAGTCGATGGTGCCAGCCGCGAAAGACGCTCAAGGTGGCTGGCCAACTTATCGATTGCCATGTGACGATCGCTGTCGCGGTGAGGCTCGCCTTCCTTGTAAGGCTTGCCAATCTGGTGCCAGTTGCAGTGGCTGTGCGAGCTGCAACCTCATCGGTCCGACGGACGAATACCTTTGTGACGGCGGTGATTACGGGTTACCTGTCGGGATTCGTGCTGACTGGGATGTCGAAGGGTTGGAACAGGAAGACACCATTGCCCATTACGACACGTTGGCCGATCAAGTTGTCGTCGAACCGAGCAACCGGGTTTGCATCTACGCTCCCCGGTTTGCAGCGGTGCGCCGTGCCGTAGGTCCATTACTCGAAAAACGGTTTGACGCAGTGAATGAATTTGCGGACCAGTTGACTCTGGTCCATGCCCGAGAGACGGTTGAGCCGGCCATGTCGGTGCAGCGGTATGCGGCTCAAGTTGACATCGGGCAGCGACCGGCAAGTCTCTTGCGGAGTCGAGACCAGGCAGGGGAAATCAAACAACGGGTCGCTCTCCTGGAATTGGTCGGTGCGCTCGCTCCCTACGCCAACCTGAGTATCGTCCGTACCGGGAAACTCGAAAACCGCGAAAAGCCGTGGCTTGCCATCGCGGTGCAATCGGCGCACACGTGGAACGGCGACCAGGCCGCGCAAGTCGTCGTCGACAACATGGAAACGGTGGAACTCACCCGAGATCAGCAGGCCGGAGTCGTTTATGGTCAGTTGGAGCCCAACAGTCCACAACTGCGGATTTGCAAACTGGCTTCCACCGGCAATGCTTTGCCCGGGCAAATCGTCGAGTTCACCTTGCGATTCGACAATGTTGGAGACCAGGTGATCGGGAATGTGACCATCGTCGACAACCTTTCAACTCGCCTCGAGTATGTGGTCGATTCGGCCAAGAGCAGTCTGCAGGCCAATTTCTTTACCGAGCCGAATGAAGGCGGATCGAGTCTCCTCCGATGGGAAATCAAGAACCCACTGGAGCCTGGTGAGGGCGGGACCTTGCAGTTCCAGTGTACTGTGAGATAGGGGGGATTCAGGTCGAGTCCACTCACCCCCCCTGCCCTCTGCCCTCTGTCGGGTTTGCCGGATACAATCTGGGTTCCATCCTTGCTCGGGCCCTTTCCTCCCGCTCTATGCACCATCTTTTTTTTCTAATTATCTGTTTGATCTGGGGTTCAAATTTCATCCTCATGGATCGAGCCGCTTCGTGGTTTGGCGCGGTCGACATCGGTTTCTTCCGTCTCTTCGGTGGTGGGTCGATGATGGGACTTCTGTGGTGGCTCTCGGGGAATCGTCTGATTGCCCCCCGCCACTGGTTCCACATTGCGTTGGTTGCCTTATTCGGAAACGCACTCCCTTTTGTCCTCCAGCCATTTCTGATTTCCCTGGGATTTGGGCACAGCTTTTTTGGGGGAATCATTGCGTTAGTACCATTGCTCACCATCCTCCTTTCGATACCCATGCTCGGTGTATGGCCAACTTTCCGCCAGGCGATCGGCGTGATCGGAGGCCTTTTGGGGCTAATGACACTTTTGTGGGAGGGACAGCAACGGGGTATGTCACTGACCGTGTTGAGCCTGGCGATTACGGTTCCTTTTGTCTATGCCACGGCCAATACCTACATTCGCTGGAAACTCAGCGAAGTTCCAGCGATTCCACTCGCGACTTCGCTATTTATCGTGGGAGCGTTGTTCCTTATCCCTTGTTTGATATTCGGGGAACCGCTGCTGGAAAGCGGTCGAACTCACTCGGCGGCAACAACCAGCTGGACAATGGCGGTTGCCAGTATCTCCGGGTTGGCAATTTTTGGAACTGGGATTGCCGGGTACTTGTTTTTAACCTTGCTGCACGCCAGGGGACCGCTGTTTGCCGGCATGTCGAGTTACCCGATTCCACTCATTGCACTTGCCTGGGGCGTGTTCGATAATGAGCCAATCACGGGACGGCAGTTAGCAGCGATTGTTTTTGTGCTCGCCATGGTCGCGCTGGTCCAGTTCGATGGGAAGCGTTCCCAGCCCATGTCAGAAAACGGTTCGGAAAAATCGCTTACGCCAGCTCCCGGTGAACCCTGATTCGTGTCAGGTGACAACGACCTGACCGTCGCCAGCGGTAACAGGTGGTGGCGCAACCTGGTCGGCTCGTAGTGGTCGGCTCGTAGTGGTCGCCGATGGCTGTGGTGCTGGGGCGGGTTCGCTTTGCAACATGATACCGCCCGTTGGACCTATCAAACCATTACCACCCACATATGAATCTCTAATGCATCCCTGGTTAGCCACGCGAACGACAGAATTTGATAGTTCAGGTATCCGCAAGGTGTTTGACCTGGCATCGCAGATGAAGGACCCCATCAACCTTTCGATTGGCCAACCCGACTTCCCGGTACCCGATGCGGTCAAACAGGCTGCCATCAGGGCGATTCAAGCGGACAAAAACGGATACAGCGTAACGCAAGGTATTGCGGAGTTGCAGCAGCGTTTACAGGCCGATATCGATCAATCTCTGGGCCATTCCGACCGGCGTGTTGTCGTCACCAGCGGGACGAGTGGTGCCCTGGTCCTCGCAATGCTCGCAATGATCGATCCGGGGGATGAGGTGATATGCTTCGATCCCTTTTTCGTGATGTATCCGACGCTGTCAGCCATGGTTGGGGGAAACGCTGTTTTCGTCGATACACACCCAAGTTTTCGAATCGATCCCGAGAAAGTTGCCAAGGCGATTACGCCTCGTACGAAGTTGATCCTGCTCAACAGTCCCTGCAATCCGACCGGTGTTGTGGCCGATGCCTCCGAGATCCAAGCGCTGGCAGAACTGGCGGCAAAGCACAACATTGCGCTTCTCAGTGATGAAATCTATCGCGAGTTTTGCTACGACGGTCAACTACCAAGCCCAACGAAGTGGAATGACCAGACCATTGTCATGGATGGTTTTAGCAAAACTTATGGTGTGACAGGTTGGCGACTTGGATTTATTCACGGCCCTGCCCCGGTAATCGATAAGATCACCATGATGCAACAATACACTTTTGTTTGCGCTCCACATCCCTTTCAATGGGCGGCACTTGCGGCACTCGATACCGACATGAGCAGCCAGGTTCGACAATACCTCGCGCGGCGTGATCGCATGGTTGCCGGTTTAAATGACGCCGGGTACCAGGTTGTCCATCCAGGCGGTGCGTTTTACGTGTTCCCCCAGGTCCCACCCGAGTACGAATCGGGTACCGAATTTGTCACCCAAGCCATTGCAAAGGGGTTGCTTGTCATTCCAGGTAAAATTTTCAGTCAGCGAGATTCCCATTTTCGCATTTCCTATGCGGCTAGCAACGACACGATTGAGCGGGGAATTGAAGTATTGAAAGCGTTGCGCGGGGCAAGAGCCTAGCCGTGCTGCAAAGCTGTCTGTGCAAAGTCACCCGTTTCTTATCGTGGTTGAGTTCCGGGCCGCTGGGGAATCCCGTTTAATGACCAGGGCAGAACAAAGACCGAGGTGCCTGCCAGCTTTGAAATATTTTTTTACAGTACTTGCCGCGACGCCCGACAGATCAGAAAAAAACCGGCCGGTTTTCACCCGCCGGTTCGAACTTTTGTTTTTTTCCCAACCCCGGCTGAGTTTCCGTCACCCCTTCAGGGGCCTGTTTGCTGCTGCGACGAGGCTGGAAATCGATCACGCACTCTTGGTTTGAGGTTGATCGGTGAAAAGTTTGGACCGTCCTTCGACAACGTCTTCGCTAACGACGAAGTGCTGGCCTGGACTTTGCTCCGGCAAACTGAACATGATGTCGAGCATCACGTTTTCAATGATGGATCGCAACCCGCGAGCTCCCGTCTCACGTTCTTGTGCTTTGAGGGCAATCGCTTTGAGTGCCTCATCGGTGAACGTCAAGTCGGCTTCTTCCATGGCGAAGAGTCGCTCGTATTGTTTGGTGAGAGCGTTCTTCGGCTCCGTAAGCACTCGAATCAGGGATCCTTCAGTGAGCGGTTCAAGGGCCGTCACCACTGGCAGGCGTCCAACCAGTTCGGGAATCAATCCGTACTCCATGAGGTCATCCGCGGTAACATGCGGCAGGGTTTCGGCCAGGCCCAGGTCCCCTGTGTAGGTAGTATCTTGATTGAAACCGATTGACCGTTTGCCTAGCCGCTTGCGGATAATGTCTTCGATACCCGAAAACGTACCGCCACAGATGAACAAGATGTTCGTCGTGTCGAGCTGGATGTACTGTTGCTCAGGATGCTTGCGCCCCCCCTGTGGGGGCACGTTGGCTGTGGTTCCTTCCAGCATCTTCAGCAACGCCTGCTGGACACCTTCGCCAGATACGTCGCGGGTGATCGAGACATTTTGGCTTGTCTTGCCAATTTTGTCGATCTCGTCGATGTAGAGCACTCCACGCTGGGCTGCCTCGATATCAAAATCGGCCGCGTGGAGTAACTTCAGCAGCAAGTTCTCAACATCTTCACCCACGTAGCCCGCTTCGGTTAACGTTGTGGCGTCACCAATCGCGAAGGGTACGTTGAGACTGCGAGCGAGTGTCCGGGCCAGCAGCGTTTTGCCGCAGCCGGTTGGACCCACAAGCAAGATGTTCGACTTGTCGATTTCGATATCGGTTTCATCTTCGGCGATCATGAGTCGCTTGTAGTGGCTATGGACTGCCACTGCCAGCACGCGCTTGGCTGCTTCTTGACCAATCACGTATTCATCAAGACCCACAACGATTTCGCGGGGCGACGGGATGCGCGTGAACAGCTGCTTGCTACTGCCACGGCGTTTACGCTCCTGGTCAAGAATCGATTGGCAAAGCTCAATGCATTCGCCGCAAATGTACACGTCACCCGGTCCTTCAACTAAAGGGCCGACGTCTCGGTAACTCTTGCGGCAGAACGAGCAAAAAGCGTTCTTCTTCGATGTTCCGCCACGGCGTGCGCCGTTGATATTGTCCCTACCTGAGGGCATGGAAAGCTCCTTACGGGTGGGCGCCAAACCCGCCCCATCAATTCCCGTTGGGGGGGTGACACCATAGTCTCCTGATGTTGTCGCTCGAAGGATAAAATTGGCGGTTCCGGTTGTAACGACCAACTCAAACCCTTCCCAAATCACCATTCCGGCGGAGCTTCCCTGACCCCACGTTGCGAGCCCAATCGGTGCTGCCGCTCACCCCACGGATGGCGGGTGATCAACAACACCTCACGAACAAGATTTCCTCCCTGTACGCATAGCCCACGAGTCTCGTTCATCGGCTACTTGCCCACCTGCCGATCGGTCTACCAGCCGGTTGCATCACAACCGGTCCATCCGGTGTGACATGTCGCCAGTAGCCCTAACTCGTCTGCTCCTTATTGTTTAACTCAACTTCTAGCTGTACTGCTAGCTTCGTTTTAATTGTTCGGTATTCGTCGTCGCTCAGCCCACCTTTGGCGTGGACTTCTCGGAATTTCGTCAGCATTTCACCGGCTACTAGCCGGTCCTTGGCCGCACGATCCCGATACCTTCTCATCAACATGAACGTTAACGCCAATAGTGCGAATATTGCGGCAAACCAAAACGCGGCTAATGACAACGGATGTCCGAAAAATTCTGTCATCGGTAATTGTCGCGGTCCTGCCGCTAAAGTTGCTAGCATCCCTGCTCAAAGCGACCTTATCCATTATGCCGGTCCGGTGGAAATACGTAAAGAATCGGGATTCGAAGAACAGTTGGATTTCCCAAAATGGATATTTTTTCAGGAGAAACCCGTCTGCCAGCAGTTTTTTCTGTTTGAAGCTACCCCACTCGCCCCACCGATAACGTTTCCAGGGAGATCTGCGCGCCCGGCGTATCGCTTGCAGGTTGAATTCCTCAGTTCGATCGTTCCAGCGAAGTCCACAATTTTTTCCACATCGATCCAGGGGTCGTTACGAGATTGGCCAATATGTTGCGAAGGTTGTTTACCGCTGGCAGGCGTAACGCAGGGTTTTTAGTACCCAGACAGGGTACTACCCGCGCCAGCTGGAGGTGCGCTGCGACCTGGATTGCGCTGTCAACTGCCTCATGGTCGTTGGCGCAGGGGGTGTATCCTAAGACGTCACCCCCTCCCGAGATGCCCGAGGCAATTTACTGGAAGCAGACCCGCTTTATGATTCCGTACCAGTGGTCTGCACCAGGGGGTCTCTCCGCAGCGCAGTCTGTGAGGTTGTTCATATCAAAAGATCGTGGCCAGATCTGGCAACCTCTTAGTGAAGCCAAGGCGAACGTCCGCGGGTTTACCTATCATGCCGGGCAAGATGGTGAGTTTTGGTTCTCAATCCGCACAATCGATTCCTTGGGACGTGCCTGGCCAAATGAACCTTACCGTCCGGAATTGCGGGTGATTGTCGATACGACTTTTCCTCAGATTGAGGAACTTGGAGGTGTGATTACCTCCGATCGCGTACTCGATATCTACTGCAAAGCAACGGATCTGAACCTCAAGCCAAGCGAGACAAGAATTCAGCTGAGGGCCGATCAAAGTGAATCGTGGCAGCAGGTGACCGTCATACCCGAGCCAACGGGTGCGGTCGGAACAATGGTGGTGCGCGCCAGCTGGCAAGTACCGTCGGGAACCGCACGGATTTTATTGCGGGCCGAAGTCTATGATAAAGCTGGCAATCGCAGTTTTCGGGGAGCCAACCTCATCGTCGCGCAGTCTGAGGGCCTATCAAAAGACCAGTTTCCGATGATAATTTCGGGCCGCGATCAGCTGCCAGAAAAAGTGGTGCCACGTCACAACTTGAACCGCCTGCCACCGTCAGTACCTCCAGTTACCAGGCAAATGGCACCGCAGCCGGTTCGTAATCCCTTCGATGCGTTACCAAACGCGACTCTCCCGCCACAGCAAACCTCGCCAGCTTTGCCTGCCGACAGTATTGCAGCCCGCCGCACAGGTGATGGACCAGTATCCAATCCCAATAGTTGGCAACCGTCCCCCTCGACAAGACATGTTGCCGGGCGGGGAATGGTCCCCGTCACGCCGCAACCGTGGCCTGCAGACTCGCAGGCCCGCGAATCGTTTGCCGAATTGACAACTCCCTTCAACACGGCAAGACGCGAACCGGAGGTGGTTTATGAACCTTCCAGCGGGCCCTCGAAGTGGCCCGACCTTCGTAACCGCCCCAACATGGCTTTGGCTTCCAACCCACGGAGGGTATCCAGCTTGCCACAAACCCCTTCCACCCTACCGCGTAGTGAGAACTCGGGAATTGCGAACAACGTGGTCGACCCACTCGTCGCCTCGTTTTCCGGGGGTAGGGGTTCTACGACCAACACACCGCCGACAGAGCTGAGTCATGTAAAGAGTTTGTTTGGTCAAGAATTGCCCCCGGGGGTCGAGCCGCGGATGGTTAGTTCGCGAACCTTCGACCTCGACTACGCCTTGGAGTCAGCAGGCCAGTGGGGTGTATCTCGCGTTGAGCTTTGGGGGACCCGTGACGGCGGAAAAACGTGGCGAAACTACGCCCTGGACGACGACAATCGCAGCCCGCTGCGGGTTCGTGTCGAAGGGGAGGGACTTTATGGATTCCGGCTTGTTGCTCGAAGTACCGGAGTCCTTGCGGCGGTCGGTCCGCAACCTGGCGACCCCCCAGAGCTTTGGGTTGCGGTCGATATGGAAGTTCCCCGCACTGAATTGCTTTCCGTACAACAAGGGGTGGGCAATGTATCGGACCACCTCGTGATTCGCTGGCGCGTCGAAGACAGCAACCTGGAGTCACAGCCAATTGCCCTCTTTTACAGTAGTCGTGCTGGTGGACCCTGGTCCGCCGTGGCAACCGGTTTAGAGAACACGGGGGAATACGCCTGGAGGCTCGACCGCCACTTGCCCGGTCGGTTCTATCTGCGTCTTGAAGCACGCGATCTGGCTGGCAACGTCGCGAGTTATCAGACCCCACAGCCAATCGTGCTGAATCGGGCTCAGCCCACGGTTCGCCTTCGCGGTGTGCATATGCCGGGGGCTTCCTCGGGGGTTGAATGAGCTTTCTCGCTGGGCTTTAGCCCGCGCGGCACGATGGTGTCGCTTTCCACCCCGATCTCTAGTGGTTTGTCTCGGTTCGCCGTGCCGCGTCTTACCGACCGAAGGAGAAACTCCCTACAGGACTTGTGGTATGGGCTCGCTGCCGGACACAATGGCGTGGTATGGCTAAATCTTCTACTGTCAGTGCCCTCGATTTCCTTTCGGCTGCCTCCAAGTACGAGGTCAAGCCCGTGTGCGCTGTTTACGGTGACGAGGCCTTTCTCAAACGGGAAGTGCTGACGACGCTGCGTGCGCTGGTCCTTGGTGGAAACGATCGTGAATTCTCACTCAAAACCGTCTTGGGCAAAAATACAGAATGGCGTGACGTCCGCGATGCGCTCGCGATGGTATCGCTTTTTGGGAGTGGGCAGCCATTGGTGATCGTCGAAGAGGCAGATCCATTTGTCACTCGCTATCGGAGTGAACTGGAAGATTATGCCGCAAAACCGAGCGGTGGTGTGCTCGTCCTGGAGGTCAAAAGTTGGCCGGGAAATACGCGGCTTGCCAAAGCTGTTGCAAAACTCGGCCTGCCGCTCGAATGCAAAGCACCCAGCGAACGCCGTGCCAAGAGGTGGCTTGCCGATTGGGCCAAACGCCGCCATCGGGTCCAATTGGATGTTGGTGCCGCCGATGCGCTTTGGGAATTGCTTCCACCAGAACTTGGCATTCTGCAGCAAGAGATTGCCAAACTAGCCCCGCTGACCAGCGAGGACAAAACCATCACCCTGGAACTGGTGCAGCAGCACGTCGGTGGTTGGCGAACTCGCACCACCTGGGAAATGATCGATGCGGTGGCATATGGTGATGCCAGCACTGCATTGGAGCAACTCGACCGCTTGATCACGTCAGGCGAACAACCGATCGGGCTGCTTGGTCAAATGGCCGCTACCTTGCGGCGGTTTGCGACTGCTACCCAGATTATCGAGCAGGCGGAACGTGCTGGCAGACGGGTCACCTTGCGATCCGCACTTCAGCGTGCGGGATTCCGCTCATTCAAACTTGCCGAGGCAGAGCGACAGCTTCGTCAGCTGGGACGCGGCCGGGCACCACAACTCCACCAGTGGTTGCTGTCAGCCGACCTTGCCATGAAAAGTCACAATTCAGACCGCGGTCGCGCCCGCATCGAACTGGAAAGCCTCATCGGGCGACTTTCGGCTGCTGCTGGCAAAGCTCCCTCGCCAGCGCGTAATGTCCCTCTGGTCAAACCGACTTTGAGTGAGGTTTGACCAAAAGTGATGTTGTCGATTCGGTCAGGCGAATTCTGTCTTGTGTTACTGCGGATGGTTTCGCTACTATCACCCCGCTCTTCACCCTTTACGCATGCAATCCTGGCATGGTCTGCCGACAGTCCGGGCCGCGATCACTTATCTTATGGCTTCGATCTACCGCACTACGTTTGTGGCAGTTTCTACCTCTGTTTGGCTACTGGTCACTGGTTGCCAGATACCACTTTTTCGGCACGCTTTGCCCACGGCTGATACTCTGGCCCAACCAACAGTGACTGCTGAAGTTTCCGGCAAGATCGAATCAAAGACCTCAACTGCACCGATAACTCATGAACAGGTGATGGCTCAGGTGCTCGACGAACTTGAGCAAGTGCGGGCGATTGATGCTACGGCGCAAAAACGGTTGCTCGCTGACTTGAAGAAAACCCCGCTGGAAGACTGGCCGTTGGTCGTGGACCAATTCTACTCCGGGCTTCGATATCGTGAACAACTGAGGGCTCGTTCCCCGATGGAGGCCATTGCCAAAGAGGTGTCCTCAGAACGGAAATCCGCGAACGAACCATTGGTTCAAAGCGGGGAAAGCGTTGACCGCCAGCCGCAGGCTGGCGTCGATCCTGATGTCCCCCCACACAGCGTGCCTGGTATCCACGGTGGTTTGCCCGAAACCGTTTTGGAACCAACCACATTGGTCACAGCGGATCCGCCGGTATCGCCCCCTCCATCGGATACCACGGAAACACGGTTTGCAAAGCCAACTGGCTCAGCGGCGATCCTGGCAAGTCACACAACGCCAGTTGCAACGTTGGCTGTCAAACGTCTTCCCGGGCCCCTTTCGGTGCCGAAGACCGATACCGGGCAAAGCAAGCCTCAAAAAGGCGTTCTCTGGGAGCAACAGCTCGCTACCGCGTTGGAAAGCTTTGCCAGGCAGGTACCTGAACCCCTGGGGACAACTCAGGACGTCCCCGCACTCGCACGGTTCAAGCTCATGCAGTTAGCGGCGGGTCAACCCGATGCTGCCCCCGAAAGGGTGCCTGGCATGTCTCCCACAGATCATGACTATTGGTCCGGACAGCTGTTTGCCCTCGCGACCGATCCCGCTTCAGCCATGGACTCCAAGCATCGAGCCACCGCTGCGTCGCACCAATTGGAAAAAGTCTTGATCCATCTCCGCGAGCAGGCTGCACTTTCGGTTCGCAATCTTGCATTTTGCACCAAAGTTTATGACTACGGAGCGTACGAGGAGTATGCCGAGTCACGATTCCAGGCAGGAAAACAGCTGTCTTTGTACGCTGAAGTTGAAAACTTTCAGAGTTGTATGACCGACCGAGGTTACTTCACTTCACTTGCGTCGAGCTATGAACTGCTCGACGAAAAAGGGATCCATGTCGATCGTGGTGAATTCCCCTCGGTTGAGGATTATTGTCGAAATCGCCGCCGCGATTTTCACATCGAATACGGTTTGTCGCTTCCCGAGCAAATTGCGGCGGGCAACTACCGATTACAACTGACGATCAAAGATAATCTGAGCAACAAAACTGGGCAGAATGTAATTGAGTTCGAGGTGGCAGGTCACCCGGCTGAGTAATAGACTGGGGTCACACCATTGATGAACCAACGGGGAGGGCCTGCTTTCTTCACGCCCGGTTTGTTTAGTGTCGCGGGTCGGTGCGGGTGATAATGTCATTGATGCCGGTTTGATTAAATCCTTTGTAACCGTCGTTGCGCTGGAGTATTTCCAGATGGGAGCCGAGAGCGCCCTCGTTGCGGAATTTGTCGGCCTGTTCCCTGGTAATGAGATTTTGTTTAAGCAATGCATCAATGTTTGCAGGAGAAACTCTCCAGATCTCCCCCTGCGTGAATGCTTGCTTTAAATAGGGAAAATCGGTGAACGGAGCCATTGTCTTAATTCCTTCACCTGCCAGCTGTTTCTGCGATGTATCGAAATCAAACTGGCATTCCAGGTGATGCATGCCGGCTTCAAGAAACGCTTCGCCGTGGAGGCGACACCACAATCCGACGGTTCCCAACGCTTCACGCCTGGGAAGCGGAACGTGGGAAAAATCTCCTTGCACTTCGTCCGGCGAAAGGTCGACATCTGCAAACACAACGATGCCGCTGTCAGGCTGCTCCAGCACCTGGGCTCCCCAGCCAGCTTCCTGACCCGCATAGAATCGTTCCCGGCATTCGAATCCGAGTTCTTCCAGTACGGCGATCAAATCGACAAATCGCTCGCGGCTTGAGCGATAGGTATGATGATCGTGATTGGCCCAACCCAAACCCAGTCTTTGCTGGCGGCGATATTGAACACGTGCAGCCTTGTTTCGACTTTGCCAGTATTCCCGCTCGGCTCGGAAGAAAAGATCGCAGGCCCAGGCCGTACCGATGTCTTTTGCAGCGTTGTGGATCGCCTCGCTTGCTTTGAGAAAACCGTGATTGTCATTGCCACTCTGACGATTACGAACACGGAAGGTGGCCAGATGATCGGTGGCGGCTTCCATCAATTCCGGTTCCGTCTTGACTTTGGTAAAACCTTTGTACCCGTGCCGCTCGACCGCACACACTTCCACGGCTGGTTTCTGATAGACTATAATCAGACGATATGGTCCAGGACTTGGCCATCGAAACGGGAGTGTTTCACCGGTCGACCGTCCAGCGGCTGCCATGAAATCGTCAATCGAATCGACCTTGAGCGCTACCCGATTTCGGCTGGCTCCCAAGCGGAGTGGCGGAAAGAGCCCTGCGGCATGACGCCAGGTGGTGATCGCTTCAGTCTCGCTTGCTTCGAAGGTAAAACCGCTGGCTGACAATTTGTTGGCCAACGCATCGTTGACGGGCAGTTCGAGATGGTCGATCCAATCGACCAGTCTTGTGCCGGTTTGCTCCTGTAAGTTTCTTTCCAGCGATGCAAGTTTCGGGATTTTTTGACAGTATTTTTTCAGGATGAGATCCAGGAGCCGGGCTGCCTCAGGCTGTGGCTGCCAGTTGAACTCAGGTGGTTCGAGGCTCTTGGTATCGGAAGTCATGGGGATTTTTCAAAGTTTCCAGGCAGTCCGGTCAGGAAGTCACGTTACCGTAAGGAACGATCCCTGCCAGTGATTGTAGGCAGAATATAACAGCATGGCACGATGCTACCACCGTGTTACCACTGTATTTTGTAAAGCAGTCCTCAGAAAGCATGCTTGGTCCTGGTCACGCCGGCGGTTCAGGGGTGATCTCGTAACCGAGATTCGTAGACAGCCACCGCTCTGTTTCATCAATGGTTTGGCCTTTACGGCGGGCATATTCTTCGATTTGGTCCTTCAGGAGTCGATCCACGGCAAAATAGCGGGCCTCTGGGTGGGCGAAATAAAAGCCCGAGACGCTCGCCGCTGGATACATTGCATAGTGTTCCGTAAGGGTAATGCCGATGGCAGTAGTCGAGTCGAGCAGCTCGAACAGAGTTGCTTTTTCGGTATGGTCCGGTTGAGCCGGGTAGCCCGGCGCGGGTCGGATTCCTCGGTATTTTTTCGCAATCAATGCTTCGCCTGTGGGCTGTTCCTGCTGGCCAAATCCCCAAGTGCAGCGGGCTTGCAAGTGGAGATATTCGGCAAATGCCTCCGCGAGTCGGTCGGCAAGTGATTTCACCAAAATTGAATTGTAATCATCCAGCTTGGCATCAAATTGAGCAGAAAGTTCATCGCAACCCAAACCCGCTGTGACCGCGAAGCCCCCCAAATAATCTTTCCGACCGCTGCCGGTCGGTGCGATGAAATCAGCCAAGCTGAAAAAGTGATCTTGTCCCTTGCGCTCCCATTGTTGTCGCAGAGTGTGCAGCCGACAGCGTTCTTCGGTTCGCGAGTTATCCACATAGACGACAATGTCATCACCTTCGCTGGCTACTGGCCAGAAGCCATAACTTCCTTTGGCGGTCAGGAGTTTGTCTTGAACAATGTGGTCGAGGATTGTTTGGGCATCATTAAAGAGTTTCCGCGCAGCTTCTCCCAGTTTGGGGTCATCCAGGATCTTTGGGTATTTGCCACGTAGTTCCCAAGTGAGAAAGAATGGCGACCAGTCGATGTAACTGAGAAGTTTCTCAAGGGGCAGGTCTTCCAGGACACGTGTGCCAAGGAATTCGGGAATCGGGATATCTACCGTGTCCCAGTTGGTGGTAAACCGTCGCTTCAAGGCCTCCTTGTACGGGACCAGCCTTGCAGTCTGACGGTTCTGGTATGAGGCAACGAGTTGTTTCTGGAGCTTCCTGTTCGCTGATTCAAAGCCTGGTCGCGAATCAGAATTGATCAGTTGTTTCACAACGGAAACCGAGCGCGAGGCATCGAGCACATGGGTAACGCTTGTTGTATAGCACGGCGCGATTTTCAAGGCTGTGTGTTTTGCACTCGTGGTGGCGCCTCCAATCAACAGTGGCAGGTCGCACCCGGTTCGCTGCAGTTCGCTGGCGACATGCGCCATCTCATCAAGACTAGGCGTGATCAGTCCCGAAAGGCCTATTATGTCAGCCCCTTGATTACGGGCTGATTCGAGGATCGTTTCGGCAGCGACCATGACGCCAAGGTCAATGACTTCAAAGTTATTACAACCCAGCACAACCCCCACGATGTTCTTACCAATATCGTGGACATCGCCCTTGACCGTAGCGAGGACGAGTTTTCCGCGACTTTTACGAGCCGCACCCGTGGCGAGCTTCTCTGCCTCCAAAAAAGGTGTGAGGTAGGCGACTGCTTTCTTCATCACGCGCGCCGATTTAACGACTTGCGGAAGAAACATTTTTCCTGCGCCGAACAAATCGCCCACGGTATTCATGCCGCGCATCATGGGACCCTCGATGATTTCGAGGCAGGTCCGATATTTCTGGCGGGCTTCTTCGGCATCTTCTTCTATGTGCTTGACGATACCTTTCAGTAACGCGTGTTCGAGCCGCTCTTCAACCGTGCCGTTCCGCCAAACACCGTCGGTGTTGGCCAACGTCTTCCCCTGGCCTTTCACATGTACGGCATATTCGACCAGACGGTCGGTGGCGTCGGGGCGACGATTCCAAAGCACATCTTCGACCATTTCACGGAGTTGTGGTTCGATCTCGTCATAAACGATCAATTGGCCGGCATTAACGATTCCCATATCCATACCAGCTTTTATCGCTCGATAGAGAAATGCCGAGTGCATGGCTTGACGAACAACCTCATTGCCGCGGAACGAGAATGAAATGTTCGACACGCCACCGGAGATGTGGGCACCAGGACAGCTTTGCTTGATTTGGCGAGCCGCTTCGACAAAGTTAATCGCGTAGTCGTTATGCTCCGCCAACCCCGTTGCTACCGTGAGAATATTGGGGTCGAAGATAATGTCTTCGGGTGGCAATCCCACCTGTTCAGTAAGTAGCTGAAATGCCCGCTGACAAATTGCGACGCGGTCATCTACCTCGGTGGCCTGTCCTGTTTCGTCAAAAGCCATCACGACGACTGCTGCCCCGTACCGATGGCAAAGTTGGGCCCGGTGGAGAAATTCTTCCGCGCCATCTTTCAGGCTGATGGAATTAGCGATACCCTTCCCCTGAAGGCTTTTGAGTCCCACCTCGATGACCGACCACTTGCTGCTATCGATCATGACAGGAACTGTGGCGATGTCATTTTCCCCCGCGATGAGCCGCAGAAATCGGGTCATTTCGGCTTCGCTATCCAAAAGCCCTTCGTCCATGTTGATGTCGATGACATTCGCCCCCCCTGCGACTTGCCCGCGCGCGACCTCGACGGCCTCATCGTATTTTTCTTCCGCAATCAGGCGAGCGAATTTTCTCGACCCGGTGACATTGGTCCGCTCTCCTATCATCAAAAAATTGCTGTCTGGTCGCAAATTCAGAGGGCGAGTTCCGCTCAAGCGAAGCTGCCGGGTTACGGTCGTTCGTTGATGCGGCGCCAGTTTTGCGACCTTTTCGGCAATCGCTCGAATGTGTGCTGGTGTGGTTCCACAACACCCACCCAGAATGTTTACCCAGCCTCGCTCGGCAAACTCACCGACAATTTGCGTCATGGCGCTGGGAGTCAGGTCATATTGCCCCATTTCGTTCGGTAGCCCGGCATTGGGATGGCAACTCACAAACGATGTTGCGACCTGCTGAAGCCGCTCCAGGTGTGGCCGCATCAGATCAGGACCGAGTGCGCAATTCATTCCCACGCTAAGTACGGGGAAGTGCGAAATGGCAGTCCAAAACGCCTCCACTTCCTGGCCAGATATGAACGTGGCACCACCTTTATCGAAGGTTGCCGAGACCATAACTGGCACACGGACGGACTGCTCGTCGAAGTAGCGTTGGATTGCAAAAAGGCAGGCTTTGAGATTCAGGGTGTCGATCACCGTTTCAGCAATCAAGATGTCGACTCCTGCCTCAACCAAAGCTGTAACTTGGGAAAAATAGGACTGTTCCAGCTGGGCAAAGGTCGCTCCGCGATAGCTGGCGTCCTCCACGTTGGTAGAGATGGCCGTTTGTTTGGTGGTCGGACCGATGGAACCAGCCACGAACTTGGGGTGGCCCGGGTGGCGTGACGTGAAGTCATCCACCGCTTTTTTTGCGCATGTAACGGCGGCAAAGTTGATTTCACGCGTTAACCCAGGCGGCAGTTCAAACTCCTCCATCCCGACCGGGCTGGAGCCAAAAGTATTCGTTTCGATGATGTCAGCGCCTGCTTCCAGATAACGACGGTGAATTTCAACAACCTCATTGGGGTGCGTCAGGCAAAGAATATCGGTGAAATTGCGGAGGTCCTTATGGTGATTGGTAAAGCGGTCTCTGCGCATCTCGGCTTCGTCCAATCCCAGTGCCTGGACTTGCGTTCCCATCGCGCCATCGAGAATCAGGATTCGCTCACGGAGCAGCGATTCAAGTTCAGAGGTTCGATTACAGCTCGTGGCTGTCGATGTCGTCATATGGTTGGCAAACGATTCGGTGGTTACGGAGAACACAGGGTGGGAGAAAACCGAAGCTGGGTTGCCCAAAAGGACAAAACCCTTACCAGATGGTAAGGGTAGACTGGTCTATACCCAGCATCTCTTTATTCTTACGCAAAGGGCACTACAGCGGCAATGCTGGTTGCGGGCAACCGTTACCGCTGGCGGCGTGGTGTGCTACAGATCAGGCTGAAGTGAAGCGCCTCCAAGGTAGGGTGAAGCAGGACCGTGGGCCTTTCAGCCGAATTGAATTGTCAGCCTGCAATCCGTTTCGGCATTGACCTGGCAGCCGGGTCTCTGCAAATCACTTCCCGCACAGCATCGCGGATAAATTTAGCTGGTAGATCGACAATTTTTTCGAGTTGACGCAGGTCTTGGTTGACTTGAAATAAATCGGGCTGATTTCCCTGCGCCACCAGGATTTTTGCATGGGCTGTTTGATGGTGCTGCTCGCCTTCGCCATACAGTTCTTCATAGAGTTTTTCTCCCGGTCGCAGGCCGCTGAATTCGACCTCGATATCATGCCCGACCCGCAAGCCCGACAGTCGTATCATGTCGCGTGCCAGGTCCTGAATCTTGACCGGCTCGCCCATGTCGAGGACGAAAATCTCCCCCCCCTGCCCCATGGCACCTGCTTGAATAACAAGTTGGGCAGCTTCAGGAATGAGCATAAAGAAACGAATCATGTCGGGGTGGGTAACCGTTACCGGACCGCCACGGGAAATTTGTTCACGAAAGATCGGAATCACGCTGCCGGCCGAGTCGAGTACATTGCCAAAGCGAACCGTTACCAGCCGACAATTTGAGGTGGCTGCCCTCGCCTGCACATACTGCTCGGCTAGTCGCTTGCATGATCCCATGATGCTTGTCGGGTTCACCGCTTTGTCGGTTGAGATCATGACGAAAGCACTGACATCGTGCTCGTTTGCCAGATCAACAAGATGCCGCGTAGCCAGAGTGATATTCTTGACCGCTTCACCGGGGTGATCTTCCATCAGCGGTACATGCTTGTACGCCGCAGCATGGAAGACGATATCGACATGATGTTGGTGAAATACCGCGTCGACGCGGGCGCGGTCGGTAATATCGGCCAGGCAGGTTTCAATTTGGGTGGTTTGACTTAGCCGAAGCAGTTCACGTTCCATAAAGAACTGCCCGGTTTCGGACCGGTCTACCAGTACCAATTTCGCAGGGGACAGTTTCAAGAGCTGCCGAGAGATCTCCGAACCGATACTGCCGGCGCTCCCGGTTACGAGCAGTGTTTTTCCGGAAATCCACTCGCCGATGCCGGCCAGATCCAAGTCAACCGACGGTCGGCGAAGCAGGTCTTCGATGCTCACCGATCTTGGTTGAATAGCAACGTCTTCTCGCAGCAACTGTTCAACACTGGGAAGCACCTTGACTCGAAAACTATCTTTGCCCGCCGTATCAACCAGTTTGCGTACCTCCTTGCCGGTAAGTTCTCCGGCTGTGATCAGGACTTCTTGTGCGCTATACTTTTGGGCCAGCTCTGCCACTTCGATCGTCTGGCCCACGACAGGTATGCCACTGATCCTGCAGCCTTGGAGTTCGGGTCGGTCATCCACAAAACCAACGGGCTGATAACCCAAACGCGTGGTCCGGCGAATGGCTCTCAAGAGTCCTTCGCCACTGTCGTTAGCACCCACGATCAGTGCCCGCGCGCCAGCCGGTTGAGCAAACACGTGCCAGCCACCATCCTGCAGCAGTCTGGGTAATCCCCAAACTGCACCCACGGTTACCAGGGTGCATCCCCAGTCGAGCAGGACAATGCTCCTGGGAATTGTCAGGCCTGAAAGCAGAAAGGTATCGAAAACTATGATTGCGATCGACGCGCAACTTAACGCTTGCACAAGCACGAGCACGTCGTGGAATGTGATGTATCTGCGCCAGCTTTGATGCAACTTAAACCAAGCAACCGTGCTGAGCTTGACGGCGAGGATCCAGGGTATGGTTTCCAGTAGTCGGGGAAGATAGACATCCGTGGGCTCACCCGCAAAACGGAGTAAATAGCTGGCGATATAGGTCGCGGTGAACAGGGGAATGAAAAGCAACAAAGTGGCAGCAACCCTTTGCATTCTACGACGGTTGAGTTGGAGGGTCGGCATAGGATTTTTAAAACGAGTTAAGTGTCCACAAACAGATTTTGTGTTCAATGGTTGCCGACGGTCGTGGCATCGGCTTGAGCCATCGCATTTTGCGAATTTTTCACATTGTGCCTGGCAATCTCGAGGAGGCCTTTTGTCAGATTTGTCGCCTCTGGTTTTCGTGCTAAACACCAGCGGAGATGCGGCTTGGCAGCGTGATACTGCTTGGCCTTCAGTAGCAAGTTTCCCAATGAATACCGAACTGAATAATTATGCGGAGTCAGTCGGTAGGCTGTGTGCAAACTGGCCAGCGCATCGTCAACTTGGTCAAGTTGGCGCTGCATGTACGATAGTGAAACAAAGTTTTTTGCAGCACGGTTTGGGATCGCTTCGACAGCCTCCTTTTTTGCCATCACCTCTGCGTGCTCCACCAAGAGTAGCAGGTCTTCAGGTTGGCCCAATTCTTGATATCGCCCCCAAACGTGCCATAAAGTTTGCCAGTCGGGATCAAAGTTTGCCAGGAATTTTTCTACTGGTAAACGGCCCGCCAGCAATTCCACAACTTTTATTCGATGTTGGCCTGGTTGACGGTAACAGCGAGCCCAAGTCTCCAACGCTTTCTCAATCTGGCCTGCCAATAAAAGCTGCTTGCCAACTTCAAACAAGACATCTCCGTCGTAGGGGCCAACTCGCTGTGATTGTTGGACAAATCCTCCAATCGCGTTTCGTCCGCGGCCTTCTAGAAAACAAAGATCTGCCAACGTCAGGTACGCTTTTCCCTCGAGAGGGCAAATTCTTGCGGACGATAATGCGTGTGTGTGTGCCTGATAAAGCAGGTTTGCGTTCTGCCCAAAGGCCCGCTCCAGCCACTGGCGCAGCGCTGCCGGAGACTTGAACTGCGATGCGATTGCCGCATCGCGGATTTGCGACACGCTCATTACGTTGTCGGAATACTTTTGTCGGAGTTCAAACTGTTCCAGGTACCGCCTGGCAAGCCTGACATGGCCTCGTCCAAAGCAGGGGTCCCACTTCACCACTTGTGTCAGTTCCGAGATCATCTCTGCTGTAAGTGCTTCTTGCTGTCGTTCCAGGTCACGGTTTGGAGTCCTCGACGCGTCTGCAAGTTGTTTGTGAACCAGTTGTGAACGGTTAACCAGGGCAAGCTTGTAGCGATCCCAGTGTACCGCTGCCCGTGCTGGTCCAGCTGTGGTTAGCACCATCCAACCGCTAATAATGACCATTGCTGCCGAAAGCTCAAACCATCGCTGACGTGGAGCGGATAGCGATGTCGATTGCTTGCACGTCATCTGAAACAGCCGCAATCCACAGGCTGCCAGTATCACCGTCATCGTGGCGCAAGCAGGTATGTACCAAACGAAGTCGACCATAGAATGAAACAGGCTGGCAGCAATTCCTGCAGAGATGGCAGCTGTACAAAGAACAACTCGGTCGGATGATGCGTGTCGCAAAGCACCAAGGCACCAGCGGCAAACCAAACCAATGGCCGTTGCCAAGAGCACGAGACCCGGTAGTCCGTTCTCGGTGACGAGTTGCAAATAACCGTTTTCGGCGTGAGAGTACTCGCGAGGAAGTGGATCCTGCAAATAGATTGAGTGAATATAACGGTGTGAACCGGCCCCTGCACCTACTCCCCAACCGGCACGAATGGTGGCTGCATTCGCGTTCCACACCCGTCGCCGGCCACGGTTTCTGTCAATTTCTTCTACGGACCCAACTGTCAGGTCGTCAAACCGATTTACGACTCTGCCATAATGGTACAGCGGGAAGATGCCACCAACGAGTACGACAAACAGACCGACCATGCCCCCCAAATGACGGATACCAATCAGACCACGGAACCAGAGTAGCATTAAGAACGTCATCGTGGCAACCAACAGGGCGACAGTTCCGCCTCGAGAAAGTGACTGCAGCACCGCCCAGATAATGGCGACGCCCCCCAGGCAGAGAAACGGCAAGACGAGGTAATGAAACCGGATTTCGCGTGGCTTTTCTTGTTCCAAAGGCATCCGCTGATATTTACAAAAGATCCAGGCCAGGAGTGGACTGAATCCAAGCACGATAAAGTGACTAAAATGATTACGATTCGTAAACGGACCGTTCACCGAATCGATTGTGTTCCTGTAAGGATATTCATAGAACCAAAAGAAACAACCGTTCGACGTCAAGTATTGCAAGATACCAAAGCAAGCCATTCCAATTGCCGCCACTGCAATCCAACGTAGTATCCTTTCAATATCCTCTAATGTGCGCACCCGATTGGCAACAACAATGAACACTAAACTTAAAGCCCAAAGAATGGTGAGAGACACTCGTGTTTGATTTGGGGTCAGTGATATTGTTTGCCAAGACCCAAGGTGAACCGGAAAATCATTACCACTTGTCCATGCAGGCAACAATTCAGCGTTGCGTGGCGCCAAAAAATCAAGCCATGCACCTGGTAACGGTATAAGTTGCCCAAGAACAAGCACTGTCGCCAGCAAAATGACAACGTACGCCAGTGATGGTTGCCACCGCCCCCGGCTTTCAAACATTTGGAGAACAAGCCAGGCTAAGGCCGTACCGCTGGCTAGCACAACAAGAACGAAACGGCCCAACCCGTGTCGTCCACCAAAAAACAACGGCGCCACAAAAATTAGTCCCCAGATACCCAGGTCGACAATTTTCAAAAGCGTACTGCGAACTTTTTCGACGCGGGTCGGTAAATCCGTCACAAGATACGGCGTTTGCAACGGCTTGTGAAAGTATGCGCGGTTCATGATGTATCGACACGATCAAGAGTTCTCGAAAGACTTGATTCCATATGGTCAGAAAACAACTCGATACAGGACTGTAGGTTTCGGTCCCCTTACGCAGCAGGTCGCGCTGCTTTGCCTCGGTCGTTGTCATGACTTTCGGTAGTCGGCGATCTGTCTTTCGATAATTTTCCTTCACTCTCAGGAGTGGCTGTGGCTTGAGCAAGCTGCGGTCCGTCGACCGCTGAAGAGACAGGTTCTTCCTGGGTGTCCTCATACGCATACGCATATCCATCGCCGTAATTGTACTCATAAGCACCGTTCGGTTCGCTTGACAAACTGTTGGTCACAATGCCTACGACGCTTGTTCCTGTTGAGGTAAAGTTCTCGCATGCCCGCAACACAAGACGTCGATGGTTTTTGTCGGGGCGAACAACCAAAATAGCACCATCGACAAGCCGGCCAACAATTTGCGCGTCACTCACAGCAAGCACCGGCGGACAATCGACCAGGACCTGGTCGTAGCGCGAGTCGGCCCAGGCAAGCAGTTCCGCCAAATTGGAACCGCTGAGCAGTTCCGCTGGATTGGGACGGCGCAGCCCGGCAGGCATGACATCAAGACGATCAACGTCTGTCTGGCGTACAATTTTTTCGGCCTGCTCGGCAATATCACCACCTTCGACCAGGACGTCAGAAACCCCAACCTGTCCCTTCATACCCAACAGCACGGTTAACCCGGGCTTGCGGAGATCGGCATCGATAATCAGAGTTCGTCTACCCGCCTGTGCAAAGGATACGGCTAAATTGGCGGAAATAGTCGTCTTGCCGTCGCCTGGTTCTGAGCTGGAAATGAGTAACCGTTCGGTAACGTTCGCGTTGAGACTGATAGTTGTCCGCAAGGTACGGAAAGCTTCGGTTTTGAAAGAGTGTGGATCAACGTTCGCATGGACACTTTCCATACCTTCGGCGTCCAACGGTTCAAGAGGTCGGATGATTGCCAGCACTGGCACACCCAGCTGCGCGGCCATCTCCTCTGAAGATGAGAAACGATCGTCCAAGACGTCCTGAACATAGACGATGACTCCACCAAGTATCAGACCGCCCAATAGAGACGCCAGCACGACTTTTTGCAACCGAGGAGTCACCGGGGTTTGATTCGGCAAAGGTTCCTCAACCACCGTAGCCTGAATTGGGGCTTGCACCTGTCGGATATCGACCGCGGCAATTTTCTCAAACAGCATATCGTACTGCGATTCAAGTCGTGCGACTTCGCGTTCCAGCATTTGCAGTTTGACCAGATCACCGCTGTGACGAGCTGCCTCCGAACGAGCTTCTGCAAAAGATGCCAGGATTTGCTCCTCTTTACAAACCGCTTGAGCAACTGATTGTTTCAGCATTCGTTTTACGACCGGGCCAATTTCTGCGTTGCTGATGGTATCAAATCGGTGTCCCACATTCGAACGATAGGTTTGGAGATAGTTTGCAATCGACTCGGCTTCGTCTTGAAGACTGAGGATCTCTTCATGGTTGGGACCGAGGAAACGAGACTGCCGTTTCAACTCAGCTTGGACGTCTAGAAGCTGTTTTTCACGCTGGCTCAACAGGTCAAGGTCTTGCTTGCTCAGGCCGAGGCTCGTCAGCATCATTTGTCGTCCCACAATTTCTTCAACCGAAGCCAGATATTGGTGCACGTCTTCACCGTTCTCGAGCGCCGTTTCAATCGATGCTAGTGACGCCTGAAGTTCCAAGCGTTTTTGCTGGGCTACCATGAGATTGTCATTTAAAAAAATAGCCCTTTTGACGATCGGTTCAACAATTCCGTCATTACTACTCACGGCAATATGGCCTACCTTTTGGCGAAACTTCTGTAATTCATACTGTTTTCCGGTGAGAGACGTTTCGAGTTTTGTGCGTTCGGTCGTGAGGACGTCGACAACTTCGCTAGCCGTTCCTTTATGGGTGTCCTCGACGAACTGGAGATACGACTCGATGATTGCCCGAACAGTTGCGGCAGCCACTTCTGGACTTTGACATTGATAACGGACTTCAATGAAGTTGGTCCTGCGCACCGTCTTGGCCACCAGGTTGTTGGCCAACGTGGTCACCCATTTGCTGGGCGGTTTACGCTGGAAATCAACCCGGTGTTCAGGAGCGAGGTTTTCAATTGCATTTTTCAACACAACCGGACTCACTACCAATTCGCGGTGTGTCGCCATGGTGTTATCGCTCGCAACATGATCACCAACGGTCGACAAATGGTCTTCATGCTGTTGGACGATCAGCAACTTGGCGGTGGACTGGTAATACCGAGTTGCCAATGCCCAGTAGCCGGTGCCAACCAGGGCTGCAATGCACAGCGTGGTAATGATCATGTTCTGGCGATACCGGAGGATCCGCAGAAACCGTAACGTTGCCGGAACCAGGTCAGTTGCCTGGGCACCCTCTAATTCTGCGGCGTAGTTTTCCGGGGCGGTCGTCATGCGGTATCTGGCTGACAATTAAGGGCTGCTGAGAGCAACTGGATCGTGGGTCGGTCTTTAAACCGTGAGTGAAACAAAACCACCGTTAAAACATGGTCGCACGACCGGCGAGGCCGACTGACACACGAAGGAAATTCATCATCGTGTCCACAACCATAGTTGACGCTGTTTGTTCAACCGTGATTACATCTCCAGATGCGAGGCGGAAATTTTCCCGGCCGTCATACTTTGCTTTTGAAAGGCTGGCGCGAATGATAAGCGGCTCTGGTCGTCCTTCAATGCGACGGATGACCAGGACTTTGTCAGCGATTGGTGAGCTGATATCTCCCGCCATTTGAATGGCTTGAATCAGGTGAATGTCCTGATTGCGAGGAATCTTAAATTGGCCCGGTTTTTTCACGAGTCCCCCCACATACACGACCCGCTCTGGCCGAGGGAGTACGTGTACTACATCGCCGTCGCGCAGTTTTAAATCTGCAGCTTCGGTCTGGTCCGAATCGGTCAGATCGACCCGAATCGACTGTGAACTGATTGGGGCATTAGCAGTTGTTGCCGTGGCCCGACGGTGACGCGTGGCGGGTTTTGATGGAACACCGTCGTAGGCTGTTAGCTGCACACCAGTCGGTTGCTCGTCGGCAGTGGCCACCGAATCCGTAGCTGGCTGGGCAGACTTGCGAATGTCGACAAGCGTGCTGGCTTCCTCGGTCAGACCCCCTGCCGAAGCAATTGCTGAAAGCAGATTGCTGGACCCACGGTCGACCTCGTGCACGCCAGGTTCACTGACTTTTCCGAGGACAGTGATATGATTGACTGCCTTGGTTTTCACTTCTACCACAACCTGGGGTTGTCGGTAGATACCGCGATTGAAGGCGAGTGATTCAATGTTGGAGCTAACCTCATACGGTTCCAGACCAGCTACGGGCAGCGAGCCAATCAGTGGCAGTAACGCGGTGCCATCGCTCGTGACGCGAGTTTTTAACGGGTGGGGTTTTTCGCCTTCGCGACCGGTGGCAATCGTGATTTCCAGCAGATCTCCCGGTCCAATTTGTGAACTGTTGGTGCCGGGCCGTGACGCGCTACCTAAGTTGATGTGGTCGGTATCCTTTACCGGTGGGCAGCGAAACTCGTCGGGCATCTTGGACGCCTGGTAAGTCGTCGACTGGCAACCCAGGAAACCAGTCGCAAACGTCCACGCCAAGATTACCCGTATCGACGGGCTGGTGCGGGTGGTCGTACACACAGGCAAAAGAGGCAAGGTCATCGTTTCTGGAGGTTGGCTGTTTCCGACACACAACAGGTTGGACGGTGGGAAACAGCTGCGGGTAGTGCGGGCAAGTTAAGACATAGTCCGGATACAAATGTCGATTCCCCAACGGGTGGTTGTACAGGATCTCGGCACGTATCCAGGTGGGGTTAAATACAATTTCTCTTCTACCAACGCAAGGTTAGTGAGCGCTTGCATGCGTTGCTATGCAGGCCCAGCCCCGGCAGGATTTTTCCCCCATGGTACAAGCTGGTGTTGTACTGACTCGAAAAACCGCCTATTTGCCCCAACTTATCCATGACAGCCTGGACACCGAGTTATCCATGACAGCCTAGACACCGAGAGACAAATCCTAAGAAGCAAGCGTCAACCACCTTGAGCTTTGGAAGATGAATTTCAGTTTGACCGGCGGTGAAGGTTGGTGTTCGTTGGTTCTAAACACGGTGTAGCTCAATAGGTCGCATTTTGGTATCACGGTGCAGCGTCTAGAACCGCAAACACCGCACCTGTGGCTGACCCATTTCTTAGCATTGGAAACAATGCAATCGCTAATTGAAGAACAAATAGAAAGATCGCGTCAGGCTGACAGGTTCATGCCCTGAGGACGGATCCTCGTATTTCACGTCCAGAACAAGGAAGTTCACGTGCGAGTTTCGGTCGTTTCTGAACAGGTGTTCTTAAAGACTCCCGACGGCACTTACTGGTCGGCGGGTGCTGGCGAGTCGTTTTGGAAACGCTATTTAGACGTCTTCGACAACCTCTTGGTCACAGCGAGAGTCCATGAGACGACGGCGCCGCCCGCTGGCGGAGAGTCGATCGCAGATCCGCGGATTCAGTTTGCCGAGGTACCCTACTACCGGGGACCGGCACATCTCTTGCGGCAATTGCCGCGAGTAAGGTCAATTTTGAAAGCCTCCTATTGCAGAACCGATGCGGTTCTCTTACGCATACCTTCGACCCTAGCCAACTTGATCATGCCCGTCCTGCGAAAGGCCAACCACCCCTACGGGGTGGAAGTTGTCGGCGACCCGCACGACGTCTTCGCCCCGGCGGGAATATCGCATCCCCTGCGACCACTGTTTCGCCATTGGTTCTCTCGCAACCAAATCTGCCAATGCCGAAGTGCAACGGCTGTTGCTTATGTCACCCAGTCACGCCTTCAGTCTCGCTATCAGGCTTCCGCTTCAGCATTTACAACTCACTATTCCAGCCTTAATCTGCCCGATGTCGCGTTCGCAGACCAACCAAGACAACCTCACCAGTTTGAAAACAAAACGCTGAAGCTGGTCACTGTGGCAAGTCTCTCGCAGTTATACAAAGCCCCAGAGATCCTGATCGACTCCTTTTCCAGATGCATATCCCAAGGACTTGATCTGCAGCTGGAAATTGTTGGCGAAGGCATCTATCGAAATCAGTTGGAACAACAAGTCCGAGGACTGCAGATCGAAGACCGCGTTGCCTTTCAGGGGCAACTGGCCAGTGGTTCGGCCGTGTGGCAAAGGCTGGACGCCAGTGATTTGTTCGTCCTTCCCTCGAAAACCGAAGGGTTACCCAGGGCAATGATTGAAGCCATGGCCAGAGGGCTCCCATGCCTGGGCTCCACGGCTGGCGGGTTCCCTGAACTGCTGTCGGACGACTATTTGGTGACGCCCGGCTGTCGCAATTCTCTCGCCGAAAAGATCCACCACGTCAGCACCAACCCCGTGCTGTTAGGCACCATGTCACGAGAAAATCTACGGCGAGCTCAAGATTACCGCGCTGATCGCTTGCGTGCACGTCGCATCGATTTCTATCGCAACCTTTTGCAAGAAACCATCGATTGGACGCGGAGGGTAGCAGCTTGAGAGTTTTGCACCTACTAAAGACCTCAACCGGAGCCGCCTGGGCCTTACGACAGATGCGCGAACTGGTCCGTCTTGGAATCGACGTACATGTCGCTCTACCACCGGGTGGAGCCCTGTACAAACGATACGAACAGGCAGGCGTGCAAACGCATCCATTCGTCTGTGACTTTCCCACGCGACATCCCTGGTTACTGCCAAATAGATTGCGAGGGCTAAGAAGACTTGTCGACGAAGTTTCGCCGTGCCTTCTACACAGTCATTTCGTGGGCACCACGCTCACAATGAGACTGGCGCTGGCAGGGAGACCGTCGCCGAAACGCATCTTCCAAGTTCCAGGCCCTCTTCATTTGGAACAGCCCCTGGCCAGGATGGTCGAGCTCAACACCGCTTCGGATGCCGACCACTGGATCGCTTCCTGTCAGTGGACTCAAAACTGCTATCACTCGCTTGGCATCCCTCGCCCTCGAGTTTCTCTTTCATACTATGGAATCGACCTCGACCATTTCGACAGTGGAACACCTGGCAAACTGCGCTCGGAATTGAATATCGACCCGCAAACTCCGATCGTTGGTATGGTAGCGTACATTTATGCTCCCAAGTGGTATCTAGGTCACCGTCGAGGGATCAAAGGGCACGAAGATTTGATCGAGGCAATGGCCATTCTACGCGACCAAGGGCAGAACTTTCATCTCGTGTTTGCGGGTGGCCCGTGGAACAATGCAGCCGCCTACGAAAACCGAATTCAACGGTACGCCAAACGGCAACTTGGAGACCGTGTGTCTTTCCTCGGAACAAGAACTGACATACCAGATCTCTACCAGGACTTCCAATTGGTGGTTCATCCCTCGCACTCTGAAAACCTCGGAGGAGCAATCGAATCGCTTTCGTCGGCAGTACCCACAATCGCCACGCGGATCGGCGGATTTCCAGACGTCGTAATACCAGACAAGACCGGATGGCTGACACCACCCAAGAACCCCAAGATTCTAGCAAAAGTTATTCACGAAGCTCTTTTAGAGCCGACTAAGTCCAAGCGATTGGCGTTGGCTGGCAGGGAACTATGCCGGCAAATGTTTAGTGCAAGGAAGACTTCTGAGTCGATAAGCACCATCTACGAAACGATTCTAAATCAAGACGTTTCAGCTGAAACAACTTTCCTGACACTGAACCCCACATCCACTGGGCAAGCGAAGCAGGAAGTGGCGTAATCCCCCACCACAACCTGATCGAGATAAGAAGCAATACCATGCGTCATAGCCTTTATAACCCATTCTTGAAACGAGTGATCGATGTTACTGCAGCAGCTCTCGGGATGCTGTTCTTATCTCCTCTCCTGATCGGACTTGCTGCTCTAGTCTGGATGACGATGGGTAAACCTGTGCTCTACACACAACGCAGAATCGGCATTCATGGAAGGTCGTTTACTATTCGCAAATTTCGGACAATGACCAACCAACGCAATCGACGGGGAAGCGTTTTAGCGGACGAGCGGCGCATGAACAATTTCGGTCGAGCACTGCGGGCATGCAGTTTAGACGAGCTACCATCACTGTGGAACGTACTGCGAGGCGAGATGAGTCTTGTAGGACCTCGACCGTTGCTACCTGAATATCTAACTCTCTATTCCGAGGAGCAGAAACATCGCCACGAGATCAAACCTGGCATCACAGGCTGGGCACAGATTCACGGAAGAAACACACTCTCGTGGGAGGACAAGTTTCAGTATGACGTCTGGTATGTCGACCACTGCTCGCTTTGGATCGATTTCCAGATTCTGTTATCCACTATCGCAAAAGTGATTCAACGAGAAGGCGTTTCTGCCGACGGTCATGCGACGATGCCGCCCTTTACCGGATCGACATCACAGGGAGGCAAGAGTGAACGCGCAGCCTGAACAAATTTATATCATCGGGGCTGGGGGCCATGGCAAGGTTGCCATTCGGGCAGCTCAGTTGTGTGGTACTGAGGTCGTTGCCGTGTTTGACGACGCGAGTGAGAAACACGGAACAACTCTTTTGGGCGCGCCTGTGGTGGGTAACGTCCCGTCCATCCTTCAAATGAGAAGTTTGCCTACATTAATCGCAATCGGAGACAATCACACGCGATTGAGACTAGCATCACAATTTGCTTTGGATTGGGTCTCGGTTGTTCATCCTAAGGCTATTGTCGATTGCTACGCTGAAGTCGGCGTAGGAGTACTAATCTTGGCAGGTGCCGTGATTCAAACTCTCGCAACCGTTTGTGACCACGCAATTATCAACGACAACGCAACGGTGGAACATGATTGTCGAATCGCGAGAGGTGCCCACGTAAGCTGTAACTCCTGTCTCGCTGGCGGGGCCCAACTCGGCGAAGGATCGCTGATCGGAATGGGAGCCTCCGTCTTACCTGGCATACAAGTAGGAGATGGTGCAATAGTCGGCGCGGGTGCCGTTGTGACGAAGAACCTGGACGAACATGTAACAGCCTTCGGCGTCCCTGCTCAAGTCTTAGACATGAAGTAACACTTCTACGAAGCGACGGTTTATCCTCAGCAATGATTGTGAATCAGCTTGAACTGAACGTCCATCAATTCTTCCAGATCTCAAATTAATTATGTCAACCTCCCATCGCCCCTGTGATCGGGTCCGAATTTATCTATCTCCTCCGCACATGTCGGATGAATGCTCTGAATTCTTAGCAGATGCCTACCAATCCAACTGGATTGCCCCGCTGGGTCCACACCTCGATGCGTTCGAACAGGAGTTCGCGAAAAAACTCAAGGTGACTCACGCAATCGCCTTGTCGAGCGGAACTGCAGCGTTGCACCTTGCCCTGCTGGCCGTGGGAGTCAAACCGGCGGACGAGGTCATAACCTCGTCCTTAACTTTCGTCGCCACTGCCAACGCGATTCGCTACTGCGGTGCAAAACCTGTATTTGTAGACAGCGAACGTAGCAGTTGGAATATGGATCCCAATTTGTTGGAAGACGAATTACGACACGCTGCCGAGCAGGGCCAACTTCCAGCTGCCGTGATCGTCGTAGACGTATTCGGGCAATGTGCCGAATACCGACTCATCGCCAAGCTCTGCAAAGAATACAAAGTGCCACTGATCGAAGATGCAGCGGAGTCCTTGGGGGCAGAGTACCAAGGACAACCCGCTGGAACACTGGCAGACATCGGGTGTTTTTCCTTCAATGGAAACAAGATCATCACCACCAGCGGCGGCGGCATGCTAGTCACGCAAAATCGGCAGTGGGCCGATAAGGTACGGCACCTGGCCACACAAGCCCGGCTACCTGCGCCGCACTACGAACATGAAGAAATCGGCTTCAACTACCGCCTCAGCAATCTGCTGGCCGCTATCGGACGCGGACAGCTCAGGGCACTCGACGATCGCGTCCGGAAGAGGCGGGCAAACTTCCAATACTACCAGGACCATCTGGAGGCATTCCCTGGCGTCGAGTTTATGCCGGAGTCGAGCGGCAGCCACTCCACGCGCTGGCTTACTTGTCTGCTAATTGACCCTGTTCTATTTGGATGTGACTCTGAAAGTGTGAGAGTCGCTTTGGAAGCCGAGAATATCGAGGCACGTCCCGTCTGGAAGCCCATGCACTTGCAACCGGTTAACACCGATTGTCGCGTGAGAGGCGGTTCCGTCTCCGAGGAACTTTTCCAAAGAGGTTTGTGCCTGCCTAGTGGTTCCAATCTCTCGAAGAACGACTTGCAACGTGTCGTCGAAATTGTTTCTGACTGCTCTAGGACCTACAGACGTCGAAAAGCTTGCTGACGATTAACTCGCTTGATCTAAGCTGAGCTAGCTAGACAAATTGCCTTCATTAGACTCCTAGATACCTTTGTTGCTATTGACTAGACCATTTGAATTCAGAATTATTGGTCGCCTGCGTCAGTAATCCAATCCCGCGACTGGCACTCTCCGAGACGAAGCATGATGCGAGTCAACTCCAGGTGGTTCCAGCCTGCGACTTGGGGAAGGACATCTCCGCCCGAAATTGAGGGGCCTCCTCGTCCACTTGGTCTTCGCCAGAATGCTCTCTGGACATTCTGCGGAGAAGGTGCGTACGCCTTTAGTCAACTTTGCATACTAATCGTTCTCGCTCGGCTCGGCTCAGCCGCGTTGGTAGGACAGTATGCTTGGGCCCTGGCAGTGACTACCCCTATCTTTCTCTTCTTTAGCCTGCAGTTAAGAACGATCCTGGCTGCTACGCCAAACTCAGCGGCAGTCTTTGACACCTTCGTGCGAGCCAGGTTAGTCACTACTGCGATTGCAGCGTCATCGGTGATATTGCTGACCAGCTTTTTGGACTCGTCGATGGCGCTAATCGTCGCAGGCATCGGACTAGCCAAGGCTATCGATTCCTTAAGTGATGTCCTCTACGGTCTATTCTGGCAACAGAATCGAATGGACCTAATCGCAAGGTCTACGATTCTTCGAAGTATCGGTTCCTTGACCTGTTTCACATTGACACTCTATTTGACGAACAGTTTGATTTTGTGTGTCTTCACAACTGCGGGTGTCTCTTTACTGGTTCTAGTACTGCACGATTCGTTTGTCGCACACACTACACAATTTGGTGTGCTGAAAGACACGTTCGTCACCGAATTTCGTAATCGTTCGTGGCTTACCCTAATTGTCACAGGACTTCCCGCAGGGATACTTTCATGTCTTACATCGCTCGAAGTTTATCTTCCACGGTATTTCCTGGAGGCAAGTATTGGAGTCGAAGCGTTGGGAATTTTCACAGCCCTTGCTTCAATATTTATTGGCTTTGAATTAATTGCTAGATCTTTCAATAGTGCCGCCATCCCAAGACTCTCGCAGTTTCTGCACGAAAACAGCATTCGTCGTCTGAACAAATTGCTCGTCAGATTGTTCCTCATAGGACTAGTTCTTGCTTTGGGACTGTTGGTGGGGACTCTTCTTCTAGGCAAACCACTGATCACACTTGTTTTCGGCGCATCCTACGGGCAACATTTCGATACTCTGTTCCTCTTGATGATAGCTTCTGTGTTGAGATTACTCGCCTTGCCTTTGTCGATGTCATTGCGGGCCTTTAAGGCTTATCGACTGCTTGCGGCCAACCAGATACTTGCAACCTCAGCGCTTATAGCCAGCTGTTTCACGCTCGTTCCGGAATACCAACTCGCTGGATGCGCAGTATCGATAATCATTGCGATAACCGTCGATATTATCGGCCGGTGTTTTCTCCATGTACTTCTATTAAAAAACCAAACAAAACTTATTGCTGAAAACTACCATCCGGCTATGGCGGCATAGCCGGGGCACAACCACTTTCGTTTGCTCACCGTTAAGTCCATCACCTACGCCAGGCGCTATGGCGAGGTTCGTACCACCCAGAAGCGAAATCGGCGATGAACGCCCCACAGATAGAGAAGCAGCATTGCCGAGAGACCGACTGCTCTAGCAGACCCCTGAATATCAGCATCACCAACACCTTCCATCCGTAATCGACTGCAAAGTGGATTCTAATACTTCAGAACTGATCGCTGTGCTCGCGTTATACGCAGCCGCAGGAGTTCCTGCGCTGATCGTCTATATGAAGCGAAGAGATCCCTTTGATCCACGAGTTTTCTTCCCTGTTTTCTATGCGTACGTTACATCTGGAGTCTGTCTCTTCAGCTTCTTTTGGTCCGGTGAATATCACCCCGGACTGAAGGCTGAAATGCTGATACCGGTCCTATTGTCTTGCAGCACGGCCATACTGGGGTTCTCTACCGGTTGCACGTTCGCACTTTACGGGAAACTTGGCCAGATACCCGGCAGACGTATCTTGCATTCAGTATCAACAACCACTCAGCTCATTTCGAACCGACTAGTCCGAAATGCTTCGTGTTTGGCATCTCTAGTAACGATAAGTATCTATGCTTGTATATCTCACTACATGCAAATTCAGCAGGCTGCCAGTGGCGGCATTGGTAAAGTCGACAAGTTGGCGTGCGCTGATGAAACAACTCTTCGATGGTTCTACTTATTTGCAGCCGTTTCGACGGCGACACTCACACTGGCAGTCATTACCGATGCGTTCGTATCTCGGAGAATCTTTTCGCCCGCGATTGTGGCACTATTGCTTGCTGATTTCCTGGTCTGCACCTACAGTGGTGAGAGAGACATCCTATTGGTTGGCGGGATTTGGTGTATCGCCAACTGGCCCAAGTTGTCACGTATCCAACTAATCATGTTCTTGATAGCTATCTTTGGGTGGTTTGGAATCAGCTCTGTCTTGAGGACTTCGGGACTAGGCTTCGGAAGCCAAATTAACGCGATCAACGATGTTCGGGTGGAAGATTGGTTCTACTCCCTTACCCACTTTGCTCCCAACGTACACGTGTTCACCAACGTGGCAACGGAAGTCCCAGCTGTGGACGAGCACTGGTATGGCTATTCCTTGCTAGGAGCCTTTGCTTCGTTCATTCCAGGAAATTTTCCGTTGAAGGACATTACTCCCGCCAACTGGTTCCAAGACGTCTATGACATGCAAGGTGCTTCCGGTTTCGCGTTTTCTCAGGACGCCGAAGCATATCTCAACTTTGGCTGGCTAGGCCCCCCGATCTGGTTTGCCGTATGGGGCTATTTTCTTGCTGTCCTGTATCGCAAAGCGATACAGCCCCGGGCACACCTCTGGAACGTATTCATCTGGTGGTTCGCTGTATCCGTCTCTCTTTTCGGTATTCGCTCTGACAGTCGAGGAATTATCAAGATGTTCATCCTCGGTGCGATCGCCAGCAAAATCCTGTGCGTGCTCGCAGACGCCTGGGCAGCGCGAACAGTTCGAGAGTTTCCGCAAAGGCGGTTTCATCCACCTGTGCGACACGTTCCCCGGACTACATCTTGATAGACGATCGCTCTAGAATTGGCGTGCGATGGTTAACTCTGTCTCCACTCGCCAATTAGATCGAACAAATAGTCGACAGCTTCGACATACGCTTCATCATCTCCGCCAGAGTTCGAGATCGCGGTAACACTGTCGAATCCGTGCAATTCATTCTTGTAGAGTTGACTAGACAAACAGATTCCCCAATCCAAAACTTGAAGCGAATCTTCGTCTTCGGAGTCGTAAACGATCGCCTGATCTGTCCCCGAAAATGAGTCGGCATTCGTTTGAGCGAAGCCATAGGCATAGGTCAGGAAACCGTCACCCCTCATCAACACTCGGTCTGACCATGCCTTGTAGATGTCATTGCCTAGAGAGTCATAAATGATCGCCTGATCGTTCCCCGAAAATGAGTAGGCATACGTTTGAGCGAAGCCATAGGCATAGGTCAGGAAACCGTCCCCCTTCATCAACACCCGGTCTGACCATGCCTTGTAGATGTCATCGCCTAGAGAGTCATAAACGATCGCCTGATCTGTCCCCGAAAATGAGTAGGCATACGTTTGAGCGAAGCCATAGGCATAGGTCAGGAAACCGTCCCCCTTCATCAACACCCGGTCTGACCATGCCTTGTAGATGTCGTCGCCCAGCGAGTCGTAGACGATCACCTGATCAGTGCCGGAGAACGAGTAGGCATACGTTTGAGCGAAGCCATAGGCATAGGTCAGGAAATCGTCCCCCTTCATCAACACCCGGTCTGACCATGCCTTGTAGATGTCGTCGCCCAGCGAGTCGTAGACGATCACCTGATCATTGCCAGAGAACGAGTAGGCATACGTTTGAGCAAAGCCATAGGCATAGGTCAGGAAACCGTCCCCCTTCATCAACACCCGGTCTGACCATGCCTTGTAGATGTCGTCGCCCGGCGAGTCGTAGACAATCACCTGATCATTGCCAGAGAACAAGTAATC
>CAUZEA010000058.1:0-35325 GCA_963578605.1 Planctomycetota bacterium
GACACACGTATCGAATCGACGCCATGGAAAAAACTCCATCACTTGTGAGAACACCAACTTGCCTGCGTGCATAGCCCCTGATGCCTCCGAAATGAGACATTATCGGCCATGTCGAATTCAAATCGATGCAGGTCATGATTTTCCGTAAAGTGATAGAAAACAATAACTTATAATCCTCCAACGCGAAAACGTTGGGACACTACTGGCATAATAATAAAGTCAATTCACGCAAATAATACGGAGCCCAGGGGAATTTTGGAGGTGTGGAAAAGCCGATTTTGCAAAATTCTCACCACAAGATTGTTGACAAAGCGGGTATTTGGGAACATACTCAATCTCAATGGGCACTCCGAGTCAGACAAATGGGCACTCCGAGTCAGACAAACGTCCGGCGCTGCCGCCCGGTTTTTAGACTTGGCTTGTTAGGTTTCGAGTTGGGGCGGGCGGTGCACGTTTTTTGAGCTTAGTAATCTCTACGAAGGGGTTGTTTATGAGTTGTTCCAAAACTCTGATACGGACCGCGGTTCTCCTGCTAATTTTGCCCGTCGCCTCAGCGGTGGGCGTCGTGGTCATCGACGAAGATTTTTCAGACGACGATGGTGGCTGCGTCTGGACCGCCAACTATGGTTGTGCTCCTCAGAATGTCGGCAAGGCTGGCCAGTGGTTACCAAGTGGGCATGTACCTGGTGGTGGTACCCACACCGCGAACATTGACAACGACTGGTCCCCCAACACCCAGAGCCAGGTTAACCAGCCCAACACGGGCGACGGCTGGAGTGGTCTGCCAACGCTTGGCTTTAATGCAACGCTCAACCGTGTGGGAGCCGACACGGGTGTGGTTGGTGTGTTCAACATGGACGGGATCCTCAAGTTTCAAACGGCCGACGGTACCGATCGTCCGGCCGTCACGGGCGAACTGATCCGTGGCTCATTTCGAATTTTCAGGCAAAACGGCAACTTCGGGTTTGGCTTTACCAACGATATTGCCGAGCTTCAGGCCTTCCAGGCCACCATGCCGACCTGGGATGTTGGGAGTTCGCCGATCATGATGCCCACTCCGTACACGACAGGGAATTGGGAAAGTGAGACCCTTAACCCCAATTACGATCCGGCTTACCGAGGCTTTAGCTCGAATGTGACTGGCCATATTTCACTCAACAATGGGGGGAACAGGGTATTCATCAACGCACCGATTGATATGGACGATGATGGTGTTGTCGATTTTGGAAGCCTCGCTCCAAAAGTAGATCCGGAAAACATGGTTGGGCGGCTGAACACTTCCACGCCTTCAACGATCCGCTTTGAATACACAGTCGGCAACGCTGCGTATGACCTGCTGCAAATCGACCAGGGCAATGGCTGGGAAGATATCGTCCAGTGCAATTCACTCGACTGCCAGGCTGACCCTGGGGGAGCTTGGGGCGCCATGGTACCTGATCCGGGTGGTCCTATGCCGGTAGGCCATGTTTTTGAGTCAATCGAGGCGATGTTCATCACGGTTGGTAACTTCCAACTTACAGAGGGATGGGCCGACGATTTCTTTGTCGAGATCCCGTCGCCGATGGCTGGCGACTATAACGAAAACGGTGTTGTCGACGCGGCCGATTACACGGTCTACCAGGACAGCGTCGGAGAAGTGGTCGATTTCCCGAATCGCGATTCAAGCCTGCTGGGTACACCGGTGGGTGCGGACGACTATGCGGCTTGGAAGAATAGTTTCGGAGCCGCCGGCAGCGGTTCCGGAGCCGCCGTTCCGGAACCTGGCACCGGCGGGTTGTTGCTTTTGGTGTTCGGGCTGGCGGCTATTTCGCGGGGTTTTAGGCGAGTGGTTTTAGGTGAAGGGTGAAAGAGTCGTCTTGACTGCGCAGCGCAGGTGTAGGGATGCAGGAAGTGAAACAGAAGAAGTCAGTAGGTTAGAGGAGTTTTTGAATCGTTACTACCGAGGGACGTTACCTCAGCAACGGTATCCGTTGAGTGACATGTAATTAAGTGTTTTTCGAAGGGCTGCGTAGGCCCGTCTCGTAACTTTAAGGGAGGTTGTTCTGATGAAATGTAAATTGTTATGGATTGGGGTAATGGCAGTAGCAGCATTTGTATTGCCTGTGGGGCTGGTGAATGCTCAGAATGTTGTAGTTTTCGACGAGGATTTTTCGGACGATGACGCTGGCGGATGGAAGGACAATTCGGGTCATGTCCCTGCCAGCAATGGCAAGGCTGGCACATGGGTGATGGATAATTACACCGAAGCCAATGGGACGACCGCGTATGATGACTCCGACTGGAGTCCGCTCGTACAAGGCCAGGTTGGCGCTGCCGGTGGTAGTGGTGCTCCCAGTTTGGACCTGATGTTCAGCTTGAATCGCACTGGTGCCGACACCGGGTCGACGGGCGTGTTCAACATGGGCGGAATTCAAAAATTCACGAAGGCCGACGGTACTCCTCGTCCGGCTGTGACTGGCGACAAAATTGTTGGTTCCTTCAGGGCTCACCGGCAGTCGGGTAGCATGGGCTTTGGTTTTACCGACAACATTGCCGAGTACCAGGCTTTCCAGGCAACCATGCCGAAGTGGAAAACTGATACACATGGCAGCAGTCCCATTTCGTTTCCCACGCCTTACACCTCGGGTGGCTGGGAGGATCCGGCTAAAAATTCAAATTACGACGCGAATTATCGTGGCTTTAGCCCCAATGTTACCGGATATATTGGACTTCTAAGCGGGTCCAATGGTGTCAACACGGCTGCCGCGGTGGACATGGACGACAACGGTGTGGTTGATTTCGGCAGGGCTGCACCAAAAAGCGAGGCCCACCTTGCTAGTGGACTGGTTAGCTTTGAATTGACCGTTGGTAATTCCGACTATGACCTGCTTCAAATCGATGGGGTCGACGTCTTGCAGTGCAACACAGCAGCCTGCCAGGACACCGGTGGATCGCCGACAACTCTAAATCCGGGCGGTCCCATGCCGGTTGGAAAAGTCTTGGGCTCGGTCGAAGCCATGTTCATGACAGTTGGTAATCACCAACTTTCGGAGTTTTGGGTAGACGACATTCACATTGAAATCGTTCCTATTCCCGAGCCGACGTCAGCGGTCCTGCTGCTGCTTGGAGTGGTTGGTGCTTGCATTCGCCGTCAACGTAGCTAAACAGATCCGAGTGGTCTGAGTTTTAAAAGTGACTGGTTTTCATAACGTCCCTCCGCATCGCGATGCGACGCGGAGGGACGTTTTACAATAGATAATCTCAGCGGTGGTTTCGGACTACCGCTACCGAGAGGACTGCAGCAGAGGTCAACGCAATGCCTGGGCTTATACGCCTATCATTGATCATTTCCCGTTGGTGGGTGGTTCCACTTTGCCTGCTGGGAATCGCTTGGCCCTGCGATCCGCTGGCGTGGGCCCAAACGACCGTCGTCATCGACGAGGACTTTTCAGACGATGACGGAGGCTGTTCGTGGACGGACAATTTTGGCTGTGTTCCCCAGAACACCGCCAAGGCGGGCCAATGGCTCCTCAGTGGCCACGTGGTGACCGGTGGTAATGCGGACAACGACTGGAGGCCTTTGGTTCAGAGTGACATTGGCCAGCCTGCCGGGGGAAGTGGCACGCCGAGCCTCGACTATTTTGCGTCGCTCAACCGCACCGGAAGCGACACTGGCCAGGTCGGCGTGTTCAACATGGATGGGATCATTAAGTTTCAGACGGCTGCCGGGGTTGATTATCCGGCCGTTACCGGTAACAAGATCGTCGGCTCATTTCGAGTGTTCACTCAGAGCGGCAATTTTGGGTTTGGCTTTACCGACGACATTGCCCAGCTGCAGGCCTTCCAGGCCACGATGCCGGACTGGAACGTCGGGAGTTCGCCGATCATGATGCCCACCCCGTACACCACGGGTAATTGGGAGGTGCCAGCCAGTAATCCCAATTACGACCCGGCTTATCGTGGCTTCAGCCCGAATGTGACTGGCCATATCTCGCTCAACAACGGAGGTAACCAGGTGTACACGAACGCACCGATAGATATGAACGACGACGGTGTTGTCGATTTTGGAAGAGGCGCGCCAAAAACGGATCCCAACAATCCCGTGGGACGATTGAACAGTGCCACACCGTCACAAATTCGCTTCGAATACACGGTCGGCAACAGCGACTATGACCTGCTGCAAATTGATCAGGGCAGTGGCTTCGAAGATATCGTCCAGTGTAATTCAGCGGCTTGCCAGGATTCCGGAGGGGCGCCGACAGTTCCGAATCCGGGCGGCCCCATGCCGGTCGGCCATGTCTTGTCTTCGATTGAAGGCATGTTCATCACTGGTGGCAACTACCAGCTCACGGAGGTTTGGGCAGACGATTTCCTGGTCGAGGTCGTCGCCGATCCCACCGTCCTTAGTTGGACCAAGAGCGAGGGCGGTGATTGGAACGAGTCTGCCAACTGGTACCCGCTCGCTGTTCCCAATCCCAACGACAAAGTGACTTTCGGTTCTGCCGCCCAGGGCGGTACGGTTTTCTTTGACGACGATATCAGTATCAAAAAGATAACCTTTGATAGTCCCCAGGCTTATTCCGTTAGTGGTACAGGCAGGCTCACACTGGAAGGCATTCCAGGGAATGCTGAAATCGAAGTGGCCGACGGGCCGCAAGGCAATCACCAGTTGCAAGTCGACCGGATCATCCTGGGTACCAATACGAACATTAACACCGGTGCCGCCGCGCAGATTGACATCAACAGCGAACTCGAGCTTAACGGCCGCACCCTTACGATTGAATCGGGGACCGTCCACCTCAACAACACCACCGAAAACAGTGGTGCCGGCACTGTTTTCAATTATGGTACGATTGGGGGTGGTGGCACGGTGAATGGCAATTTTATCAATTTGGGTACGATCACTGTCGAGTTCCTGGATGAGTCGACGCCCAATGGTTTGAATGTCACCGGTTCGGCCTTCTTGAACGGCACGCTGGACGTAGTTGGAGATGTCACGCCGAGCGCCGGTTCGTTCGAAGTGTTGACAGCCGGTAGTATCGCTGGTACTCCGGAGCTGTCACTCACGCCCGCGGCTGATGAGTTCTTCGACATCGTCATTACAGGGTCCAGCGTGCTGCTCGTTCCTTCCTCGGCGTCCCTGCCGGGTGACTATGACGAGAACGGCGAGGTTGACGCGGCTGACTACACGGTCTTCCGGGACAGCCTGGGCAGCAGTACGCCGCTACCCAACGACAATAATCTGGGAACACCGGTTCGGTTGGTACATTACAGTTTGTGGAAAACCAATTTTGGCAACACCGCAAGTAGTACCGCGGTCGGGGTCCCAGAACCTGCCACCGTCGGCGTGTTGCTTTCGCTGCTTGGCCGGATGATTTTTTACCGGTTCCGGTGGAACTGAAAAAGTCGCATCGGTCGGTCAAGCGCGCTTGCGTCATTGTTGCGTGACCCGGGTCACATGCAGTACTGCCGGACATCTAAGCCTGACCGTAGGGGATATTGCGTAGTCGGCAAGCGGCACCCACAGTCCCTGCTGATTACCCGGCGAAACATGGTCAGCAGCAGCTCACGAGTTGTCTTTAGAGACCAAGCGGTGACGGTCAACGGGGTCACTTTTGAGAGGGCACGAGGCGGAAGCTGCTGCAGTGGGTTTTCATGGCAACTTTCTCCGCACCCGATTGAGGCAAAAACTTCCCCCGTCCGCATTTGGATTGAGCTCTTCAGCGGTTACAATGCCGGCTCGAAAAAGGTGGATCAGGTCCGCCAGCACCGAAATCCATCCCTTGCAATAGGAGTGATGACATGGCCGACGCACCTCTCTTGGAAGGCAAAATTGCCATCGTGACCGGTGGTGCGCTGGGTATTGGCGCAGCAGGCGCCCAGGAACTGGCCAGCGAAGGAGCCTGCGTGGTGGTGATGGACATCAACGAATCGGCCGCAGACGAAACCGTTGCAGGGATTCGAAAGAGCGGGGCCAGGGCGGTGACGGTGGTTGCCGATGCCTCCACAACCGCAGGATGTCGTAGCGCTGTTGAAAGGGCGGTTTCCACATTCGGCGGCATTGACATCCTGTTCAATAACGTAGGTATCCAGCCCCCCGAGTCGTATACCAATGTCGAAGAGACCACCGAGGAGATGTGGGACCGCATCCTGGCAGTGAACCTGAAAAGCCGGTTCCTGATGGCAAAGTACTCGATTCCCGAAATGCGAAAACGAGGCGGAGGTGTCATCATTAGTACCGGGAGTGTACAGGGGCAATTGTCAGCCAACCTGGTACCTGCTTATGCCGCTACCAAGGGGGGCGACGCCTCATTAACACGTCAAATGGCGCTCGACTACGCACAAGACAACATACGGGTCCTGTCTATCTGCCCTGGTGGTATCGATACTCCCATGTTGCGCGACGCTGTAGAAAGTAAGGGCCTCTCCCTGGAGCAAGCCTTTGACCAAATTGCCCGAACGGTGCCCTTTGGGATGGGACAACCGGAAGACATTGCAAGAGTTGTCGCTTTTTTGGCCAGCGACAAGGCAGCCTTTATGACTGGAACCTGTGTGAATGTCGATGGCGGTATTATGGCGAAAGGAGCCTGGGCCTAGAGCTGGATCAAAATCGTTTCCGGAAAGCCTTCGCCTCACGTCAATGCAGCAGCAATTTGGTTACAGATTCGGGAGAGTTCTAAACCTCGCGACTCATGTGGAAGCGTCGTGAAGAAGACCGCAAACGTCTCGATATCAGGATTCATCTAAAAGACCCTGCTCCCCAATGACTATAGGCACCAGGCCCCAAAAGGTCGCCAGAATTGGCACTGTGAGCCAGCCAATTTAATCGCCACACAAGACCCCGTGGTCTGCAGGAACGATCTTCCGCCGGCACACCTTTTCAATTCCGAGTGGCCGTGTGATTGCTTGCAAGACAGCTGCCCCGTTTAATTGTGACCGATGTCACCAGGAACTTGACCATGAATCGGTCTACCGGATCGATCCACAACCGAATGGAACCTGGCCGATTGAGCGGGTGACGTGTGATACGACGCGGCCGACTTCACCGTCTTCCGAGACAGCCTGTTCAATAGTGCTTCGTTACCCAACGACAATAATCTTGGAAAACCCATTCGGAAAGAGCATTACGACCTGTGGAAAGCCAGCTTCGGCAACACTGGAAGTAGTACTGCGGCCGCGGTCCCAGAACCTGCCACCTTCGGATTGTTGCTTTCGCTGTTTGGGTTGGTGGTTTTCTACCAGGTCCGGCGAGCCTGGTGAAATCGCACCGATCGATTCAGTTCCCACAGGACGTCCCACTCTTTGCCACTCGCCGGCTATAAAATCGCCTGAAAACGACACCCTTAAGCAGCAAACGGTCCTGGCTCCGCCGGGTCTCTGGAACCAATGCCAGGGCGACAAAAGCGAGCATTCCTCTTAAAATAAGATGACCACAACCTGGCTGTTTCGCAGCGACCCACCTTTTTTCAATCCATTTGTTCGCGGTTTCTTGGTCGTCGAAAATAATCTTTTGACGCCAAATGATCGTAAGCTAACCCGTGGGTCCGGTTTGCCCAAGTCAACTCACAAGGAAAGACAGATGAAACAACAGTCGCGACGTCGGTTCTTATCATCAGCGGCCACTGCGGGAGTTGCGGCCGTTGTGGGCGCATCGGCCAGGCCGGTACGCGCGCTGGTTAACGATCAGATTTCCGTCGCACTGATTGGGTTTAATGGCATGGGGTTCCACCACGTTAAGCAAGTCGCTTCGAACCCGGGCACGCGGACCGTGGCCCTGTGCGATATTGACGATGCGGTCGTGGATCGTGGAGTCAAGAAGGTCAAAGAAATGACCGGCCATGAGCCGCGGACCACTGGTGACTTCCGCTCGATCATCGACGACCCGTCGATCGATGCGGTGGTTATCGCCACACCGCACCACTGGCATTGCCCGATCGCCGTACCATCGCTCCTGGCAGGTAAGGACGTCTACGTGGAGAAGCCGGCCAGTCACGTGTTTTACGAAGGGCGATTACTGGTCGATGCCGCACAAAGGAACAAACGTATCGTGCACCATGGAACGCAGATGCGATCGAGTCCGGTGACAGTCGAGGCGGCGGAAGTTTTGAAATCTGGCGTCCTCGGCGAGATCAAAATCACCAAGGCTTGGAATGTGCAGGACCGAGGCTTTGCCAGGCCGTTGCCAGACAGCACACCACCAGCGGGCGTTGATTACGATCGCTGGTTAGGTCCGGCGAAGAAGCTCGCCTTCAATCAAAATCGCTTTCATAAGACCTGGCGACTATTTCGCGAATACGGTAACGGCGACCTTGGTGACGATGGCACGCATGATCTGGACATGGCGGCGTGGGCTTTGGGTGTGACCGAACATCCGATTCGGATCACGGCTCACGGCAGCAATATCCAACCGCTCGGCTACCGCGAATTCCCCGACAACATGAATATCTCTTTTGAGTTCGCTGACGGTCGAGTATTGATTTATGAGGACCGCCTCTTTACACCCTATGGATTACACGGGGTTGACAGTGGCAATGCTTTCTACGGAACAGAAGGCTACATGATCTTTTCGCGCCGCGGCTACTTTCGAACGTATCTTGGCCAGAAAGAAGCCCCGGGCCCCAGGTCCGGGAAATCGGGCCGCGTGGGTGCGCCGCTACCGAGTCACATGCAAGTGTTCTTCAATAGTGTTCGCTCACGCAAGGCAACCAATGCAAATGTCGATATCGCGCATCGCACCTGCGGGTTGATACATCTGGGCGAAGCCGCCTATCGCACCAAAAGCGTGCTGGAGTTTGACCCGTCCACCGAAACGATCACTAATAACAAACAGGCCCAGGCCTTGCTCACGAAAGAGTATCGCGAACCGTACGGACTTCCCACGCATGTGTAGGTTGCCATGAACCACTTGTGTCTATCGCTCTTGTTGTTTTTTGGAACGGTTGCCTCGTCCTGCCTGAGCGCCAATTTTCCCGCTTTCACCGACCCACACCAGGCGGGTGCTGGCTTTCAAATGCAGGGTGAATACGCGGGACAAGTCGGCGGCGAACTGCCGATCGGCATTCAAGTCATCGCGGTTGGAGAGCACCAGTTTGAAGGTGTGCTTTACCCCGGTGGGCTTCCTGGTGACGGCTGGAATGAAAGGGCTGTCTTCCACGTCAAAGGCTCAACGGAAGATGGTCAAACCAAGTTTCATGGCATTCATGGCGAACGGCTGATGTTCGCAAGCGCCAATTTTCGGGGCTTGATTCAAGACGGCGTTTTCACGGGCGAGGCAAACATGTTTGGCAATCGCCTGGAGGACATCACATTTCGGCTTGCCAAAGTCCATCGCCAGTCGCCGACTCTCGCAGCCAAACCACCGGAAGGTGCAATCATCTTGTTTGACGGCACCCATGTCGATGAGTGGCGCGATGGAAAACTGGTCGACGGCCGGCTGCTCGATGTCGGCACGACCTCCAAGCGGGACTTCGGCAGCATCCAGCTTCATCTTGAGTTTCGGTGTCCGTACATGCCGGCCGCAACGGGCATGAAGCGAGGCAACAGCGGTGTTTACATCAAGCGGGAATGGGAGGTACAGGTCGTTGACTCGTTTGGCTGGCATCACGAGAATCGCAAGTTCGAACGACTCTCCAAATTCGCACGCTGCGGGGGAATTCACGAGATGGTGGCCCCAAGAATCAACATGTCGTTTCCACCACTCGCGTGGCAGACCTACGACATCGAGTTTGCGATGGCCCGATTTGACGTATCGGGAAAGAAAACCTCACCGGCAATGATGACCGTTCGACATAACGGCGTGACGATCCACGACCAGTATGTCCTTCCTCCGGTTTCTCCCGGCGTCAAGCAATCAGAAAGCAAGGAAAGACGGCGAGGCCCTGTTTATTTGCAGGACCACGGCAATCCCGTGCGCTATCGCAACATATGGGTTGTAGCGCGAGATTGATCGTGCCCAAAACGACTGTGTTACGACTCGCTACAACAGGAGCTACTCCTCGCCTGGCAAAGAGCTGGGCGCAGACCGTGCGTACCTCTGCGCGAATCAGGACGATTGATGCAATCGTTTCGGTGAGCACTGCGTAGACAGGGGGTCTGGAGGGATATGGAATGAACGAAAGCCAGGTGAGTTTCACATCTGCTGACGGGACCCGGTTGGCCGGGATCCTTCGACACCCGTCTCAATCCGATGCTCAACACCTTGCCTGCCTGTTCGTGCCCGCAGCAGGTGCCCCTCGGTTGAGGTGACGTACAAGCTTGTCAGGTCGTCATCGCCAAAGGCGCAGTTGGTGGGCCGTTTTGCCGGGACGTCGTGCCTTTCAAGAATTTCGCCCGAGCGCGAAAAGACATAGATGGACGGTCCGGGGCCTCCCAGTTCATATCCGGCGGTGGCAACGATGTTCTCTTCCGAGTCCAGGCACATGCCGTCCACGCCCCGGTGGTCACCAAAGTCATGAAGCACCGTAAAGGCGCCTAATTGTCCGCTGCCTTCAACCGGGTAGGCACGCAGCTCACGCTTTTCGTCGGCTCGGCGACCACTTTGGGCGACGTACAAGGTCTTGTGGTCAGGGGAAAACAGCAGTCCATTCGGCCGTGTCGTGTCAAACGTCACTCGCTCGATCGACCAGGTTCCATCCGGTTGCGGGTCGAGCCGGTAGACCGATTCATGGTCAAGTTCCTGGTGACACCGGTCATAGCTAAACGGGCCAGCTGCCCCCTCGTAGAAAGGGTCGGTAAACCAAATCCTTCCTTCGGTGTCGATGACCAGGTCGTTGGGGATATTAAAGGCTTTTCCTTCAAACCGATCGGCAAGGACGGTTGTCGTACCATCTTCTTCATAGCGAACGACTCTTCGGGCGCCACCTTCGCAGGCGTAGATTCGGCCATCCCGGTCCAGGGTCAGGCCGTTGGCGTAGTGGGTATCCGTGCGGTACACGCTCAGCGAGTTCTGTCGCGGATCGAATCGCACGATGCGGCAGGCTTGAATCTGAGTGTAAAGGAGCGTTGCCCCGTCCCATACGGGGCCTTCGCTCACGGCTCCGTACGGCTCCTGAAGTACTTCAAATTTCCAAGGCATGGTCAATCTCCACAAGTATGTCAATCGCCGTGTCGCTGCGCCAGTTTGTGGGTAAAAAGCAGCATGTAAAAGCAAGGTGACTTTGTTAGTAAGGGTGTGGTGAAGCTGTATCGTAAACAATCGTACCGCAACTTGGGGACAAAAGGGAATAGACGCGACCGCCTGTCAACCTTGCCAGGGGCTGGGCGAGTTTCCTCACTGGCCGCGGTCGGGCGTGTTGGCACCCAAAGTGAATAAATAGGGCTGGCTTAGAAGCCAACCCAACCGTAACTTAAACAGTGGTATTCACCGTGGTGCAGGTCACCCGGCGATCAGGTTGGCAGACCGATTTCCGCCGTGTGCGGGGTAAACATTTGAGGAGGTTCACCTATGAGCAGCTTCATTGATCCATCGTTTCACTATGACGCAGGCGATCATCGCAAATATTGTGAAGAGGGGTACCGGCTATTCGACTCGTTTCTCACGCCCCAGGCGCTGGCTTGCTGTCAGGCAGAGATTGACCGCATGCTCGGCCGGCTTCAGTCGGGGAGGTCGCCGGAGGATATGATTTCGTGCCACCACCAGGAACCGTGGATTTTCCGCCTTGCAGAAGAACCACAACTCTTAGATATGATTGAGCGCCAGGTAGGGCCGAACATCGTGTTGTGGTCTTCCCATTTTCTCATTAAACCGCCCCGTACAGGCAAGTTGGTTCCGTGGCACCAGGATACTCCCTATTGGGAACTCGAGGGCCGACTTGCCGCCGGTGTGTGGATTGCTTTTGACCATGTCGACAGCCAGAACGGCACGATGTCGGTGCTGCCCGGCTGGCACAACAAGGGCGAACTCCCACGACGGCAGTCCGGAGGAGAGTTGTTCGCCGAAGAGATTGAACCCAAGGCATTACCTGCCGACCTGGAAACTCACCGCGTAGAATACCGCCTGCGGGCTGGTCAAATGGCGATCCACGATACGATGATGCCGCACACCTCGACACCGAATTCGTCGGACCGATATCGTCGCGTGCTGGTGTTGCGTTACATGGGGGCCGAAGGCACGGTAGGCGCTAAGGAGTATGAGGATTACCGCACAGGCGAAAAGTTTTCGCGTGAGTGTTTTCTGGTGCGCGGTGAAGATGTTGGGAAGCACGGGCTGCGGCGGAGTCCGTTTTAACGCAGATTGTCCGGCAAGCGAAGCAGATGCCATCAAACCAAGGTTGGTGCCTTGGCGCGAGGTAACCCCTCTCGGGTCTTGCGATAAGGAGGTGGCCCATCGAATTGCGTTCTCCAAAAGTTCCCTTAGTGTTGCTGCACGGCTGGACCTGTGGTCCGGAGGATTTTGGTCCTCAGGTCACCGAGTTGAGCCCGGACCGCGAAACGATTGCACCGGCGTGGGGAAAACTGATCGATATTCAGCTGGACCCGGCGACCGCATTTCGTGAAGTGATCGATCAGTTGGCCGAACGTGTGCCCAGGGGCGCGGCCATTGCCGGTCACAGCATGGGAAGTGTCCCGGCGACCATGCTGGCGATACGGCCAGAAGTTGCCTGCCGTGGTCTGTTGCTTTTGGATGGCGGAGTCGCGCTTCGTGCCGACTTACGCGCCAACCTGAGTGCATTTTCCGCGTCGCTGCGACCCTGGTTCGACGCCAAGGACGAACCCGGTTTGCGGAAGATCATGTTGCCAGTCTTGCGTACGCTGTTTGAGAGTTTTTTTCCGGAATCGGACAGTGGCCCGGCGCGCAGTGCAATTATGGGCCGGCTCGAGCAGGTGAATCCTACCGTGGCCGCTTCGCAAATCCTTGGTGCTTTGTCGATACCGGCAGAGGAGGCGCTGCGGGCGGTGCGGGCCCCTGTGGTTGTAGTGGCTCCGGAACATAGCCGCATGGACATTGACGCGATTCGCAAAGAGTGCCCCGAGGTGCGTGTCGAAAACGTTCCTGATGCGGGGCACTTTTTCATGCTCACCCGGCCGGAGGCTACCTGTCGGGTTCTCCAGCAGGTACTCGCGAGAATTGATGTGGCAGGGTCTGCTAAGGCGGGTGACGATTCCGCCTGAGCTGTGGGACTGCCCTCCCCTTCAACATTTCACCCGAGTGTGAGCGAAATCCAGATTGCTGTCGATGTTCGTCCAAACATTACGAGCGTGCATCTTGGGAGCGGTGCAGCGCGATGGAGTGGACCAGTTGGCGGATCACAAACCAACTGATTGGCACCACGGGCAGTGCGATCCAGAAGGCCATGCTCCAAGCGGGGGCCTGGGGAGGGGCGACCTCCAGGGGGAATGTCGCGGAAAAAAAAGAACCATCCGGTTCGGTCACCACAAGCTTGACTTGCCAGCGGCCGGTGATGGGCACCTTAAATTGTGCCGCCTGAAAGAGTGGGCTGGTCGCATTGGCCCGGGTCGCCTTGGCTTCGAGCAGTGGGGTTGTGCTGTCGGGGGGGATGATCGCAAAAGTTGCTTCTACGTGCGAAACAGGTGTCAGTTCCTGGGAGTCTTGGACAAAGAGACTCAAGTCGATCGGACCTTGCCGCAAAGGGACCGGTTCAGCGAAAACGGTGAGCCGGTAGGACGACGAGATGCCTGACCAGCAAACACGGCCCCCATCGGCGTGGAGCCAATGGTGGTCGACCGTGAACCACACGGAGGCGACCAGAACGAATTGCCAGACCGGGTTCCGCAAGGTTTATCCTCCCAGCACCATGGTACCGCGCATCTGCATGGGCTGAAAAAAAATCCAGATGCCAGCGGCAAACAGGGTTACCGACAGCACGGCCCATGGTGTCCATGCCTTGACCACAGCCCATGACAGGTTGTGGCCGGGGCAGGCAATTCGATAGGCGACGTACAGCGACCCACATAGCCCGATGTCCAGGCAGACAATCTCCAGTGGCAGGATCCAACTGGCGACATCGCCACAACATGCGCAGGCCAGGGCAACGTCGCCGAAGGTTGCCAGGTGGTAGTCGCTCAGCACCCGGGTACCAGCAGCCCACAGGGTGCCGGCGCTTGTGAACAGGTGGAATGTATAGTGGGCCGTCCACATCCCCAGTGCCAGGGGTACGAGTACAATTGCAAACCGCGTGGCAGTTTCGACGACCCCTCTCTTTGAGTTGCTCCACCAACGACTTACCGCGGCAACCGCCAGGATGATACCGGCTGGGATTACCGCCAGCGAGAGGATCATGCCAATGGCGACAAACATGGAGCGGCTGATCGATGGAAGTTCTGCACGAACCTGTTCTTCAAGTCGTACCACAGGTTCGACCATCCAGGCGGCGTTCACAAAGGCGGCGCTGGCTAGAATCGTCAGCAGCGCTGCCACGTCGGTACGACGATACCAACGGCCGTTTTGCGAGGACAGGGCGCCCCCGGTCAATTGGCTACTTTCAACGAAGGCCAGCATGCCGACGTTTTCGTGAGGGCAGGCTTGTACGCAGTCGAGGCAAAAAGTGCAGTCGAGGTTGCCGGTCTTTTGGGGTTGGAAAAGTTCCATATTGCAACCGCTTCCCTGGGGTCCCCCGCGGATGCAATCCTTGGTGTCGCACGTGTGGCAGACATTGGCATCGCGGACGGCCACCTGCAGTGGCGAGCAGAGCGACTGTACAAAATTAAATTGCCCGATGGGGCAGACATATTTGCAGAATGCTGCGCCGCGAAACAGCCCGTCGACTGCAAACGAAGCTGCAAAATATCCGACCACAATCCAGGCAGTCCACCAGGGGCTATCCCACAGGGCAAAGGCCTCGTACGCCCAGAAGAAAACGATCAGGAGCGCCACGGCAAGCCACTTGCTCCGCAGCCAGTTGGGCCAGTTCCAGTCGGTTCGAAAGAGGTGTTTTGCCAGTGCGCGTGGCAGCGTAAAGGGGCACGCCATGCAAAAGACGTTACCAGCGACAACCAGGCCGATGACCAGCAAGCCGCGCCAGTGAATCCAGGGTGTCACTCCTGCCAGGTTGAGAGAAGTTGCCTGGGGACCCCACAGCCCATCGATCACGATCAGCGCAGCCAGCAAAAACATGACGGTCTGTAGCGTGGGGCGAAAGGTTTTGCTTTTCAGGAGAGTTCCCACAAAGCGCACGTTGAGCAAATCCCAGACTTCCGGTGACGGCTGCGAGGTTTTCTTTTTTCGGGTGCGCAACCTCGCAATTCGTGCGGCCGTTTGTTGGCGTATAGGGTCCAGGGTGCCGGGCAGCGGGTGCGGGTGACCACCGGCGGCTTGAGGTTGGGGCGATTCGTTCCAGAGTTCGGTGGCAACCCAGGCCAGCGCAAGCAAGTAGGCGATCGATCCGCACAACCACATGAGCGCGCCGGCGATGGCTTGATCATCTAGCGGTGTGATGTTCCAGAGTCGCGGGACCGTCCCGTAGTGAGGGTAGAACAGACGGTCGGAGAAGGTGAGCAGTCCCGAGAAGACGGTCCCTTGCAGACCGGCCACGAGCAGGTACGGAAGCATGGCCCAGCGGCTCATCGTCGCCCGACTTGGATAGGGCGCAATCACGACTCGCCAGAAGACAAGGGCTGCCAGGAAAAACGATGCATGTTCCACCCGGTGCCACGTCTCGGAAGCTAAGGCCAATTGGTAGAAGGCTGGCAAATGCCAGCCCCAACCAGCGATGATGAACAGACCCAAGGCCACCACCGGGTGCGCCAGCAGACTTGTCACCCAGCGGACCAGGGGGTCACGCAGGAGCGGGGTGGCGAGACGTTGCCGAAAAAATTTGGGTAGACCGATCAGCAACGGCAATTCGGGATCTGCCAGCCACAACAGCGGGGGGGCCACGAACATCAACAGCACGTGCTGAAGCATGTGCATTTGCAACAGTAGCGAGGAAAACGGTTCGACTGGCGACTGGAGCGCCATGCCAACGGTCGTCAGCCCCAGGATAAAAGCCGCCAGCCGCCACCCGTCGAACCGCCGGGCGCCCCGTTGTCGGAGGCGGAGCCAGCCGCGCAAGTAGACTCCGGCGGTGAGCACAAGCACCAGCGTGAGCCAGGCATCAAATTGCCAGGATGTCCAGAATGCCTGCCAATCGGCTGCCATGGCAGTGATCCGTTGGGGAGATTTGGGATTGCGAGCCGGGCGGACAACCGCGGAAAAATTGACCGCCAGGCTTGCACACGCCGCTCACTTGCCAGACGCGTACGCCGAGGGAGTGGGTACCAACGGCGGCGGGCGATTCGGCGGGCGGAGGGAAACCAGGAAGTCAACCAGGGCGGTAACCTCGGCATTGGTTAATTGTTTACCAAAAGCCGGCATATTGCCATCGCCCTGAACGATTTGCCGGACCAACGCTGGCCGATCAAGACGCGATCCGACGTAGGTCAGGTCCGGCCCTCGTTTACCACCAACCCCGTCGAGGCTGTGGCAGTTGCGGCAAGTCTTCAGTTGCAACAGAGTTGCGCCTTGCAACTCGACGGGGGTGAGTCGCTTGACAATGTCCGGAGGCACTGCATCTTTGGTCCAGGCATTCATAATTGGCGACCACGGTTCTTTGTATCCTAACCAACCCAGGACGAGTAACGAGAGGAGAATAAAAATGACCGACATACAGGCCACCGGGCGGCTGCGCCAGTGGCGTTCCCCGGTGCCCGCCCAGAGTGGCAGCAGTACCAGGGCAATCACGATGACGATCGGCGCGACGAGGATAATGATTGTTTCCAATGCCCGCGGGCTGAGTGCCAGCACCGCAAACAATGGCAGGAAGTACCAATCGGGTACGGGCGAGGCCGCCACATTTGCCGGATCGGGTGGCAAATCGGGCCCGTCGGGGCCATAGATCGCTGCCAGGCCAAACACCAACAGCAGGGTTGCCCCGATAAAAAAGGCATCGCGGGCGAGCGGGCCCGGGAAAAAGGGATCGCCGTGACCGCCGCCGATCAGCTTCTCGTACTCTTCATCGTAGGTGTTCTGGTCGACCGGCTCGCCCTCGGCGGGTGGCTCGGAAATTCCCTGTCGCACAACCAGGTAAAGGTGTACTGCCAGGGAGCCGATTAACAGGCCGGGGAGAATATAGACGTGAAGCGCAAAAAAGCGGCTGAGGGTTTCGCCACCAATCATGGGGCTACCCATCAGTAAATCGCAGAGTGCTGGTCCGATATAGGGAACGCGTCCGATCATCGCGACGCCAACACCTAACCCCCAGTACGAGTTGGCATCCCACCGCAATACTTGCCCAGTGAATGCCATGCCAATGGTGAGCAAAAACAAAGCGACGCCGAACATCCAAGTCAGTTCGCGCGGGTATTTGTAGGCTCCCATCAGGAAGACTTGGGTCATGTGTATCACGACGACGACCAGCATCATCGTTGCGGACCAATTGTGGATTGCCCGTAGCATCCAGCCGAGAGGGACGTCGAAATTCAGATAGAGCAGGCTCTCGTACGCCTCGCCAGCCGAGGGGACATAGACCATCGAAAGGGCAATTCCGGTGGCGATTTGCAGCATCAGCAGTGTCATGGCAGTACTGCCAAAGACATACATCCAGCCTACGCGACGGCGCAGCCCCCGCGGGACCGGGTGGCGAATAATGGGCCACAACGTCTCGCGCAGGACGAGTCGGTGTTCAAACCACATCACGGCGGATCGGATGGCTGCGATCAAAGGATTCTCCTGAGCCGGGATCGTACTTGCTGTTTAAGTGGTTGCTTGATTGTCGTTGGGTGGGGTTCCCGGATCCTGCAAAGTTGGCAGGTGACCAACGTGGGCATGTAAGGTCTCTTGTTCAATCTTGTGCTCGATTTTGTATAACCCGCGAGGTGCCGGACCTGCTGCATACCCGCCATCTTCGTAAAATACGCTCCCATGACAGGGGCACATGAAGAGTCCCGGTTCCGAAAACCAGCTCACCGGGCAGCCGAGGTGCGTGCAGTGTACCGAAAAAATCTCAAAACCTTTCTCCGGGTCGCGCCGAACATAGATGGCCAGGTCCCCCGTGATGCCGTCCCAGGGGCCGCGGAGTGGATTTTTAATGGTGACGAGTCGAGTCTCGTTCTCTTTGAAGTCGGCTATTTTTCCCAGTGAAACCCACTGGTCCTTGCGGCGCCAAATCGCGGCTCCGAATAAATAGCCGATGATGGGAATACTCAGCACCACGCTACCGGTTCCGAGCAGCAGCCAACTGACCCAATCGAACCAGCCGCGGCGGTCGGTTGTGCAATCGGCAAGCGAGACGTTTTCGCTGTCTGTCATGGTGTGGTTCCCGTAGGTTGCGGTTTCTCAACGCCGCTGGAAGAGGTTTTCGGTGCTGGTTGATCCTGTTTCTCTTGTTTCATCAGTGCGCGAGCGGGTGCGGTCCGCCAGGTTCCCATCAAGGCAACGATGTCGGAGATATCCTGGCTTGAGGGGGGTTGCTTTTGGGATGATTTTTCGCCGAGCCCAACATAGTTTGGCATGCCCAGGTCGGTGCGGCCGGTGATGATGATTCGTCGCAAGGCCTGATCACTGATCAACTCCAGAAAGGCTGGATTGTTCACGGCCCCGCTGGTGCCACCCTGCCCATCAGTCCCGTGGCAGTCGGCACAGTAAGTCGCAAACTTTTTTTGACCGGCCACGGGATCTCCTGAACTGGTGGCCAGGTAGGGTGGTGGGTTGGGAGGGATTCCTTCAGCGCTAGCCCATTGGGAGCGAATGCCCGTGGCCAGGACCTTTATTTGTGCTTCCGAAAGCAGCCCCCCCTCTTTGTGGGAGAAGGCTGGCATGAGCGTGCCGGGCCTGCCGTTGTGAAGGATGTCCAGCAGTTGCTTGTCGGAGAAGATAGACAAAAAGAGCGGGTCATTCAGCGAAGGGGCTGGGCCAAATTTTCCTTTGACACCGTGGCAACCTGTGCAGTTGACACTATACAACTCGCCAAATTTCATTTGCTCCGACAGTGGTATCGCTCGTTCGCTGCGGAGTGGTTTACCAGGCAGCGGATCCGCGCAGCCGACTGCCAGCAGGGCCAGGGCCACAAGCAGAGTTTCGCGAGGATGTTTCTCAACGAGGATCATGATTTTGCACCCGCCACGGAGACTTTTTCGCTACGGATCACGACCAGTCCCACGGCGATTCCGTAGGCGAATTGCGACGCAAAAAACCACAGCCAGTCGACGTGTTCATTCAACACCGGATTGAGGATTTCCATGAAGCTGTAGATCGCGGCGGTCCACAACAGCGGCGCGACAATACCACCCCAGAATACGGGAAAACGAGGCATGGTCGGCAACAAGATTCCGAACATGAGTCCCACACCCAGTGCGGTTACGACAAAAATTACAAACCCCAAGATCAGTGCCAATAAACTGAAAGTGCTGAGATTGTCGGGGGACATGGGCATGATCATGCCCGCCAGCAAATTGACCGGATACCACAGGCCGCGGCCACTTACGGCGCCATAGGTCAGGGCGACAGCAGCCATGGCGACGCCGCCCACGATGCCTCCCTTGAGGCCTGCCGAATAAGGGTGCACCTTTTCGGGGATTTTCATGCGATGGCCGGGCATGCCGGGGCGGAGCGGTTGGATTGGCACTTTGGAAACTTTGATCGGCGTGGGACGGGCTTCGATCGGTGCCAGTTCTTCGCCCCCATCGCTTGCCAGGATATAGATCCACTTGGTGAGCCCGACCACAAAGACAACCAGGCCGATCACCGTGAAGGTGAAATTCAACACCAGTCCACTGCTCATCAGCATCACGCCAAAAGCAATCACAATTGGCGCCGCGGTCGGGCGGGGCATACAAACGCCCTGCTCTTTTTCCGGGCTGCCATTTTGGTTCGGTGTGGGATTCATGCTGTTACGGGATACGGTTTTTCGAGAGGGGCTGGCTGATGCGCGGGTGATGACGGGGTAACGGGTGTTTCGCGTATGGGTTTCAGGCGATCCTGATCATGGGGGTTAACGACCAATGATGTAAACGAGTGTGAAAATGACGATCCAAATTGCGTCGACAAAGTGCCAGTACCAGGAGACCAGTTCGGGAGCCTCGCATTCGGCCGAGAGGCAGCGGCGGGCTTCGATGCCCCACAAGATACACATCGTGACGACGCCAATCGAGACGTGAAATGCGTGAAAGCCAATCAGGGTATAAAAAGTACTCCCAAAGGTATTGGTGCCGATCGTGAGGTGGTGCTCGGTAATCAAGCCATACCATTCGTAACCGGTGCCGACCAGGAAGAGGGTTCCGAGCAGAATGGTCAGGGCCAACCATGCGAGATAAAGGCCATGCTGCCCCTTGCCGCGGGCCTTCAGCCCAAGATAAATGGTACCGCTGCTACTGAGCAGGCAGATCGAGTTGATGATGACCAGTCCCAAACCGAGGGAGTTCGCGGGGGTGGGCATTTCACCCGGTATGGCGCCCGGAATCGTTTCGCCCAAAAATACGATGTAGGTCGTGATTAAGGTGCTGAACAGGGCCACCTCGGAACATAAAAATGCCACGATCCCAGACTCTTTGGTCGTGAATCGCGACTCCTGGTAAGGATTGTGCACCGCAGCGGATGGGAGTGTGGCCTGATTCAAAGTACAGCTTTCAGCGGAGTCCGGATTTTGGATTTGGTGGGGGGTTACTCGTATTGTGAATCGGGATCGTCGGGATGTTTTAAATCCCACAGTGGGCGACGACTCTCGACGGTTGGTATTTCCTCAAAGTTGTAGGTGGCTGGTGGGGAGGTCGTGGCCCATTCCAGCGTCCAGGCATCCCACGGGTCATCGCCGGCGGTCTCTCCATGACGGAGGGAGTGGGCAATGTTAATGAAGAATAATAAAAACCCAACGCCCATGACCGCGGCGCCGACTGTCGATAGTTGATTCCAAATTTCCCACTCGGGCTCGGCATAGGTATAAACCCGTCGGGGCATTCCCAGCAAACCGGCGATGTGCATTGGGAAGAACAGGACGTTAAAGCCAACGAACAGGAACGTGAAATGCCAGATTCCGAGTTGTTCGTTCATCATCCGGCCGGACATCTTGGGGAACCAGTAGTAAAAGCCGCCGATCAGAGCGAACAACGATCCGCCGAACAGCACATAATGAAAATGGGCCACCAGGAAATAGCTGTCGGAAATTTGCCAGTCGAACGGGACAACCGAGAGCATAATTCCGGTCAACCCGCCTATGAGAAACATCGACAAGAAACCAAGCGCAAACAACATGGGGGTTCGTAGTTGCAGGCGGCCCCCGTAGAGGGTTGCCACCCAGTTAAAGATTTTGATACCGGTTGGGATCGCAATCAAAAACGTCGATGCGGCAAAAAATGTGTCAACCATGTCGTTCATGCCGACCGTGAACATGTGGTGTGCCCAAACACCAACGCTGATCAATCCGATCGCGGCGGTGGCCGCTGCCATCGAGGCGTATCCGAAAATGACCTTGCGCGAAAACACAGGGATGATCTCCGAGACAATGCCAAACGCCGGTAGTGCCATGATGTAAACTTCCGGGTGGCCGAAGAACCAGAAGAGATGTTGCCACAACAAGGCCGATCCACCCGACTGGGGATCAAAAAAGTGGGCTCCCAGGTACCGATCGAACAGCAGCATGACCTGGGCAGCGGTCAACGGAGGGAAGGCTAGCAGGATCAGGATCGCGTCGATCAGCATCATCCAGACAAACAGGGGAAGCTTCGTGAGTCGGATCCCGGGAGCACGCATGGTGAAGATCGTGGCAATCAGATTTACACCAAAGGCGATGGTGCCAGCCCCGGTCATCATCGTCCCCAGGATCCAATAGTCCGTGGCGTTCCCGCGCGAATAGGCGGGTGACGTCAGCGGGGCATAGGCAAACCAGCCGATGTCGGGCGCATTCGATGCCCCGTACAGTCCCTCGGCGCCGAGGTAGGTGTAGTAGAGGAGGCAGCCCCCAAAAAACGAGAGCCAGAACCCCAGGGCGTTGAGTCGGGGAAAGGCCACGTCACGGGCACCGATCATCAGAGGGACAAAGTAATTTGCAAAGCCGGCCAGCATCGGCATGATCACAAAAAAGATCATCGTTGTGCCGTGCATCGTAAACAGCTGATTGAACGTTTCTGGCCCGACCAGGGTGTTGTTGGCCTCCCACAGTTGGGCTCGCATCAAAAAGGCTTCCAACCCGCCGACCACCATGAAGATGAAACTCATGATGAGGTACATGATCCCGATCTGTTTATGGTCGACCGATGACACCCACCCATGCAAACGCGTAACGAGTGGGATCGTTGCGGAAGTCGTCGATTTGGAGTAGGAGTTGACGGTGGCCATGGTATTGGTTTCAAGGAGCCCGAAGGGTTAGGCGAATTTGGATTAAGCTTTCTAGTGAAGGGTCAACAGGTATGCCACAATTTTCTGGGTGCTGTCCTCGGTCAGTTGCATGTCCGGCATGCGACAACCGTCTTTGATGGCCTGTGGATCCTGGACCCATTGGGTGAGGTTTTCTTTGTTGTTGAGCCGAATGCCCGAGGCGATCGTCTCGCGACTCATGAGGTGGGTTAAATCAGGGCCAAATATGCCCTTGGCATGGGTGCCGCGAATCGTGTGGCAGTTGGCACAGGCATTCGACAGGAACAAGTCGCGGCCGGCGCTCACCGCCGAGTTCAGTACGGCCGGTTTCTGCTGCTGGGCAACCCATTTCTGGAACTCGTCTTCACTTTCGGACTTGACCCGCAGCCACATGTGGGCGTGCTGGGTTCCGCAGTATTCGGCACATTGGCCAATGAACCAGCCTGCCCGATTGGGCTGAAACCACATATGGTTCACACGGCCAGGAAAAAGGTCGGTTTTGCCGGCCAGTTGAGGCACCCAGAAACTGTGAATCACATCGGCGGACTCAAGATCCAGATAGACCGGGCGTGGGGTGCCATCGGTACTCAGCGGGACGTGTAATTCGTTGGCCGTTGTAACATTGTGATCCAGGTATTGAAATTCCCACCACCATTGATGGCCAACCACGCGGACGTGAATCGCTTCCTTGGGTGGAGTCGTAGCACGAATGTCAAAAATGCTGCGGGCAGTGACTAGAAACAACACGAAGACGATAATTGCCGGACCTACGGTCCAGGCAAGTTCGATCGGCTTGCTCCCATAAATCTGTGGCGGTTCGCCGCCCGGCTCGTTGCGGCCTGCACGAAAACGAAAAATGAGGACGGCCATCGTTGTCCCCACCACCAGAAAGATGCAGACCATGATCCCCAGGATCAGATAAAACAAGTCGGAAATCGTTTGGGCTGGGGGCGATAAAGGACTAAGTGTAATGGCCCAGCCCTCTTGCGACCCGTCCTGGCCAGGTAACCTTGTGCCCGGGACGGCCAGCGTCGCGTTGGCTTCGGTGTGGGCTACAGCACTGGCTGCTTCCGAGGAGGTTCCCGAAGGTTCGGCGAAAACAAATTCGCCAGCGAGTGCACACAGACAGACGCCAGACAACATGAACGATGGGCAGATTGTGCGGATCTTGCCAAGCATGCGGGGGATTATAACAAACAAACGCCACCTGCAAACCGGCGATTACTGAAGTCGGGGTAAGGACAAGGTTTGGTGTTTGATCTCTCCGTCAGGCGCGGTTTTCAGGGCTTTGGGACCTACGGTTGTCCGCAGTCTTGAAGGCACCGTTGGGAAACGCCTGGTCATTCTAATTTCTGGGGGAAACACAAAAAATCGCCAAATCACCGCAGGCCACGGCACTTCGATTCGTTCACGATCACCGGGTTGCTAACGGAAATAGCGTCGCCGGGCCACTCATAGTCCCCCGGTGGTGTCGGGAAAGGTCTTCGAAACTCGAGGTACCTTCATGCGGGCAGACGGCGGCCTGTAAAGCGGTGATTGTTAAGGATCCGCGTGATGGGGTTTCCGAACCCCTGCCCCCCCGAGACAACTGCCCGGCGACTACTTTAACCTACAACATTTAGGGTTTTTTGATGAACACAGTACGTCAACACGTGGTAGCCATTGTAGTGGTCGTTCTTACAGTGCTTGCTCCTGCCCTGACCGCCCACGCCGCCATATTCAGCAACAGCACGCAGTTCACGAACGCCGTGGGAGCGGAGAACTTGACCACCCAGGATTTTGAAGGGTTTATCACACCGCCCGCGACCGAAATGATCATCACCGAGATCGACGGGGTGACCTTCACGACATCGGGAAGTGATGTAATTATCATCACGAGTTTCATGGGTGGTTATCTGCAAAATGGCGAGCAGGACCGCAATATTGAGATTGCATTTCCCGAACCGGTTGCTGCCGCATCGGTTTCGATGAAGTTTCTTGATTTGTACAACTACGCAACCATTGGGGGTGAAGTGATGGGAGAAGCCGCAGACGGCACGGAAGTTTTCAGTGTCAGTCAACCTCCCGGTACGTTTTTTGTCGGGTACGTAGGTCCGGCTGCGCCCATTACCAAGCTTTTCTTGCTTTCCGGCGGTGGGGCACGGGCGGTGGTCGACACGCTGCAGTACGCGGTTACGGCCGATGTGCCCGAACCTTTTAGCAGTACTATGGGTTTGCTGGCCGTTTTGGGCAGCCTGGCGACTGGCCGCAGAGGCCGACGTTGATCCTCGAACGTAGCACTGCAGACGGACGCGTTCCACCTAAGGAGAAAAGAGCCCAAAATCTCCACGGCCTGGCGAACATGTTTTGGCCGGGTACCTGGGATCGGATTTTGCCTGAACCGCTGTTTTAGAGGATGTAGAAGTCATCTGGCGGCGGAATGGGTGGCACGTCCTTTTCACCAGCCATTTGCCGCAAATCAATTTCGATTCGTTTGGACAAGTGGCTCATCTCGACGTCAGTTGGTTGATTCTCAAATGGGTTTTGCATCGACACTGCAGTTTTTTCCAGCAGGAAAAAGATTGTGGCAATTGCGAGCGTGGCCGGAATTTCAACAAACCCCAAATCGTCGAAAATCGACAGGGGCAACAGGAGCACAAACAAAAACAGCAGAAAGTAATAAAACTGGCTGTGAATTCAAAGGAAAATCGCGTTTTTTATTCGTTCGCAAAGTCCCATGCTGTCGGTCAACCGGGTCAGCGAATCATCAATCTGCGTTTGCTGCTGTGGGGTCATCAATCTCTCGGAGAATGCTTGCTGGGTGGCGATGGCCTGCAACGCGAGAACACCAGCAGCCTGGTTGTCGCATGCCACGACCTTTTGCGCATCCTCCGCAGAAAGATACATTTCTCGGATTGGTTGCAGGTCTTGGTGACGCAGTTGATGGGCCAGCAAGTAGGAAATGCAATGAGTCGTTGGATGGAATGTGCGCGGTAACTCTCGAGAATTTTGTCGGCACTCTGCGGGCTATGGAAAAAGAGAAGTTGTCGGGCAAGGGTCCGCATATCGTTGACGATGTTACCCCAGACGCGACGCGCTTCCCACCAACGGGCATAAGCCTGACTCGTACGAAAGACGATGATCACCGAGACCACCGAGAGAAAGTAAGGTAAAACAATTGGTGGCAGGTCTTTGTCGATGTAGTTGTCGCCAAGCGATACGAAGGTTGCCAGCACAAAGGTGGCTGCCAGCTCCCAACGGATCTGACCGAAGATATAACGTAGAGGTACCCGTTTGGCGATCAGCATGGTCCGGTTGTGATATCGTTGAAGGTGGGGGAATCAACCAGGTTTTCGTTTCGAATTCGTCGTTGTTTGGTGGGGAGGTTCAAGCGGACTCAGAAAAGTTTGGGATTTCCAAACGGGTCGCTGCGGAAAATCTTGCTTCTGTTTGCCGTGGACTCACCAGAGTCGCCTATTGTGCCAGCGGTGCCTTTCGCCGCAAAGAGGATGTGTTGGGCCCAAGTTCGCGGGCGGTTCTAAAGTCCCGGGATTCACTGCCCACACATGTTCTGGACGCGTTGTTTTCTCTGAGATAAGCTTGCCGAAGCAGACCTGGCAGACCTGGCGAGGAAGTGCGGCACGCACGTGGTCCAGTGATACGCACGAGGTACAGGCGGTCTTATGGACGGTTGGCAGTTTGTGGAGACCGATGACCTGTTTCGGCTGCAACACAAGGAGATGGTTCGATGACACAGGAACTCGTACTGATTGCAGGGGCCGGTCCGGTTGGGATGACCGCGGCTCACCGGATTGCGCGACATGGAGTGCCGGTGCGAATCGTCGATATTGCCGAGGAGCCGACCCAGCTTTCCAAGGCGCTGGTGGTGTGGCGGCGGACCTTCCAAGTGCTCGATTCGACCATTGGTTTTGAGCGGTTTTTGGCCGCCGGGCACGAGGCCCGCAAGGTGACTTTCTTTGCGGATGGAAAGTCCCTCGGGACGGTTGCTTTGCAAACCGAGAGTCATCAATTGCCTGCCGGGGTCTTTATCCCCCAATCCAAAACCGAAAAGATCCTCAACGAAGCACTGGCCGACCAAAAGATTGAAGTCCAGCGGCGTACCCGGCTGGTCGGGCTCATGCCCGAAAGCGACGGTGTCACATGCCAGCTCGAAGGGCCCGCTGGCCCGGAGCAGGTTCGCTGCTCCTGGTTGATTGGCTGCGACGGGGCCCATTCGGCCGTACGGCACGGGCTTAAGCTGGCCTTTCCCGGCGAGGCGGTTGACCGTCGCTGGATCCTGGGAGATGTGCGAGTTGACGCCGAGACCGATCCACACGAAACCATGATCGAGAGCGGCCCGGGCGGGTCCGTCGCACTGTTTCCCGTGGGGCCCGACCGCTGGCGGATCATTGCCGACGGCGGACCGATTGAAGCAGATGCCGTACGTTACGATCCCTCGATTGCCGAACTGCAGGCCGTGCTTGATGACCGGACGGGCCGAGGTTGGAAAATCAGCGAGACATACTGGCGGGGTGAGTTCCGAGTCAACGAACGGCAGGTCGAGAATTATGTGCATGGGCGCGTGTTGCTGGCTGGCGATGCCGCCCACGTGCACAGCCCGGCAGGAGGCCAGGGGATGAATACCGGGATCCAGGATGCAGCCAACCTGGCCTGGAAAGTCGCCCTCGACTGGCATGGAGGTAGCCAGCCAGGTTTGGTGGAAAGCTACCAGCAGGAACGTCATCCGGTCGGGCAATTCGTGGTCAAGGCTTCCGGCCGGATGTTGCGGGCGGCCATGATTTCCAACCCCGTCGCCCGCCACTTCCGCGACATAGCGTTGCACCTCGGCCTGGAGATCCCGGCCATCAGGCGGCAGCTCACCGAGTTTCTCAGCGAAGAGACTGTTAACTTGCGAGGTAGCCAGCTGAATGGGTCCGGGTTTCGTGGCGCCTCGGTTCAGCCAGGCGATGCTTTTCCTGATGTGGCGATCGAGCAGGGTGGAAAACTCCGACCCGCCACCGACCTGCTACGAGGGGCCGAGGCGGTTTGCCTGGTGTTTGGCAGCGAGGTTGCAGCCGATCTGCCCACCCGGTTTGGAGACCCCCAGCGAGGTTTTCCACTGACAGTCAGGCACGTGGGCCCTGGCACCGAGACCCCCGAAGTCGACCAGCTGGCCACGGCCCTGGGATTGACCCAGGGCGGCGTTGCCCTGATTCGCCCCGACAGCATCGTGGCGGCCGTCGGTACCGCTCCGGAGGTTGTCACCCAGCTCTTTGATCATTGGGGCGTTGGTTAAGCGTACGATTCGGGGCCCATTCTCCGCTGGCTGGCCAGCAAATCGGTAGGTGTTTGTGCTTGCAGCCTATAGAATGAGGTGATGAGGTTCGCAACCCTGTGCCAACGTGAGATGAAATTGGCAGCGATTGCAGTTTTAGTTAACACCTGCCCCACTCTGGCCACCCAATACTTCCAGGTCTCCCGATTTGTGACTTCGGGACAGCCCGACCAGGTTTATGTATTACCCCTGGAAGATCCGACTGACATTGCCCACGCAAAACAACTGATTGCCAAGGGCCTGACAGCGGGGTCGCCATTGGTCATCGCCGGAATTGCTGCCGGGAGCGATGGTATTAATCGGGATATGCTTGCTGCGGGCGAGCCATTCTGGTCATGGCACGTGACACAATTTCAAGGATTTGCAGATTTAGCCATCGAGCTTTGTGACGGAAATCCGCAGCTCGTCGAAAACGACGTTGCCAGTTGGATTGCCAATACGGGCGGACAGATCTGTTTTTGGTCCTATACGGTAACCGGCATTCTGAGTGACGGCGTTGCTGGCGACTATGACGGGAATGGGACAGTCGATGCGGCCGACTACACGGTGTGGCGCGACACACTGGGCTCGCAGTTGGATCTGCGCGCCGACGGTAACGGCAATGGGTTTGTCGATCCGGGCGACTACAAGTTCTGGAAAGTGCGGTTTGGCAATACGGTTCGTGAGACGCTGTCTGTCACGGTTCCTGAGCCCATCGCTCTGGTCATGTTGTTCTCCTCCGGCCTGGTTGGGCTGGGGTGCTCCAGGCAGCGATAGAATTCGAGACGGTGTTGACTGCGTTTGGGATGGTTTGCCGCACCCGATGTGTCTACGCCATGATGTCTTCGATGGCGTGGCCGTGCACATCGGTGAGGCGGCGATCGATCCCGTTGTGACGAACCGTCAGCTGTTCGTGGTCGATGCCCAGCAGTTGTAAGATCGTGGCATGGATATCGTAGACTTGTGTCGGATTGCCACGATCAAGGGGCTTGTAGCCCCACTGGTCCGACGGCCCGTAGGTTGCACCACCCTTGATGCCCCCGCCACACAACCAATTCGTAAAAACGTACGGATTGTGGTCGCGCCCTTTGTTGCCTTGCGTACTAGGCATGCGACCAAACTCGGTTGTCCACAGAATGATTGTGTCGTCCAGCAGACCGCGTTGCTTTAAATCCTTGATCAGCGCAGCTGTACCAACCGCCATGCCGTAAGCCAGTGGTCTATGGTCGCGATCAATATCTTCGTGACTGTCCCAGTTGCGTCGCGGAAAGCCATTGTCATTGCCTGACCAGACTTGTATGAACCGGACTCCGCGTTCGAGCAGTCGCCGCGCGATCAGGCACTTGTGCCCGAAGTATTCGATCTCTTCGGGAATATTGATCTCGGCTGGATACTTCTGGCCAAGCCGATCGAGCCCGTACATCTTGAGGATGTGTTCGGGCTCGTCAGAGATGTCGAGTGCTTCCGGAGCACTCAACTGCATCCTTGCTGCCAACTCGTAAGAACGGATGCGGGCCTCCAGGCGTGAGTCGGCCGGACGTTGCTGCTGGTAGTTGCGATTGAGTTGATTCAGCAACGCCAGGCCTTCGCGGTCGCTTTCTTTCGTTACAAAATCGGCTCGTGGCAAGAGGTCGTCGATCGGGTTTTCACGCTGCGGAAAGATCGTCGTTCCTTGGGTGTGTGTTGGCAGGAAAGCCGAGGCCCAATTTTTCGGCCCGTTCGATGCGAAGCCTCGATGGTCAGGCAGAACGACAAACCTCGGCAAGTTGTCATTAAGAGTTCCCAAGGCATAACTGATCCAGGCCCCCATGCCAGGAAACCCAGGGTCCTGGAAGCCCGTCGCTTGCAAGTAGGTCGCCTGGCTGTGAACGCCTGTCTTGCCGATCATGTTGTGAACGAATGCAATCTCGTCGACACAATCGCCCAGCGGCGCAACCGCCTCGCTGATCATCTTGCCACACTCGCCATGCGGCGCAAACTTGAACGGCGACTTCATCCACGGTCCCAGTCCATTCTGGAATACCTCGACATGCTCACCAAAGTTCGATTCCTCACCGTGGTGTTTTTCCAACGCAGGTTTATAGTCCCACATATCGAGATGGCTCCCCGCTCCGGCCATGAACAACTGCACAACGCGGGTCGCTTTCGGTGGGTAATGCAAGGTATCGATCACGCCCCCGGTGTTCTTGTTGCGCGAACTGGCTTGTGCCATTTTGTCGTTGAGCAACATCGCTGCCAACGCGAGGCTACCGAAGCCAGCGCCCGATTGCGCAAGGAGTTCGCGGCGTGACAGCAGACTCATCGGTCGGTGGTGGGGGAAGGCAGAGTAATTAGACATGTTCTTGAGGGGTACACCTGCTTCGTGACACATGATTAATCAAGGTAACAAAACTCGCTCAGGTTCAGCAGCACGCGGCAACAGCTCGTAAGGCCATGCGTACGGGCGTAGCCCTCGAGTTGTTGGCGTTCGCGTTCGGTTAGTGAACGTCCAGTTACGAGTTGCATCCCCCGCTCGATTTGTTGCGGCAGCCTGGGACGCTCGCGTTGCAAGCGTTCACCAAATTCTCGGGACATCGCCAATATAAACTTGTTATTCATGAGCGACAGTGCCTGCAGAGATGTGAGCGTTTCATTGCGATTGGGTGTGCTCTGCGAGGAATCGGCACAGTCGAGTGTGGTCATAAAGGGATCGGGCTGTGAGCGCACAATGAAGCGGTAAATACTGCGCCGGTGTGATGTGGGATCTTCCGGATCGAACTTGTGGTATTCGTAGTGTGGTGAGTGCACGTTCTTCTCGAGCACGAACAAGTAATAGCCGGGGCCTCCCATCTTGTCGGCCAGCTGGCCACTCACGGCTAGTGTCGCGTCACGGATTTCCTCGGCTTCCAGTCGCCGGCGAGTCATCCGCCACAAATATCGATTGCTTGCGTCGATCACGGCATGTTTCTCGTGGTATTCCGACGTTTGCCGATAGACTGCGCTCGTTACAAGTAATCGATGCAGTTCCTTAAACGACTGGCCGCTGTCACGGAACTCAGTAGCGAGCCAATCGAGCAGTTCAGGATGAGAAGGTAGTTTCCCCATGCGACCGAAGTCGTTGGGTGTTGCGACAATTCCCTCGCCAAAATGGTAAAGCCAGACTCGATTGACAATCGAACGCCAGGTGAGCGGGTGGTCGTGTCGTGTCAGCCACCGAGCGAGCGCCGCACGCCGATCACCCTCCCCGTGATCCGGATTCAGTTCAAACCACGGCTGAACTTTGTCAGGAATTGGAATCGTACCAGGACGCATCACATCGCCGGGCGTTAAGATGTTGCCCCGATCAAGCAACCGGATTGTGCGAGGCTTGCCCATCGTCGGCTTGAACTCACTGTTGCTTTGGAAATGGGTCGCCGCCGCGTAAACCATGCGCCCAGCCGTTAAATCCAAAATTTGTGTTGTGGTTACGGCGATCTTCTCCTCGATCTGCTCGCGAACGGCAGCTCGCTCCGGAGTGTTGATCCTGGCCAGGATTTGCCGATGTGTCGCTTGAACGACGGCAAGTTCCTTGAGGGCAGCAGGATCGGTTGCGTGAGGCCAAATGCCGTCAGCCAGGTTACTCCGCGCCCAGCGAACTGGCGCCTCGATCGAATCGGCCGCGGTTACATTGCACTGGATCGCGATGTTCTTGCCGGTATTGTCGAAGACTTCAATCTCAGCGAGTGCGAAAATAAAGTCATGCTGGCGTTCGGGCAACTTCGTTGCCGTGACCCGGATAAAACGGACATTGAGACCACTGGTTTTGATTTCATAAGGGCCTAACGCCGGGTTGGGGAAATCTCTGCCAGTCTGGTCGTCCAGCGTGACTGCTTTCTCAGCCGCTGCGAGGTCAGCATTCCCGCCAAACGCTTCGACACGAAAGCGAACCGGAAAGCCAAAACCAGCGCCAATGCCGGCGTAGTCGTCGTGGCAGGCATGCAAAATGACTTTGTCGACTTCGACCTCGTGGCCCAAGTCAACCTGTACCCACTTCTCGCTGGTGGCGTCTTTCACGACCTGACTGTGATAGCCGTGGGCAGGATGTTTCGCGGTAGGATTGGTCTTTGGCTTGAGTTCGGCGACCCTCTTGGTGATTGCAGCGAACTCTTTACCACCCTCTTTCTTGACGGTTTCATTGAGCTTGGCAAGTTCAGCCTTATGTTGCCCCAGTTGCGATTGCAGTTCGTACACCTTCTGTTCAGCTTCCGGGGGGACGTTGTAGGGACGGTCGGCTCGGTCGACGGCCGCGAACACTGCTTGCAAACTGTAATAGTGTTCCTGTGTGAGCGGATCGAACTTGTGATTGTGGCAGCGGCAACACTGGATCGTAACACTGTTGAACGTGTTCAGTGTGTTGCTCACCATCTCGTCACGATCGATGTGCCGTGCGATCCTACCGTCGATCTTTGTCTCCGGCAGCTCGGCATGCCCGATAAAGTCCCACGGTCCTGCTGCGATGAAACCCAGTCCCAGAATCCCATCCGGCTCACCGGGGAAAAGTACATCGCCGGCGATCTGTTCCTGCACGAAACGCTCGTACGGTTTGTCTTCGTTGAACGAGCGAATGACATAGTCGCGATACGGCCACGCATTCGGACGCAGCTTGTCTTTGTCGTAACCACACGTGTCTGCGTATTTTACCACGTCAAGCCAATGTCGTGCCCAACGCTCGCCGTAATGGGGTGAAGCCAGCAGTCGGTCCACCAATTGTTCATAAGCCTGTGGCGAATCATCTGCAATAAATGCGGCGACCTGTTCGGGCGTGGGCGGCAGGCCAAGCAAGTCGAACGAAAGACGACGGAGCAACGTCCGCCGGTCTGCCTCGTGGGATAAGCTCATGTCGCGCTCTTGGAGCCTGGCGATGACGAAGTGGTCGACCAGTGTGCGGGCTTGGTGGAGGTTCTTCTTGAGAAGCGGTGGCACCGGCGGGCGAATGAGTGGTTTGAGTGACCACCAGTTCCTATTGGCCCGGAGGTTGTCTTCCAACCTGGCACCGGCTGGCCATTTGGCTCCCCCCTTCACCCACTCGAGAACCTCTGCGACCTGGTCGGCTGTGAGCGGATGGCTTTCCTTCGGCATCTTTGGGGCATCGCCCGAGATGGCTCCGATCAGCAAACCTGCAGCAGAATTGTGAGCGTTGACAATCTCGCCACCATCACTTCCTGCCCGCATCGACTGCTCCGATTGCAGCGACAAACCGCCCTTGCGGTCGGTGTCGTTGTGACAACGGATGCAGCGCCGCTCAAAAATTGGAGCGATTTGCTCAAGGAACAAATCAGCAGGCTCGACCGCTCGAGTGTCAACGACCATCAAAGCGGCAAACAGGATCGGGAGGGCAAAAGGGAAGCGTGGCACTTGCGGTTTCAACCTCAAACGTCTTGGCGGCGCATCGCGTCCCCACCAGTATAGCAGGGCGTTGTTGTCGAGTTCAATAAAGTCGTATCAAACCGACAGCAGCTACAGGTCGAAAGACCGTCCTTCGCGTTTTGTGCATTCCTGGCGGAGTTCGTCAGGGACCCGTACCGGCCGATTGGCCTGGTAGTCAAAGACGACAATTGTGGACATCGCGTCCACAGCAATCGCTTGCAGATTTTGGCTGTAGACCGCGTGCTCGATAATCATGCTCGTACGCCCGATCTTGGTGACGCGGGCGCCGATATGCACCGTGTCGGGATAGTGCAGCTGACGGCGATAGTTACATGTGATCGACACCAGAATTGGACCAAGACCGCCGGTATCCATTAAATTGCCCACTTGGCTCTGCTCGAGGTAGGCGATCCGGGACGTTTCGAACCAGCGGAATGGGACGATGTTGTTGACATGCCCGAAGGCATCTTGGTCGCCCCACTGGATCGGCAGTTCAACCACAACCGGGTAGTCACAGAGTTGGTCGGGTTTCATGCGTTGGTCAGGTTTCATGCACTCCAGTTTACCCTCTGGCGAGGGAGGTTGTGCAAGATGTCGGTAACCCACATGTGCGACTGGTGGGCAGCACGTTTGGTGGGTGGAATGGCGAGTTGACGCCGGGCGAACCAGCATTTGCCTTTCCGCTTTACCAATGGTGGTTACAATCGCTGCAAAAGCATGATTCGTGGGACACCATTTTGTGACCGCTGCTCAGCTCGACCAGGCGGTCAAGATTTGGGCAACGATGCGAAACCGATGCAGGACCGTTACGATCAGAATCAGGGGCCGATATGTGTCAAATAAATTGTTCGCATTTATCAAATGTTTCTTGTGGAAATGGACGAGTTGCCAACTGCCGCCGACGCGTTGGCGGCAGTTGGCTGCCTGTTGCGAAAGAGCAGTCCGCGATGCGTTGCAAACCCCACCCTGCACCAGAAGTAGCCCAGGGGTAACAAACCGTGGTCTCAAACATGGGGGCCACGGCCTTTCGGGAAGCCGCCAACACCAGTCCTCCTATACTTACTGCTTTTTAGATATACACTTTTCTGCTTCGACTCCGATTTGTCCTACCCAAAGGAGGCCTCGCCCGTGGCCGGTCCCTATCGACGCGAATTTTTTTTTGGGGGGGGGTAATTGACATCCTGCTGGTGGGTGTTAAAATTTTCGGTTTGCATATGATATGTCTATTTTACCAAGTGAAAATAGGTAAATCCTGCCTGTAGAAAGGGTTCGTTCCCACCTGTCGAGGGGATCGTTCCTGTCCAGAGGGCCTGCCAGTGATGGTTACACAATCGGTTGGGCGACCCGTTGCGCCGAGCAAAATTGTTGGCGTTTCGGCGTGGACCAGGCAAGTCCATCAAGAAAATCAGACAAGTCGCCGGACATGATGCCAACGTGATGATTACCGGTCCCACTGGGACCGGTAAAGAACTGATTGCCCGCGCAATTCACGAGCAGGGGCTGCGATCTGACAAACCGTTCATTCCAATCAATTGCGCCAGCCTGACCGGCCCCCTTTTCGAGAGCCGGATGTTCGGGCATGAAAAAGGGGCCTTTACCGGCGCCCACCATGCTGCGGTCGGTTGTATGCGAGCTGCCGACGGCGGTACGCTCTTTCTGGACGAGATTGGAGATTTGGAACTCGATCTGCAGTCCAAACTGCTCCGCGCGCTGCAGGAACGGGCCGTCATGTCTGTGGGTGGTACGGACGAGATTCCGGTCGACGCCCGGCTGATCGTGGCCACGAATCGCGATCTGAAACGCGAAGTGATCGCCGGTTATTTTCGCGAAGACCTTTATTTTCGCATTAACGTTATCTCGCTTACAACACAGCCTTTGCGACAACGACCGGAAGATACCGAGCTGCTGGTCTCGCGATTTCTGGCGACACTGGCTGTGCATCATGGCGTGCCGCTAAAAAAGTTAAGTCGCCAGGCCTTGCGGATGCTTCAATCCTACAGCTGGCCGGGGAACGTCCGCGAACTGCGAAATTTTGTCGAACGCGCGGTCCTCTTGAGCAAAACCCAGGTGATTGGGGAAGACATTGTTCGACAATTCATCGACGAATCGGTTGTGGACTCGTGGGGTACTCGTGACGTGCCGGTAGGACGATTCGCAGAAAACCACCGGTCCGAGCCAGACTATCCCCAACGTCGCAGCGAGCTGTTGCCAACCGGGTTGTCTGGCAGCGAGCGAACGACCGAAGTAGATCCGGGGTGGCGTGACCTGCCCCCACGGGTGAAACCAACGTTTAAGTTACATTCTTGGGGTTTTCCTTTAACTGCTTGTGGAGCGTAGCGGAACAAGCAGTTAAAGGCAGCATCGTCTCCGGGGCTGGGGCACGGTA
>CAUZEA010000059.1:0-35232 GCA_963578605.1 Planctomycetota bacterium
GGTTGCCGTGGTGGTCGAGCCCGCGTATGTGAGGATTCACTTCGTGGAGGGTATCGACATCCATCAAGTGCCCGGCGCCTTGCCTGGGGCGGCGAGGGGACCCTCAACGGCGATCTCCTCATGTCCTCAGGAACCCTGGCACCGGGACACGATGTTGGCCAGTTGAATATCGCAGGTGATCTGACTCTTGGCGGAAGTGCTGTTTTAGAGCTGGATATCGGCGGCCTGGCTCCCGAGGATTTCGATTTTCTGAGTGTAGCTGGTACGGCCAGACTGGCCGGCTCTTTGGAGGTGGTGCTGGGTAACGGATACCAGCCGGAGGTGGGGACCCAGTTCCTGGTTGCGACCGCCAGCACCATGGTCGACACCGGCCTTGCCCTAACCGGCCTGAACGCGGGCAACTTCGAAATTCAGGTTTCAGCGACCTCGCTCGTTTTGGAAGCGGTCGATGGTGGGCTTGCCGGTGACTACAACAGCAATGGCGTCGTTGATGCTGCTGACTATGTCATCTGGCGGGACACGCTTGGCTCGACCGTTGATCTGTGTGCGGATGGTGATGGCAATGGATCGGTAAGCCAGCCTGACTATTTTTTCTGGAAAGCCCGGTTTGGTAACTCGGCTGCTGGTGTTGGGGCGGCTGTTCCGGAGCCTGGCACATGGCTACTGGTGGTGCTGGTCCTGGTGATCGCGGCTTACCCGCGGATCTTTTCGACATTACCGACGTGGTCATGAGCGGCCCCGAAGTCATTTTTCCGGCGCGAAAGGACTTCGAACAGTCATTGCCACTGGAGAGTGTCCCCAGGTGGCGAGTGACAGTCTCGTATGCTTATTCCGGTTGGCAGAGGACCCAGTACGAGTTGACCGAACTGGGTGAACTCAAAGAGGGCACTACGGAGCTAACCGCGGTGGGATCCCGCACATTGGAAACGTTCGCCAATGATAGTAACATTAATTCTCCTGCAGCCGGTGACCCAACGTTCCGGCAGCCAATTTTGATGAGCAGTTTGCCGACACGGTCGCCCTAGTCCATGCATCGAGGAAACCAGTTTGTCCCCGCCACTTGATTCTTCCCCGCCACTTAATTGGAACAGTCGTCATTTAACCCGTGGATGGCAAAAGGGCGTTACCGCATTTTACTACGGGCTTGGTTTCGAGGAGGAGGATCTCGATCGGGCCCAAGTCGGTATCGGCACGCCCCTTTTGGAGGGGAACTTGTGCAACCTGCACGCCTACGAACTTGCCCGGCAGCTGGCCGAAGGTTGCAAGGAGGTGGGCTTGATTGGTTTTCCTTTTGGAACGCCCGCCGTAAGCGACAATATCTCGCAGGGGCACGAGGGGGGCAACGGCAGCCTCCCCTCCCGTAACATGATCGCGAACGCCGCCGAATGCGTGGTCTCGGCCCACGGGTACGATGCCTTGATCGGACTGCACAACTGCGACAAGAACGGCCCTGGGTTTGCCATGGCGCTTGCCCGCTTGAATTACCCGGGATTACTGGTGAGCGGCGGAAGCATTCGGCCCGGTTGTCACGAGGGTCGCGACGTGACAATCCTGGATGTTTACGATTCGCAGGCTGCTGCCAGCGTGGGGGCAATGACCCAAGAGGAGGCGGATCAAATCCTGCGTACGGCTTGCCCAGGTCCGGGAGGGTGTGGCATTGCGGCCTCGTTCAACACTTGGGGAATCGCCATGGAAGCGATCGGCTTAATGCCCCCCTACAGTAGCTCAATTCCAGCTGAGGGACCGGAGAAACGGGAGGAGTGCCTGGGCGTCGGGCAGCTGGTACGAGGCTTGTTGGCCAGTCACCTGCGGCCACGAGACATCCTTACCAGAGATGCCTTCACGAACGCCACAGTGGCCATTGCTGCCGCAGGTGGCTCGACCAACGGAATCCTTCACATGTTGGCCCTGGCCCGGGAGGCCGAGGTTTCGTTCGATCTGGCCGACATTCAAAAAATCCTGCGGTCGACACCGGTCCTGGCCAATTTTGCTCCCCGCGGCAAGCGCACGATGGTCGATTTGCACCACCTGGGTGGAACTCCGTTGCTGCTCAAACATCTCCTGAACGCTGGCTTACTCAAAGGGGATTGCGTGACGGTCACCGGCAAGAGCCTGGCCGAGAACCTGGTCCAGGTGCCTGAGGTCCCGACCGACCAGGACCTGCTGGTTCCCGTCGACCAGGCGCTAAAGCCTTTCGCCGACATGCAGGTCTGTTTCGGCAACCTCGCTCCCGGGGGAGTGGTTTTCAAGGTTTCCAGCATGCGGCAGCCCACTTTTCGAGGCACGGCCCTCTGTTTTGACGATGCCCGGGAAGTGGTCCAGGCGGTAGAAGCCAAACGCATTAAGCCAGGAATGATCATCGTGTTGCGTTACCTGGGCCCGGTCGCCTGCGGGATGCCCGAGGTCCTGGTGGCGACGGCCGCTCTGGCCGTTCCCGAGTTGGACGGCAAGGTGGCATTTCTTTCCGACACCCGGGTGTCTGGCGTTTCGCATGGCGCGATCGGCGTGCATTGTTCCCCAGAGGCGGCCGTGGGAGGTCCGATTGCCCTGGTCGAGGACGGCGACGAAATCTCGTTCGACTTACTCGCGGGCGAGATCCGTTTGCACGTCGATGACGAGGATCTGGCCAGGCGACGCGAATCCTGGGCACCTCGGGCACCCGCCTTCGAGGCTCGAGGTTACCTGGCCGATTTCAGCGCGACGACTGCCCAGGCACACCACGGCTGTGTGAGCTGGGCTTATTACCCGCAGTGCCGAAGCTAGACAGGTCAGTGTCGCGGCATCTCATCGCTGTATCCGCCTTCAATATCGTGCGTCATCGTTTCGGGTGCGAAGTCGTGCCGCTCGAGTATCCGCACGCAGGTGTTCCAACGGAGTATGGCGTCGTCATTATCTGGACTGCTCAACTGCTCAGCTTTTGCGTAACATCGCATGGCTGTGCGGTACCAGCCGATCGACGTCTTCTCGCCTTTGATCAATCGCGAGTTGCCCCAGCGTTCGTTAATGATTCCTTCGTAATAGAGGCGTTCGTATTCATCCGTGAGCTGAGGGATCAGGGCCTGTGCTTCATTCAGCTCGCCGGCGAACTCATTATCGAATTGATCGGTTATGGCAAGCAAAAGGATCACGTTCGCCTGCTGGTTCTCTGGTTCGATGGCCAGGACGTCACGACAAATACTTTCGGCCTGCAGCGGCTCGTTGAGCAGCCGGTAGTGCAGCGCCTTCTCCAGTGTAGCTGGGATCGATTCTTTGACGATCTGCTTTAGTTCGGTCATGGCGGGTTCCTCTACAACTGTGTTAAGAAGATGACCGATAGCACGGTTCCCAATATCGCCACTCCGTAGCAAACCACTGCCAGCGTGCCGTCAAATCCTTTAAGCCCCAAGTCTCCCGCAGTGAACCGGAAGCGGTGTGCCCAGTGGAACAATGTCAACGAGATGAGCAAGAAAAGGTAGACCCGTCCCACCCAGTGTATCATCAGCACGTGCAGGCTTTCCGGATTGATCCAACCCAGGGGTACGGCGATCCCTACCAGCACGATGGTGATTGGCATGAAGAAGGCCGCGACGACCCCTCCGGCAGAAAATACGGACCAGAAGATCACTTCGTTCGACTTGGCCATATGATCGTTACCCTATTCTATAGGCAAGCCAGGCGATCAAGATCGAGACGATCGCCCAGACAACGTAGTTTGAGCCGGCAATCACCATTGGGCTCAGTCGTTCTTCGCCTCGCCAAACGACCATTGCCTTTGGCGTGAGATTGAACCAGGTGATGCTGTGATAAAGAGCCATGCCCAAGACAACTAGATTCAGCAGGATCGCCCACGAGTGGTTCAATCCATCAAACAACGCAGCGAATTCTTGTGAGTTGGTTCCGCGGGCCCGGTAAATGAGCACCAGCAAAAAAACAGCATAGCCACCGACGAACAAGCAAGTCAGTTCGCGGACCATGAACAAAAAGTAGGACTTCTTTTTCAGCCACCAATTGGCGGGCATCGGCCGGATGTACTCTTTGGTCTTTGTGTCGGCTGATTGATTCGTCATTTCTGCCTTTTCCCCCATGGCATCAAAACCGATTTGAGGAAATCCGTCGTGTGAGACACCTTGGCCTGCTGAATCGCGCCCGCCGGATCGACATTCTTGGGGCACACCTGGGTGCACTCACCCACCAAAGTGCATTCCCAGATACCTTCGTGGCTGAAGATAACCTCTTCCCGCTCGGCATTCCCGTCATCGCGGGAATCGTTGTTGTAGCGTTGTGCCAGTGCGATAGCGGCAGGGCCGATAAAATTCGGGTGCTGCCCGTAAATCGGACAGGCCGCATAACAGAGCATGCAGTTGATGCACATGCTGAACTGCTTGTATTGCGCAAGCTGAGCCGGTGTCTGGAGGTATTCGCCCTCGGAAACCGGCTTTTCCTCTTTAGGCACCAGCCAGGCCTTGACGTCGTCCAACTTTTGCAGGAAATCCTCCATGTTGATCACCAGGTCGCGAATGACCGGGAAATAGTTGAGCGGCTCGACGCGAATTGGGTTCGGGTAGTAGTTCCTGAGAAAGGCGGCGCAAGTCAATATCGGCTCGCCGTTGACCATCATGCCACAGCTTCCGCACACACCCATCCGACATGACCAGCGAAACGACAACGTCCCGTCGATTTCGTCTTTGATGTAGTTGAGTGCATCGAGCACAACCCAATCTTTTTGATACGGAACCTCGTATCGCTGCATCTCGGGTTCGTCTTCCTGCTCAGGCCGGTAGCGAAAGACGTCGAGGGCGATCGTTGCATCGCTTGTGGTCGTGTCACTTGCTGCCATAAACGCGTTCTCCGGGAGGCCAACGAGTGATGGCCACGTCGAGATACTCGATACGCGGTTCCCCGTCGGTCTGATAGGCAAGAGAGTGTTTGAGAAATCGTTCGTCGTCGCGGGTGGGATAATCCGCGCGCTGGTGCGATCCACGGGATTCCGTTCGTGCCAAAGCGCTGAAAGCCAGTGCCTCGGCGACGTCGAGCATGTACTCCAGTTCCAATGCAGTCGTCAACTCGGTGTTGAACGTCAGGCTGTGATCGGTTAACTCAACGTGGGCGAACCTTGCTTTCAGGTTTCTAATGGTTTCGCAAGTCTTTCGCAGCGAATCTTCGCTACGATAAATGCCCGCTCCGAGTTCCATGGTGTTGGTCATTTCTGTCCGCAGGCCGGCAAGGGTTTCCTTCCCACCGCTGGGCTGGAAGAACTGCTCACGAATTCGCTGTTGCTCGACTTCTGCCTGAGCGTGGATCTCTTCTAGGGCGATGCTATCATTCTTCTGGGCGAACTGAACCGCTGCCCGTGCCGCCCGCGCGCCGAATACCAACAGCTCGGTCAGCGAATTGGAACCGAGTCGATTCGCACCGTTAATGCTGACACAGGCACACTCGCCGGCTGCGAACAATCCCGGCAACGGGGTTGCCCCGTCGGTGTTCGTATGCACCCCGCCCATCATGTAATGCACGACCGGGCGCACCGGGATCAATTCGTGAACGGGGTCGATGCCGACATAGTTTCGGCACAATTCGCGGACAAAGGGGATTTTCTTGTCGATCTTTTTCTGGCCCAGGTGCCGCACGTCCAGGTGCACGAAATCACCATAAGGACCGTCGATGGTCCGCCCCTGTTCCCGTTCCTTGATAAATGCCTGTGACAAACGATCCCGCGGACCCAACTCCATCGTCCGTTTCTGCGGGTGCTTTGGGTCGGTCACGTCGATCGGCTGACCCAAGTCGTAATCTTGCAAATACCGGTAACCCTCCTTGTTCACCAGGATCCCGCCCTCGCCGCGCGATGCCTCGGTGATCAGGATCCCTGTGCCTGGCAGGCCTGTCGGGTGGTACTGGACAAACTCCATGTCTTTGAGCGGCACACCGGCCCGATATGCCATGGCCATCCCGTCGCCTGATTTGACGGCGGCGTTCGTAGTAAACGGGAAAATTCGGCCAGCCCCTCCTGTGGAGAGGATTACGGCTCGGCCGGCGATCGCGCGAAGCTGTCCCGTGCGGAGCTCAATCGCCGCCACTCCCTGGCAGCGCCCGTCGTGTACGAGCAACTTGGTGGCGAACCACTCGTCGTAGCGAGTGACGTTTTTGAACTTTAGTGCCGTCTGAAACAACGTGTGCAGCATGTGGAAGCCGGTCTTGTCGGCTGCGAACCAGGTCCGCTCGGTTTTCATTCCGCCGAACGGTCGCACTGCTACCGTTCCATCCGGCTCGCGGCTCCACGGGCACCCCCAGTGCTCCAACTGGATCATCTCATTGGGCGCTTCGTTCACGAAGAGTTCGACGGCGTCCTGATCGGCCATCCAGTCCGCCCCGGAGATGGTATCGTAAATGTGATCGTCGATGCTGTCGTTCGGCTTGATGACCGCTGCCGCGCCACCCTCGGCGGAAACGGTGTGCGAACGCATCGGATAGATCTTCGAGACGACACCGATGCTCAAATTCGGATTCTCTTCGCCAATGGCAATTGCTGCACGCAAGCCGGCCCCGCCGCCGCCCACGATGACAATGTCGTACTCATCCGTCTGGTAACTACCCATGCGTCAGAAAATCCCCAAATCGGTAATACGGTCTGACGCCACCATCGAAACCTGAAAGTCGGCGAAGCCTACCATAAACAAGCTTATCCATACCCAAAAGCATGTGGTTTTTGTTCAAAGACGAACCGCCCTTCCAGAGCTGCTAGCGGCGGTGGCCTCCGGCCATACATGAAAAACAACCCACCTTGTCGGCCAGGGACCGACCCATCAGGCATCGCGACGCTGTGTCTTACCAGGCCCGTACTCGCGGGGCTTAACCGCTTCACTCGCCATCGCTTGCGGCACTCCAAATGAAGTGATGAGGTGGACTGACCGCAGCAATATAACGCCGGCTTTCTCGACCGTCAATGAAACTGGCCAGATCGTCTGATCATTCAGCGGTACTGGACTGGCGGTACTGGACTTGTAGACGACTCGGTGAATTGGCCGTCACGGGTCCTCGGTTCCCCGCAACATCCGCTACCACCGGTTCGGCATGAAAGAGGGTTTCTGAACATGCCGACCAGCGTGGTCGACCTCTGCACACAGTAAAAGGTTACCGTCGAGGAATTGACGGCGTGGACCGATTTGGATTCGCAGCGTGTGCTGGCGATCATGCTGGGCCGCTGGACTCCGTCTCCGGAGGAACGCCACAAGGTTGCCGAGGCCTTCGACGACAGCGAGTGGGGACACAAGACGCCGATTCAGCACATTTACGGGCACGGACCGGGCTAGGAATCGGGCGTTGCCGGAGGGTGCTGGAAATGGCCGACTGGCGACTGCAATGAGCCGCAGAGGAGGAGCCGATTCTGGTAGGTCTCACTGCGGATTATCGAGTACCGCTAGCCATGGACGATCAGACCCACCAGGCCCAGCAGCACGAGCGTCGCCGGCTCGGGGACCGCTGCCCTGCTACCGGTGCCAGTGAGATTGCCAAACCGGTCTTTCCAAAAAACGTAGTCGGCCTCGTCGACCGTACCATCGTCATTGCCATCGGCACGCAGGTCCACTTGCGAGCCGAGCGTATCGCGCCAGAGGGTGTAATCGGCTGCGTCGACAACGCCGTTGCCGTTGTAATCGCCGTTGCCTGGCGTCGGCGGCTCGGGAACGGCGACCTTGAATTCTGATGCTACGGTCCATCCAGGATTGCCGTTGCTATCAAATACATAAGCTCCAACGTCCAATGACCCACCTCGCGGCACGCCGTTGAAGTCGTTGAGGGTTGCGTAAGCTGGATCGGCCGCACCGATCAACGCCGATCCCGGTGCCGGAAAAGCATCGAGTGCACTGCCTTCCCAGTTGGCATTGACGAGGTCGGCGACAAGATCCCCAGCGGAATCAAATTGGTCAGATTCAACGGTGCATCCAGTGATTGGGTAATTCGGCGGGGGTGTGTAGCTACAGGCGGTACCCACACCGACGTTGCCGGTAAGTAAAGTTGTTTGCGGATCAGAAGACTGAGGAACACGGATTGCCCAGTCTGGGGTGCCGCTCTCCTGAGCATAGATCGCGTTGTTGGCAATCACGATGGGACCGCTCAATGTACCGTTGTCAGAATGCACGCGGATACCGCTGTGGTGAGAGACGATGGTGTTATGAACAATCTCCAGGTTTCCGGGGACCGCGCTTTGGTGGGGTTGGCTGCGAATGGCGTCGGTGGCGTTACTCGGATCATGATACTCCGCGTCTACGTTCATGAAAACGAGGTTATTGCGCACGATGGCATTCGAGGCTACCTGGATCCCGTGGTTGCCTGGGTTCCAGACCACATTCTGCTCGATGATGTTGGGGGCCTGTCCATCGGTACCGTAAACGAGGATGCCGGGATACTTGGTGTTGTGGATCACGTTGTGACGGATCACGTTGTTGTAGCTGCCGTCTTTGATCTCGATCCCATCTCCCTGGGAGACTGTCGGCCCATCCAGGTCATGGATATAGTTGAATTCGATCAGCCCATCTCGGAACACGCCTTTTGTCGTTCCCTGTGCGTCGTTGTTGCTTCCCAGGTAAAAACCTTCTCCGGTTCCCCCAGTGTTGTTGATTTCATTCCGTCGAAAAATCATCCCGGTATTGGTGTCGCCGACGAAGTTTGCGGTAATTGCCGCTTCCCCCGTATGGTGAATATGAGAATCTTCGATCGTGACGAAACTGGCCTGATCTCCCGGGTGCGGCTGAAGCACGGAAGAGGTCCCTATGTATTCGTCATCAGATGTGCTGCCGATCCGGATGCCGGCCGAAACGTGGGAGTCGACACCACCGGTGATCTCAAGACCCCGCAGGATCAGGTGACGGGCTCCCATGATATTGATCACGTTCTGGCTGGCGTTGGTACGAGTGAGCACGGCTCGTTCACCTTCTGCAGCACGTATCACAATCGGTTGGGCGGCCGTTCCCTGGTGGTACATCCTCAGCTTGAAACTCCACGGCGGCTGCTCACAGGTCCCTTCGTGGAGGATCACTTTGTCACCCGGTTGCAGAAGTGCCAGGGGACCTGGTTGACTGGGGTCGTAACCGATGACGCTTATCCAATCGTCAGCGGGTGTCAAATGGTAAGTCACCGCCTCGACCCCGGTCCCACACAGTGCGGCAACTACGAAGAACACCGTGGCGAACAGGATAGCGAAACGCACACCGACAGTGACCTTGGCTTGTCGCATGACGAGCCCAAACCCCAGTCTCATGGATTGAGGTTTCGTTGGACCGGCTGACAGGACGGTTGATGTTTGCTTGCGATCACTCATGACGTGCCGTGCGGTGTCGGTGGAGTACCGGGCCGGTCGCACTGAGAAGCGAGAGAGAGGCACTGCTGGGTTCTGGAATCGGCGCAGGGGTTCCGGAAACGACCGGGTCGCCAAAGCCGACCGCCAGGACATCGCCCGACCGCGATCGACATGCTCGTGACGGCGAAGCCGAGCGGTTCTGTCAGCGGATCGGAGTCCGCCGAGGAATCGCCCTGGCTTTCCACCCCCCCCCCCCCCGTCAGCTTTCCACTGACATCGTGCGCGAGTGCTGTATCACCGTCGTTCCAGGTCAACACGTGATCACCGGCACCGGCGAGAATCTCCCGCGTGTTGCCCTACTTGTTCGGGTCGTGCTCGGCAGGAATTTCGATGCGCCCGTCGACCTCGATGCACGCGTTTGCGTAATTCTGCCGATATTGAATGGGGCCGAAAATGTGAGAGAACTGGTCATTTTCAAGAACCGGTGTGGCGTTTGCAGGGAGGCTAATCAAGAACAGCAAACACAAGGTTGCTGTCACCCAAACTTTACCTGGCGGATGTGCAACCAACCGAGACGTGTCAAACAGGGTCATTATTCCCTCTTTTGTGTGACCACGGATAGAACCCATACGGTCAAACAATCGTTATTTTAATTTGTGCGCATCCCGATTGCAATTTTTTTCAGTTCTCTTCGCAATTCCAGGAGTTGGATTCTCACCCTGAAAATCTGGCCAGGGTGCCAGCGATCGAGGCGGTTCACGACGTTTTCGCGATCGGTTGTCCATCCATTGCGAGAGTCATCGTTGAGCGTATCCTCGACCCGTTCGACCATTTACCTTTTGGCCCGTGGTTGAACATTCGCCACGGCGGCGGAAAATTCGGTTTCTCACAACTACGAATTTTCCTGCGACCGCACTTGCAGCTTAACGCTGGTCAAGACGAATTCACTGCTGGTACCTCGTGACAGCTTGCCGTCTGGTTGGGATGAATGGCGAAAGACCTCCTGCCTCAGTCCCGGTCATCTGGATCGATGACATCGAGTTCGATACCGACAAACTCGCCAACATCCTGAATCGGATGACGACCGATTAAAATTCCTGTCAGCCTGGTGGATCAGTTCACGATGCCCTGCGGGGAAGTCGCAATGCCAGGAGAAGCATACCTATCGAGACCAAGGAGAGTGCCGCCGGCTCAGGAACGATGGCCGCGCCAGTCAGGGTAAAAGGAGTCAAATTAAAAGACTCTTGCTGAAAATTGTTCGAACCATTCAGCAGGCCCGTGGCGTCAAAAGTGAACATCAGCCCACCTACAGTGGTGTTATTTTCATTCAGCAAATGATCATCAACAAATCCACCCATGAAAGTCGACGGGTTTGAAGTCAGATCTTCTTCTCCCGTTTCATCCCACCCCTCGGTGTAGTGGAATTCACTTATACGTGCTTGTGCCAGTCCCGTAGCAGTATCGATTTCGAAGCCATCCCACGTTCCGTGCATAATCGAATCACCTGCGACAAAGCTGAACTGATCAAACGTGGGAGTGAAACTGTGGATACCGTCATTTAAACCGGTGTGTACGGCCATCAGCGATGGTAGCGAGCCACCGGCTACCGGATCGCCCGCGTGTACGCCCGTCCCCGCTGTAGTCGTGAAAAATTTCTACGCAATGTCGTTACCACCGGGACTGACCATGAGCATGTCACTACCTTCGGAAAAAAACGTGACGGTTGTTTGGGTGCTACCGAAGGTTGGCCCTGCAGCAACCCGTTCTCCGCTTCCACGATGATAGGCCGTGACGATAAGGTCTTTAAATTCGCCGGCAGGTGAGAATCTATCCAGAATAATGTCACCTACTTGAAGTGTCGTCGCATTATTTTGATTTTTGACCTTAAAACGAAGGTCAGCAGTAACGGTGTCACGGTGGCCCGCGTGTGTTCCGTTTATGTGTACTGTTGCCCGTAAGGTAGTAGTTGGTATCGTTTTTGCTCCGCGGGGGATCCGATTTCACCTCGCTATGAGTTCTTGCTGCAAGCTGCTCAACGCCCGTGTGCGGCCCTTTTTTGTGCGTAGCACGAAGCACAACCTGGAAAATTTTAACATTATCGAACTTGGTTACGTCATCAAAAACGATATGTCGATAGTCCCAGGTAGAAGTTTTTACCCCGACATCGATGTCCCAAAAATCGGATTCAGTTAAGTCGGTGATAATGTCTTGAAAACCAACTCCAGGACCTGCTCCGTTTGATGTGACTATCGCCCCGTCGCCTATCAGGCAGAATTCGTCACTTACGTCTACCATCGGAATTGCGAAGTTTACATCGAAACCATCGCCCCGGACGGATTGTACGGTCAGCAAGACGAGCGCGACCGTCGCCAGGAGCCCTAAGGCACGTTGCCAGGGCGTCCTGACGCGTTGCAATTCGAATAAACTCATTGGCTTTCTCCCAGACCAGCTTTCCCCAGAACTTCCACAATAACCGTCCGCCGTAATATTCCTGTTTGGCGGTGCCGCTGTTGTCAAGTGTTTTCCGCCTACGGACCCCGCTAGCCCCAGATCCCCCGCGGATTCTATCGCGGTGGCTGAATCTCGAATCAGGACTCAATGTAATCAAAGTGACCAACCGGGGCTCCTGTTTGACTTCCGAATCGGTTGGCCCATGAGGCTTTTGGATACTTCATCTGCTACCGAAACATAACGCCAACGTGTTTCATATCCGTATGTTGCGCACGGTTATCGATCAGGCAACCTCCAGGGAAATCGAGCGGTTCTTGCTAACCTGGGACGCACTTTGGCATGGATCTAGCGACATATGGGAATCCGTTCCAAACATTTCTCGTTCCCAGCTTAAAGGAGACCCGTCGTGTTCCACCCCATCCGTTTACTCGCTGCGGTGATGTTGACTGTCCTGATGGTGCTGCCAACGACCGTTGGCTTAGCCCAGAATTTTTTTAGCCAGAAAAGTGCTAACCAACATCGTTCCTCGAACTTCGGCAACTTGTCGCGCGCAGCGAACGTGCAAAACAGTTCTCGCACACTGTCATCCAGCAAAAGACTTTCCACGTCGCCCAGGAACTTAAGTAACGCAAATCGATTTTTGAGAAAAGTTCAACCAACCCCAACTCGTAGGGTTCCTACCGTCAAACTGTCGAGGGTTCCCTCTGCCACACAATCGACCTTCGGTCCGTACAAACGACCTTCGAAGTCGCCACCCTTCAATATACTGCCGAGTATCAAACCAGACTTACGTACGCCCAACCGGCCAGGCGTGGTTGGGAACTTAACTCCGAGCATCAAACCGGATCTACTTAGGCCCAACCGGCTGGGTCAGAACGGTAAACTGAGGGGCATCACCAAGTTGGCAGGAATCCAGAATTTCGAACGTTTGGTCAGCCAGGTTGGAAAAACTGATCTAAAACCGCTCGAGCTTGAAAAGTTCGACGGTAAGTTCAGCGACGTACTTAAAGGTGCCAATTTGAAGCTCAACAACCCAGAGGTACAGCAAGCCAAGAATTTCGCGATCCAAAATCTGTCGCTACATTCGCACTGTCACTGGTGGATTGACTTTGTCATCGGTGGTCACTGGCACTGGAACCATTGTGACTGGTGGGACCACTGCTACACGCCCGGCTACTGGCACTGTTGGACGCCATGTCACTACCAGGTGGTTTACTGTCCGCCGGTTGAGGGATATATCAGCAGCAGTTGGTACTTTGGTGTCGATTGCATCTTGATCCCGGACATGGCAGCTTACGGCATCCAGGAAGTGAAGCCAAATTCGCCAGCAGCCTTTGCCGGATTGATCCCAGGCGACTTGATTGTCAGCATCAATGGCCAAGGAATCGAAGACGAATTGGTTTTACCCTACGCGATCCAGACTTCCGGTGGTCACCTGGAACTGGGTGTAATTCGCGAAGGCAGTGACGAGCCAGTTCTGGTCTATGTCGCTTTACAACTAATCGAGCGTTTGTCGTACTGAGCGTTACCAACCAGGGACAAAGCCTGCCCGACGCAAGTTGGGCAGGCTTTTTTTATCGTCTTCGCTGGTGGGCTTTGCGGCGGCCGGTTGGCTTCGCAAAGGTCACTCCTCTTTTGGTTTTCAGATTGTTGATCGAAAAGGGTGTTGTCTCTGGCCGTGCACCGTGCGGAGCCAGTTGTTTCAACGATAAAAAAATATCGACCCGCGGTGTTACTTGTCGTGCACGCTGGTGCACAGTGATCCACTTAACCGTGTTGCGGGGAGTGCCTGGGGCGCAACGGGCAAAGAGCCGTGGCCGTTTAAGGGCGACAGTGTTCAGCAAGTTTATCGCTTAAGTCATCCGGATAAAGAATGAGGGATGTGAGGATATGGCCAGTTGGTATCACCGGGCTCGGCTCAAAATGGTGTAGTTGCTACCAGCCGGCTTGATATACCACTCCTGGTTTTTCGAAGGCGGAACGTCACGTTTCGAATGCCCACGACCCATATTCGGAGAGTAAAACTAACGATCGACCTATTCGAAGTGGGCAGTTGTGCCTGAGCAGTGGTCCGGGCAAATCTCTCTGAACTTGAATCGTTGGCAGCCAACTCCTTTTGATATCAACCGGAGCCGGTGATTTTGCCTGTTTACCGGAATTTATGAAATCGAAACAACTCGTCTAACAGGTTGCCGAGTTAGGGTTTAGTGAATAACGGGTCAGCAATTTCCTTGCAGTCAGGGTTCTATCGCGGATAATTTTCCAGAGGAACAAAACTTGCGTTTGGGTTATCGGGAGCACAGAATGCAAGTTAGACGTACATAGACGATCGCATTGCGAAATGCGATAATAAAGTTCCTCAGCGGTTGCCGTTCAGCAATCAAGGCTTCATAGAAAAGGCCAGTAATGCAGCTCGAACGCACAATCGGTCTTCTCGGGCTGACTTTTGTTGTTGTCAGCGGAATCATTGGATCGGGTTGGTTGTTTGCGCCCTTTTTGGCAAGTCAGGTTGCAGGGCCAGCAGCAATTATTTCCTGGTTCATTGGTGGTTTTTCGATCTTGATTCTTGCGCTTTGCTTTGCCGAGACGACGAGTATTCTGCCGGTGGCGGGGGCAATCGCAAAACTACCTCATTTCACACACGGCGATGTGACCAGTTCTGTCCTCGGCTGGTCCGCGTGGGTTGGCTACAACACGGCAGCGCCGATCGAGACAATTGCGATGCTGGAATATTTAGATCCTTGGTTGTTCAAGGGAGCAGCTCAGGATGGGAATCTCACACAGTCTGGTATTCTGGTTGCGTGGGCCATTCTGGCATTTTTTGTCGTGGTCAATGCATGGGGAATTTCTGCATTTGTGCGGGCCAATTTGTGGATTACGGTTGTGAAGCTGCTCGTGCCCACGGTCATTCCGATCGTGATCATATTCCTCCATTTTACCCCGAGTAACTTTTACTCGTCAGGGTTTGCACCGAATGGTATGAAGGGTGTTTTTACAGCAGTGTCCACCGGTGGAGTCATTTTTGCCTTCATCGGGTTTCGCCACGCAATCGATCTTGCTGGAGAGGTTAAAAGGCCCAATTTTACCATACCTGTTGCGTTAACTTCTGGCTTGATCATTTGTGTTGTGATCTATGTATTGCTTCAAATTGCCTTTATTGGCGGCCTCAATCCGAAGGAGATCGAAAACGGGTGGGCAGATATGCTCTTGCAGGGCAAAGGGGCAAAGGCGGCGGCAGTTCCTATGATGAGTGTGGTAGCGGCCCTGGGCATTGGTTGGGTAAATGTGATGCTTTACACTGGGGCTGTGGTGGCTCCTTTTGGTGGCGGGCTTGTCGCAACCGGTTCCATGGCAAGGTTGGGGTATGCACTCAGCCAAAATGGGTTCTTTCCAAAGTGGTTGGAAAAATTGTCTACCCGGGGTGTTCCCTTACGGGCCTTGGTGATGAACTTTGTGTTTGGAGTGGCCGTTGTGGCCTTTATATCATTTGAGGAAGCCATTGCGTTCAACGGGGCTGCAATCACAATTTCGTTGTGTGCGGGACCGTTGGCTGTTGTTGCGCTGCGCAAACAGTTACCTGATTTGGCCCGGCCCTTCCGGTTGCCGGCGGTGTACATTATCGCTCCTGTGAGCTTTGTGGTGGCAACGCTTATCGTTTATTGGGGTGGCTGGGAGACCAACTGGAGATTGGGATTGGTCATCGGAGTTGGTTTAGTGATCTTTGCCATCAAGACGGTTTGGAACCGGGTCCCTGTTTCACATCTCGACCTACCACAAGCGATCTGGCTAATTCCCTACGGTGTTGGGCTTTTGACTTTCTCTTATCTGGGGGATTTTGGGGGAGGGACCAAACGTCTGGTCTATCCGTGGGATACCATAGGGGTAGTGATCCTGAGTCTCGGCGTCTTTGTTATTGCTTATCGTTGTCGGCTTTCAAACGAAGCAACGGCCCGCTACTGCGAAAAATATATGACACTTCCGCCAGACGTTACCCCACTCTAATGTACCCTTGCCAACCTTGTGGCTCGGTATCGAAAGCCCTATACGTGATCGGGATAAGCGTGTACCAGCCTCGTGAAGTCAGGAGTGCTACCCCAGGTAGGTGTGCATTGGTGACCAAAAAAAGAGGTCAAACTTCCCAGGTAGTGTGAGTCGCACGATGTTGGCGGTTGTCCGGTCCAAAACAGGTCGGTGCTGCAGAAAGCTTTGTCCTGCGGTTCAGGGTGTTACGTGTCGAGTCGCGGTGGGTGCAGGCAGGACAAAAACACCTGGTCACTTCTAGGGGGCAGTATTTGCGCCGCATTGGGTATCGCGGTAGAATGAAAAGGTGGCTTCAGAAGTCATGTGAGCAAATATTAACATCCAGAAACATTCTGAAAATGGAGCAATCAATGCAAATGATGTCAGGTTTTTCACTGCTTGCACTCGTTTTGGGCATGGCGACGTGCATTCATGCCGATGAGCAGGTTCGGGTGTTGATCATTGACGGCCAGAACAATCATAACTGGCGAGAGACGACACCTATCCTCCGCAACGGGCTGCTAGCGACAGGCCGTTTTTCAGTTGATGTGGCAACGAGCCCTTCGGGACGGCAAGACCTGAGCGAATTTCACCCACACTTCGCAAACTACGATGTTGTACTAAGCAATTACAATGGTTCGCCCTGGTCGGACCAAACACGAGCAGACTTTGAAGCTTATGTCCGCGGCGGTGGCGGTTTTGTTTGCGTGCATGCAGCGAACAATGCCTTCCCAGAGTGGTCTGAATACAACGAGATTTGCGGGCTCGGTGGCTGGCATGGGCGTAATGAAGATTCCGGACCGTACGTTTATCTGAAAAATGGGGAGGTCATCCGTGATCAAACCCCTGGTCGGGGTGGCTATCATGGTCCGCAACATGAGTTCCAGGTGACGGTCCGCGATGTCGACCATCCCATCACCAGGGGATTGCTGACGGTTTGGATGCACACCAAGGACGAACTATACGATCGCCTGAGAGGCCCCGCTCACAAGATGTCAATTTTAGCCACGGCCTATTCTGATCCCGCGCAGGATGGTACCGGACGTGACGAGCCGATGTTGATGACAATTTCCTATGGCCAGGGACGTGGTTTCCATACCGTGTTAGGCCACGCAGATTATTCCATGAAGTGCGTCGGATTTATGACGACGTTATCACGGGGAACCGAGTGGGCGGCCACCGGCGAAGTCAGCATTCCTGTTCCAGCAGACTTTCCCACCGCCAGCACAACTCGCGCGCGAGACTGATACTTCCACAGCGAGTTAACGCAAAATGAAAACACTTACCAAAGAACTTTGGATGGAAATTCCTGAACGACGCGCGATTGTGTCGATCCACGGAGAAATTGAGCGATTGGTTGCTGAAAGCGGGGTTCAAGATGGTTTGGTGCTGGTCAATGCCATGCACATTACCGCCAGTGTATTTATCAATGACAACGAATCGGGGCTCCATCGCGACTATGAAGTGTGGCTGGAACAATTGGCACCCTTTGATCCGTCACCCAATCGCTATCACCACAATCGAACTGGTGAAGACAATGCCGATGCCCATCACAAACGGCAAGTGATGGGACGGGAAGTGGTGGTTGCTATTACCGAAGGAGAATTGCACCTGGGGCCGTGGGAGCATATTTTTTACTATGAGTTTGATGGCAGGCGAAAGAAACGCGTACTCGTGAAAATCATTGGAGAATGAGCTGGGTAGGTTGTTTTGAAAAGTGGCGAGAAAACGGTGAGGCTGCCGCTGGTACCGCTGTTTTAATGCCCGGTAAACAGGAGCTTCGACGTTTTATCTGGACGGGCTGTACTAAACGCTGGAGGCATAAATCAGATAGCCACCAATGGCCACCGCGGCCAATCCGCAACAGCGTAGAAATGCGGTGGGTTGGCGTAGCCCCCATTCAAGCAATCGCATCATGCGGTTACCACCGAGCAGCATGATTACGAATGCAGCAGCCACCGTGATGATGCCCAGTCCTCGAACGACTTGTTGCGAGTAGTATTCTGGCCGGCAGTAGGCAGCCGCAAAGATCAAGAAGGTTCCCACCGTCATGCGGATGGCCACGGCACAATAGACCATGTTGGGCGTGTGAAAGCGTTCGGCCATGCGTTTTAGGAGGGCGGGGTAAACAAGAGCAACAAGGCCGGCGAGGCCCATCAGCATTCCAATAATTTTCACAGCAAGGGTCATGCCAGGATCTTTCTGGTTGATTGACCATGTCGGGAAGGTATTTGTAACTGGTGAACCGACAAAGCACATCAGGTGTTACAAGCGACAATTGGAAATGGCTGTTTCGAGTATCGCTGTTGCGCCAAGCGATTCAAGCTGTTCCATGACATCGATGACCTCGCCGCGCTTAACCATGGCCCGCACGCTGCACCACCCTTCTTCTTCAAGTCGGTTTACGGTGGGAGAGTCGAACCCGGGTGTAATTTTTTCGGCTGCTGCAAGGTGTACCTGTTGAATATTGTATTCCAGCAGCGAATAACTCCGTGCGATGACGACCCCTTCGATCCGACGGACGATACGGTCGACCAACGTGGGTTGAGTGGTCTGCGGGTATTGGATGAGCACGGTTTCATACGTTCCAATTTCTGCGAGAATTCGCAACCGATTTGCAACCAAGGTGCTTCCGGTTTCGACCAGGTCTACGATGGCTTCGGCAACTCCCAAGGCGATCATCACCTCAACCGAGCCACTCAACTCAACCACATGGACTTGGGCTTGGTGTTGGTTGAGATAGGTTTGTGTGAGGTTCGGAAAACTTGTTGCGACCGAGCGTCCGTCCAGATCAGCAGGTTGTTGGACATCACAGTTTTCGGGAACGCAGATTGCGAGGCGGCAGTTTCCCATGCCCAAAGATAATCGGTTAATCACGTTGACACCTGCTTCTGCAACAAGATCGCTGCCGGCGATTCCCAGGTCGATTGCACCTTCGGCACACAAGACCGGGATGTCATCAGTACGAAGAAAGGTCACGTCGATGGGGATATCGCGGACGGGTGCAAACAGGCCACGATCTTGGCGGCGGAAACGGAGGCCGGCTTCTTTCAATAATTCGACGGCACCGTCGGCCAGGCGGCCTTTGCTGGGGATGCCGACGCGGAGGTTGGTCGACATGGGAGTGATTTTGGTTTTCCAAATGGTGGGCGTTGGTTGGAGTCAATTCCAGGCCGAGCCTTTGTAGCCGCAGGTGGGGGACCATGATTCACAGGTCCTTCGTGTGCCAAGGCGTCCTGGAGTACGTGTTGCCAGACCAGGGTTGTGGGTTACGGACCCCGATTTTTTTTTCTTCAATACCAGAGACACCAAATCGTCCAGCAAGTTCCTTTTCTACATCGACGAGCGAAACCTCTTTATATTGAAGGAGTACGAGCAGATGGTAGACCAGATCCGCTGCCTCATGCAGGAAATGGGCTCGGGCTTCCTCGCCAGTTTCTGCCGCAGCTTCGACGAGTTCAGCCGCTTCTTCAAGGATCTTTACGCCAATGGCATCGAGTCCGCCCGCAAGCAACTCTCTGGTGTACGACTTCTCGCCACGACTTTGTGCCCGTTGGGCGATTGTGTGCTCAAGCAAGTCCAGCGGTCTGGTTAAGGGATCCATGCTGCAAACACCTTTCCAAGATCAAGTCACCCAATAACAATGGAACGACAGGTTTACCAGATAACAATGAAACGACAGGTTTACCAGGGCTTCGGCCACCGCCCATGGGGGCCAGTCTAAGATGGTTCTTAAATGGTGACAATCGATATCCAGTCGACCAATGGAGGCTATTGGGAATGAGTATCCCAGTGCAGGATTGTTGGTTTTTGACCGGGGTCACAGCGTGTGGGAAAACGTGTGTGGGGATTGAATTGGCTAAACTCCTGGATGCCGAAATTCTTTCGCTCGATTCGATGTCGATCTACCGGGGCATGGATATTGGTACGGCCAAGCCGACACCTGCTGAGCAAGCCGTTGTCGTGCACCATTTGCTCGATATCCGCGACCCGCAAGAAGAATTTAATGTTGCTCAGTACATCGAGATAGCCGAGTCCACTGTCGCTGACATTCGAACGCGCGGAAAAGCCATTCTCTTTGTCGGGGGAACCCCGCTTTATTTGAAGAGTATTTTGCGAGGACTTTTTGATGGACCGCCCGCTAACTGGAAACTCCGTGAGGAGATTGAAGCGGAAGTTGGGCAATTCGGGCAAGCAGCGCTTTTCACGCGTCTGGAGCAGATCGACCCGGTTGCAGCCGCGCAAATCCATCCTAACGACACGCGCCGATTAGTTCGTGCTTTGGAAGTTTATTGGGCCACGGGTCAGCCGATCAGCCACCAGCAACTTGAGTTTGAAGAGGGATTCGCCGCACACCAGTGCCGGGTTTTCGTGCTCCGCAGGGAGCGAGGTGAGCAGCATTGTCGTATCGAATGTCGGGTCGAGGCAATGATTGCAGCAGGTTTGGTCGACGAGGTGATCGGCCTGATATCTGCAGGACGCAAGCTAGGTCGCACCGCAAGTCAAGCCGTTGGTTATCTCGAAGTACTGGATTATCTGGAACAAAAGGTTGACCTGGGTGAAATGACCGACCGCATCAAGTCGCGCACGCGTCGCTTCGCAAAAAGGCAAGGTACGTGGTTTCGTAGTTTGCAAGAGTGCCGATTTGTTGATATTGAGGGTGAAACGGATCCCGGGCCTCTGGCGGAGCAGATTTTAAAGGCGGGTCGTGATGTTCCAGGCTCGTAAGCCGGCAACTGCAGCAATGCGGTGTGCCCGGTGCTCGTTCTGTCGTGGCTTGAATTCCCATTCCCTGGGGTCAGAATGGTTCTAACGTTGACGACTAAGCATTGCGGGAAACGACGAAATCCGCCATGGCTTGCAGGGTATCTTTGGCAGGGGATTCCTCAAGCTGAAAGAGGCAAGCGGTGGCTCGATCCACGTAAAGTTGTGCCTGTCCATGGGCGTAAGCAGGCGAATCGAGTTCGACGAGGACGTTTAGTATTTCAGCCCGCTCGCTGTGGTTTGAACGCCGCATCAATTCCAAAAAATATTGTCGTTTTTCCGGTGAAATATTGTCGCGAGCGTGGATCAGCGGCAGCGTCAACTTGCACTTGGTCAGGTCGGTGCCGAGAGATTTCCCGGTCATCTCTTCAGAGCCTTCCAGGTCAAGCAAGTCATCTACAATTTGAAAAGCGATCCCGAGATTGCGTCCGAAATCGGAGACACGTTTCACGGTTTCCGGGTTGGCACCCGCGTAGTACGCACCAAGTTGGCAACAGCACGCACACAGCTCAGCAGTTTTTGCCTCGACAATTTCCAGATAGTTTTCTTCGCTCAGTTGGAGGTCACCACAGGTGGTTGTCTGGCGGAGTTCACCCTCGCAGACAATGTTAGTGGCTCGCCCAATGGTACGGCAGGCATAAGTGCTTTCCGTGGTGCTGGCCAGATAAAATGCGTGCGTGAAGAGGAAATCACCTAACAGTACACTGGTTTCATTATTCCAGCGTGCATTGACGGTATCGACATGACGGCGGATTGTGGCTTCGTCGAGCACATCATCGTGGACCAGCGTGGCCAGATGAATCATTTCGACGACGGCCGCCAGGGTGACGTGTGCCTTAGACAATGACCCACTTGCCTGCCCGGCCAGCAGCAATAAAGCAGGCCGCAACCTTTTCCCACCAAACCGGGTTCCATGGCGAACGATTTCTTCAACTTTCGGATACGAACTGCTGAGTTCGCCACTTAAAACATCTTCGACCTGGCAAAGTTCCGGTTGAATGGACCCATAGAGCGTTGACAAGACCTGCTTGAGATCGGCCGAAGGTTCCCGAATTTGGCTCATGGGTATCCTTTCTTCTTCTGACGAATTCGACAAAAGCAGGGGTATCTAGGGCTGGTTTTCGCGGTGCCAGGTTCCCGAACGCCCACCTGACTTTTCTTCCAGTTGGATTTGCTCAATTTGCATGCTGCGATCGGCGGATTTGCACATGTCGTAAATCGTAAGTGCGGCTACGCTTACGGCCGTCAACGATTCCATTTCCACACCCGTTTTGGCTTCGACGCTGACAACGGCTTGGATTGCGATCGAGCGGTCATCCGTGGATGTGAAGTCCAAGGTAACCGCATCGATTGCCAAAGGATGGCATAGCGGGATAAGTTCTGCTGTTCGTTTAGCAGCTTGGATGCCGGCCAGGCGGGCAACCTCCAGAACGTCACCTTTTTCAAGGTGACGATCCAGGATCAACCGTAACGTGGCAGGTTGCATGCGAACCTGTCCGCTTGCCCGGGCCACTCGGTGAGAGATTGGCTTTTGGCCGACATCGACCATGCGGCTGGCGCCAGATTCGTCGAAGTGGCTGAAATTGCCCATGGCATGCTCCTGCGGACCTGACGGAGTAAAACGACTGCAATTGGACTACCCTTGCCGCCGGTAAACCTCTGTATTCTAAGGAGTTGCAGTAACTCGTCGAGGCCCGAATGGCGATCTGGGGTGCCCTCCATAAGAAAACCGCATTTTCACAGGCGGGTAAACCGTGGAATTGTAGCGACCAGGTCGGAAATTAACGACATTGGGCGTGTAAATTTTCCCGGCAACCGACAGAGAGGTTGGTAGATCGCCACCCTCTGATAGGTGGGCGGAGAGCAGATTGCGGCACTCGAAGGGGCGGTGATGAAAAGGCCCCGTTCAGCGACACCGCAACAAGACGTCGTGACTGAGCCTGATGGTCCCGACGAATCTGGCGGCTACAACAAAGAACTGAACAGGAGCCGGGGCCAGCCGCAGGAGCGCCAACGGGAGTGAGAATCCAAGTGTAACGACCAGCAGCAGGGGAAGGTCAAACCTTTGCCGGACCAAATAGACACGGTTGAGCGAGAAGTTGGGCACGAGCTTGCCCGTGTATTTTACTAAATTTGTAGGGCCCAAAAAAAAAAGCCCAGTCGCGAGAGGCGACTGGGCTGAATCCGTCAGGACGTGATGTATCGAGTCGGGAGAACTCGGCACTCCACTCCGCTGAATCTTTCGGCGGTCCCTGTTCGTTATGTAATCCGCTGCCTGAGTCTGTTGGAAGCGGTTTAGCTGTGATGCGGCGATTATTGTCGTTTACAGGGGTGACGGGTGCTCAAACAAGCTCTTTTCGGGCACCGATCAACGTTCGCAGCCGCTCAGCCAGCAGGGCTGAGTCAAAGGGCTTTTTGAACGTTTCATTGATTGTCGAACGATCAAAGTTCGCGGACGAGCCGTCATCTGGCAGGAGCGCGATCAAGATTGTCTCCGAGAAGTCGGTATTGCGCCGCAGATTTTGGCAAATCTGCAGTGCTTCGACCTGACCAATCGAGAAATCGACAATGATACAATCCGGGTGAAAACTTTCGGCTTGAATACCGGCTTCAAACCCGCTAGCGGCAGTTGAGGTACGGAACGATCTGGCCTCCGGCAATTCCCGTTTAAGGTTCTCGATTAGCACCTGATCTTGAGCCACCATCAGCACCTTGGCCATTGCCTCGTTTTCGAGCTTGCCCAGAGGCATACCGTGCTCTTTGAGGAACTTAATCAAGTATTCGCGGGGAATGCGGCGGTCCTGGGAACCGGGAATTCGGTACCCTTTAAGGCGTCCGGAATCGAACCACTTACTGACCGTACGCGGGGCCACTTTGCAGATCTTTGCGACCTGACCAGTAGTGAAGACCTTCATCGGGCTCTCCAATGTCTTGCTAAGTGTCCGCTGGGTAGTCGGCCGGTAAAATACTGAGTCGCGGCCGAAAAAATAATGCCCTGTCGGTTGTAAACAGCAGTTCTGGCGCTGAACTCCCTCGCGCCGGCTGCGGGTAAACTGTTTCACAACCAATTGGGTTGGGGTAATCGTTTATTACCTTGTTTGGGTTAGGTCAGGTCCTTCTGACACCGCTCCTATGTTACATTTTGCATCGGCAAAAATTGCGGACGGAGATCGGTCAAAACCGTTTGATCGCAACAATTTGGAGCAATCACCCCCCCAATCAATCGGAACAAACCAACCAAACCGCAACGTTTACCACTCCTTCCGGAGGTGATGCGAAATCTTAATCTAGTGCGTAGGGGGAGGCTTACACGATTCCTCCGCGAAGTGGCCGCCGTAATTATCGGCACCGCATGAGGCAGGATGTTTCAGGCAGGCTCCCCCCTGCGTGTCGCGTCTGATTCATATCACACCCGGCGTGTGCTTCAATAAGAAACGACCCATCCGATAAATAGTTTCGATTTTAAGAGGGGGTCGACTTTAGAAACTTTTGCAAGTCCTGCCGAAAGAGTGGATTGTGCTAGTTATTACCGACTACTCGTCCTGCCACGGCACAAGGCCAGTTTTCCTGGAAGGTTCGCACCAACCGTACAAGAAGTTGCTGGTTTTTGGCAGCTACCAGTGGTTGCACCGCGAGGTGGCGAGGCAGGACCACGGTCGACCAGATCGTCTTTTGCCGACGACCCCGCAACTCAGGCAGCGTGACGATCGGTGCTAGCGTCTTGATTGGGCTCTGCGAGACGCCCCGCAGTCGGCAGAATATGGCCATCCTCGGTGACATCTTCGAATCGAACCGAGACGAGTTTTGAGATACCTGATTCCTGCATCGTGACCCCGTACAGAGCGTTCGCTCCCGACATCGTCTTTTTTGAATGGGTGACGACGATGAATTGGGTGGAGGAAAGGAATTCGCCCAACACGTTGATGAAACGGCCAATATTGGCCTCGTCAAGTGCTGCGTCGACTTCATCGAGCACACAAAAGGGGCTGGGCTTGCTTCGAAATACGGCCAGAAGCAAGGCGACACAGGTCAAAGTTTTTTCTCCACCAGACAACAGTGAAATCGTGCGCATATCCTTTCCTGGTGGGCAGGCGACGATTTCAACGCCGCTTTCAAGAATATCCTGGTCACCCTCTTCGATGATGATATCTGCCTGCCCACCACCGAAGAGCCGACGAAACAGTTCCTGGAAATGACCGCGTACGGTGTTCAGCGTCTCGGTGAATAACTGTCGGCTATCGATATTAATCCTACTGATGATCCGTTCCAAAGCCGTCTTGGAATCGACCAGATCCTGGTACTGTGCAGAGAGTCTTGTAAACCGCTCTTCCAGAGCATCGAGTTCATCCAAAGCGTCGAGGTTAACGGCTCCGATCGAATTGAGTTTTGCCCGAAGTTCAGCGATTTCCTGCTCGACTTCGCGTCGATTCGCAATGGTCACGGCATCGTTATCCTGGGTCGCAATCGTTTTCAAATCGATGCCGTAGTCGTCCCGTAAACGTTCCCATAAGGTTTCACGTTCGTGGTGCACTTTATTGGCGGCAACTTCAATTCGACCAACTTTATTCTGCAACTCATTGACGTGTTGTCGTTCCTCTTTGAGGTCATGTCCTTCGGTGGAACGTTGCTGACGGATCGCTTGATGTGCGATTTCCCGGCGACGAACTTCCAGGTTGAGTGTCTGACGCCGTAGCGCCAGACTCGCGATCTCCTGATTGGCCTGAAGGATGTGTAATTCGACCTGACCAACCTGCTGCTGGAATTCGGTGAGACGTTCATGAACGTCGGCAAGAGCTTGCTCGCGTTCCTCCTGATCGCGATGAATTTGTGCCACCTGTGCCTGAAGGATTTCAGCGCGTTGTTTACAGGTAGCGGCTTCCACACGGGCGTCGGCGGTTTTTGATTCCCAATGCCGCTGCCGGTCCTCGATCGTAGGGAGTTGGTGTTTTTCCCGTTCAAATTCCTGGGCGAGTTGCGCCAAGTCTGTTTCTGTTGCCGCATGCTCTTGTGTCAGGTTTGACTTTTTGCGAGCCGACGTTTCGAGCCGGTCACTCAGCGAAATCAGCTCTGTGGCGAGAGGGTCTTGCTGTTTTTGCAGATTTGCAATCGTGCTTTGGAGGTTGGCAATTTTCGTTTGCAAAATGGAGATTTCTTTTGCAAGTTGGGTATGGGTCTGGCGACTTGAAGAAACACGAACTTCCTGATTCGACAATTCTTCCTCAAGTTGTGCGAGCATTTTTTTCTGACTGAGGATTTGGCGCTGCAATTCTTCAGTCTGGTCACGACCGGCGCGCAGCTCGCTTACTCGAGTTAGCAAACCAGTGGTTGCCTGGCGTTGGCCAATCACCAAGGTGCCATCCGCGGCGAGTAGTTCACCATCGCTGGTAACAAAGCTCAGCCCGCGGCCCAGCGTGGTTGCCAGGCGAACCGCCGTTGCCAGAGATTCGACAAACCACGTCCGTCCCAGCAAGCGGGCAGTCAGCAGGGCATAGCTGGGATCTGTTTCCACAAATGTGTCGGCTCTCCCGAGTACCCCCGGTTCGGTGGAGAGGTCAATGTGGTCAATGGCGCTGGCCGCTGGGGGGGTATCGAGTCGTAATAAAGCAACTCGACCCACAACGGCACCGGGATTGTGCTGGAGGTGCTCCAACAGTCGGTCACCCGAACGAATCAGAATATGTTGGGCTTTGTCGCCAACTGCGACTTCGACAAGTGGTGCTGTATCGACGTCAACATGTAACAAATTTGCCACGACGCCGCAGGTATCACCGAAAGGTCCTCCCGGTTCTTGTTGGGCTTTCTCCAGTACTTCTTTGACACCCGCAGAATAACCCTCACGTCTCAGTTCGAGCTCCTCAAGTACGGCAACACGTTCGCCAATACGAGCCCGTTCTCGCTCCAACTGGCTGACCTTCTTACGAGTCCGGGTGAGGTGATGACGCTGATCTGCAAGTGTGAGTTCACTTTCGGTAAGTTCGTCCTGTGCTTTCTCAAAACTGTGGGCAAGTTGGCCCTGTAGTTGCTCGCAGTTGGTTAATTCATCCTCCAGCGAAGAGCGTTGCTTACCCAGTTCGCGAAACTGCTGCCCGTAACTGGATCGTGTCATTTCCGTAGTTCGTTGTTCGGCATCGAGGACTTGCAACTGACTGGCCAAGGCATTCTTCGATAGAACTTCCTGGTCGTGTTTGGTGCGTAAGCGATCGATTTCGGCTTTGAGTTCAGTGGCTTTAGCCAGTGTCATCTCGAGTTCTGCCTGGGCAGAGTTCCACTCCGCGTTTACGAATTCTAATTCCTGGTGTCCGGCCTGAAACTGGGATTCGATTTTCTGCGCGTGATCGGAGGCATCTGACGCGCGGAGAGACATGGCGGCCTGCTGTTGGCGAAGGTGGCCGATCTGGTTTTCCAAATCAAGGCACCGCGCACCCCCGTTTTCGGCGGTCCCACGTTGAGAGGCGATTTGTTCACGAATGGCCAGCGATTCAGCTTGAATTTCTCGCAGGGCATCGTTGTTCAATTCAAACGTCTTTTCGAGTCGATTTAACTTCTCTTCGCGCTGAGTGACGACTGCTAACTGGTTGTCGAGGTTTTGGTTGGCCTTTGCAAACTTGGCATCGAGCTGGTCGATGTGCTTGTTGAGCGCGCCCCAATCAGCGAGTCCTACGCTGGTTCTCAGTTCCTCAAGCCGGCCAGCGCAGTCGCGGTAGCGTCGAGCCTTGCCAGCTTGTACTCGTAGGCTGCGGAGTCGGCTTTCGACCTCGTCGACAAGATCGGAAAGTCGCAGCAGGTTCTGTTCGGCGCGTTCCAGACGGCGTGTTGCCTCGGCACGTTTCGACTTGAACCGACTTACGCCAGCTGCTTCTTCAAAGATGGCTCGACGCTCGCGGGGTGACGACTGCAAGAGGACGTCGACTTTTCCCTGCTCGATGATACAGTACGCTTCCGTTGCGATTCCCGTACCGGCAAGTAGATCGCGGATGTCGCGCAATCGGCAAGGTTGGCGGTTGACAAGGTACTCCCCCTCGCCACTACGATAGACACGGCGGGTAATGTGGACCTCGGGAGAGTCTAGTTCCAGAAAATTGCTGGAGTTGTCGACCGTCAGAGTAACTTCGGCGGTATGAAGTTGACCACGCGAGGATGACCCATTGAAGATGACGTCGGCCATTTCCTTTCCGCGCAAGGACTTGGCACTTTGGGAGCCAAGTACCCACTTGATCGCATCGACAACGTTCGATTTTCCCGAGCCATTCGGGCCGACGACAACAGTCACACCTTCGCGGAACTCAAACCGCGTTTTGTCGGCAAAGCTCTTGAAACCAGTGAGTTCGATTGCCTTGAGCATGACGGGAAAATAGCGGGCGACGTGAGAAGGGTTGAGAGCGAACCGTCCTGTTGTGGTTCCTGGCACTCGTGCCTTAATCAGCGTCGGCGCGAGAACAAGTTTGGCAGTGGCGAGGCAACGTCGCGTGATGGCCCGGTTTGCGCTGCTTCGTCGGTTTTGTCTATGTCGCGGTCATAGCGTCGCCCGGGTTCAGGGAGAGCGTCCACGCGAAAACGACTGGCCAAGGCACCTTCCTGCTTGGCTTGCTGGAGGGCTTGAACGACGTCGGGATAAGTGCCACCCATGTCCACAATAGTTTTCACAACTTCCTCAACATCAGTTGAAACAACGCGTTGCTTTGGGGCTGTACCAGGTTCGAACTTGCTGACTGTGATTTGTCCGCCACTTAAACCGTTCACCAGGATTTTACTTCCTGCGTCAAGTACCAAAGGAAGTTGGAATTGATGCGATTTTCCAAACAGGACAATCTCGGGACGAAAACTTTTTGTGACGTGAATCATGGGAGGGCCGTCGACGTCGAGTACGTGCAGGCTGAATTGCCCATTCAACAGATCCCCACGGACAATCGCCGCATGTTTATCCATGGCCCACAACGAGCGAAAGGCTCCGTACCGTGTTTCGGCGCTTTGGACTGACAAAAGTTCTCGCAACGCATCGTACGAGACGGCATCATCCATGGCGCTCAACGCTGCCAGTGCGTTCGCACGGAAAGCGGGTTCGTTTCGAGCGGCGTTGGCCAGCGCCGCAACGGCGTCGGTATGATCGAGGTACGCTAGCGCTTCGGCTGAATAAAGTCGCACTTCGGGATCTCCCGATTTTACCCCCTCGAGTAAAACTTCGGTCGAGGACTCACTGCCAATCGCCTCCAAACGGAGTGCTGCCGTAGCTGATGTCAGAGGATCTTTCAATTGACGTTCCAGCAAAGGCATGCGGGTATTGGCATCCGATGCCGACTGGTTGACGGCGATGTTACGGATGACCGCCAGGTATCTCGGGACATTATCCTTGTAACGAGGATGAATTGCGAGTTCTACGAACTCTTCATTTTTGGGTATCGCAACGCCTTGCTTGCGGCCATCGCTGTAGAGATGAAATCGTCTGTTGATCGCGTTTGAAAGCGACTGACTCATGCGGGCCGATTGATACGCATGATCGATAATCAAACCGAGCGGCCGGGACTTCAACGCAGTGCCACCACCTAATATGCGACCGCGTGTGGCGATTGCCGATTCCGTCTCCGAATCGGCTGATGGATCGACGAGCAAGGGACCCTTTGCCAGGGCCAGAACTTTCCCCTTGCAGACTCGTCCGCCAATCGAGGCATATTCACTGAGGCGTGTTGGCAAGAGCCAGCCGTCACGAAGGCTCGTTGTTTCGCTTTGTCGCGGCACGTGAACTTCAATGTCGAACCTGTCACCCGCGCGAATTCCGGGGCGCAGATAACCACGTACCAGGACAAGCGCTGTATTGGGGGAAGCGAGTAACCGGTTGGGGTTTTCCACTTGTCGACGGCTCATCTCGGTCAGCAAAGCGACGCGATTAGGGGTTGGAGGCGGGTCTTCTCCTGTACCAGCCAGGCTGGTAACCAAGGAGACGGATTCTGCCTTCACGTAGTTCGTTCCGTACGGATGGGTGAATTCAGAAATGAAATTTACACCCGGTAGCTTCTCGTCTTGTAGCACCGCCTCCGGGCTTTGTGGCCGCAAAATGGGGCCACTGCAGCCTGAAGCGATGAGTACGATCAAGGCAAGTAGTTCAGGTGACCAAGCGGTCCGAGGGTGAACCTTCATGCCGCAATGCTCCAAAATCGTTCATGCGGAAGAGTTAGCGGTCCGTGGCCATCAACAGCTGGTGTGCGGACCTCTGTCATTCAGCTAGCGCGTGCACAGTCCTGGCCTTGGTTTTTCCGCGGCGAGCCCGCCAAGCGGGCGAAGCGTAGAGGCTTGGGTACCTGGGGTCAAGATGAACAGGCAGGGAGAATTGAGAATCAGCACTTGCCGCAATTTCAACGTGAATGACCCAACCCGGGGTGCCGCGACGGAGCGGCCTGGGATCAGGGGGGATCGTAGCCGCCGGGGTGAAAAGGGTGGCAGCGGGCAATCCTCCACAAACCTCGCAGGCTGCCCCGTATGGCTCCGTATTTTCTGACGGCTCCGATGAAATATTGACTGCAACTCGGCTCGAACCTGCAATTTTGGCCCAGCCAGGGACTGACCGCCCATTGGTAACCGCGGACTGCCCCGATGATGATCTGTGCCGGCAAGCAAGCAAGCATCCTCCAGAATTTCATGGTGGGCCTGCCTGTTTACGGCTGTCGTTTACCTGGGAGGGTCGTGCTGGCGCTGAAGTTTTTGCTCCAGGCGAATTGCTAGCTCGGGCAACGATTGCCGGAGTTGGCGCAGGCAAGGTGTAGCCGACGGTCGGGGTAAACATACCAGGTCAAGTGTAGGGAGCTCGTGCTGACTCAAGCGAAACGCCTCGCGGATTACCCGCTTCCAGCGATTCCTGCGAACAGCCCCGCCCACTTTCCGCGAAACTGTCAGTCCCAATCGAGGAAATCCCAGGTCATTCCGGGCACCGTACAAGATCAACAAACCGTCAGCCGTTGAACAGCGGTGTCCGTAGACGTGCTCGAATTGTCGCCCACGTAGCAGTCGCAATTTTCTGGAGAATTCGAACCGGTTCATGATCATTCAACGAGGTGTAAAGAAACAGCTAATCGGCGCGCGTGTCACCCGTGGTCCGATTGGTGACAATCGTTTCTTCCAGTTTGGCGTCAGGCAGTTGATTTGCCAAATCTTGTCTCCACTTTTCCTTACCTGAAGCGTGTGGAGAATTGCTTTGTGAAATGTGTGGGCGGGCGAGTCGGCGTACCCAACGTCCACCAATCATGACACATGCGATCAGGGTAATGCCCAGAAGTACCAAGCCCAGCAGTACTATCAAGAGGATTGCATTGCGGACAGGATCAAGTCGTTCGATAGCCCGACTAGTCGGTGCTTGTCCCAACAACCAGCTGGCCGAAATCCACAGAATCGATTGATTTACCATCTTAAATTTGCACGAGGATTCGGGGGCTGATCGGCAATGATTTCGGTGAGTTGTTTCTGCTGCTGATCGGTCAAGTCAGCGGGGAGAACGATTTGAACTTCAGCGAACAAATCGCCCGGCTTTCCTTTACTGGGGTTAACCCCATGTCCCTTGACGCGGAGTTTTTTTCCACTGGAAGTTCCCGGCGGGATGCTAAGCGTGATTGTGCCTTGGGGGGTCGGTATGTCGACCTTGGCACCTTGCACGGCTTCGGTCAGCGTGATTGGTACGCGCACGTCAAGTCGGTTCCCTCGACGTTGAAAATGGGGATGGGGACTAACGCGGATCGTAATCAGGATGTCGCCGGCCTGTTCGCCCACGTCAGCCTCACCTTGGCCGCGCAGACGAATCTTTTGCCCGTCGTCGATACCGATTGGAATCTTGACATTGATCGTATCGAGTTTTCCATTATGGCGTTGGACAGAAATCATGGCCTCGCCACCGGTTGCAGCCGTATTAAACGGCACGGTCAATTCGTGTTCGATGTCCGAGCCACGCCTTGGCCGCTGCTGTGTGGAACCTGCTCCAGCGCCACGACCGAATTGTTTGAAAAGGTCAGCGAAACCACCTCCGGCCGAACCACCCTGGCCGGGACCATGTCCACCAAACAGATCATTCAGGTCGAACTCATGGTTGTGTCCGCGCGATCCAGCCCAGGGATACGTCCCTTCCCCCGTTCCGGAGCTTCCCCCTCCCTGGGCCTCGAAATTGCTCCCGTAGCGATCATAGAGTCGGCGTTTTTTCTCGTCGCTCAGGACGTCGAAAGCTGCTTGTACCTCTTGAAAACGATTTTTCGCCGAATCGTCATCGGGATTCATGTCTGGGTGATATTTGCGCGCAAGATCGCGGTACGCCTTCTGAATTTCTTCTGGTGAGGCTGAACGGTTGACCCCCAGCGTTGCGTAATAGTCGTTTGCCATGCGGTTGGGTCACGCGGAACTGACGAGCCGTAGATTTGGGTAGATTACGGGAAGTTCACCCTATTCTAGCCGGTCCTCTTGGAAAGCATAAGGAGGCCACCGGAACAGTCCACTGCATGCTAAACTTTCTGTATGAAATCTGCTTTCGTTAACCAGCGTCGATATCGGGGTTCGCTGCCCGTGGCCATTGGATCCCTTTTTGGAGTGTTGTGGCTTACCTTGCAGGCGAGCCTGGCTCCGGCTGCTGGCCGCACGGACGGCAAACTCCAACTCCGGGTGGTTGATGCCCAGACGGGCCAGCCTTTGACTGGCCGCATGCATTTACGGAATTCCCGTGACCGCCCGGTTCTTCCCCAGCAGGCGAACGTTATCGAGATGGGAGATTTTTTTTACATCGACGGCCAGCTGGACCTCAAACTCCGTAAGGGCCAGTACACGTTTGAACTCAATGCCGGCTCTGAATACCGCACGCGTTTCGGTCACTTCGAAATCGACCGTCGCGCCGACGATATCGAAACCATCAAGATGAACCGGTTTGCCAATCTCGCGGATGAGGGATGGTACGCCGCAGATTTGTTACTTGGTGAGATCGACGCCGAGTTGCTTACCGAGATTCTCAAAGCGGAACAACTCCACCTGGGTGTTTTTGTCGACTGGTCTTTGGGAGAGGATTTTAGCACTGCGGAGCGACGTCGACGTCGGCTCATTGACTCGGTTGGATCGAAGGGTGTGAGAGTGGGTTTTCGACATCCGGCGGTGCCAGGCTGCCTGTTTTTCACTCGGCTTGACGCAGACCAGCGTCCGCACCTGTCCGACGTTCCACAGGCCTTGCCGACCCTCGCGAGAGAGATGCGTGCGGCTCATGATGCCAAGACGAATGTAGTTGCGATTTCTCCGCTCGTGTCTCGATTGCCGATCTTGCTGGCCACAGGAGGCCTCGACGCGATTCAGGTGATCGGAACGCGAGCGGTGGTCAAGACACACCATGTCGCGGAGCGCAAAATCGATTCATCTCGCTTTTCGGGAGAACGGGGAGCGGGAAGGTATGCTGAGCATGTCTACTTTCAAGTGTTGGAATGTGGCTTCCGCATTCCACCAGTAGCTGGAAGTGGTGCTTCGAAGTCAGCTCAGGTTGTTCCCGGCGCCAGCCGTGTTTATGTTCACTGCGACGATGGATTTTTCGACGACGATTGGTGGAACGGACTCTCCAATGGCCGCGTATTTGTGACCAATGGCCCACTCCTCAGACCGATGGTCGAAGGCCACCCTCCGGGACACATTTTTCGATTGCGCGGTGAGGAAGTCCTTGAACTAGAGATTGGACTTGAATTGGCGTCACGTGAATCGGTCGATTACCTGGAGATTATTCGTAATGGGCGGGTCGAATATGACGTTCGACTCGACAAGTTCGTGGAGAGCGGCGGGCGGCTACCCAAGTTGCGGTTTGATCAGAGTGGTTGGTTCTTGCTGCGTGTTCGTACCCGCAATGCAGATTTCTATCAACGTGCCCTTACCGCCCCTTACTTCGTTGAAAAGGATGGTGTGGGGCGGATCAGCGGAACTGCGGTTCGTTTCTTTCTGGACTGGTTGGACGCAGCGGGTAGTAACGAGGAAACGGAGTCCGCTTCACGGGATTGGGCCCATCGTTTTTGGCAACAACGACTCGAGACTGCCAACGTTGAGTAGCTTGCACCTTCAAAGCAGCTGTTTCAGTATTTCTCTTTCTTTTTGGGGCGACTCGACATTACAATCGGACCCTTGTCACCCACACGTTTGTCGTCACCAAGATCAATGAGGAAGTGATTTGCACACGACGACCCAGCAATTGGATCACGAGACGGAGCAGGCCAACACGGTCAACTTCGTTCCGCAAAGTCAGCTTGTGGGTCCGATCGACGGTCTGGGATTCTTGCAAAAGTCGCTATTATTTGCCGAGCTGTCGAAGCTTGCATATTTGGACCGCGCCGACGCAGGGCAACTCGCATGTCAGATTGGTTTGCCCGAGGTTCGCTACTACGATCGCGATGGCGCGCAAGCGTATGTGCTTGGCAATATCGACGATGTGGTTGTCGTCTTCCGTGGCACTGAACCGGATGAATGGAACGACGTGAAGGCAAATTTTGATGTGACAAAATCTGTTGCCGAGACGGTTGGTTGGGTTCATCGTGGCTTCAAGTACGAAGTTGATGATCTGTGGCCTCGCCTTGAACAAGCCCTCGTCAGTAACTGCAGGACATTGTGGTTTACTGGGCACTCGTTAGGCGGAGCGATAGCCACGATTTGCGCCGGACGCTGCAAACTATCGGTCATCAGATCGAATCCACGTGCCCTCTTCACTTATGGGGCGCCGAGAGTAGGTAACAAGCGTTACGTGAACTATGTAAAGCTTGAATTTTATCGTTGGGTGAACAACAACGATATTGTACCTCGAGTACCGCCGGTCTGGCTTGGTTATCGTCACTCAGGGCAGGAGCTGTATCTCGGCGTGAAAGGTCAAATCCGCTCGGTGACTGGCTGGCAACGATCAAAAGACCTGGTGCGCGGAATTTTGGGAGGCTTGATGCAGGGAAGGCTAGATTGGATTTCAGACCACTTGCTTGATGAATACATCAAGCACCTTCGTCGTGCTTTGCGCGAAAGCGAGGCAGGAAGGCTGCGCATCAAGCTGCCAGTCCCTGGGTTGGATCAGTAACAATCTCTTTTGCTGGCAGAGGGGGTGTTGTCAACGAGCAGGGTAGGTGATGGAACAGGTTACTTTCAGTGGCGGCGTCGTGTGGCCCCGCTCAGCTATTACCTGGTAACACGTTTGGCACCGGATGAATCTGCTGTCATCTTGCCGTTTGTAACGCTGTTAATATTTTTCAGCCGTTTGGAAGATTTAGAGGACTGATCTTTTATTGGAGCTGTGTTCTCCGTCGAGATTTCTGAGAAAAGCAGTTCGTGTTGGCTGCGGCGAATGGCTTCTTGACTGTGTTGCTTGGCTCTCACGTACGTTCCATCCGAAAGGAGCACTCGTGCCCGAGAATTGTCGTGCAGGTAGGCAGGAATAATTCGCTCGATGATGTCGCGACGCAAATTGTTTGATTCGATAGGAAACATTACCTCGACGCGACGTTCAAAGTTGCGAGGCATCCAGTCGGCACTGCTCAAAAAGAGCTTTTGTTTATTCCCTTCGCCAAAAACCAGAATCCGGCTGTGTTCCAAAAACTGGTCAACGATGCTGCGGACGTGGATGTTTTCAGAGATGCCGGGCAGTCCAGGCCTCAGGCAGCAGATTCCGCGGATCACCAGATCGATCGGGACTCCCATTTGGCTGGCTCGGTAGAGTGCGTTGATCGTCTTGCGATCGACGAGTGAATTGAGTTTGACAAAAA
>CAUZEA010000060.1:0-34708 GCA_963578605.1 Planctomycetota bacterium
TGCGTCGATAGTACGGCAAGAACACGAACGCGAGCAAAATGAGGCAAATAATCGCCCCCCATTCGAGCGTGCTGACAGCAATCCCATAACGATAAGCATCGCCGGCTAAAGCCACTAACGACCCGCTCGAAATATTCGAAGCGAAAAGCGAAAGAGCGATTGCGTACCAGGGTAAACTCCGCCCGGCCAGAAAAAAGTCCTTGGACGATTCGTCGCGCAAAGACATGTACAGCCCAAACGCAAATACGACCAACAGATAAATCCCAAAAACAATCCAGTCGATCGAGTGTACGGCCATGCGATTTACATTCTAACAGAAGTAATGCGGGTGTTTGGAAATCAGCCTCGTAAGCATGGCGGTTGTGTACCTGGGGACTTCTCGGCGTAATCCCGCAATCGACAAAAGGTAAAACAGTCCGGTTGTTGACGCCACTCCAGACCACGCAACAGACGTACAACGGGGTGGTTTTGAATCGCCACGCGATGGTAGCTCACCAGTCCGAGCAGGCGGCTGATGGCCGCCGTGGTGATGATGCACGCGGAGGTAAAAGGATAAGGTAAACCCAGGAAATTCGTGACATAAACTCGCAATGTAAGCCCACGTGTCGTACCTTTGCGGTTTGGAACGGTTGCCTTTTCTGGCAACAGGTGGAACAGGCTCTGGCAAATGGGCCAAACTGATCCTCTGGTGGAGTTTTCCCGTAAAATAAAGAAGAGGGGCCCAGAAAAGTGGTCCTGGGAGTGGTGAAACGCCTTCCTCCGGCTGGGGGGAGCTTGGTCGGTGCAAATCAGGAACGAACCCTTGAAAACGATTTTTGAAGTCTTGACGATGTCTGCCGTGCACGGTCGCAGGTTGACCTGGTTTGCAGCCAGCGTGCACGTCGATCGCTACTGCGTCGCCGGTCGTGGCTTGCGTTGGTCGCTTGTCGGTCTTCTGGCAGTCATGTGCCTGTCGGCGGGTGATTTCGTTTGGTGTGATGAGACATCTGGTGTGGTGGCCGCCGAAGGACCGAAAGGCAACCAACTTGAGCAACAGGTTGGCAAAACGGTCACGGTTTATCTGCGTTCAGGTCGCCATTGGGAGGATGCCGAACTGGTTCGAATTGATCGTCACGGCCAAACCAACGAGATCCTTCGTCTAAGACTACGACTGGCCGATGACACAAAAAAAACCCTGGGCATCCAGGCAGTCGAGCGCGTGGAAGCCGCCGGAGGGCCAGTCTACGAGGCCCCCAGTTCCCAACCAACTGCCGAGGCAGCGACTCCCGGGGACGGAAAAAAATCGAGATCAAGACGGCAGCGACGTGCCCGGCGCCCGGCGCCACTGACTCCCGAGCAGTTGCGGGCACAACAAGAAGAACAACGCCGATGGTTGGGTCGCCTGCGGGCTCGTGGAATCCAACCGTGGAAATCTGAATCTAAAGGTGAACACCAGGCGGCACTCCAACGGTATCACAAAATGATCCAGCAGGTGTCACAGACGTTCCCCAATGTTCAGCTGTACGAGACCCAATACTTCCTGTTTTGCTCAAACATGCCGGCGGCGGAGGCCACTTCCTACGCACAGGTTTTAGATTCGATGTTCGACTGGATGTGCGAGATTTACGGGGTTGCCCCGGGCACACCCGTTTGGCTGGGCAAAGCACCCGTCTTTGCGTTCAACACGCAGATGGAGTTTCAAGCATTCGAGCGGCAGTTTTATCAAGCCAATATTGGCGCGGCCAGTGCCGGGCTCTGTCACTCAAGTTCTCGAGGGGATGTTGTGATTTCCTGCTACCGCCGTGACAATCCGGATGATTTCGGACACATGCTGGTCCATGAGACAAGTCACGGGTTCATTCACCGTTACAAAACCAAGGTCTCGTTGCCAACATGGGTGAATGAAGGGATGGCAGAGTTTATTGGTGCCAAAATGGTACCCCGCAGCAACGCGATCAAGAACAAAGAGACCGTCGCACTGGCCAGGCTGAAAGAGCAAGGTAACTTGGGACAAGGATTCTTTAACCCCAGCCAGCGATTGAAACCGTGGCAATATGGGGTTGCATCGAGTATGGCGAGTTTCATGATCACGTCGCATGAAGAAAACTACGTGCAATTCATCGAAGCCCTCAAGGAAGGTATGCCTTGGGAAGAGGCGCTGTCCCGCACCTATGGTGTTTCCCCACAAGAGTTGGTGGCCAAATATGGGATGTGGTTTGGCGTTCCCAACTTGACACCCTGATTGCCGGGATGGCCCGACAAGTGGTTCCACCGGATGGGGCTCCCTTGCATGGTGACGAACCCATCGGGTTGGTGTACGTTGAGGAGCGCATCGCAGGCTGTACCTGGTTTGTCTGGTTTGTCTGGTTTGTCTGGTTTGTCTGGCAACATTCTGTTTTCTTAATCTTATCGCGGCCAGCTGGAATGGTGCCGTGTGGCACCAAGCCTGTATTGGGGGAAATCCTATGCAATTCAAAGTCGGTATACTCGGCGCCACCGGCTACATCGGCACTCCTTACCGGAGTGAAATTCGCGGCGCAGTACAGGACGCAACGATCATTGCCCTTTGTGCCCGGCGAAAAGCGCCTCTCGAACAAGCCGGTCGGGAAGATGGTGCCTTGCTCGTAACAACAGAGTGGCGAGAGGTTGTCGAGCACCCGGAGGTGAACCTGGTTCTGGTGGCAACTCCCGATCTTTTCCATCACGAGGCTGTGTTGGCGGCAGCAGCAGCTGGAAAACACATGATTTGCGAGAAACCACTGGGGATGAACGTGACCGAAGCCGAAGCCATGTGGGACGTTTATCGTGATTCGGGGTTGGCCAGCTTCGTCCCCTTTTGGACACGTTATCTACCCTGTTTTGCCAGGGCCCGCGAGATAGTCCAAGCTGGAGATCTCGGCACGATCAAGAGTGTGATTTACCGTTGGTTCAATCCGCGTCCAGCAGCCATACCGTTCACATGGCGCGACGATGCCTCGGTGTCGTCGGCCGGCAGTATCGCAGATGTGGGATCCCATGCCTACGACACGATGTGCTGGATACTCGACCAGGAGGCAATCCGTGTGCTTGCCCATGCCACGGTACTTACCCAGGCGAAGCCGGACCTGGGCGAAGTGAATCTGACAGAAGCGTTAGAGTGGGGGAGCGGGCATGAATTGAAAAATGCCTCGACGACTCGCGTGGCCAGCGCGAATGACTATGCGTCGATTGCCTTTGAGCTTAACGCAGGGACCGTCGGCACACTTGTTCTCTCACACGCGAATTATATTCGCAAAGGACTGTCGCCTGACTTGGAATTGCACGGCAGCGAGGGCTCGCTGGCGGTCGATCGAATAACCGGATCGCTCACTTTGGTGCGCCCCGAGGCAGCCCCAGAATTACTGGTAACGCTTCCGGTTGACAAACCACCAAACCGTTTTAAAGAATTTGTTTTTCCGGCGCTGCGATCTCAACTGGAAAGCGGGACGGTTGACCATCCGCATCTTGCCGATGGAGTCAAGGTGCAACGATTCACTGAGGCTGCCGCCTTGTCTGCTGAAAGAGGTACCTGGGTCCAACTCGCGGAACTCTGAAAAAATGTGGTCAGCACATTTTTGAGAGGGCTGTGATCAGTCAGCAACGCTACCGGCCAGGACGTTGTCATACACATCGCGGGCTTGATTGTAGGCGGCCTCAGCCGCGGGCAGCTCCGCTTCGCGAATCTGACCTTTCTTGGCTTCCCAGCACACATCGACTGCCTCCCGACACCACTGGGCACTCCGGCGGCTGGCAAGGATCGGTTTTCCGCCCACTTCCACAAAAATCGGATTGGTGTGGACCGACGGCAAGATCCGCACAGCGATCCAACTTGAATGGTCGATCTCTACATCAAAATCGAGTGTTTGTGTTAAACCATCCGCCTCAATCTCCTGGCGTGCCACCGGAAACCCATTGACGATAACTTCAACCGGCACACGGCGCGAGTCGCCAATCCGGCAACGCTCAATGTGCCAATAAGGTTTGTGATCGAGCCGCTGGGAGCGGATCTCCTCGGTCTCTGCGTTTGGCTGCGCAGCCAACAACGCCGCAACCTCAAACTGAACGTGCACCCGGGCCGGCTCAGCGAGGTTTAGCTGGCTGATCTCTTCATTACTGCCAGGTTCCCCGACGGCTACATCATTGACTTGGAAGTCAAAAATATGGCTGCGGCCATCACCGCAGTAGCTGCGTCCATTCAGGAGACCCAAAATCCAATTGTCGAAAGTCAACGTCTGGTCGGCGGGTAGTTTGACGTAAATTCGTCCCAGTCCTACTTTGTCGCCATAGATGCAGGGGAAATCGGTTTCGCCACTGATCCGGGCGCGCATCCCGCAGTTGAGCGTGTGGTACCAGACGTTCAGTTCCCAGATGGCCGGGGTATCGACGGCTGAGATGAAATGACACATATCGTGGGCAACCGTCACGATAAACTCGTTGGCGCCAATCCCATCGAACGGGGGCATCGCGTAATCGGGCAGCGTATCGGCATCCTCCCCTTTCTTGTTTTCCACCCGTCGACGGTCGCCCTTGTTGCTCTGGGTATCGTGGCTATCGTAATCGGGGAGCGCAAGTCCCCAGCCGCTATGACTGTACCCGACGACCCCACCCTGGTCTTTTCCCCATTTCAAGACAGGAAGTGTCCAACTGGGCCACTCCTCGAGGAGCGTTGTGCCCGGGTAATCGTCTTCGGTCAACCGCAACAAACAGAGATGGCCAGCATGGGACGAAGGAAACCCGCTGACTTCCACGTCGTACCGCATGACGTAGTTCCCTTGGGACAACTCGGAAGTCTTGCCTTCGAAGAACTGTTTTTGCGAATACCAGCATGGCCCCCAGGTCAGCACACAGCCGACGTTCAGGTCTTCGCCCAGAATGTGGCGCATCATATCTTGAGGCCCAACTCCTTCAGTCGGGCTGTCGTAATGCGCGCAGCCAGCGGCATGGATGTGGTGGTCCCCGGAGTACCACTGGCGACTGGCCGGATGTGTCCAGCGCTCGAGTTGAAATTCCTCGCGATGCGATTTTCCAGGCTCAACCTCAAACGTTCTGGTTTCGCTCAGGTATTCGGGACCACGTGAGACGGTAACACTGTATTGGCCGGGCGGCAACGTGATCGTTTCGCCGTCCTCCCGATAAACCTGGTTGTGAAAAAAGAAATCGGGTGCCTGGCGGCGTGCGGGGTTCGGGTAGACCCGGTCCAACGCATCGCGCACGGTAAAGGCAGCCATGGTGGGCTGCCCGTCGACATCCCGCACCCGCAACGCAACCTCGGTCGACGGCTCGCACTCGAACAAAATGGGCACACTGTTCCGAAAACCAATATCCTGGGTTCCCTGTCCCACGTTGAACGCGAGTTCTGCCTCGCGGTGCCCCTTGTCACGGCTAAACAATTGAATAATCCGGTATTCCAGCGCCAAACCCGACAATTTGGGTTTAAGTGGTTGCTTGTCAAACATGGCAAGTTCCAGGAACCGTTGGCGCGCTTCGGCAGGCGTCACCAGTTGCTCGTCGGCCTGTGGACGTTGGCGTGCGCCTTTCCCCCTCATGTAAACCGGCTCCGCCTGGGGACTTTCGGCCTTCAAAACAGGGGTGATACCTGCCTCGTTGTGAACCTTGACGAGAAAGGTACGCCACCCCTGTTGGGCAAGTATTTTTGGCGCCGAGCCCTCGGCTACTTTCACACGGCTTTCGGCGTTGATGTGAACTCCTACCAGGCAGTAGCGGTCCAAAACCTCCTGGATTCCACGAACCACCGCTTTGTCATCCGCGTTCGCCATGACCGCTCGCAGGTTTTCTGCGTCCTGCTTGCCTAACGGTGACCCGGTGTAATCGAGTGCCTGCACAACCCTCTCGGTGGCAGCAACCAACGGTTGCACATCGACGTTGTCAACGTAGGCCAGCTGCTGGGCTGGGACAGTTGCCAGCGGCAAGACTCCTAACGCAATCACCAAAGATAACGGGACGTTTTTTAGCATAGTGCTTCCACACCTGGTACGAGTGTTATCGTGAAATAAAAAGGATGAGTCCTGCATGTGGCGAATTGCAATGGGTGCCGTGGCTGTCCAACAAGAGACCAGTGGCACGAATTTGTTTAACCGACCCCTCGGGGTACCGCCCAATGTTCGCGATAGGTGCGGCTTACCAGCTCGTTGGCCTCGGGATCATTCAGAATCTGCTCGGTGGCGGGATCGAACTGGAGACCGCGTCCCAGCAGGGTGGCCAGGTTGCCCAAATGACAAAGGCTGCTTGTCAGGTGTCCGATTTCAATATCTGCATTGGGCCGCCGCTCGTTCCGGATCGATTCGATAAAGTCGGCCACATGGGCATCGCCATCTTGCGCAACGGGTTTCACCGGGACTGCGGTGTGCTTGTTGCCCGGCTCCAAAACCTGAATTTTTCCCCGGCGGCTTAAAAACATCCGGCCATCGGTTCCATAAAACTCCACGCCGCTGTCGACGTTATAGACAGAAGGATAGTTCGTGGACCAAAGACGCTGTTCGTAGATCAGCATCCGTTGGTTGCCGGGTTTGCCGTCTCCGGGATACTCGAAGCAGACCTGCTGGGTATCGGGGAATTCCTGGTCATCATCAAAAAAGTACTTGCCGCCGGCCGCGCTGACCTTGGTGGGGTGCGTCTCCACACCAAGGCCCCAGCGACCATAATCCAAGTCATGCACACCGTCGTTGCCCATGTCGCCGGTACCAAAATCAGTCCACCAATGCCAGTGACCATGAAGCAGGTTATCGTGATAGGTGCGTATGGGGGCCGGACCCACCCATAAATCAAAATCAATTTCGGGGGGCACAGGCACAATTTTACCGTGGCCAATGTCACCTCGTTTTTGCACATTCCAGACCCGTGCGATCAACACGTTGCCAATGATCCCCTCGTGCAGTAATTGTGTGGCTTCCTGCATCATCGAGGTGCTGCGAACTTGGGTGCCATGTTGGACCACTCGATTATTGCGGCGGGCTGCCTCGACCAGTAATCGTCCTTCACGAATGTTGTGCGAACAGGGTTTCTCGACGTAAACGTGCTTGCCAGCGTCACACGCCAGGATGGCCGCCGGGGCGTGCCAATGGTCGGGAGTTGCGATGAGGACCGCGTCGACCGTTTGGTCGTCGAGAATGCGGCGCATGTCGCTGACTGCATTGGCCGCGTTAATCTTCAACGTCTTCGCGGCCTTGGCCAGTCGCTTTTGATCGGGATCACACACGTGGGAAATTTGGACCCCATCCTCCCCGGCCATCAGCTGTGCAACGTGCTGGCCTCGCCCACCCGCACCGATCACGCCAATCCGCAGATCCCCAGCCGACGACTCGCTCCCCGCGACCGCAGGAAGGGTCGTTACCAGCGCGGTCGCCACGCCTGTACCGGTCCGCTTGATAAAGTCGCGCCGATCTGTCGTGTCCATGTTTCAAATATCTCAATAAAGGATGGGAAATAAGAAACCTACGTGCCTGGGAGATCATCCCGAACCAAGCATGCCTTAAAACCGGGCATGCCTTAAAACTCAGATATGGTGTTTATTAGAAGCCAAGGACGAATTCGTGGCAACCACCTTTGTCCATCTTGCCGTCTTGCCCCCGCCACCCGGTCATTTCTGGCGTCATGCAATGATTTGGCCGTTTCAAGGTGCAAGGAAACCGTTCCATGATGCGTGCTTGAATCGGCTGGACACAGTCCCTGTCATACCGCTGTGGTAACTTCGGGAACCCAGAGTGGTCGACCTTTCCAATCAAGTACTGTCAGCAGCAGTGATTGAAACAACAATACCACGATCCCGTATGGAAAAAGCCGGTTCACAGAAAAACAGATGACAAATAACAGTAACGCCGTCGAAGTCGATCCATATTCCAGACACAACCACGTACGCGTAGGACGTCTGGCAAAAATGATGTGCACCGCTGCCCACAGAAGGCTGAGCCCGCCAGTCATGAAAGCGAATAAAACTGTTGGTATCCCATACCAGAATCCCATGTGTAAATAAATAAAGCCAGAAACAAACACGCGAGTCGACCCTGTCCCAGGATGTTCTAGTTTGGAAGTGGACTCGGTGTGTAGATTTAAGATGTTGTTTTGTAGTTTCAAGAATTTGCGATAAAAACACCGGGGCGACCGCGTGGGTGAGCGTGAACAACAGCACGATCGCGGCCCCAAGCAAGGGCGGTATTGCCAATGCGGCATCATTAAACATGCCCTTGTTGTGAAATGAATAGCCGATCGCAGCGGAGCCGTACGTGCCAAGAACTGGCGGGAACGATCGAAAAAACGCGAACACGATTTCCAGCCGGTTCGTTGGTTGATCCATTGCCCACTGGTCGTCCGGGCCGATCACAAGGTTTGGGGGCAACGCGTCCACGGCAACGAGTTCTTGCGCTTTTTGCGGGTTGTGCAATACCAGAATGTTCGGATCGTCGACCGGTTTCATCAGCCACGTGCTGAGGTCAATTCTAGTTTTTACTTCTTCTGTTCGTTCCGCATCGCCAAGTCGCAATTTGCATCGCCAACGTCTCAGTTGCCGTCCTATCAACGACAACAAGTACTGATTCCGCTGGACACTCTGGCTAAACTTTTCCCATTCCTCAACAACGTGATCATAGGAAGTGTACCGATCCTGAGTACTGCTCCACACTTTGCTGATTGTTGCCCGGGCAAGTTGCTGATTGTTGCCCGTTCCGTAAGAGTTTTATGTAGCGGTTACTGCGCACCGTCAGCGTAGCCACCAACGCGAACATGACTCCCAATCCGAAGAGAACGGGTATTAAGCCGAAAAGATGGTGAGGCTTTCCAATCCCGAAGAATATTGCCCCGCTGACGATGGAAATCAAACCAGCCACTAACAAAACCACAAATTCTGTCCCAACCGATCTGGTGAAAGTCCAAAATCGGAGCTGGATTTCAACGCTGCCGGAAACTTTGCGTGGAGGTCGGAGCTAGTTGTTCCCAGTCGGTCGACTGCAGGAAGCTTGTCGGTTTTGGTTGGTTCAACTGGCCTTGAGCTTGATTCTCGGACATTGGGTACCGATCGCCCGGAGTTCAGTTTCAACAGTTAACCCTAGACCTCAAGTGGTAACCATTCGTATCCTGCATCACTCCTGAGCAACGTACTCTAACGGACGCTATCTGGCCAAGTAGGATTCGTCCAGCCCGGTGGAGGAAAAACTCGCAGGTCCCAACAGAGGTAGAAAATCTGCCCCCCATGGTCTAGCCGGAAGTGAGCAGCACCCCATGGAAATCGGTGGATCAATCGGAAGCCACGGCCCCAATAGCGACAGGTCGAGAGTCAACAATTGGACACCAGGCTGTAGCTGTCTGTTACAATGAATCTTGCTGCCTACCGCAGTCGCGTGCGCGACTGCGGTTCCGTGTGCCAAGCGACAACATACGCATCCGCAGGAACGGAAAATAAAATGCCTTTTTTTGCCGAAAAGGCAGAGTTGATTTTGAGTGAGCGGTTGCTTTGTTGTTGGCGCTTGGCTCGCTTGCTTCCGCTTTGGAACTGGACCGCGGACACCGCGTCCTGCTGGAGCATGGTCTGCAGTTACAAGCCCAAGTGTCTGTGGCGGCAACGGGCTATTTCGATACGGCCCGCTGGGCCGAATCGAGTTTTACAACGATCGACACCATTGGCCTGCCCTACGAAGCCAGCTTGATGCCCGCACCACCCGGCTTGCCCTGGGCGACTTCAGGAACCGATGCACAACAAGTGGAAGTCGAGTTAGGGGGACTTCCCTACATGTCCATGCTAAGGACCATGGGTGTCGGCGGCGAGAATCTTCCTGTCCAGGTGCCGGCGAACCGGGAACGGTTCAAAGCCAGCATAAACAGCGTGCATCAAAGCTGGCCGGACGTGATCACGTACACAAATCAGGGCCCCAGACATAACACGGCCGAACAATTGCGTGATTACATGGCGGACGTTCAACCCGACATGCTCTTTTCGCATGCCTATCCGTTCGGTGGAACTTTGGCCGGCGGCAGCCCGGCTGAGCTTTACGGACCCTTGGAAAAGTATCGCGTAACCCCGCTGCGGGGCAATGACGGCACCGGCAACCGGCCGATCCCGGCTGGATTCTTCACGCAAAGCTGGGTGAACGACAATTACCCTCCTGCTCCCGGTTACATTCTTTCCGAGTCCGAACTTCGCTTGAACGATTTCGCGCTGTCGACGTTCGGCATGAAGGTTAAGGACAACTTTATTTATGAGTGGCGAGCTCCTTATCTCCTGCCAGTCTTTTTCAACGGACAAAGCACGAACACCCCTACACCATTGTTCTACCAGGTTGCCGAAACCAATCGACAAAGCCTGAATCTCGGACCGGCACTAGTGAGATTGGTGAGTTCGGATTTGCGCTTCATCACTGGCCGCCACATGGACGGCGGTACACCGGCTTTCAATGAAGTGCCGCACTACATCGACGTGGCGACGGACCCGCAAGTCTTTTTGTCGACCTGGGACGTCGCTGCGGATCCCTACATTACGGATATCACAGCCACGAATCTGGGAAGCAAGAACGTCGGCCTGGAAGGGGATGTTTTGGTGGGCTATTTCAAACCACTCGATGCTTCATTCACAGATTTTGGCCATGACGACGACATCTACTTTATGATCCTGAACGGCCTTAGCGATTCGAACGGAACACCCGCCGAGACAAGCCAGCAAATCCGCCTCGAGTTTGACTTCGGAACCAGCCTCCAACGCCTGAGCCGGGACACGGGGCTTGTGGAAACCGTGAATCTAGTTTCTGACGGTGGTTCACTGTACCACCTCGACTTGATCTTCGAAGGTGGGACGGCTGATTTGTTTAAGTTCAACAACGGCGGCACCTTCGTTTCGGCAGCTCCGGTCGATCCACCTTTAGTGCTTACCGATGACTTTGAGAGTTACAGTCCGGGAAACCTGGTTGGCCAGCTGGCAGCGCTCGGATCAGGCAACTGGCTGCAGGGAGATCTTTCGATCGCCTATGGCAACGGCGCCTTGAGTCCCGTGGTCGTGGACGGCATCGGCAACTCTGGAAAAGGTGTACGGGGACAGCAAAGCTCCAACTGCTGTGACACGAGCGCTGCCTTTGACTATGGCGAAGCGTTACCCGATGGGGCTCGCGTTAGTGTCCAGATGGATAATTCCACGGGTGGAGGCGACGAATCTTAGATCGCAGTCGGCACCGATTCCATCGCCAACGGAACGGTCGGCGATGAACTGGCATACGCCATCAAGAGCAGCGATTACCACTACTCACTCGTCTACCTGGACGGAGGAGGCAACACGATCCAAGAGAATTTTGACAACCTCACCGGTCACCCGGGGGATTTTGTCGAAGTCGGGTTGGAATTGGCAGTGGGCGAAAACGGCATTGAGGGTATTGAAGGATTCGTAAGAAACGTCACCCAGGGAGGGGATACGATTCGACTGGCACCGGGAAATTCGGGCACTCCCGGAACGATCCCGATGGATGCGACCGGTTTCGGCCCGGGAAACACGTTCATCTCGACCACGTTTTTCCAGGACTTCGTTGAAGACAACCTGACGATCGTCACCCGGGCTGGCGGTTTGACGGGTGACTACAATCACGATGGAGCGGTCGATGCGGCTGACTATACCCTTCGGGCCGACGCCCTGGGCACCCAAACACCACTGGCAAACGACCCGACAGGTGGCACCATTGGCTTGGCGCAGTACAACCAGTGGGTCAATAATTTTGGCATCTCCGGCGGCGGTTCGGTAACAGCCGTACCTGAGCCAACAGCCCTGTTGCTACTGGCAAGCCTCCTGCCGCTGGTCGGCCTGGTTCGCCGACGTTGATCCTCTCGACGTAGCGGCTGTCAAATCCCGGTTGAACTTCGACATCTCGACAAAAGATCAACCTACGTTCGGGGATTACTAGTTTTCCTTCGCGGCTTCCTTGAAGATGGCATTGTCCAAGTCCTGCTCCATCACAAATTTTATCAGTCGTGTGTTCTCTTTCTGAAGGATTCTTGTGCTCCCTGGCCATCTCCAGGCGGCGATAGTATAGGGCTCTACGAAACTTGCTTGCAACACCCAAAGATTCAAGCGAAAATACTGGAGTGGTCACGTTGGTTTGCGGGATCCCACATGTTTTCAATATTTGCAAGTGTTCGATATAGACTCTCTCAGCCATGCGCGCAGCGTTTTATACGAAACGGTAAAATTCCCTGAGCCCTTTTGTCACATCCCATGCAGAAACTTAGTCGCGTTGGTTTTACGCTTGTCGAGTTGTTGGTGGTCATCGCCATCATCGGCATTCTTATTGCACTGCTGTTGCCGGCTGTCCAATCGGCCCGCGAAGCCGCACGAAGGATCCAATGTGCCAACAACCTCAAACAACTCGGTATAGCAGTCCATAATTTTCACGATGTCCGAAATGGTGTCGTGCCGACACACCTGACGGGGGTTGGTCACGCGACCTGGTGTGTGCTGTTGTTACCGTTTCTCGAAGAAAGCAACGTCTACGAAGAAATCTACGGTGAGGTGACATTCGCTAAGTACCCGGAGGCTTTCCTGCAAATGAATGTGGAGATGTACCTGTGCCCTTCGCACCGCAGCGGTCCAGCGATAAGCATCGAGGAGCAGTCCACGAACAAGCGTGGGGCAGTGGGTGACTATGTGATCTGTGCAGGGAGCGGGGAGATCAAGGAGGGCGATACTTGTGGATCTTATTTGACGTGGTCGCACAATGGCATTTCTGCGTCTACGCTCGATCTTGCAGGATGGGATCCGGCCCCGCGCTGCAGCGCCCGCAATTATCCCCACGGCTGTTACACCGGCACGTTGCATATGAACGGTTCCGACAAAGCCGACTGGACCTATACCGGTTGGTCGCCCGTGACGAGGTTCCGAGAGGTGACGGACGGGTTAAGCCGGACTTTCCTCATTGGCGAGAAACACGTTCCGCCACACGGCCGCGGCCTGTGGAGATACTACGGAGATAACTCGTGCTTCATCGACAGCGAATCGATTACCTATGTCCGCCCCGTTGGGCCCGGCTACAAAATCGCCAGTGGTCCCGAGGATCCTTCCATCCCCGATACCGAACGGGGAATGCATTTTGGCAGTTACCACCCAGGAGGCGTTTGCCAATTTGTGATGGCCGACGGCAGCGTTCGTCCGATCCTCGCCAACACCGACACAGTCGTGCTCGGCTACCTGGCGAGTCGACATGACGGTCAGGTTTTTACACTGGATCAGTAGCCCGATTGACTTGCCATCGACGCCAGCATAACTTCTCATTTGTTACCTCTCCCAGCGGGAGCGAGGACAGGGACCATCGGACGTTATTTTTGTGTCGCTTTTGGTCGTGTAGTATCGTGTGTTTGTTCGAAAGAGAATTGCATGAAGCGAGTTGTGATCTCGGTCTTCATTTTCCTGGTCGTCGGTTGCGGAACCCGGGACCACCGCACCTACCCAGTCCACGGCAAGGTGATCTTTGGGGATGGTTCGCCGATGCCGGGAGGAACCATCGAATTTCGCAATGTATCTCAGGGCGACCAGCCAATTATTGCATCGGGTATCGTTGCCGAGGACGGGACGTTTGAGTTAATCACGTTTGGGAACAAGAAAGGGGCAGTGGCAGGCACGCATCGTGTGATTGTTTCTCCGAAACGGACCCCGCCGCCCGCTGTGCCCGGGGCAAAGCCTCTTCGACGACCGACTGTCGATCCACGGTTTCTCAACTACAACACCTCGAAACTGGAAGTGACCGTGTCCGACGATGAAAACAACTTGGAGATTCGTGTGGAGAGAGTGAAATAGAACAGCGACGATCGGCTGTTTGCCACTGGAAAACAATCAATGGCCGGGCTCCGCACGGCATTCGATGACACTGAGATCCCCATTCTGGTCATTAGGAAACCCCCGGTCTTCAAGCTGTTGTTCACCGACCGGCCGGTCACGTCCTATCGCGACACACTCTCGAACAACAAGCCACTGGTCGCCTGCTTCAACCAGTCACTGCTGAACCTTGGTTTTTTTTGTCCTGACTCCAAATTTTACGTTTCCATCGGCCGAGGATGTGGTCATCACGGTCACTGCCCTTGCCGAGCCGGCGGTGATGTGTCTGTTGGTTGACCTTCTGCCGCTGGTCGGCCTGGTTCGCCGGCGTTGCTCTTCACAACGCGGCGCTAATCGACTCTGGCCGGATCCCAAATACCCCGACAAAGGGTGAAGAATAGACAGACTGGGGGCTCCGGGTAGACTGCCTGCTCTATCTGGACCGACCGCGCCGGTCAACTCAGTCGTTGGCTTTAATTCCATGAGGACCGGCACTCCACGTGAGCCAACCTTCGGTGCAAACCGGCGGAGTACAGTAACAAACTGCTTCCCATCAGGGGGCAAGCCTGGGAAACCGACCAGAAATCTGTCGCCCAAGGCAACACGACTTGTCGCAGAATCGACGCTAAAGAACATTTTTTTCTTTCCGGTTTCTCACCCTGCAAATTCTAATGAGAGATGAAGGATCAACCAGACAATGTCTTTACCTTCCTACCAACTTTATCTTTGAGTTGTTCGTAACCACGGTGCGTACCGGTCGCAGAATTGTGGTAATAAAACGCTGACCGATGGTGAGAAAACGCTGCTCACGGGCAGTCCATTTTATTCTTTCCGGGTGGTGTGGTTGAAAGTTGCAGCTCAAAGACTTACGACCTGCAGCAACGAATCACCGGTAAAACTAGAGTTAATCTTCACGGTGGCGTAATTGAGTGAATTGCAGCCGTTGCGATTGCGATCCACGAAAAATGACCGAGCAACTCTTGCCAAGTGTTCTGACAAGCGGTTACACTCAGCGTATTGGCATTTCCCACCTTGCAACCTCTGTTGACCCTATGTACCCCGCCAATTCCTGGGTATCGCGTCTGAGGTCAAATCGCGGCAGTGTTTGGCCGCTTTCTTGTAACGGTTGTCGCACTCTTGTTGAGGTTCAACTATGGCTCTGAACGTTCCACGCCGCGACTTTTTGCAAGTTGGTTTTTGTGGCGGGATCGGGCTCACCTTGCCTGAATTTTTTCGCCTTGAGCAAGCCCAAGCCGCACAAAAGTTTTACGAAACGAAGGAAGGGACTGCGAAGTCGGTCATTTTTATTTTCTTGCCGGGTGGCCTGGCGCACCAGGAATCCTTCGATCCGAAACCGTACGCTCCAATCGAATACCGAGGCCCGTTCAAGCCCATCGCAACGAACGTCGAGGGTGTCCAGATCAGTGAACTGTGGCAACAGACGGCCAAGGTGGCCGACAAGCTGGCAATTTGCCGGTCGATGTCGCACGGCGAAGCAGCTCACGAGCGGGGCACTCACAATATGTTTACCGGCTACCGCCCGAGCCCGGCCTTACTGTTTCCCAGCATGGGAAGCGTGGTGGCCCATGAATTTGGTCCCCGCAACAATCTTCCCCAGTACGTCTGCGTGCCGAATCAACCGAATGAGTTCGCGGGAACGGGCTATTTGAGCTCGTCGTACGCAGGTTTCAGCCTGGGGGCCGACCCGGCCAACGAGCAGTTTCAAGTCAAGGATTTGAATCTGCCCGGAGGGGTTGATGAAAAGCGGTTTTCCACCCGGCGCCGGATTCTCGACGCGGTCAACGATCACTTTTCCAACCTGGAAAAGTCGGCTTCTCTCGATGCGGTCGACACCTTCTACCAGCGGGCTTACGACTTGATCAGTTCCCAAAATGCGCGTGAGGCATTCGACATCAACAAAGAAGACGCCAAGCTCCGCGATGAGTACGGACGGAATGCGGCTGGTGCGCGGTTGCTGTTGGCAAGGCGGTTGGTCGAAGCAGGAGTCCGATTCGTCACCACCACCTATGGTGGCTGGGATATGCACAACAACATTGAAGGCGGGATTCGAGGTCAAGTTCCCCCGTTTGATCAAGCTTTTGCTGCGCTGATTCGCGACCTTGATAGCCGCGGCTTGCTGGACTCTACGTTAGTCTGCCTGGCGAGCGAGTTTGGCCGCACACCGAAAATCAACGGGACTGGCGGGCGGGATCACTGGCCCAAAGTGTTCAGCGTCGTGCTCGCCGGTGGTGGGATCCAGCGAGGTATTGTTTACGGTTCGTCCAATTCAACAGCCAGCGAGCCAGAAGAAAATATGCTCAATGTTGAAGATTGGGCGACTACCATTTACAAGTGCATGGGAATTGTGGCAGACAAAGAATTGATGGCACCGGGTGATCGCCCTATCGAGATCGTCAAAGGTGGTAAGGTGCGCAGCGACCTGCTCGCTTGAGTTCGAACCAGCAAGTTCGAACCCGGCGGCGAATTGCACATCGTCAGACCGCAGGCAAAGTGAGTTGGTTTATGTCATGACATACCACGCAAAGTCAAACCTGCAAGACAGGCAATTTTCCATGTCCGCAAGAATCCTTTCTCAAAGGCAAAGTTCCATAAACCCCCCAGTCAAGTTGTGGCAAAACCTGGAGGTAGGTTCCGGAATCGTGCGCATTCTCGTGTTGCTGGTAATTTCCGGGGCAACGACAACCAATCTGGTGGCTTCCTCGCCACGGTTAAGTTCGATTTCGCCACACGGCGTGCAACGCGGCGAAGAACACATCCTCACCTTTGCAGGTTCGAATCTCACCGATGCCCAAGAGGTTTGGTTCTACGACCAAGGGCTGGAAGTTACCGAGTTGAAGGTTGAGGATCAAGCGGTCAAAGTGACGGTGAAGGTCGCCGGCGATTGTCGGCTGGGAGAACACCTTGCCCAAGTGAGGACTGCCAGCGGCATCTCGGATTTTCGCACGTTTTGGGTTGAAGCTTTGCCCCCGGTAGCGGAACAGGAGCCGAACGGCGATTTTTCCCAGCCGCAAGCGGTGGCCTTGAATTCGGTCGTGGTTGGCGACGTGGGTAATGAAGACGTCGACTACTACGTGATCGAGGCTCAGAAGGGGCAGCGGATCTCCGCAGAAATCGTCGCCATCAGGCTGAAAGATGCCTTGTTTGATCCGTACGTAGCGATCCTGAACGATCGGCGTTTTGAGTTGTCGGCCCGTGACGACACGGCCTTGGCATTGCAAGATGCCTTTGCGTCGACCATCGCCCCGGAGGATGGCAAATACATCATCGAAGTTCGTGAAGCGGCGTATGGAAGTGGCAACCGTTATCGCTTGCATCTCGGCACGTTTCCCCGCCCCACGATTACCTATCCCGCCGGTGGCAAGCTTGGCGAGGCAACGGAAGTTCGCTTTCTCGGTTTGCCTGGCCAGGAATTCACACAAGAACTTACTCTGCCACCCGAGTCGCCCAGGGAGTTTGGCGTTTTCTGCCACGATGACGGCGGTATTTCTCCCTCCCCCTGTGCTTTTCGGCTCTACGAACACGGAAACGCGTTTGAGGAAGAACCGAACGACACTGTGGAGCAGGGGACCCCGGTTGAATTGCCGCTGGCCTTCAACGGAATCATCCAGGCCAAAGGAGATGTCGATCACTTTCGTTTTACGGCAAAAAAAGGCCAGACCTTTGAGATTGAATGCTACGCACGTCGAGTCCGTTCGGCACTCGACCCGGTAATGCACTTGATGCAGGCCGATGGGAAGGTGGTGACCAGTAACGACGATTCCCGTGGACCCGACAGCTACTTTCGCTGGGATGTTCCGGAAGATGGCGACTATGTGCTCCAAATACACGACCACCTCCGCAACGGGGGACCCGATTTCGTCTATCGGATCGAGCTGCAACCGGTGGCACCTGTGCTCACATTGGGAATTCCCCGCATCGAGCGCAACGGCCAATATCGGCAGCAGATATACGTGGCCCGTGGCAACCGTTTTGGCACATTAGTCTCCGCCGATCGTACGAACTTTAGCGGTGATATTCTGCTCGAAGGTGACAACCTTCCTGCCGGAATCACGATGCATGCTGAACCAATGCCGGCTAACATGAGTTCCATACCGGTTGTTTTTGAAGCTGCGGCGGATGCTGCGATCGGCGGAAAGTTGATTGAGTTCAAAGCCCGCCACGCCGATCCCAAGCAAAACCTGCAGGGGCAATTCCGGAACCGGGCAGACTTTGTGATCGGCCCTCCGAACCAAACGGTTTTTCGGTCGAAGGAAGTTGAAAAGCTGGCAGTCGCCGTGTTGGAAGAATTGCCTTTCACCTTGGAAATTGTTCAGCCGCAAGTGCCCCTTGTCAGAAATGGCTCGATGCAACTCAGGATTGTGGCCAATCGCAAGGAAGGTTTCGAGGCGTCGATTAACGTACAACTCCCGTTTCGGCCGCCCGGAGTGGGAGCGGCCAACTCGGTGACGATCCCGGAAAAACAAAACGAAGTCCTCTATCCCCTGAATGCCAACGACAACGCTGGCATTAAAAAGTGGCGGATCTACGCTCTCGGATCTGCCGATGTCAATGGTACGGCATGGGTTTCTTCACAGCTGGCAACCTTGGAGATCGTTGAACCATTCGTCACGTTCGAGGTGCAACGAACCGCCTGTGAACAAGGTGAAGAAGCACAGGTCTACTGCAAGCTCAACCACCACACCCCTTTTGAAGGCGAGGCGAAGGTCGAATTGCTGGGTCTGCCCGCCAAGGTATCGACGATCGAATCGCTCGGGTTCAACCAGCAGACCGGGGAATTGACTTTTCCGGTGACCACCGTTGCCGACAGCCCGGTAGGCAAGCACAAGGGCCTGTTTTGCCAGGTGACGATCGTGCAGCATGGCGAACCGATCGTGAGTCGCGCCGGCGGAACTGAACTGCAGATTGACAAGCCCCTGCCTGCGCCGGTTGAACAACCGGCCGCACCCGAACTGGAAAAGCCCGAACTGGAAAAGAAGGTCGAGGTGGCTCAGCAGGAGGAGCCTCCCAAACCGCTCTCACGACTTGAAAAGCTACGTTTGGCCTATCAGCAACGACTCGCAGCCAGGGCAGGGCAGTGATCATGTTCCTTTTCCCAACCGTACCCGAAAACCTGGCGAGCTGACCTGCCGTGCGCACCCGACCCACCATGCACAAAGCGTTATTTTTACCGGCGATCTACCTTGTGAGTTCCTGGCTCAGCGGAGCTGCCTGGGCAACGGAAGCCCCTGCTTTGCGCGCCCTGCATGTTTATCCACGCGACGTACAAATGACCTCGTCGCGAGATCGCCAGTCGCTACTGGTGCAAGCCGAGTATGAGAACGGCATTACGCGGGATGTGTCGACCGAGGCGACGTGGGTCCTTTCTGACCCGGCAATTGCGCGGATCGAGGGCAATGTACTGTACCCGCTGTCCGATGGAACGGGAGAACTGGTGGTGGCCTATGCGGGGCATGAGACCCGGATCCCGGTAGTGGCTCGTGACACGGCCACGAGCCTCCCGATAAGTTTTCGGGTTGACGTAATGCCTGTTTTCATGAAAACAGGATGCAATACGGGAAGTTGTCACGGTGCTGCCCGAGGTAAAGACGGGTTTCGCTTATCGTTGTTTGGTTTCGACCCCGCGGGAGACTACTTTCGCTTGACACGGGAGATCAGCGGGCGGCGGATAAACCTTGCCGAACTGCACGAGAGTTTATTTTATAAGAAAGGGACCGGGCAGGTACCGCACACCGGTGGCAAACGTTTTGACACCGAAAGCGAATATGCAAAAATACTCGTTCGTTGGCTGGAAGCGGGTGCTCCCGATGATCAGGGCGAAGTGCCCCAAGTGACGGCGGTCGAAATCTACCCTGAACATGCTGTTCTGGATGGGCTTGGAGCTAACCAGGCGATCAATGTTCGAGCGAAATACTCGGACGGAACCGATCGTGACGTGACCACCCTGGCTTACTTCATGTCCAACAACGACAACTCGGCAACGATTGATCAAGCCGGGCTTGTTACGGCCCAAAACCGTGGTGAATCGTTCATAATGGTCCGCTTTGGAACGCATACCGAGGGGTCGCATTTCATCACCTTACCCAAAGACCTGAAGTTCCAGTGGCAGGAAGTGCCGGCAAATAATTACGTCGACGAACTGATGTTCAAGAAATTCAAGAAGCTCTGCATCCAACCCTCTGAACTTTGCACCGATGAGCGATTTTTGCGGCGTGCCTCGCTCGATATTGCCGGTGTTTTGCCAACGGTTGAGCAGTATGAAGAATTTCTCGCCGATCCCGATTCGCACAAACGGGAGAAACTTGTCGACGAATTGCTCAGCCGCAAGGAATTCGTCGAAATGTGGGTCATGAAATGGGCTGAACTCCTGCAGATTCGCACCACGCGCGAGATCAGCTACAAGGCCATGCTCCGTTATTACAACTGGCTACAGGAACGAATCGCCAACGATGTTCCGATGGATCAAATGGTTCGGGAACTTTTAGGGGCCAGTGGCGGCACTTTCACCAACGGGGCAACCAACTACTATCAGAACGAAACCAACACGCTGAAGATTGCCGAAAACGTCGCCCAGGTCTTTATGGGAATGCGTGTTCAGTGTGCACAGTGCCATAACCATCCATTCGATCGCTGGACGATGAACGATTACTATGCGTTTGCGTCCTTCTTTTCCCAAATTGGCCGTAAACAAGCTGAGGACCCCCGCGAACGTATTATCTTCAATTCCGAAAGTGGTGAAGTCAATCACCCGATCGGTGGCCGCCAGATGAAGCCCAAATTCCTGGGCGGTGCCGAGCCTGATCTGCAGGGAAAAGATCGGCGCGTTGCCCTGGCCGATTGGCTTGCCTCGCCCGAGAACCCCTACTTTGCCACCAATCTGGCAAATATTGTGTGGGCCCACTTTTTTGGTCGGGGCATAATTCACGAAGTCGACGACGTGCGAATCAGTAACCCGCCTGTCAACAAAGAACTACTGGAAGCCTTGGGGCGGAAGTTTACGGAATACCAATACGATTTCAAAAAACTGGTTCGCGACATTTGTGTCTCGCGCACTTATCAGTTGGGAACGCAGACGAATGAGACCAATGCCAACGATATACGTAATTTTTCCCATGCCTCGCTCCGCCGCGTACGAGCCGAAGTGCTACTTGATATCGTCAGCTACGTTACCGATACGAAAAATAAATTTCAGGGACTTCCCGCCGGCGCGCGTGCTGTTCAAATCGCAAATGGCAATACCAGCACCTACTTTCTCACCACCTTTGGGCGCGCCGAACGAGGGTCCGTCTGTTCCTGTGAAGTCAAAATCGAGCCGAATCTTTCCCAGGCACTCCATTTACTCAATGGCGATACCGTGCACCAAAAGATCCAGACAGGAAACCTTGTCGGCAAGAGGCTTGAAGAAGGCAAGTCCTCTGAAGAGATCGTTGAAGAACTCTATATTCGTTGTTTGACACGTCGTCCTACCGACAAAGAGAAACAAGAGTTACAGGTGATCCTGGCAGCCGAAGAAGAACAAAAGCTAGCCCTTGAAGATGTGTTCTGGGGGGTGCTCAATGCGCGCGAGTTCTTGTTCAACCACTAATTCCAGTCTCGCGAGCCGCGAGTCACAATCTGCAACTGAAATCTCCTGCTGCCAAATTCCGCGAGTTAGAACGTATGTGCCCAAATTGCGGGAGTATTAGAATTCTCTGCTTCGCAGCCTGGCTCCGCGTCGTCAGCAGTATCCCGGTGGTGGTAGTTTGTTTGCAGTTGGGGCTGCCTGTCGGCGAGACCCTTGCTGCTGATGCCCCGCCGCAGATCACCTACGACGACCATATTCTGCCCATCTTTCGCCAGAAATGTCTCAGTTGTCACAATCTTGATAAGAAAAGGGGCGATCTGGACCTGGGTAACTACACCAGCCTCATGCAGGGAGGCAGCTCGGGAGAAGTGGTCGTGCCGGGTGACTCTGACAGCAGCTACCTCTACCTGCTGGTGACTCACGAAAGCGAGCCGGCCATGCCACTCGACTCGCCGAAAATCCCTGCCGAGATGATTGAAAAAATCGGGCAGTGGATCGATGGAGGATTGCTGGAGAACACAGGTAGCACGGCACAGGTCAGCAAAAAGCCCAAGCAGAGCTTTGCCCTGGCAGCTCCCTCCAACGAGAGACCTGAAGTTGTGCCCATGCCGCCACGGCTCAGTCTGGAGCCGGTTTCCCATACCCCAGGCACGACTGCAGTGAGCGCGCTGGCGACCAATCCCTGGTCCCCGTTGCTCGCGGTGGCCGGCCAGCGGCAGGTGCTGCTTTACGATACGCAAAAGTCAGAATTGATTGGTATCCTGCCCTTTCCCGAAGGCGTCGCCGAGGTGCTCCGTTTCAGTCGCAACGGCAGTCTGCTGCTGGCGGGTGGTGGGCGTGGTGCGACCAGTGGGCAGGTGGTGGTTTGGGATGTGCATACGGGCGAACGTGTTTTTGAGATTGGCGATGAGCTCGACACGGTCCTGGCTGCCGATATCAGCTCCGATCAAACCCTGATTGCCCTCGGGGGACCACAACGCGTGGTCCGTGTCTTTTCCGTCGAATCGGGTGAAAAGCTGTATGAAATTCGCAAACACACCGACTGGATCTGCGCCCTGGAATTCAGTCCTAACGGCGTGTTGTTAGCGACGGCTGATCGCAATGGTGGGCTCTTTGTCTGGGAAGGGTGGACCGAACGAGAGTACCTCACGCTCAAAGGCCATTCCGCGACTGTGGCCGGTCTTTCCTGGCGGTCTGACTCCAATGTCCTGGCATCTGGGAGTGAAGATGGGTCGATTCGGCTTTGGGAAATGGAAAACGGTGGACAAATCAAGAAATGGGATTCCCATGGGGGGGTGGCCTCGCTTCAGTTTACCCGCGATGGTCGCATACTCACTTGCGGTCGCGATGGACATGTGCGGCTGTGGGATCAAGATGCAAAACAATTGAGCGACGTCAGTGGGTTCGGAGATCTCGCGGTGGAAGTCGCGTTTTGTAACGAAACCGACCAGATGATTGCCGGGGATTGGACCGGTGCGATTCGCGTCTGGAAAGCTGGTGACGGTCAGGCGATGAATGAATTGTCTGCGAATCCTCCCACGCTTGCCGAGCGGCTCGATAACGCCAAACAGGAGCTCTCCGCCTCCGAGGTCGAAGCGCAGTCGGCCGCTGAGACCTATCGGCTGGCAACGTTGGCGGCCAATGAGGCCACCGCAAATCACCTAAAAGCCCAAGAATCACTTCGGCAACTCCAGCAGCAGAAGCAAACCTGGCAGGCAGATGTTGTGACGTTGAAAAACAAGCTTGACGTTGCCGCCAATGATTACGAAGTTGCTGAGAAAAGAGCCGAAGTACTGATACAGGCCGTGCCGGCGCTGGCCGAAGCCGCCACCCAGGCAGAAACTGCCGCCAAGGCACTTCTTGACGACGCGGAGTTGCTGGAGGCGACCACCAGGCTCCGCCAGTCCCATCGGTTGCGGGCTGAGGAGTTGGCGGCGCTGGAGCAATCAAAACCGGACCGATCCCAGGCGCTCTCTTCTTTTAGGGACCAGGTCAGTGCAACCGAACAGAAGATCGGTGCGTTGACCACTACAATTTCGGCTGCCGAACAACAACAGGAAGCGACTGCCCAGGTTGCCAAATCGGCTGGAGAAAAAATGGCAGCGAGCCAGCAAACGAGTGAACTTGCCGGGGCTGCCCGAAGCAAATCGCAGCAACACGTGACCCACTGGGAAAACGAAATTGCGTTTGTTACCCAGTTAAATCGCCTGGTTGCAGAACACGTGACCTCCCGAGAAACGGTTTTGGAGCGTGAGCGTGGCCATGCCGAAGCTGTCGCCAAGGTCGAGGTGGCCAAACAAGCTGCCACTGCAGCCCAAGCTGCGTTAACCGAGGCCGAGGAAGAACTTGCTCGAATTGCCCGCGAGATTGCGATTTCCAAGGGTATCCAGGAGCCAGCTGGTTCTCCGGGTCAGGCGGAGCAAGTTTCCCAAGTCTCGGAATAACGGCTTCCGCCCAATTCTCACCAAGGCCCTGGCCTCAGATCAGTTTGCACCAATCAAGTCGATCGATTACTTTGCCCCAGGAGGCCCGCACCATTGCCACTATGGACCATCACGAAGATTGCTCATGTTCTTCGGCGTTTGCTCGATGGGGATCCTCTGCGACGTCCGCTTGGGTGGTTTTCCCTCCCACGACCCGTTGTCAAACAGAAATTTAAGCGCTGCGCTCAGTCCTCGCACGGTTGGACGGTGGTTGAAGTCGTAATCGTAGTCATCTTGATTGGCATTTTGCTGGCACTACTGCTGCCGGCCTTGCAATCGGCACGCGAGTCACAGCGGCTGGCCCTTTGCACTCATAAAATGCAGCGTCTGATTGCCGCAGTTCACAGCTACGAGATGGCCGAGCAGAGGTTTCCGCCCGGTACCATCAACGACACAGGACCGATCGAGAACCTTCCCCGAGGAAAACATATTGGTTGGATTGCCCGGTTGTTGCCAAACATCGACCAGCAGGTGGCCTACGACAACCTTGATTTGTCGGCAAGTGCCTACGCCCCGGTCAACTATACGACCCGGCAGTTGACCATTGCAGCACTTATTTGCCCTGCAGACGTCAACTTGATGATGGGTCTTTCCAGTTACACAGCCAGTCATCACGATCGGGAAGCACCGATTGCGTCGGATAACAACGGTGTCTTTTTTCTGAATGATTCTCTCTCGTACGATGACTTGCAGGATGGAGCAGCGTACACGATTTTTTTGAGTGAGAAGTGTACTGATGTGCTGCGCGATCTTGGCTGGTTGTCTGGTACGCCAGGGACGTTGCGGAATGCCGGCCTGACATTGAGTCACCAACGCTACCAGGCAGGAGCGAACGCGTCGGTTGCCCCCTGGTTAGAGATCAATGCGGTCGAGGAAGAGAACCCCGATGTGTTGGCCTGTCGCTTGAAAGGGGGCAATCCCAAAGAACCTTTTTACGTCGGTGGCTTTGGGAGCTACCACGTATCTGGGGCAAATTTTGCCATGGGGAATGGGGCCGTAAAATTCCTGACCGACGACATCTCCATGAAGCTGTTGAGCCAACTTGCCAACCGTTACGATGGCAAGGTGGTAAGTGCCGAGCAGGATCCATGATAGCCGCGGCCTGATGGCATGGGAGTTGATGGAAACTTCCAGGGCGAAGTTGGCTTGAGGCACCGCTGTCAAAGTCGCTTCATTCTGGCAACTGCGCCCCATCCTCTGACAAAAAAAAACGAGTGGGTACCCGTTGGGGTTCCCACTCGACTACTTTTTTCTCGCTAGTCTACCGGTATGGCGTATTGCAGAAAATTCGATTTGCTTTAGCTGCGACGCCGGACCAGTCCACTTGCCAATCCACTGAGCAATGTCAGCAGAGTTAGTGTGGCAGGTTCGGGAGTGGGATCCGATACCACCTCTCCAGTACCCATTGCCACGAAAGACTCGATGACCTGACCGTTGTCAACCAGCGACGATACCTGGGTTGAGAACGAGACCGTCATGGGGTCGCTCGCATGCAGACCACCCGGCAGCGACTCTGCGTTCATACTGCCGACCCCCGCCAAGAATACAAATCCAAAAGAACCATTGATTTCGTCGTAAACGATATCAATTGCATTTTCCAGATCCACATCCAAAAACCAACCATCGAAGTCCACGTTTAGATGGCCATCCGAAGCGGTTGCCGAACCACCACCTGAGGCAATCGGACTGACGTTGTTGATTTCAAGATCGGCCGTTAAGTCGCTTGTGAATATAACAGGTTCCTCACCCACGACTTGGAAGACGAGCGAGGTCAGCGTGCCAGGGTTGTCTCCATTCAGGTCCGAATCGGTAATCTGTTGCGAGGTGCTGTCGTATTGGATATCGAGCCCGGTGAATTCGATTTCGATCCGTATAGCTGACACAGGAGCAACGATCATAAAAGATAGTGATAGTGCCACACAAATAGCAGCGATTGTCCTTCTGTTCCAGGCAGGCATTAGTTCATGGTCTCCAAAGATGAAATGTGTGTTGAGTCTGTTCCGGTCGGTGGCTGCCAAACAGCCACCAACAAAGTGTGCTTGTTTCTTCTCGATTTCCTGTCCCTTGCAGACTGCTTGCATTAGGCATGTTTCCCCAACTTGTTCCTGGTCTTTTCTTGAACGGGTTTTTAGCTCGGTAACCCGCATCATCCCCACGACGTACCCGAAGCGCTAATCGCCAGGATGGCCCCAATCAACTGGCCAAAACAAAAAAAACGACGACCAGATGCTTCCGAATTCCGCGGGCGCAACAGACGATCGCGGGGAAAGGATCCAGACATCGTTGTCTTAACTAATTAGCGGTGCCTCGTGAGGTCAAGTCGTAAGGACTAAAATCGGGAGCGGAAAAACAACAGTGTCGCTGGCAGTAAGGCCGATTGGTCGGCTGTGCGAAAGATCCAGCGATTGCCCCGTAAGTCGCTCCAAAAAAGAAAACGGCGCCCAAAGTTCTTCATAACCCAGGAAGATGATGCTTGGGTCTTAGAAAAAGAACTCAGCGGCCGTTATTTTCCGTTAGCAACCTCTATGTGCTCGACTTGGTTTCGATTAAGTTAACGAGTACCTGCTTTAATGGCACAATCTGGCCCAAGATACCCCAGCGAAATTAATTCAGGACGTCCCTACACCGAATAGTACCCACCAGTTCAAGAGAGTCAAGCATTTGGAAATCGGTTTCGTGAGCGCTTAATTCTTACCTTGCCGATTTGACGCAAGCCTCCCAGACTGATGCGACTTGATGGCAGAACCAGTCAATTTGGGGGGACCGGTACGGCCTTCCAGGGGCACAGGATTGGGGGCGAGCCGGTCGGCGATAGGACAAACATTGAGGACCACGCAACGAATCATGAAGACTTGTCAAATTGCCCTCTATCCGGGGGACGGCATCGGCGGTGAAGTACTCGCCGCAGCAGTACGGATTCTCGAACACGTCGAATCGTTATCAGGTAAGTTCCACCTGGAAACAACGATGTTGCCTTGGGGAAGTGATTTCTATTTCGAGCATGGGGAGGTGGTTCCGGAAGATTACCTTGACCAACTGCGGCAATTCGATGCGATTTTCCTCGGAGCCATTGGTGACCCCGAACGGTTACCTGACAGTCAGACCGTCGCTCACCTGATTCAAATCCGGCAACAATTCAACCAATATGTGTGCCTGCGGCCGGTGAAGCTGCATCCTGGAGTGCGTTCACCCCTGTTAAACCCGGGGGAGATTGACCTGGTGGTGGTCCGCGAGAATTCTGAGGGAGAGTATATCCGCTGCGGCGGGTGGGTAAAGCGTGGCCAACCGGAGGAACTTGCCGTGCAATCGGCCATCCATACTCGAAGTGGTGTTGAGCGGATCTTGCGATTTGGATTTGAGTTGGCCCGCAAACGTCGGAATCAGCTGACCATGATCACCAAGAGTAATGCGCTGGTGTATGGGATGGTGCTGTGGGATGACATTTTCAACGAGATTTGTGGGGATTACCCGGATATTGATTCGCGTAGACAACACGCGGATGCTGCCGCAATGGACTTTGTCCGGCGGCCGGCAGACTATGACGTGGTGGTTGCATCGAACCTGTTTGGCGACCTGCTGACAGATGTGGCTGGGGTGATCACCGGTGGTTTAGGATTAGCGGCCAGTTGTAACATCAATCCCGAGCGCGACTTTCCGTCGATGTTCGAGCCCGTTCATGGTTCAGCTCCGGACATCGCCGGCAAAGGTATCGCCAATCCGGCGGCAGCGATCCTCAGTGGTGCGATGATGTTAGAGTGGTTGGGATTTGATCACGCAGCTGAGCTTGTGCGTAATGGCGTTGTGCGAGCTCTGGAGGCCGGTGAAACAACGCCCGACTTGGGTGGATCGCTGACAACCGAGACCATGACCGACCACATTCTCCAGCACATTGATTAAGGAATCGAGGGATTCCCCGATTTTCCAGTTGGTAATCGTGTTGACTTGCTTCTTCGTCAGTCTTTGCTAAACTGGACCCATCGCCTGCTCCCGGAACAGTTTCAGCAGGCCAGTCAGGAAGAGGCTTTCTTTGAAATGGTGCGTTCGTTCTGATCGATTCATCGCCTGCGCGCAGCGGGCAATGATCCTGGGTGGATTGGGTATTTCTTCCGTCGTGCCGCTCTTTTGGGAGCAAGGGCAGGCGATCGCCCAACCAAGGAACCAGGCTCGTTGGGATGCTGCTCGCGCGCAAATGTTCGAAACGGTGATTGTTGGCAATGGGGTTACGAATGAGGCGGTGCGCGCGTCGATGCGGTCAACGCCGCGGCATGAATTTATCCCCAGAGCACAATGGAAACAAGCATATCTCGATATGGCTTTGCCAATTGGAGGTGGCCAAACGATTACGTCGCCGTTTGTGGTGGCTCGCATGACCGAGGCACTAAATCCGCAACCAACGGACCGCGTGCTGGAGATTGGTACCGGTAGCGGATACCAGGCTGCCGTACTGAGCCCGATCGTGGCAGCGGTTTACTCAATCGAAATCGTCAAATCGCTCGCTCGGCGGGCAACCCGAACCTTAAAGCGTTTGGACTACGAAAACGTGCAGACCAAAGCTGGCGATGGTTACCTCGGCTGGCCGGAGCATGCCCCCTTCGACAAGATCATCGTCACTTGTTCTCCGGACAATGTTCCCACGCCACTTGTCCAACAACTGCGCGAGGGGGGCCGCATGGTCATCCCCTTGGGAAAACGTTACCAGCAAACGCTTTACGTGATGCGAAAAGTGAATGGGAAGCTGAAAAACGAGGTTCTCGAACCAACTTTTTTTGTCCCGATGACTGGCAAGGCCGAACAACTCCGCGACAACGCCGGTGAGCTAACTGATTACCGGTTGGTGAATGGCAGTTTTGAAGTAGCCGACGACCAGGGCCAACCTCAAGGTTGGTACTACCGTCGGCATGCAGAAGTCGTACGCGATGTGAAAGCGTTGGATGGAGAGAAAGTACTTCGCTTGCATAACGATACCCCCGGGCAGGGCGCCCAGGTACTGCAGGCCATCGGTATCGACGGGCGGCGCATGCAGAAGATCAGGCTCAATGTTCGACTGATGGGGGAACAGCTTCGCGCAGGCCAAACCAACGAACAGACTCCCAGAATTGAACTCACCTTTTACAACCAAGGACGAGCCCCCATTAAAGTCGCGATGTTAGGTCCGTGGACAGGAACCTTTGATTGGAAAGAAATTCGTAAGTCGATTTCCGTTCCGCAGCAAACCAGATTGGCTGTTTTGACACTGGCAATGTACGGAGGTGTAGGTGAATTATTGATTGACCAGGTCGATATTCAGATCGTGGAAACCGATTGATGAACACTATTTTCTAGAGGCAAACCAGGAAGAGAGACCAGAGGCATGGAAACGAGGTTTATCCGCGTAGCGGTCGGCGCTACGGTTGTCGCTTTTGCGTGCGCTGAATGTGGCAGCCAAGAGACCACTGGGGGTTTGCAACCAGCAAGCGTCATTGCAATTTACACAACGCAACATTTCAGACTCCACACCGATGTTGCCGAACCTGAGGCCCGGGCAACTCTGGTTGCGATGGAAGCAGCCCTGGACTTCGCAGTTGCCCACTGGAAACGTCCGCTCCGGGGTCAATTGGAATGTTATCTTGCTGAAAATGTGGTTAGCTGGCCAGCGGATGCGCTCCCGCATCCCCTGGCGAGAGTTTGGATTGGCCGTATAGGAGGAGCGACGGTTTCTGAAGAGGTGCAATCTTCCCGTGATCAAGGACTGCAGTCAACGATTTACGCCTCGACGGGCAAGGGTGTCGCTGAACACGAAGTCATCCACGCCTATTGCTGCCAGTCGTTTGGAGCCACGGGGCCCGATTGGTACAAGGAAGGGATGGCTGCGGTCGCCTGCTATGCGGTCGGATATCAACCTGGTGTTCGCTGCCCGGCAGACTTTGTCTCGATTCTTCGCAAACGCCCTGCCGTGCGCCTGCAGGATATTGTGCAGGCTGGGCCTTTCACCCAATCAACCGCGGTCTCGCTTAATTTGATGTTGGCCCAACGTGTGGATCCGACCCGCCCGGTACTCCTTACGGGTTTGACTCCTTTGACAACCGAAGGACTTTCTGAAATGCGCCAGTCGTATGCGCGTAGCTGGGCCCTGTGCTATTTCCTGTTCAATAATCCGAACTACAGTCCTCGGTTCCGCCGGCTCAGCGAGCAATACGTCGTTCGCCAACGCGAGGCGTTTTCGAACCTGTTTGGACCTGTTGGCGAGCAACTCGCTTTTGAGTTTAACGAGTTTTTACAACACGTTGATGTCGGGTATCGGGTTGACTTGTGTTGCTGGGAGTGGAATCGGCGTTTCTTGACACTCCAGCAGCACAGTCCCGTTAGCCGGCGAGTCGAGGCGGCGCGAGGCTATCAAGCAACCGGGTTGATGGTAGAGTCAGGTAAAAAGTACACCTGCAAAACTGTCGGTCAATGGTCGATCGGTGGTGATGCAGAACTCGTCGGTGCTGACGGAGCGGCGGATGGTTCGGGAAGGCTCGTGGGTGTCGTATTCAATCAGCACCGCTTGACCGCACCGGTCGAACTGGGGGTAGAAACAACCTTTACGGCACCGGCTACTGGCAAGTTGTATGCCCGCTGTCGCGATGCGTGGCACCAGCTTGACGACAATACCGGTTCGGTCCGGGTGGAATTCTTTGGGGCAAGGTAGGCCTTGTGCGGCTTCAACCTTTGGTCATGAATGGCAGTTCAGGGCTGCTTTCCTGCATGTCACAGGGTTGACCGTACAACGACCAGTTGGGAAAACGGGACCTGGTTTGCCGACCGCGTCCTGGAACCACCTTGCAACTTGTAGCCGGGGCGGCTTGCTACGAATAACTTTGCGACAGCAATTCCTCGCGTGCTGCAACGACATGTTTTGCAATCGATTCTCGGGAACTGGCGGGTCCACCCGCATGGCCCCAGAGTTCTTCGAACAACTGGGGAAGGCGTTTTTCTGGCTGCTCGGCGAGCAGTAACTCGATGGCCGCGGCTGCTCCCAAGGCAAACCGTCGGGGCGTGATTTGGTGGTCCAATACCATTCGCATCGTACCGATTAAACGATCGTCCCACCCCAGCTTTCGTACGGGATCGCGAATCAACCGGTCCACCCTGTCATGGAGATAAGGGTTGGTCATTCTCTCCAGCAAGTCCTCGACGTAGGCTTGCCACCCTCCGGGAGTGAAGACCGGGTCAACTCCTGCATGCCGCCCACAGAGTGCTTTTCCCGATTCATGGACGAACGCCTTTCGAGCCAGGTCGAACAGTGGTGTCGCCCGCACCTCGGATACAAACGTGACATCCTCTCGGTAGGCCAGGTAGCCGATCAGGGCGTGGGTCGCGTTGTGACCGTAGAGCTTCGCCTCTTCAAAAGGTATCAGGTCGGGTTTTTCTTCAAAGACGTCGATTCCGCGTTGGTAATCGTCCCAGGCAACGCGACCCACAAGAATTCGATTGAATTGTTCCACGAGAATAGCCTGGTCCATTCCTGTGACCAACGGAGCCAGTTGGGCGCTTTCAATTTGTTGAACCTCTGTGACCACGCCACTCATCTTGCCAATCACGGTATTAATGAATTGGACGTAGCGGTCGAGTCGCCCGGCATCCAGTGGCTGCAATTCCTTAAGTACCGCTGCACGTAGCAGTTCAGCTCCGGTGTTGTGATTCTCTGCAGCATAAACGACAGTGCGCAGGGGCCGGGAACGGTTGAAGCGGGGGCGGATCCCTTGGGCAATAAGCCGGGCCGGGCTTGGCGTTGCACGACAATAGAAATCGACGCTGGGAAGTGCTGTCGCGATTTCGTCTGCTTCAGAAATTGCCGCGACGAGTGCCGCTTCGTCGGCGGAGTCGGCAGGGTCATAAATCTCAATTCCGGAGACTTCGTGTTGGCGAACGCCCTCTGGACCCGCTACGTTAACGCAATAGGCACCGCCAGCTTGCCGAATATGCTGCACGATTTGTGGCAAAACATCAGCGACCACGATCCGCTGGAAATTGTTGGACCGGTAGGCCTCCAACGCAAAGAGGCCACTTTGAATGGGCCCAAACCCAATGCCAACAAATGTTTTTTGCATAGCGACAACCGGAAGTAGAATTTGCTAAAGTCATAAGAATAAACGACGTCGTGAAGATGGTGAAGCTGTGCGACGGTTTATCCGGGAGTGAGAGCAGTTCGTTGGGTCTTGCTCAGAACCACTTTGGACAAAAACAGGAATAAAACAAGGGGGAGCGATGCCCGAACAACAAGTGTTCCAGGGAAAAAATGCTTTGATTACAGGTGGATCACGTGGAATCGGGCGAGCGGTTTCTATACGTCTGGCCGGCGAGGGGGCCAATATAGCCGTGAATTATGTTTCGCGTGAAGAGTCGGCCCGCGACACACTTCGGCAAATTGAGTCGGCGGGTGGGAGGGCAATTCTGGCCCCCGGTGATGTGGCCGACCCGGAACAAGTTCGCGAGATGGTGCATGTTGCCCGCACGGCACTGGGGCCGATTGACATTCTGGTTCACTGTGCGGGTGTATCACGCGTGGAGCCCGCCGACGACGTGACGTGGGAATCATGGAAACAAACGATGAATGTCAACCTCGATGGCACGTTTAACGTCATCTATGCTGTCAAAGACGAAATGATCGAACGACGCTTCGGGCGAATTGTGGTGATTTCGTCAATTGCAGCGCTTCGCGCACGGCCAATGTTGATGTCCTACTCGGCCTCGAAGGCTGCCGTGATTTCGTTGGTTCGCTCGCTCGGTGAAGCATGGGCTCCGCAAAACATTCGCGTCAATTGCCTGTGTCCCGGATTGATTAACACGGAAATGCCTCGGGAGTCTCTTACGTCAGAAGCTTTTCAGCAGATGATCGAGGCTACCCCCATGGGCCGCGTCGGAGAACCGGAAGAAATGGCCGCTGTGGTTCGCTTTTTGGTCAGCGAAGAGTCGAGCTACATGACCGGACAATCGATTGCGGCAAGCGGTGGGCGGGTGTTGCTGCCAGGGTAGATCATGTTGCCAGGGTCGAGCGACGAACAGGACAAAGTGTCCAACTGTTTTCTTCCCCATTCGCGGTTTCCGTCCAAAAGGCCAGTGGACGGCTCCGAGATTGGTTGTCATCGCTGGCTGATTTAAGGCGGACTGCGGCAAGTCGTGCTGCTCGGGCGGTAAAGTCCGCTGGAATTTCAAAAAGCATCTCGTTTAGGCTGTGCTTGTTTACAAGGAGTGTAGCTGGCCCGTGGGGGTTGCTACGGTAGACCAACCCTCTATGCTGGACCTTCCTGCCACAAACGGACTGCCGTGCAGTCTCCCCGCCTGCCCAACACTTTGGGCAATTTAGACCCGCCTATTTTAGACCCGCCTGTTGTTGGGTGCCTCGCTTTCTGTCATCCGCAATCTTGTGATGACACAAGATCGCCGAAACCGTTCTTCGACCAAGGAGGTAGAGAATCGTGATTCGTCTAAACGGACTCACATCGTCTTTTTTTTTTACGTCACTGGTATTGATGTGGATTGGCTCCTGGACCGGGTGTTATGCCACCCCCAAAGTTGAGCAGGATCCCCCCGAAATTGAGCAGGATCAAGGGTTTACACAGCGGGGTCGCTTGCCAACTCATGTCGCGGTCGCTGGTTTCGACTGGCATACGGATTACAACGCGGCGTACAGGGAAGCCAATCGCAACAAGCAGATGCTGCTCATCGATTTTGTAAAATCAGACGACGATACCGATCAACGCAAATTTCAGAAGTTCATTGAAACGAATGTCCACGTGCAATCTCAACTCCGCCTGTTCGTGCTGGCCCGGCTTCCGATCGACTACGAAATCGACCAAGGCGACACACCGTTACGGCTGATTGATGATGTAATGTTCAAGCACCTTTTAGGTCAACAAGGCATTGCCATTATTGATCTGAAGCATGATGGAAAGCCCTATTTGGGGGACGTTGTAAGTTCTTTTCCATTCGCTTCGGGCAAGTACTATTCCTGGAAAAATGAATACCTGTGCAAGATTCTCGAATTGCCGCCGGGAACAATTACACAACGAACGATGGTTTGGGCTGTCCGCACGCATCCGGAACGTCCAGCCAGCACAACGGGTCACCACGATTTGCAACTGGCACGCGCAGCTGCGCAACACTCCCAGTATCAAGCCAATATTGGTGTGCAGGGTCACCATCGGTGGGAAACGCGTTCGCAACAAATCTGCGAGATCGTGGGTGCCACATCGGCAAAAGAGGTTGTTGCCGAGAGTTGGCCCGACCAGAATTTGATCGACTCCTGCATTGACTGTGTTGACAGTTGGCGACATTCCTCAGGGCATTGGAAAGTCGTGCGGAATCACCACCGGCGCTTCGGCTACGACATTCGTCAAGGTCGCAATCACATCTGGTACGGGACCGGCATCTTCAGCAATTAGCCGCGAGGTCTATCGTGGGGCAAGGTTGTCGGGTTGAGTTTATCCATGATCGGCCAGGCAACGATAACTGAGGTGTCCTGCCGGAACCTGCTGGACGTGACAGGAGGCCTCTGGTGGTACTGACCAGATTGACCTACATTGCGGGTCGTCGGCCGGATGCATCGATTTGATGATGTGTCGTGTTTCACGCCCAATAGGCAAGAAGGCTGGTCCAGAGAAGCTCTCCATTGCGTCGCCGAGGTGAGATTCGCACCGGTCCTGGATATTCTGGCTGGCTGCGCTCCGATCCATGACCGCCAACGGTGGCGGAACCGTTTAGGGCTTTGGTTGAAATTGCGTAGAAAGGAGAGTAACGATGGCCGACTCGACCCACAATTCCTATGCTCTCGCCAAGGAACGGTACGCCGCACTAGGCGTCGATACCGATAGTGCGATCGAGCGAATTCAC
>CAUZEA010000061.1:0-34283 GCA_963578605.1 Planctomycetota bacterium
CACTTCATGAGGCAGTACTGGAATCGTTTGCGTGGATCGACCAACAACAAGATATACTCAAAGACCAAGAGGCCTTTACGCAGTCCCTCAATGCACTTGAAGATGCGTTGGACCGTAATGCTTCCCAGGAACGAATCGAAACTTTCTATCACAAGGCAGTCCATTTTGGATTTCCGATGCCGGAGGTTCTACAGCAACGCTATGACCAACGGATCGTTTCGATCAAATTGCAAGCTCATCGCAAACAGCTTTTAATCGTTGCAACCGTAACGGTCGCGTTACTACTGGTAGCCGTCGGCATCGGGGTTTACTGGTACTTACGGCACACTCAGCAGGTACTTGTCGGCCACCGGGATAAGGTACAAGAATTAATCGATAACGAAAAATGGGGCGATACAATTCCGTACATAAATACATTACCCCCCAGCATACAACGTGACCCAGAAATTGCAGCCAATCGCGACATTGCCGACGGCAAACAAGAAGAGAATCGCAAACAGGAGCAAATCATCCAGACCTCATTCGACGAGGCTGAAAAAATAGAACCGGTGGTTCCAAATCTACATAGAATCCAGCCGATAGTACAAAAAATTGAAGGGTTAATTGAACCAGGCGACCTGGACCACAACGAACGCCTGGACCGCTTGAAAGATAAAATTGCCAAGGCTCAACAGGAACACCAACGCCAAGCCGACGAGCGTTTTGAGGAAACATACAAAGCCTGGACAACAAAACTGGCAAAGCTAAAAAACTCTGAACCGACAGACCTCATCGACCTTCACCAAATGCGCCGGGACCTGGCGACAGCCCTGGCAGGGCATCGAGATGCATCCAACAGCCTGCGACAAAAGGGCACACTCCTAAAAAACAAACTCAGGGATATCCAAGGCAACTGGAATCAAGCTCTCGCGGAACAAGCTGCCATCAAAGCTGTATTTAAGACGTTTGGACAACTTATTGAATATCAGGGTGCCTTACAAAACCTGGTGAACACCCACCCCAACACACGCGCAGCAACGCATGCCCAAAAATTGATCGAGGAAGAGAAATCCTGGCTGTCAGTTATTCAATGGAGCCAGTATTGGGAAAATCAACGACCATGGAAGAATCTTGCTCCAGGCCAGTTAGCAAATATTTTGGAAGCCGGTCAGGATCTGCAGGGGCGAACCACCGTTAACCCGTTGAGCGAGGCATTTGAAGAACGTAAAGAATACCTGACGACCACTGCGAATCGAAAGAATGTCGACACAAAACCAGTGAAGAGATTTCTGCTTCAAAACAAGCTCATCAACGACGTTTGGCTGGTGATTATCGCTGGCAAAAGGTATTACTGCCCGAAAGAGCCAAAGCCAAAAGCAGACAAGTGGGAGTTTGAGTATTTTACCAGCTTCACAACGACCCTGAAAAGAAATGCTACAAAAAATGTGGTTGAACATGTGGGGCTGTCCCCACAGGCAGAGTTCTCCATAGGATTTGCCAAACTTTCGAACAACCTCAATGGCCAATGGGATGAAGTTTTTCGTAAAGCCTCTGCCGAGCTGTACGCACAAAACACGAAAGGCCAGAAAATCGACCCAATTCTGGCCCTTGACATGCTGACCCGCATCCTGAAAACAGGCTGCGAGGGAAGCTACCTGTTTCATAAGGCATTTTCAGAAACCGTGGAAGATTTAGAGAATTCAAACATCGATTTAGCCGTGCTCTGGTTTTTACCTGCGGATAAAGACGCCAATGCCGTTCGCCAGGCAGCACAACCATTGTTTGATGGGCTGAACAAAAACAAGCAGTTTGAAAAACAGTATGATGCGGCAGTCCACGAATACAAGAACTTCTGCGACTTGCCTGCCACCAAAATCCAATGGGTCGGGCTACTCAATCAGAGGGGGCCTAACCAATGGAGTTGTGAACCACCGTTACCGCCAGACACCAACGGCACGTTAATGATTGCACGCACCGGAAACAACGATACAGCAGAACTGGTTAAAGTTGGCACCGTCAAAGCCGGCAAAACGACCTGGACTCTGGACAACGCTCGAAATCGCCTGTTGATCGCTACCCCACTATTTTTACAAACGGTCTCGCCCGCCGGCAACTGATTTCCAAAATCACCAGGCGACGGTAGTGACCTAACAGACTACGCCCCATAATCGTTCGTGCCCTGCCCTAAATCACCTGCTTCAATTCAACAAAAGCTGTTTTTGTTTTACGAGCAATAAGTGACTAGCACTAAAATAATGGCCTGTTCAAATGAGTTCTAATACTTCCACAGTTCCTTTATCGTGGTTGCGCTCCGATCCAGAATGTCGCCTGGGACTGACCGCTGCACGTTTCACACGAGTTCGGTCACTGCTATGTGCCGTGTTAGCGCTAGGCATCACTACCTTGTTCTACAGCGTGCTGGCAATTCTCCCGGTACAATTTGAACATGCCATTGACATGTTCTGCGCGCGGGGGCTGATCCCTTATTTCATCGTCTTTGCTACGGCATGGTGTGTCGCGCTGTTGGCGATCAAATCGCGCAAGCTTCGTCTACAACGCAAGGCATTAAACTACCTGGTCGTACCTGAAGCGAACGACTTTGTTTTGTCCCCTACGACTGTAGACCAGGTCATCACCAGGATGTTCAGTACTGTGGACGATCCGAAATATTTCGTACTTTTTAACCGGATCACGGTGGCCCTTTCTAACCTGCGTAATCTTGGCCGCGTTACGGATGTCGATGAGATCCTGCGAAGCCAGGCGGAACACGATGAGTCGATCATGGAATCGAGTTACTCTCTTTTGCGTGGCCTGATTTGGGCAATTCCTGTACTTGGATTTATCGGTACCGTGCTGGGACTTTCAGATGCCATTGGTGGCTTCGGAAATGTGCTGGCCACCACGGGTGACATGAACACAATATCCAATTCGCTAAAAGGGGTGACGGCGGGATTATCCATCGCATTCGACACGACTTTGATCGCACTCGTTGCGGCATTGGTCATTCAAATCTGGACGACATTTGCCCATAAGAGCGAAGAAGAATTTCTTGATAATTGTACCGAGTATTGCCAGCTTAATATTGTCAATCGATTACGCCTGATGCCTTTTCACACAGATGAAGAATAAATCTCGCAACGCCTCGCCGCTGTCACTTTTTGCTTTCCAGGACATTATCACCTCGGTCACCGGGGTGTTTCTGTTAGTGGTACTGCTAATGGCTGTCGAACTAACGACCCGGCAAGAGATATCACCGCAGGTCATATCACCACCGATGGCCGACCAGTTACTGGAACCAAAAATCATCGAAGCTGAAACAAAACGTGACGACCTGCGAAGTACCGTCAAATCGCGTACGAGCCAGGCTCTGAAGGTGAGTGACTTCAACCAGGCTTCAGCGGATATGGCAATCACAACCGTGCTTGAAAAAATTCGCTTGTTAACTGACGACCTGACGGAATTAAAAAATCGCCAGGATGCAATGAAACAGCAGGAGGCGCATGCAAACCAAACAATTGAAAACCGTACACCAGATCAAAAGCGGCTGACCGAACTGGAGCACACTCGCACTACCCTTAAAAATGAACTCGCAGAACTTAAAGCCTCGCAGCAGGTTTTCTATAACGCTGTCGATGGGCAGGGACGAAAGGTGCTACTCGTTGAGTTATTTGATAACGCAATTGTGGTGGCGGAAGCGGGACAGGAAACCGTCCCGCACCGTTTTTCTGGCCAGCGACTCCAGGCTGGCCTGTTGGATGGGTCGGGCGAGCAGTACTTTCTGGATTGGGCCAAGCAGCAGACCAAGGCGGAAGTAAAATTTATGATCATCGTTCACCCAGGTACAACGTCCAACTTTAGTAAGTTGCACCAGAAACTTCGTCAACTAGGTTTTTCAATCGGCTTCGATCTGCTTCCGAGTGACAAAATAGCGATCAACAGCCAAAGCGGAGCGAGTTAAGTGAGACGGCGCAAAAGACACTCTGTCGATCAGGGAAGCCTGGAACTACTGCTCGATACGATCACCAATACGTTTGGCGGAATCGTATTCCTGGCAATTCTAATTGTGATCCTGCTACAGACCACGCCAGACAAAATCGAAGCTCAACCGACACAGAACTCGCCAAAGCATGCAATCGATTTCCGCAAGCTTGAAAGCCTCAAAGCCCAAATAGAAGAACTGGAACTACAACTAAGGTTCCTGGACATTTTCGCTGCGGAGCTATCCGAACCTGACCTGGAAGCCACGCTGGCGGAACTTGAAAACCGGACCGAGGTTCACGAGAAATTGACTGAAGAAAAAGCCGTTATTTTAGAACAGCTGGAAAAATCCAAGGACAATATGGAGTCCATCGCACAACAGCAACAGACGCTGGACTCTGAACTTGCCAGCAATATGCAGGAGATTGAGAAGCTGCAGGCCCAACTCGAATCGGAACGAAAACAGCGGACGATTAAGGTAAAGTTTTCGGAGGAACGATCTACATCAAAACGGGAATATAACGTGACCTTACGTTACGGGCGGTGGTACGTTGATATCCTTCCGAGTGGAAAACCAAATCTTGAGGATTTCGTCATGCTCGACACTGGTGGCGAGTATCTGACACTCACTCCGAAACCGAATCGTGGCAAACCGCTCACTTCTGGAAACACGCTCTCTCCTGAGGTATTGCAGGAACTGAACAACCGGGATCCAAAAACCGAATATATCTGCATTGGCATATGGGATGATTCTTTCGAAGAATTCCAGCTACTGAGGGACTACCTGGTCAACCAGGGATTCAACTATCGTTTACTGCCCCTCACCGACGGTGACACCGTCTTTTACGGAACCGTGCCAGATGCGAAAGTACAGTAGCCGGTCGCCCGCCAGACACGCATGTTCAAGCTACTTGAATCCGACCAACTCGCTTGCCTTGTGATCCTGAAAGCTGTGATAATTGAACGACATTATTCCCAAGTGCAGCGGCGTACATGGTCGTCAATCTCACTTCGTAGCTGTCCCGTCATTGGTGAGATATAAGCGGAACTCTCGCCAATTCCCCAGGTGTTTATTCCCCACGCCGTTCCGTTCTCGTCGACGAGAGGCCCACCCGAGTTACCACCAGTGAATTTGGCGGTGTGATAAATAAGGTCGCCACTTTCAACTCGATGCTGCACCACGCTGACAGCTCCCTCTGTAATAACATATTCGAAATCACTCGATTTAAACAGCGACTCAATTTCCTTGCCTTGCAAAAAGAAGTTCTCGTGTTCCAATTCTTCTTCTTCTGGGTTTAATCCCCTCCTCGCTGCCCCTGGAAACCCGATTGTCCAGACCTGGGTTAGTCGTGGCAACTGGTCCGCTGCTGCCAACTTAAAACATGGGGACCGGCTAACATCAATTTTCAGGATTGCCAAATCAAATCGATCGCTAACATGAACGATCTGGGCCTGATGAGCCGTGCCTTGTAGTATTACCCAAACGGTAGGCTGCAATTGGCGAAAATCGAATTGCTTCTTTATCTTGCCTGCCGTCGATGGGTTGTTTCGCACTGAGTGCACCTCCTCGATCACGTGCATATTGGTTAACATAAAACCGTCTGCGGCCACCATGAAACACGAACCCTGTGCCCCCAGCAGCCATTCAACGCCAATGCCACTATCTAGAATCACCATATCTTCTTGTTGACTATCATTCAGTGCCGCCACTTCCTCTGCACTGTAAAATCTTGGCGCTACGAGAGATTCAAAAGATTTCCCATCTTCATCTACCCCTTTCCATCCACAGACAACGAAGCCTACCGCTTGCTCAATTCGTTTCACATCTTCTACATTATTAATCACAAAACCGATCGCTTCATCCGGCTCGGGTTTTTCATCATCGCTGTCACTATGGTTAGCAGGCTTTGGGTCTAACAGGTCCTCGGTAGATGCTGGAAAATCGCTATTCTTTTCCCTTGCACCTCCACTCCTCCCACCACTGTCTGCTAAGGATTCCCTGAATGAACCCTCCCCGTTTTTTTGAAACTCCATCAGTATTAGCACGACCAATCCCAATAAAACCATGGCTCCGACGCTAATTACGGCGAACACATACCATGGAGTGGCAATGCCACCTGGAGAAGCGTCCGGTGCAACTGGTATCGAAGGAATTTCCAGTGGGGTTTTGCCCGTCACTGTTTGGGAAGCATTCCCAAAATACTCCTGCAACCAATCCATGTGCTGCGGCTCTACCCATTCGGTTGTCTTTCCCAGACGAATCCGTACATTTTGATCGAGTTCTCCCTCACTCGCCATTCGCTTTAATTGATCGACCGTAAACGGACCATCTTCCATGGTACCGCGACGAATCCACCAGGATGCTGACATGGTAATAGTTCCGTTTTACGAACGGCTGGAGTTGAGATGCGCCATGCCGCCACCTAAAATCTCCGAAGGCGTCACTAATTGGGTAACGGCATGCATGGCCGTCGCCACGCACGGCAACACCAAGCAAGCTTGGCACACGGTTTCAGTCTACCAACTGCTGGATTGTTTTTCTACATTCAAGCCGGTAACGACGACTGGACCGGTGGTCTGAGTCCGGGCAGGTCTCAGTTCAGGAAGTTTGCTTCCGGGTTGATCAAGCACAGTACGTAATATCCAATCACCAGACCCAACGCGCTAAAAATGACAAATCCCACTACGTTGATCACGGACAGTAATATTCCCCTGTCAGGTCTCCTGTCGGGGATGCCCAGATCTTCACTCGACGTGGGCAAAGAGGGGGGCCTTGTGGTACGCTCCTCGCGACGTCCCTTGAACTCACCCCTCAGCGTGTACTCGGTAACTTGCGGTGCCTCGTAGGGAACAGCCGGCTCCGGCGTCACTTTTTGGGAAGTACTCTCAAAATACTCACGCAACCAATCCATTTGTTGCGCCTCTACCCATGCGGTTGTCTTCCCTAAGCGGATTGGCACCTTTCGATCGAGATTGCCCTCACTCGCCATTCGCTTTAGTTGATCGACTGTGAACGGCCCATTGACCTCGGTACCGCGATGAATCCACCAGGCTGCTGACATCGTAATCGTTCTGTTTTACGAACGGCTGGAGTTGTGATGCGCCATGCTGCCACCTAAAACCTCCGAAGGCGTCACCAATTGGGTAACGGCAGGCATGGCCGTCGCCACGCACGGCAACACCAAGCAAGCTTGGCACACGATTTCAGTCTACCAACTGCTGATTTGTTTTCCTATATTCAAGGCGGTAAAGGCTACTGGATTCAAACTACCGATTCTGTCGTGCTCGTTTTTAACGTCCCTGAGCCGGCCGGGCTGTTGCTGATGCTCCCTGTGCTTTTCATCGTGTCAGGATTGCGGCGACGAACTGAATAAACAGCTTCAATGGGCCTGGGTCTGTCGACCCCATAAAAATTCTCAACGACCACTGAGGTAGCGCCGCCGGCCGCGCCATATCACTACTCACCGCCGCCCTCCTGCTGCTGCCGCGGTGGAATGCCATGCCACCTTAACGCCGTTGGAACCGGCCCGCGTACTTGCCAGTTGCGAAGAAACCGAATAAAACAGCAGACATTTGGGGCACATGGGCGCAGCCCTTGAGGCAGGGGCGGTGCCCTTGGAATTCTGGAAACAAAGTCCGTGTCATTTTAAAGGAGACCGATAACCATGAGCCCAGCCGATGCTGCCCCCAACAATTATCCCAAAGTCCACAATGGCACCTGGGCAGGCCTGGTGGGCAAGGGCCCCGATTCCGAACCTCCCATCGATCTGGACACAATGCTCGACCTGACGGCGGCGGCCGATGTGAACGGCACGAAGTTCGACGGCGTCGATCTGTTTCTCTTCGCACCACACGTCGACATCGATTCAACCGATGACGATCTGCAAAGTCTGGTCGACAAAGTACAATCCAGAAATCTGTCGATCGGAACCTTGGTCGCGCCGGTGTGGCCACCCACCGGCGGCGGCTCGGCGATGGGGGACGAAACCGAATGCCAGAAGTTTCTCACGCAGGTCACCAAGAGCTGTCGCATTGCCAGAAAATTGAGGGAGTTCGGTGTGCGTCCCGATGGTGTCATCCGTATCGACTCGGCGGTCGATCCCGCCACCTGGGCGGAGGATCCCAAAGCAAATTCGAAACGAATTGCAGAGACGTTTCGGGCAGCCTGCGACATCGCCGAGGACCATGGTGAGCAACTGACAGCCGAAGGCGAGATCTGTTGGGGCGGGATGCACAGCTGGAAAGAGATGGTGTCGCTGCTGGAACTGGTGGACCGCCCTGCCACGCTGGGCTTCCAGGCAGACATGGCACATACGTTGCTGTACCTGTTAGGTCACAACGCGCCGCAAGATCGCATCCTGCCGGAACAATTCAACTGGGACAATCCGGATACCCTGCGGAAATCCCTGCAGACGTTGACCGCGGCACTGCGTCCCTGGACCAACGACTTCCACATCGCACAGAATGATGCCACGGTCAAGGGATCCGGCTCCCATGACAAGACGGGACGTCATTGCCTGCCGCACGATCCCAATGGCAAATTGGATATTGCCCGCGACACCGGATTCTGGCTGCGTGACGAGCACGGTCAGCTCACCAGGCGTATCCGGCATATTTGCTGGGACGGCTGCATGTTCTCCAACGAAGTCATGATGAAGGCCGATACCTGGAACGATATCCTGGGCGCAATGGTGGCCGCGCGCGACGCCCACGGGTGGCAAGAGGAGAATTAGGTGTTGAACAAGCCGAGATGGTTTCTACGTGCGGTCGTGGCTGGACTTTTGGTTGTTATCGCGACGAAGTGCCCTTGAACCCCAAAATAGAACTCACATTGATTGACTCCAAGTTCAAGTTGACCCGGATTACGCTCGACATGACCGAGCGTCGAAACCAGTCGTAAAGAACGTGGCAGAGGTGTCGAACTCGGGAATGGTCATGTCAGTCACTCGCTAGGACTTCCGGATTCACCAGGTCCTCACACGACTCCAGCTCCTTTCCCTCCAACCGTGCGATCACGTTCCGCGCCGTGCGCAGGGACACCCGATTCAAGGCCTCCTGTGTCATGCCCGCAACGTGGGGAGAGAGCACGGTTCTGGGCGCTTGGGCCACGGGGTGCCCAACTGGCAGGGGCTCTTCCTCGAAGACGTCCAGCGCCGCCCCCGCCAGCCGTCCCTGGTGGAGCGCGTCCACGAGGGCCTTCTCGTCGACGACCACGCCGCGCGACGTGTTAATGAGGTAGGCGTCTGGCCGCAGAAGTTGCAGCGTGCGAGTGTTGATCATGCAACGTGTGGTATCGGTCAGCGGAACGTGCAGCGTCACTACGTCACATTTCGGGAGCAGCTCTTCAAGCGTTTCGCAGAATTCCACCGGAAAAGGGCGTTCGTCGCGGGTGACGTAGGGGTCATGAACGAGGACGCGCATATCGAGACCCAGCGAGGCTTTGCGGGCAACCAGCGATCCGATGTTTCCCAGTCCGACAATGCCCAGCGTTCTTCCGGCGACCTCGATCCCCTGTAGTTCAGGGTGCCGGAAAGGCAGGCCGTTCTTGACGGTCAGGCAGCCACGTTCGAGGTGACGGCAGAGCGCAATCATCAGGCCGATCGTGTGTTCCGCCACGGCATTCGCATTCGCGCCCGGAGTCCAGAGCACCGAGATCTTCCGGCGCGTAGCCGCGTCACAATCGATGTTATCGAGACCCACGCCGTGTTTGGCGATCACTCGCAGACGCGGCGCACAACGCATTTCCTCCTCGCCGATGTTGAGCAAACGCACGACGACCGCGTCCACCTCCGGGAGCGCCGCTCGGGACCGCCTGAACATCTCGGCGATGTCACCGCCCGCCCAGTCCGCAATGCAGTCACACTTGGCACGCAGGAGTTCCATCCCAGGTTCGGCGATGGGTTCGGTGATCAGAATTCGCGGTCGAGATTTCATGTAATCGGCACCCTACTCCCGGCCACGCACCAAAATCAACCTGGTCACAACCGCCGGCAGAACAACTACAGTAACGTTGGAAAAACGGATTGTACTGCGAACCTTCTTCGTAAAGTCAGCAGCAGGCGTCCCCGGCCCCAACGAAGGATTGCATTCGGTTCGCAAATCGCCGCTGTACCGTAACCAGCATGCGTGGAATAGAACCACCTGACAAACCAGAAGATAGCAACGAAGCGCCAAGCCATGACCAGGGCCACCTGCAAAGCGGGCCTGATTGTACATGAATCGACTCCTGTTTTCGAGGACATCGGGGCCTGCCAGTCGCGATGTTAACACCACTAATCCTGACGGTTTTCCCTCATGGAATGTTCGAAATAGTGCTCCACAAGGTTCTTCATATTGCCCTTAAGCAATACGCCGAACACTTGCTCGTTGTCGGTACCGCCAACGGCCACAGCAACGTCGCTGGTCACGTCCGCCGCCGGCTCGCTATCGAGGTTTTACTTGGCCGGTACACACTGGAGGACCTCGTCGACCAATGTGCCCAGCAGTGACAACAATTGCCGAACAGGTCTCACCCATGTATCACCGCCACCGGGTACGACACCGACGATCAATCGCAACTGCTGCGGAGCTTCGTTCGCGAGATGCAGTGTCTTGTCCTGGCCAGCTGATAATCAGGCCAGGCCGTCGCTCCTTGCCGGGCATCTCCAATTAACGTAACATGCTTCCGAAAATCCGAGTTATCGATGAAAAGAAATCATACCCCAACCGGCAGACCCATCTGATGGAAAAAACCGAGTTCCTGAGCCGCGATCTGGCTCATTTGATTCACCCGCTCCACAGCTGCAGGATTCACGAGAAAGGCCATGTCTGGGTCAAAGGCGACGGGGTCATCCTGGTTGATGCCGACGGCCGGGAATACATCGACGGTCTGGCCGGCTTGTGGAACGTGGTGGCGGGCCACGGCCGCAAGGAGCTGGCCGCAGCTGCGGCCACACAGATGGAAACCCTGGCCTACTGTTCCGGTTACACCGGCAGTTCGAACCCGCCGGCCATCGAACTGGCGGAGAAACTCGCCAGTTTGACTTATCCCCAAATCAACCGTTTCTTTTTCACCTCCGGCGGCGGCGAGGCCAGCGATTCGACTTTCAAAACAGCCCGCTATTACTGGAGCCGGCTGGGTAAACCGGATAAGACCAAGGTGATCGCCCGGGAATACGGCTACCATGGCGTTACCATGGCGGCAATGAGCGCCACGGGCATAAGCCGCTACTGGTCCGAATTCGGGCCCAGGGTGCCCGGGTTCCTGCACATCCCTTCGCCGTACCCGTATCGCTACGAGGCGCCGACGGGTGTGTCGCAGGGGATCGCCGCGGCCAACGAACTTGAGCAGGCGATTCTCCGCGAAGGGCCCGACACCGTGGCCATGTTCTTTGCCGAACCAGTCCAGGGCGCCGGCGGCGTCATTGTACCGCAGGACGATTACTTCCCCCGCATCCGTGAGATCTGCGACACTTACGACGTGTTGTTGGTTGCCGACGAGGTGATCACCGGCTTCGGGCGCACCGGCAAGATGTTCGCCCTCGACCACTGGGGTGTCGAACCGGACATGATCCAGTTCGCCAAGGCCATCACTTCGGGGTACTTCTCTCTGGGTGGTATCGGGGTAAGCGACGCGATCGGCGAGGTCCTCGATCGAGAGGATTCTGTGTGGATGCATTGCTACACCTACAGCGCGCATCCGGTCGGCTGCGCGGTGGCCCTGCGTAATCTGCAGATCATCGAGGAAGAGGATTTTCCGGCCCAGGCAGCGGCCAAGGGAGCGGCGCTAATCGGAAAACTGCAGGTCGCACTGGCCGATCACCCGCATGTCGGCGAGGTGCGCGGCAAGGGGCTGATGTGCGGGGTCGAACTGGTGCAGGACAAGGCCACGAAAGCCCAGTTCCCGGCGGACGAGCAGGTTGGAGCACGTGTGGATGTCGCAACACAGCAGCGCGGACTGTTCAGCCGGGTGAGCGGAGATGTGTTCTGCCTGGCACCGCCGATTGTGATTACCGACAATCAACTCGACCATATGGTCGAGATCCTGGCCGACTCGATTCAGGAAGTACTGGGTTCTTTAGCACCTCGATCTGCTTGATTTCCAGCTTTAGGAAATCTCTTGGCTTGAGGAAGATTCCGCGGGACTCTCCTTCTCCGGAAAGAGTCCCGGTAGAGATTACGACTCCCGGTTTTAGGGTCATAAACTTCGACCTGTCCTTGAACGAGTTGTCCCGGCTTCAGCAAGAACTCGTGTCGTTGCGGCTGTAGCTCGACCTTGACGTGCCGATGCTGCGGTGCGTACCCGTCAGCTTCCACGGTGAGCACGCACTCACCCTTTGCGATACGAGACCAAGGTCGCGACATGCGACCTGCCACTGTCCGATCAAGTTGCCTGAGGCAACTGCCAACTATCGGGCTTCGGACCGAATCAACTCAACCACCGCGGAGCCGACTTCAGAGGTCGTTGCGGTGCCGCCCAAGTCGGGTGTGCGCGGTCCGTCGTTGGCCAACAAGTTGGCCACGGCACGGTCGACGGCCGCCGCGGCCACGTCGAGTTGTAGATGATCGAGCATCATTCCTGCTGACAGGATTGCCGCCAGCGGGTTGGCAATGGCTTGCCCGGTGATGTCGGGTGCCGAGCCGTGGACCGGTTCGAACATGCTGGGACACCGCCGCGTGGGATCGATGTTGGCACTGGAGGCCAGTCCCATGCTGCCAACGACAATCGCTGCCAGGTCGGTCAAAATATCTCCAAACAAGTTACTGGCTACGACAACGTCGAACGATTCGGGGCGGCGGACGAATTCCATCACCGCGCGGTCGATCAACAGCGATTCGGTTTTGATCTGCGGGAACTCGCCGGCGACTTTCGAGAAGATTTCGTCCCACAGCACCATCCCATAGCCTTGTGCGTTGCTCTTGGTGGCCGAGGTAACATGTTTTTGCGAACGGGTTTGTGCTTTTTCAAAGGCCGCCCGGATAATGCGTTCGCAACCGCGCCGGGTGAAAACGGCCGTTTGGATAGCGATATCGTCGGTCTGGTTCTGGTACACCCGGCCACCAACGTTGGCGTACTCGCCCTCGGTGTTTTCGCGAAAGATCAACATGTCAATTGATCCGGGCTGCTTGTCACGCAGGGGACTGTCGATCCCCGGATACAGCCGCGACGGGCGGAGGCAAACGTATTGATCGAACCGCCGCCGAATGGGAAGCAGCAACCCGTTGAGCGTGATGTGGTCCTGTACGTCCGGGTGTCCGATGGCACCCAGCAGGATGGCATCGTGCGCGGCCAGTCGGTCCAGATAATCGTCGTCCGCCATGCGGCCGTGTTGGAGATAGTAGTCGCTGCCCCACGGGTAGCGAGTCCATTGGAACGATGCGTCCGACAACCCACCGGTGGCCTCGACAGCCCGGATCGCTTCGCGCGTCACCTCGGGGCCAATGCCGTCTCCTTCAATCACCGCAATGTCAAACGATGTCATGGCAACACTATCATTCCTGTTCCCACAGTGAGTTCTTCAGACCAAACAGCCTTGGGTGAGCCGTTGACTGGTGAGCTGATCGAAAGTAATCAAATGACCAACGCCAATGGCGAATTAGTCGAAAACATGGGATTTGCGTTTCTGATCGTGATGGTTGCCTGCCTGGTGGAGCCACGGACTTGCTGATACGCAGACGACACGATACACCTTTTCCACGTTTGCGGAAGCCCCTTCGTTTGTAAACGCAGGTATTCGCTGAACCCGTGTCTGAGGCTTCTGCCTGCACTTGTCGGCCCACGGCGCGCGCCCTGCGATCCGTTACACGGTCACAATCCCCAACGGCAGGTTGGTCTTACACCTATCACGCGTAAAGTCGGGAAAATCAACGGGTCCCATTCTTCGATGGCCTTGAGGAATCCGGTTATTTCATCGCGACTGTCCCTCTTGGTCAGCACGTCGGTGCCTACGAGAACACCGTTAACATTCTCGAAATGGGACAGGTCCGTTTCCGTGGTAGAAAAACTGTTTGCTCCGTGGAAGATCCTACACACGGCTATTCTGAGTTGAGATGTTTTTGACATTCCTTCGGATCGGTCGGCTAATTTGCCTGTCGATGTCCCTTCACTGTCCCCGTACAGTCATCGGCACCGCGTAGAAGGACGTACGGGCCGTGATGAACAGCGTCTTACGGTCTTTACCTCCAAAGCACAAGTTGGCCGGGCGTTCCGGAGTGTTGATGGTTTCAATCAACTTGCCAGCCGGGTTGTAAATCGCCACGCCAGCCCCGGTAAGATACAAATTTCCTTTCTCATCCAAGGTCATGCCGTCTGATCCTTGCGCGGCGAAGAGCTTCTTGCCCGTCAGCGTTCCGTCGCCTTTGATCTTGTATACATAAGTCTTTCCATCACCCGGATCGGCGATGAAAAGGCGTTTGCCGTCGGAGGTGCCGAGCACACCGTTCGGTTTGACCAGGTCGTCGACCACTCGGATGAGCTTCTTTCGGTCGGAAGTCAGATAGTAGACGTGAAATCCGTCCTGCTCCAAGTTGTCCGTTGGGCCATACCGCGGGTCGGTGAAGTAAACGCCACCTTTGGGATCGATCCACAGATCGTTGGGGCTGTTCAGATTTTTGCCATTGAATTTGTCAGCCAGCGCAGTGACCTTTCCTTTCGGATCGATCGAAGTCAGCCGTCGACTCCCCCCTTCGCACGCCAGCAGGTTCCCCTTCTTGTCGAAGAACAGCCCGTTGGCACCGCCAGACTTCTCGCGCAACGTAGTCAGTTTTCCGTCCACCGACCACTTATGAATGCGATTGTTCGGAATGTCTGAGAAGAACACATTGCCGTGCGCATCAACTGCGGGGCCTTCAGTAAAGCGGAAGCCTCCGGCAATCTTATCCACCTTAGATTCCTGAGCCACAAGACTCTCTGGTTCAGACGCTTGCGATTGTGCGGTGAGTAACATGAGGAACAAACCCGGGAAAACAAAACCCAAGCAACAAAATCTGAAATGGGTAATCATGACGACTCCTTTAACTTAGTAAGGTGTTCACACACCCAGTGTACCCATTGGCGGTCCCGTTGGTAACGGTGCCGGTTGGGTGCAACGGACTTCGACCTGGACGTGGCATCCAGTTTTCGAAACATCCTTGAAGGCAGGCATGACATCCGGGACATGGCAGGCCAGTTTGCCGCTGGCCCGGTGTGGTCGTCGGGATGATCCAGAGCGTTGATTCTCGATGCGACAGAACACCGTCAGAATCGCCGTTGTTGGAGCCGCCGGCAAAGTTGCCCCGCACTCTCATCCGACTGCTGTCCATGGTCGGCGGGCCGAACTGGCCGCGCTCTGCGACTTCGACAGCGGGAAGTTGGTTCAGCTTGGTGCGGGTCTTACCGACAGTGGTCTCAACAGGCTGTTCACGGAGCGGAATCGTCGTGCCGTTCGAATCACTTGGCGATCAAATTGACTTGTCGGATCCCGGTGGCCGTCACATGCAGTACGTTATTTCTGCAAGAACAAGTCTTGAAGCCGAATCTTAAACGGCGCCGACGGCTTGGAGACTTTGCCGTCCTTGTCGGTATATACGACAAACAAATAGAAATTGACTTCAGGATAAAAGCCTGTCACCAGCTGGCCCGATTCGCTTAGATTCGGGCCCAGAAGCATAGCGCCGCGGCCATCGACGTACGGAGAAGCCCACACATGGTAACTCGTCGCTCGGTCCACCAGCTTGAAGTTCACGTGGCACTTGGTGCCATCGGGTCCATGTAAAGGGAGGTCAATGCCTGTAATCTTTATCGGCGTGGCAACGCCTTGTGTGGCCATTTTCTCGATCGGGTTTTCCAAATCCGGGGCATCCGCTGGCAATGGCATGCGAAGGCGGGACAGGCGTACGGCCTTGTCGGTCTGATCGGCCGGGTGGGCGTACTCGGCGACCCGATCACCTAGTAGCACGTCGGCTGGATTTGCCTTGACAGGTTCGTTCACATACATCACGTGTGTGCGCCGTTCCACGATTACCTTCTCCAATTGCAGCGGCAGATCGACTATGCCGTCGCCCCGCTCGAAATGACCCCACCACGTGCTGCCATTCTCGCGGTAGCTATCGTAAGGGGCATTGGCGGGGGCCTCGAAACGCACGTAGCGCCAACCGTCAAAATTGAACGAACTGGCGCTGTGAATGTCATCGCAGTTCCACTGATGGGCCGTGCCGATGCTTACCCAGCGTTCGCCTTTGTCATCGCGGAGACTGTAAATCACCCGCCCCCAGTCGCTGTGGGCTTTAACCCACAGCCCCAGGTGACTGGCCTTGCCAGGAATGACAATCGGTTTTTCGGGCACGAGCGTGGTGTACCACGGCATCGTAATCCGCTCGGTGTCCTGCTGCTTCAGGTGGATTGCCAGGGCCTGTCCGCCCTGGATGGCGAGGGCTTTAACAATTTTCGCGCTCATATTGCCGAGAAAGCGGGCCATCTGAAGGGGATGGTTGTTTTCGCAGGTTGGATCACGAGCAGCTTTGAGCGACCACCCGCCCGCGCCGAAATTGGTCAGCTTCTGGGTGTACTTGCCCGGGGTGGCGTCGGAATGATCTGGTCGGCCCAGCGCAATCTCAGGAGCACCACCGAGTCCCTCGACAAACTGCGGCGACGACGTGACCGTCAGCGTGGTCTGGCCGCCATCGAGTTCAAGAGCGACGCGGTTGTCCATCTGGTCGTAGACCTCTACGTCGCTGCCAACCGGAATGGTCAGCGTTGCTGGCCGTTTGCCGCGCACCGTCCAGAGTACATGAGTTAAATTACCGGACTCATAGTGTTTGAACTGCGCACAGAACACGGTTTCGCTGCCGGTGGGCAGGTAGTTGACGAAATTCTGGCGGTTCAAATGTCGCGTAAGCGTGGCGAAAGCTGAATACCCCGGTCGGGGTGACAAATAGGGCAATCGCCCGACCGAATAACCGCCTCCGTAGTGCTCTTCTCCGCAGTAGTCGTAGGAGCTAACACCGGTTATGGCAGCCGGAATGTTATACATGTTATAGGCCATGAAGTGGAGCAGATTACGAACAATATAGTCGGCCTGCTGGGGCTCAGTCACGCCGCCCGGTATGGCCGGCACGAAGTTGCCTTCCACAAAAATATATTCCGGTTCCACGCCGACCTTTTTCCACTCCTGGCGCAACTGCCACTTGCGATGGCCTGTGGCCTGGCCGATCTGGGCTTCCGGGAAGCGCTCGAACAAAGGCTCATCAATGCCTTGGACATCTATTAACTCGGCCAGTTTCTTGTGTTGTCGCAAGAACGGCGGAATAAACATCGAATCGCCCCAAGGCAGCATCATCTTGAGTTCCGGCCACTGCTTCTTCACAATCTTTCGGCCGCGCAGAAATGTATCTACGTACAAATCCAATTGCTTTTGTTCGGACTTGGTAAGCACATATTCCGGCTCGCCGTAATAGGATGGTAGATTACCGTCTGTGATAGGGCCAATCTTCGGTTCGGCGAAGAAACTAATAAAGACCGATTCGTCAAGCTTGTTGGCAGGCAGCTTAAGCTTTTTGAGAACTTCGAGCTGCTTGGCTTCGGCCTTGGCGGGATCCATGCCCGTCCTGAGATCATGAGCGAAGTCCGAAAAAGTAAATTTTTCAAAGCCGTTGAAGGAGGGGAAGGTTTTTATGCCATACTTTTCGCCAATAGCCTGCACTTCCTCAGAGCATTCGCCGAACGTGACGAAAGACATTGTTTCACATCCGGCCTGGGCCATGATGAGAGTTTCCTGCTCCTTGGTGATGCCAGCGTGACCGTTAGAATAGCCCCAGTATCCGAACAAAGGCCCCTGCCCTTTTTCCCAATCGCCGCGAATGCGAGTGTCCTGGCACAGATGCGCCAGACGACGACTGGCCGTCCAAGTCTGATCGCCATCGGTCACAGTTAAGTTGACATCATGACTGCCAAATCGCTCCAGGTTCAACTCAACAGGCAGCAACGCAGCTTCACCAACACCAACCGTGACACTTTTGCTCCATCTTGTTGATTCTTTGCAATCATAACTTTTCGTCTGCAGCTCAACCGAAACCGTACGTGGGGTTTTGCTGTGATTTGTGAGCGTGGCCTGGTAGCTGGGTTTTTCGGGTGCCGTCCATATGTGGGCAAGCTTACCCGGCTGAAAATCCACTTCAATCCGCGGCTTCTCCAGCGTCATCGCGTAAACGTGTACGGCGCTCGGTAAACCACCGCCGTGCGTACTGTATAAAATGGGGCCCGGATAACTGCGATAGCTCTGGACCGACTTCGTCAACTCCAAGCCCAGCATGGTGCGCCCGTTGGCTTTTCTGGTGGTATTCGACATCGATTCGACCCGACAGAGTTCGGCAATCCGCTCGGTGTCCAGTTCAACGGTTACCAGATACAAGGCTCCCTTCTTGCCGTCGGCAAGCTCTATTGCCAGACGTGTGGCGTCGCTGGCCGGAGCGTTGAAAACAGGGACTGCCGCGGCGGCATTTACCGGAAATCCCGAAGAAGGGAGATAGAACTGGGCAGTGAACTCCGGTACGCTGTCGGGCTCGGCATCGGCTATTGCAAGTACGTGCAATCGGTAGTAGGTCTCCTTTGGCAAGGCCAATTGAATGCGACTGGGGTTTACGGTCAGAGCGCTGCGCCAGCGACCGCCAAAGGTCCCCCGATTGGTTGTGAGATATCCCCCGAGCGTTCCGAACTTACACCAACTTTGTCCCACATCGATGTGGTCGTTACCGCCGGCGTCAGGCTCAGCAAATACGAAGGGTACGCCACCGACGTGCACGGTCTCGCCGGGGGCCCCCAGCGAATTGCCCGACAGGGTGCTACCGTCGAGCTCCGATGCGTTGACATAATTGTCCAGTCGAACGGGAACATAAAGCGAATTGGTATCCACCGTGCGCGTGTGCAGCGAACTTAAGAATACTTCGCCGGATAAAGAAATGTCGAGCTGGCCTCGGACGACTTCCTCGTCGACCAGCCATTCGCCGAACAAGCGATCGTCCACAAAGGCGCGCACTCGGTCTTTGAGAGAAACGATCCGCAACGTAAACCACTTCTCGGTGATCGAGGGCAGTGCAGAATAAACCTATTCGACGCGAAGGCGGTAATCTCCGGGCCAATTGAGCTGACGCGTGTTCAGCCCCCGCAGAGAATACATGTTTCGGATATAGGCATGGACAGGCTTGGCAATTAGTGGGTTATGGAATTGACAGGAAATGGTCGACTCAACCTCTGTGTTTACAATTAGAGAGATCGACAGGCACTTTTCGCCAGGATCTTCCGGGTTCTTACGTCCCAGTGTGACCTTGATTGAACCTCCCTTTGGCGAAAGGAAACGCAGGTTCAGGAGATGCTCGGTATTGGCCGGGTAGTCGATCTCGCTATGAAGCTCGACACTGCGGTTGGCAGTTGAGACGAGCCCAATCTGGCCATGCATCTTGCTGAAGATGTCGGTATCTTTTGCGTGGGTGAGCTTCTAATCTTTGGTGTTGGAGCCAAGGATTTTAGCCAAGGCCTCTTCCTCTCCGGCCGCTTTGCCCACGCCTGCACAGGCGAGCCACAGCGTCGCCATCACGCACACTCCAATCCTCTGTAACTGGTTCCGTCTCATCATTAATTCCTCTGGATTACCAAATCATGCATTCCTTATTCCCGAGATGGAGCGTGTTTCTGGGACTTGGAGCAGATCAACAGCCGCAGTCACCTCTTCACGCACGACTGACAGGAATTTGAATACGCGTTCGCAGCCGCGATCCGATCGCACCCGGTATTATCCCATATTTCCCGGATGATTCCACTCGCTTTGGCCTGCGATTTACGCCAGGCATCCCGCTGACTCGTTAGGACAAACACTGGTTTTCGAAGGGCAAGCGGGATGAAATGCTTCAGCGCTCTATAGTCCTCAAGACCACCGCCCGGTAACCGTCACGCCATTTCGATACTCTGGGTGTTAATGAGGATTCCCTTCGCCAGATCCTCACTTTCAAACTCCCCGGCCGGTTTCCCATTGAGACTCAACCGGTACCTGCCTGACGGACCATTCCCCAAGAGAACGCGAAGCGGCGCCTGGCGGGTCATGATTCCAGCAATGGGAATTCAGGAATACAAGTCAGCAGGTGGGGAAACGGAGACAAATCCTGCCCGCCAGACACGCGGGGGGAGGAGCCTGTTATAATCGTGGCGCTCCGAGCCTGGATCGGTTCCAAGCTTAACCCAGCTGGAAAATATCGGGTCAACCACTCGATCCGGACCGTTGTACCCTTCTAAGGACATTACTGTGGCTATCACAAAGTTGCTTCTGCTGTTGGCAATAGGCCTCGGCACAATGGTAAACCATGCCGGCGGGCGGGAACCGGTTTTCCGATTTCTGGTGGTTGGCGATCTGCCGTATTCGGACGAAGAGGAGGTCCAGTTTCGAAGGCTGCTCAAACAGTCCGAACAAGACGATTTCGCGTTTCTCATGCATGTTGGCGACACTAAGGCACAAAACGCTCCATGTAGCGACGAAACCTATCAGAAAACTCGAGGTCTCATGCGGAATTATCCAAAGCCGGTGGTCTACACGTTGGGCGACAATGAATGGACCGATTGTCACCACTCCGGCGGAGACCCGATCGAACGCCTGGACAGGCTGCGGGAACTGTTCTTTCAGGATGGGGGGGTTCTCCGCCTCCAGAAGTTTGCAGCCAAGCATCAAAGCGATGATCCGCAGTTTGCGCGCTTTATCGAAAACTACCGTTTCACGAAGTCAGGCGTGTTGTTTATAGCCGTGCATGTCTGTGGCAGCGACAATAATCGACGGCCGGAGGACCCGGCAGCGATGGAAGAGTTTGCCGATCGCAACGCCGCCAACCTGGCATTCCTCAAGGAGAGTTTAGCCGAAGCAGTCAATCACAAGACCGTTGGTGTGGTCATCGCCATGCACGCCGATCTCAAATTCAAGAGCCGGCACGCAGAGGGCTTTCACGACACCATCGCGGCAATGGAGGACTTTGCAGCCAATTATCCTGAGCCAATTGTCTGTATTCACGGAGACACACATTTCTTCCGCGTTGACAATCCTCTTACAGACGACGCGGGCCACCAAACCCACCTGCATTTCACCCGCATGGAAGTATTCGGCGCACCGAATGTCGCTGGCGTGTCGGTTACGGTGGATCCCCAGGACCCGCAGGTGTTCAGTTTCAGGCCGTATTTCCTCAGGACGGCTGAGGGTGGCTAGTGTTGACACAGTGAAAACTCAGTGTTGACATCGTGAAATGTGTATTTGATACGGACTGTTTTGTGTCCTTCGTTACACCCCAGGAAGATTTCATCGCTCCCTGCCGGCGATTCGCTGCCGACTCTCGTCGGATTCCAAACCACATGGCCAGTCATTCATTCGTCAATTTCATCCAACGACCATTCGGGTAATGCCCCCGGCTTGCTGGCCACAAGGGCGCCCAATTGGTTCGCAAATGCGCACGTCTTCTTCAGTGCCCAGCCCTCGTTTCTGCCGTGCAAAAATCCTGCCGCGAAGGCGTCTCCTGCTCCGACGGGATCTTCCACATCGACCTGATATCCCGGCGACTCGATGTACTCGCCGTCGCAATGTACGGCACAGCCCCCCGCTCCACGCGTGATGCAAACCCCCTCCAAACCGAATTGGCCGACCATCCATCCGCAAAACTCGTCTGCCGCGCTTGGCGCATTTTCGAAGATGCCTGCACAGGTTCGGGCCTCGTTTTCATTGAGCTTCAGCAACGTTGTTTCTTCCAACAGGTTTCTTACTAGCTCCGTGGTGTAGTGACCCTCGCGGAGATTCATGTCGTAGAATCGCCGCGTCTCGGGCAGCCAGTGGATGAGCGTTTTGACCAATTCACGGGCAGTACAGCTGGTCTGCTGGAGCGTGCCAAAATAGAGCCAGTCTGGTTTGAACGACGCAATCGCTTCGAGTTGTTCGGGGGTCAGTGCGGGGAAATCGTACGCTGCCGGTCGATGGATACCATAAGAATGGTCCCCGTCGCGACTTGTGGAAACCTGCACATAACCTGTGGGATATTCTTTCAGCTGTTGTACGTATGCGGTCGATAAACCCGTATTACGGATACACTTTAGCGCCTCATCTCCGCGCTGGTCCTTGCCAACGCCACTGACGAAAACGACGTCATGGCCAAATCGGCTCACGTCGACGGCAAAGTTCAGCGGTGCCCCACCCAACCGTGTCGAGTCTTCAAACACATCCCAGACGACTTCACCAATGCTGAGGATTCTCATTTTGAGTGATTCTTGGCCTCGTGGGTGTACGGTGTCTATTGTTGGCCTGCTCAGGCTTTTCCGCTGAAGCCGAGGATCTGGGGCCTCTCCAAGGTAACACTCCTCATCGCTCTGTGCCCGACAACCAATATATCATCCTGCCCCCCACGACCAATCAGGCTGTGGGGTACGCCAGCCAGCTCGGCCACTGCCTTGCCGAGAGCTCGGTACCAGGAAATAGGCTATTCCGTATCAAAGCGTCTGTTAACTACCGGACCGTGATGCTCTGTGGCCGTGATCAGCGCTAGCGGTTTGTCTCGAAAAATAAAATACTTCGGATTGCCAGGGTAGATTGCGACTGGTTTGTTGGACAGGGGGTCGAGAGCTGCACGGACAATGGAGTCGGTCTGAAGAAACGACAACCAAAAGAGCGCAGCAACCGGCAGCGGGACTGCGTACGCAGTCCATTTTTTCTAAAAACGGTATATAACGTGTCACATTGCTGAGTCCTTAGGTTTGGTGTCCAGTCTGGCCGGCTGGACGGCTCACGGTTTGGCACCATATCATCGAGTGAACCGACATGAATACGTTCGGGACTCGTCTGCAACAATAGATCTCAACAAAAGGACGATTGCCATGGTTGAACCTATCGCGTACCTCAAAGGTGAGTTTGTTCCCAATTCGCAATGCGTTTTGAACATTTACGATCTTGGGATCGTGCTGGGTGCGGCTGTCACGGACTTCGTAAGGACATTTCACCACAAGCCGTTCCGGCTGGAGGACCACGTTCGGCGTTTTTATCGCTCGTGCAAATACGCGTACATCGAGCCACCCGTATCGATCGAACAGAGTATCGAGATATCGCATAAACTGATCGTCGAGAACAGCAGCCAACTGGAGCCAGGTCAGGAGCTAGGACTGATCTTTTACATCACTGCAGGTGAGTGCAAGGACTACGCCGGATCGGCCGGCGTGCCCGATCAGTTAACTCCCAGCTACGTTCAGCACACTTTTCCTTTGCGATGCGATATCTGGCGTGACATGTTCATAAACGGGGCGCACTGCGTCACGCCGGCACAGCGCCACGTACCACCGCAATGCCTGTCGCCGAAGGTCAAGAATCGCAATCGGCTGCACATGTGGATTGGTGAACAGCAGTCGCATCTGGCCGATCCGAAGGCGACGCCTCTCTATCTCGACGTGGATGGCCACATCACTGAAACAAGCGGCACGAATTTTGTGATTTACCGGGATGGCGCGGTGATTTCGCCGCGGCAGCACAATATTCTCTGGGGAATAAGCCTGACCGTGCTGGTAGAGATTCTCGAGGACATGGGCGTGCCGTTCCTGGAGCAGGACATTCAGACCTATGACGTTGTTAACGCTGACGAGGCTTGGTTGCCAACCACACCCTGCTGCCTCGGATCGGCAGTTCGCCTAAACGGTATCCCCATCGGCGACGGCCGCCCTGGGCCCATGTGGCGCCGCATCATCGATCGCTGGGGTGAAATGGTCGGTAAGGACATTTACCACGAGTTCGTCGACGCCTGATCGTGAATATTCACCAAGCGGTCCAACCACCGTCGATCGTGAGGTTCTGCCCGGTCACGTAGCTGCTGGCGTCGCTCGCCAGGAACACCAGAGCGCCTTTCAGTTCGTACGGTAACCCCATCCGGTTCATCGGGCTCTTGGTGCACAGCCTTTGCACCATCTCCGCTGGCACCTTGTCCTGAGGAGGGAACGGCCCGGGGCTGAGACAGTTAACCCGCACACCATTACGGGCCCAATACACGGCCAAGTGGCGGGTCATGTGAATCGTGCCCCCCCTTAAGCGCGGGGTAGGCAACCGGGCTGTCATACCAGATGTCCTCGTACATATCTGGGTAGGAGCCAACCTGGCCATACATCGAGCCGATCATGATGATGCTGGCCGGGGTGTTGCGCTGGACGGCGTGGTTGCGCGTGAGTCGGGCCAGACAAAAGTACGCCGCGTTGTTGTCCTGTCCTGAGGCGAACTGCTCGAAGCTGACGTCAGACCAGCCCTCCTGGGGGAATACGAGCCCGTTGTTTACCAGGATATCTACTTTGCCGGCGGTGGTGATGGCGTCGGCGAATCCTTGCTCCAGCGAAATGGGGTCGACTTGATCGAACTTGATACCGTGGTGCGTCGCACCGCCTGGGCAGGGCAGCCTGGCGGCGGCCTCCTCGGCGCTCTCTTGGTCGCGGCTGGAGGAGATCACCACCGTCGCGCCGGCTTCGGCCGGGATGACGTCCCACCAGGTGCCCAAGGGTTGCAAGCCGCGGAGGGCCATCAAACGACTGCAGAACATTGTCCCGCTACGTGACATCTGTCGGTTTGAAACGCTCCGGTAAGGCGCTGGCAGAACGAGGTGCGGGACTACTTCTTGGCCTCTTTCTCCGCACGCAGCGACTGCAAATAGGCGGGTAGATCGCTGAGCTGTTCCGGACTCATGCTCTTGTCCAACCCTTGGGGCATGATGGACGCTGTACGCAAATCGATCAAGCAGAGGTGCAATCGGCTTCCACAATGCTGGCCGAAAGGTTGAGCGGTCGTATGGAGGCAGTGTGACCCGGAGCGCTCAGGACGCCACTCCGCATCTGCCAAACTTTCGCGTTTCTCAAGCCCCGACGCGTCGACGGGTGTCCCGTTCGGCTAGGACGTCTCGTTGGAATTGATTCGGAACAGCTTCGCCGCATTCCCGCCGTAGATTCGCGCTCGCTCCTCGTCCGAAACCGGCAGTGCGTCCACGATTGGAACGATTACGTCGGGATCGACCCACGGGTGGTCACTGGCGAACATGAGTTGGTCTGGCCCGACCATCTCCAGGCCATAGCGGACCGCCGCGGGCCATGGTGAGACTGTGTCGAACCAAATGTCACGCAGATATTCGCTTGGGGCGCGGCTCAGGTTTTCGGCACCACGCTTGAGCACCATGGTTTGGTGGTCGAGTCGACCGATCAGGTATGGAAGTGCTCCGCCGACGTGAGGACACACGATCGTCAGGCCAGGGTACCGATCCATCAGCCCGCTCAGGATGATGCGGGCCAGCGCAATGGTCGTGTCGAACATCAACCCCAGCGCGCCAACCAGGTTGCGGCCCTCAACCTGGTCATACGTAACCGGGTACGCGGGATGGAGGTAGAGGGGAATCTGCAGTGACTCGGCCCGGGCGAAGAGCCACTCAAAGGCTGGTTCATCCGGGTAGCGACCGTCGAGGTTGGCGTAGAGCAGGACGCCTCGCAGATCGAGTTCATCAACGGCGCGTTCGAGTTCGTCTTGCGCTTCGGATTCGTGGTTGAGCGGCAACTCGCAGAGGCCGACGAAGCGGTCGGGGTGCTCGTGTACCTGCGCAGCAATGAAGTCATTCAGCATGCGGGCAACCATCGGGCCGTCGTCGCCAAACCGTTCTGGACCCGGATCGTTCGGCGAAAGCACCGTTACATCGATCCCGTTGCGGTCCATCGTCTTCAGCTTGTCGGCGATGTCGGAGTGGCCGGGCATTGCGCGGCGTCGCCACTTCGCGGTATCGATATAGAGCGCGTCACCCTCACGAACCGCCCGTGGTTCTTCCGTACGGGTGAGCAGATAGTCGAGGTAGGGCTGCGGCCATACGTGGCTTTGGGTGTCAACTCGCACTCGGATACACCTCCGTGGACGCGCAGGATGGGAAATTTGATCTCCACAGGCAAAAGTGATTCTACGAGGAGGAACGGATGATTCAAGGCGGTGTTTGGAGATTTTGTGTGCAGTCGCCCGCTCCCAGCCAGCCAACACCCAGCGGCACCTGCGGCTCCCATGCCAACATGTGTTGGTGATGATTCGCAGGTGGCCAGGAAGGCGTCGATGTCCACGTAGCTGAGTTCCTCACAGCTGGTCGGCCTGAGGCGGTTCGATAAAGGCCACCACTTTCATTGGGCTACCGCAACGCGAACAACACAATGGGTCCACTGGTTAGACCCGCTTGATGAGGATCGCCCAAGTCCGGCTACAGCGAGTAGGTGGCAGGGTTGTGGCTACAGGTGATCGCCTCATGGACGCCGCTTCTCCGCTTACTGCCGGCTGGAACGGTGCAAGAAAGATCGAAAATACTCTCGCTCACGGCCATCGATCCCGAGGAACCAAATGGCAGGGACGGCGAAGGCGGCGAAGGAGAGGCCCACGGCTAGGAACCGCGCGACCCCCTCCCCCATCATGAACCGGGCCGGCAAGGCTGCCAACGCGCCAATTGTAGCGACGATCAGTGTCGGCCAGACCACCGCACCCCACCATTGGCGCATAGGGCTATTCAGGATCTGGCCAGAGAAATAGACGCGCCAAACCGTCGTTACGGAAACGCCCAATACGATACAAACAGGTAGCGTGACCGGAGGGGTACCCAGCCAAAATAGCACGCAGGCAACGGGGATCGGCATCATCGCGTACAAGATATATTTCCGCGTGAACGGTCCGATGTCGCCGGTCGCCTGCATTGCAGGAATCGTACCGCGGCTGAGCGATTCGATCGTCAGCGCCACGAGTGCCAGGGAGACAAACATGGCCGAGTATTGCGGCGGGTTTTCGAGCCAAATCTGCATCACGTTCTGGATATCCAAGACCACCGGCACGGCAATCAGAAGTGACGCGAACGTCGCGAACTTCGACATCGCTAGCATCAAGGAGGTGACGTTCTCGCGATTACCGGTTCCCTCGGTCTTCATGATGGCAGGCGTGGCGCTCGCTATGACGCCGTACGTCATGCCCTCCAGGTATCCCGCCGCTCGTGAGCTGACGGTCCACGTGGCATTGAGGGCGGGCCCAAAGAACAGGTTGAGCAAGATCGATGATCCGCGTATTTGCAAGTTCCAAGCCATGCCCCCCAGCGCAGTCCAGCCGGCGAAGGAAGCGATCGCCCGCACTCGGGAAAGACGAAACAGAGAGGGGCGAATCCGGGCGTCTGGAAAGAGGAAGAAGCAGCTCCCCGCGATGAGCATGAAGTAAATAGTACGAGCCCCCAGCGTCAACACTGCAAACGTGATTAGGCGGTCGCCCGGAATGTAAAACAACAGCCAAATGGCGAGGAAGGTTAGCATGGCGCTAGGTATCCTCAGCAGCGAATGGAGCACCAAGGCTTGATGGGCGGTCAGGGCGGCGGAGCAAGGGGAGGTTACCAGTGTGACCAGCACTATCACTAGAGTCGATTGATAGACCCAAAATGCTGCGTCGAGCCGGTCGGGTGGGATCGTTAGCCAACGAAGGCAGAGTGACAGGCATTCCCCCACGACCAAAATGAGCAGCGACATGATAAAGAAAAGTCCGATCGTCGTATTGAATACGACCCGAAACTCATCGCGATCGTCTCCTCCTAGCGAATGAGCCAGATGGCGGACCGCGCTAGCCGTGAAGCTGCTTCCAAGCATCGCGAGCAATGCCGTGCTGGCGCCCAGGACGTTGTATATACCAACATCCGCGTCGCCGAGTGCCTGGAACAGCAGCCGCGTGCCGTACACCCCAAGGCCGACCGTTAGCGCTTTCTGTCCGTAGATCGCCAACGTATTTCGAATCAGCAGTTTAGCTTGTCTCATGGCTGATCTAGTGCCACTAGTTCCAAGTTTGGAGAAAAACGCACGAATACCAGGGTCGAAGTCCACGCAAGTAAAAAACGTTGGAAGCTGTTAGCTTCGACCAGCCCGCACACAGGACCTTGTAAGAAACCGTCGCGAAACTTGGAACTACTGAGTGTCATGTTGAAGCTGAATCGATTTTTCGAAAGGCTGGCCGGCAGAACCACCGACTTTTGTGTCATCTCAGGTTGGAAGTAGCACGAGCCAATCAATCGACAACCGGGTTAGGGTGGGTGTCCGAACAGGAGATCGTTATCGAGCACGATTGGCCGCAACTCGGGTTCGATTTGCGAGCAGGGAAGCGGGTGGTTCGTCATTCGACGCATCAATCGATAAGTGGACGGTGCCACGGGCCTGCGAGCTTGGAGGCGGGTACTCCCTTCCCAAATCCCCCTCGCCAAACCTAGGAAAGCAGGCCCCGCGTACATGATCTCTCGACAATTGTTTTTGGCGCGCTGCGGATAGTGGTCAATCTCGACGTTTGAACTCACTCGCACGACATATTCATGATCGAGAAGTCGGATGGCATACGTTGGCTCTTCTGACTGCCGGCCGACGCCCGAATAGCCACCCAGCTCGACGAAGAGTTGGCGCCGCTTGGCATTCGATCCTCCAGGGTAGACGAAGCTGCCCGGGAAATCGATCGATTCTCGCCCTGGTACTGGTGCTGGTGGTTGCGTCGTGCCATCCGGCCAATGATTGCTGTAAGGTATCGAGTCGATCGCCTGACAGAGAACCACTTTGCGGTCTTTTGTTGTGATCAGAACCGTCGCCGCAGGGCGATCTTCGCCATTGGCCGACATTCGATTGTTGACCTGGGGAGAATTCGATTGGGAACACATAACTCGCCTCTTCAGCCGGCGATCGGCAAAGCTCGATGCCAGGGGAGACATCGCTAAAATGGCACACAGCCAAAAGGATAGGAAATTTGATTTCCGCGGACAGAAATGATTCTACGAGGAGGAACGGATGATTCAAGGCGGAAAGGAGCCCGGGGTGGCCGTGGCCGCCCACGGATCCGTGAATCATCGAATGCCCGATCCAGCTTGTCCGATTAACTCATCAAGATTCGGGACTCTTGAAGCTACAATCCCGGCCCCCCCGCAGAACCAAACGACCCACTTGTCCGCTATTACGGCTGGTACTCGCACCGGCGGCAGGGCATGCGAGCAAAGCTCAAAAAGGCCAAACACTCGGACGACCAACTGCCCATCGACCGCTCGGTGCGGAACGGTCCGCCAGCGGAGATGCGCGTGCTGGTTCCGTGTCGCGATGGGCCATGTTGAACGACAGGTCCAGCTGCGACTGCTCGGCAAGAAATCGCGCGATTGCCGCACGACTGGGGCGAGACCAACAAAGCATCGCAGGGAGTCCTTGGGCCAGGGGGGGGGGTCACTGCGGGGCTCAAACGGCAATCCGCCCTCATGCCCCCACACGGATGCCTCCACACGGTTTTGTGTGGTTTTAACGTGAAGTGGTAAAATTTGCGAGGGCGTGGTGCGTCAATACGGCCGTTCGGTCGGCTGGGGCCTGGCCAGGGTCGTGCCAACGTGTGCGTGGTTTCGAGCTTGATTGCGGCTATGATAACCTTAGACAGATGGCGTGGTTTTGACAGACGTTTCAGAAGGACAGGTGCATGACTGCTATGAAGTCGGCTGGTGGGAAATGGACGAGTGCGAAGGGGTTGGTTCTCTGGCTGGGCCTTGCTGGGGTCGCGACGACCGGCTGGGCGGCCCGACCCGCTGGGCCGGTGGCCGAGTGGAACTTCGATGAGCGTTCAACCGTGGATGGCAAAGGTGATATGGCGCGCGACTCAAGTGGCCATGGGCACACCGCACAACTTCACGGCCCGGTGTGGGTCAAACATGGCAAGGGATTTGTCATTGGCCTGGATGGGTTTGATGACTACGTCGATTGCGGCAACAGTGTCGACCTGGGGCTTGGCGGGCCGGTCACGTTGGAAGCCTGGGTCCAATCGAACCGCAAGGCGCACGGAGAAGCAAAACTGCTGGGCGAGGAGTATTCGACCTATGTGATGACCTACTACAACGGAGAACAGGTCTACTGGTACATCAGTAGTGGCGGCAACAATATTCGTGGCCGACTGTCACTCCACCAGTGGTATCACGTGGCTGCCTCGTTTGATGGCCAGCAGATGCGAATGTGGGTCAACGGACAACAGGTGGCCAGCAAAGAGTCCGACATTAAGGAGTACCAGCCAAAAGGCCGTTTTCATATTGGCGCCCAGGGGGGACCGAAAAGCCCCAAGTTCAAGGGGATGGTCGACCGGGTTCGGATCTACAATCGGCCCTTCTCTGATGACGAAGCGCTGCAGCATTTCCAGGCAGAGAAGGACGAATACCTCGACCTGACGTGGGCAGGACGCGTGAAGGTCACGCCCTATTTCTACCGCGATCGTCAACAGCTCGTGGTGGAGTGTGACTACAAAGGACTGCAGCCACTTCAAGGGGTGGGGCGGCTTCTAGTGACACTGGCCAGCAAAGAGAACCCGGCAGAGATTCTCCAGCAGATCCAAATCGATCGTGTGTCGGCAAAGGCCGGCCTGGCCGAGGTCACGCTGCCGTGGGGCGACCTGGCCGCAGGCAACTATGTGGTTCGCGCTACGCTGACCGATGACCATGGTGCCTACCCAGTGGAGCAGTTCGACTTTTCGTGCCCGATAAACGCGCCCGCCCTGGTTGGGCCGGCCGATAAACAGGTTGCACCACTGCCGGTCGCACAACGGCTGACTCCTTTTCAGGTTCAAATGGGCGCCGGTGGCGGTTTTACCGTGACCGTTGATTCTCAAAGCTATCCGTTCGAGTCCCGCATCTCCTGGCCTCACGGAGACTTTAATCGTTTGTGGGCCCGCGAAAAACCAGCCAGCGGCAGTGAAAAACAGTGGCATGTTGAAGTGCGCGAGGTTCCACCGGAGGACGTGGTTCATAAAAAAGATCCCAAAAATCAGGCCACCAGCCCAGGCCCACCGACCCGATACCAGGTACGCGCCGGTGGCGCCTCCTATACGCTCGACCGCCAGGTCGAGGTTTTCCCCACCCATGTTTACGTGAAAGACCGATACACCAATACGACCGACCAGGACCTTGGACTGCTGATCTACAACGAGACACCCCTTAAGCCGGGGCAGGTGAAAAAGTCTTTTCTTTCAGGCTACGACCGTCGTGGGCGTCAGCAGGAAGGGTCCACCGATTATTGTCCCTCGGCTTTTTTCACCGATGCCAATACAGGAATAGGGATCGTACCGATCGACGACGTCTACGTAGTGCAGGCTGCACCCTACGTCGACTGGGAAGGCGTCTCGGGCGTTGGAACCGAAAAGTTCGCGCTGGCGGCTGGGGCGTCTTACACGCTTGAGTGGTCGGTTTATCCAACCGATTCAGGAGATTACTACGATTTTGTCAACCATTTCAGAACCGTTGAAAACCGGATTGGCCGGGTCGATGGCGGTTCGGGGTATGTCACTTACAGCCCGGCCAGTCGTCGTATGGTGGTCGACAAAATTTTTATGGCCAAACGAAATTTGAAGGTCGGCATCACCCCGGTGCTGTCGCGCCCGGTGGATGATCCCAACCTTCCGATCGAAGGCATTGAGTTCATTGATTTTCCCAAGGAACGGCAACTGCTGCGACTTCAGAATACGGCCCTTCACAAGCAGCATCCCGGGATCAAGCTGGTTTTCCATATTGCCCACAGCCTGTTCGCAACCAACACCCCCAGCCGGTTTGCCGATTCGGCAGTGATCGATGCAGGGGGCCAGCAGGCGCGGTGGGGCGATGGACGCTACTTCGGCCCGGAAAATGCCGCAGCAGGCTGGCGCTACTGGGGGTTTTACCCTTATCGGGATCCCGAAACGGGGGCCACCAACAGTTTTCACGATGCGCTGCTTGAGAGCGTGGACGTGATGATGGACGAGATGGGGTTTGATGGGGGCCAACTCGATGGATTTTTGGCCGGCTACACCGGCCAGTGGTCTTACGATACCGACGTGCGCTGGGATCAACACTCTGCGGAAATCAATCACCAGACCAAGACGATCGCCCGCCGGGTGAACTCGGTGATTCTGATTTCGTTGCCGTCGATGATCGAGTATGCACGCAAAATTCGCGACAAGGGGGGAGTCCTGATTGGGATGCACACCGTGTTCATGCGGAGCATTGCCAACGAAAAACACATCATCTTCACCGACGAGGGCACGGGGCCGCAATTGCACCTGGCCCCGAACATGATGCCGCTGAGCTTTCCGCAGTTGAAGAACGAGAAAGAACTCTATCTCGATATGCTCGACAAATTGAGTTGGGGCGAGATGTTTATTCCCTACAGCGAGCCAACCTTCTGGGGTGGTTTGACACACGATACCTTGTCTTCAAAGCAGTTTCCAATCACGTTCGAAGAAATTCGAGCCGGTATGGTCAAAGGGAAAGAGCGCATCGTGACGATGAATTCGGGAGTGTACGGCTGGCACGGCGACGATCGCTTGCACCAGGTGCACAAGTTCGATGGGCGAGGTGCACCCGCACCCCATGATTTTGTCACCACCGTCAGTCCGCCAGCTGGCAGGGCAGGCCCGAAAGTCGAAGGGCAGGCCGCCGCAGGCGTACGTACCGAGTTGGAGTTGGCCGATCACGAATCGGCCGTGATTGAGCCGATCCCAACGAGACTGGTTGCCAGTTCCCCGGTCAATGTGCGCGTGTTGCAGTGCGAGGACGAGTCCTTGCATCTGCTTCTCAACGGCCAGGGTGCTGCGGCCCTGGAGTTTTACGTTGGTTCCTCATGGCCCGATTGGAGAAATCCGCCCGGATACCAGGCCACCGTTGGCACCACGACCCAGGTCCTTGCGGTAACCGAAGAGACGGGCATCCTGACCGTGCCTCTAAACCTGACAGGCCCCGTGGAGGTAAGCATTGCCCCCGCCGGTGAGGACGAGTGAACGAGCCGTGGATCGATGGAGTGTCAGCTTTGCGGGGTCCATAGCGCGGGGCCCATAGTGCGGGGTTCCAGGGCGGCAGTTCCAGGACGGCAGTTCCAGGACGGCGGTTCCAGGACCGGTTTCGGTTGCAGGCCCACTAATTATTTTGAGTCTGCAAGAGGGTTTCTATATAGTGAAAGGGTGGAGCCCAACGGAAGAGACCTCAGCGGGTCTCTGGCCGGTTGTGGAGAGACCCTGTTTTATGAGAACCATTCCAATGAACCGACACCATTACCGTTGGCTCCATGTTGAACGGCTTGAAGAGCGCCGGCGGGCGTGTCGGGCGATTTTGATGTCAGCGGCACCGTCGATGCGGCCGATTACACGGTGTGGCGGGACGGCCTGGGGAGCGAGACCGCGCTGGTTAACGATGACGGGTTGGGTACGCCCATTGGTCAGGCCCATTACGCGTTGTGGAAGGCGAACTTTGGAAGTTCGGCAAGCTACCCGCCCATTCTGATCACCATCAACGTACATGGCCACAACTACGGATTCCCGGAGCAGGCCAGCGCGCTGGACAACTGGGAGACCACCAAGCAAAACCGCTACGACAGCGACAAGGAGCAGATCCTCTGGATTGCCGATCTGGCCGAGTCGGTTGGTGCGCAGGTCAACTACCAGCTCAACGGGGAGTATTGTCGCGACGCGCGCGTGCTGAACGGGGATGACACCACCCACCTTGAAGCGCTGGAAGCGGCGGGACACGTGATGGGGTCGCACTTTCACATGTACCGCTTTTCTGGTGAAAATGAGTTCTGGAAGCGTGTGTCGACGGCGACCGCAAGCCAGACGGACCTGGAGCAGATATGGAGTGACCAGGTCGGTGAGTGTGAGCAGATCCTGGGCCACTCGCTTTTTCGCATCGACCCGGCCATCATGTCGTCGCTGGTGGACTCCGAAGAGATTATCGAGGACTTGAGAGAAGCAAGCCAGCCCCAGATCGAACCGGGGAGCGAAACGTTTTCGTACACCGATTGGAATCAGAAGCCCTGGAACCCCTATCGTAGAATGCGGGGCACGTCGCTTACCGAAGACCCGGATCGCGACATTCTGGCAGTCACCTCTATCGGACAGGTGGGACAGCTCGTACCGGCAGGCAAGCACCAGATCATGGCCAGCGTTGGCCAGATTCAACGCCAGTTCCTTGCGCTGGTGGCCGAGTGGCGGGAGAACGAGCAGCTGGGGCTCACGCCAAAAGTGTGGCAGTTCGGAATCATGACCCACTCCCCACCAAACCGTTGGGTACCAGGACGAGATGTAGGAGATTGTCGAGTGGCTTGCCACCTAGACCGAGCAGACAACCGAGCAGGGTAATGCCATCGCCGAGTTTGCCACAGACGCTAAAGTCCTCGAGCGGTTTGAGCAGTGGGAAGAGTCTTATCCTAGCGAGTCCTCTTTCGATTACGACTGGGAGGCCTATCTCGCGGGTAATCCCGAGCCCTATCCCTACCTGCTCGAGGGAGTGTCGCTCGGGTTGAAAGATGCGGAGCTAGACGAACCGCTTACCGA